>CAWHBH010000040.1:0-173614 GCA_963827525.1 uncultured Thermoleophilia bacterium
GCGCGCTACCGAGCCAAGCTCGGTCTCGCCCGCACCTACCAGCAGTCGCGGCTGTTCAACGGGCTCACCGTCGAGGACAGCATCTACCTGTCGATCGTCGGCGTCGAGGGTGGACGCCTGCGTCCGGTCGCTCGCTGCCGCGGACGCGACCGCGGCGTCCGGGAGCGGGCGCGCGAGGCCGCGGGCAAGGTCGCGATCTCCCACAAGCTCGGCGAGCTCGTCGGCTCGCTGTCCCACGGCGAGCACAGGCAGGTCGCGATCGCGATGGCGCTCGCGGCCGAGCCGAAGGCGCTCATGCTCGACGAGCCGGCATCGGGGCTCTCGCGGGGCGAGCGGCAGCTCCTGACGGATCTCCTGCTCGCGCTCGATCGCGAGCATCACGCTGATCCTCATCGAGCACGACATGGACATCGCACTCCGTGTCGCCGAGCGGGTGACGATGATGCACGACGGCCGCGTGATCGTCGAGGGAACACCCGCGGAGATCCGTGCCAACGAGACCGTGCACGACCTCTACCTCGGGCGCGGCTATCGCCATGAGTGAGCAAGCCGACGTCCGCGCCGCCAGAGGCCGGCGACGACGCTCCTCGAGATCGAAGGGTTGAACGCGTTCTACGGCAGCGCGCAGGCGCTCGAGGACGTGAGCTTCTCGATGGGGCGCGAGTCGATCGCGATCGTGGGGCGAAACGGGATGGGCAAGACGACGCTCTGCAACGCGATCATGGGACATCTCACCGCCACGCGCGAGCGGCTCGATCCGCTTCGAGGGGCACGAGCTCGTCGGCGGTCAGTCGCACAAGATCGCCCGTCGCGGGCATCGGCTACGTCCCGCAGGGCCGTCGCCTCTTCCCGTCGCTCACCGTCGACCAGCACCTGCGCATCGCGTCGCGAGGAGCGTCGTCGAACGGGGGCAGCGAGTGGACGCGCGAGCGCGTCTACGACCTCTTTCCGCGTCTCGGCGAGCGCAAGCGAAACGGCGGCGCGCAGCTCTCGGGTGGCGAGCAGCAGATGCTCGCGATCGGCCGGGCGCTTGTCACGAACCCGAAGATCCTGGTCATGGACGAGCCGTCGGAGGGTCTCGCGCCCACCGTCATCGAGAGCCTCATCGAGACGTTCCGGCACCTCGAGGAAGAGGGTCTCGCCATCTTGCTGATCGAGCAGAACCTGGGCGTCGCCACAGCCCTTGCCGAGCGTCAGCTCGTCATGATCGGCGGTCGGATAGCCGCCGAGACGACGGCGGCGCAGTTGTCAGGGGATCCCAACCTCCAACGGCAGTACCTCGGCGTCGAGCCGCTCGCGCACTAGGCTTCTCGTCTCCTTTGCTCCGCCGCGCCCACGCATCTGTTCGCGTACTTGCCTGCTTCGTCGATCGTCACGGTCATGAGCGCTCTCATGCTCACGGCATGTGGTGGCGAGGACGAGGCACGTCCCGACCTGGCGTTCGTCAGCACGCGTGACGGCGTCTATGCGATTTACGAGATGGACGACAACGGCAAGGGCCAGCGTCGGGTGAACAACGCCGAGCCCGACTCGTCCGAGCCGCAGGTTCTGTTCCTCGAGGTCGAGCCTGCCTGGTCGCCGGACGGGACGAAGATCGCCTTCTCGAGCCGGAGCTCCGGCTCGTTCGACATCTACGTCATGAACGCCGACGGCACCGGAACCCGTGCGCTCACCTCGACGAAGGAGAACGACTCGCACCCCACGTGGTCTGCGAGCGGGCAGAGCATCGCGTTCGCTCGCGACGGGGACATCTACGTCATGAACGCCGACGGCTCGGGCACACGGCGAATTTCGGACATAAACGCGGAGGAGTCGGATCCGTCCTGGTCGCCGGATGGTGGGTGGATCGCGTACGTCCGTCGGACGCCAGGCACACCGGTACAGGAGGTATGGATCATGCGTCCCGACGGATCCGGTCGCCATGCAGTGACCGCTCAGGATGCGAGGGCCTTCACACCCGCGTGGTCACCCGACAGCCTCAGGATCGTGTTCTCGAGCAACGCGGAGGGCGAGGTGTACGAGCTCTATGCGGTGGGCGTCGACGGAAAGGGGCTCCGGAGCGTGGCTCCGACAGCAGGTGACAACTTCGAGCCGTCCTGGTCTCCGGACGGGTCGAAGATCGCATACCAGGAAGGTGGGGCGATCTTCACCGTCGAGCTCGGGGGAGGCGATGTCGAAAGGCTCACCGACAGCGAGAACAACGACTCGAGCCCCGTCTGGAATCCCGCTCCGCCGACCGAGGGCGAGTAGCCGGAGCTCAGAACGTGCCGAAGCGCTCGTACGCCTCGAGTGGAGGAACGCCGCCTCGCACGGCCGCGCGGATCTCGCTTTCGGTCGCCGCCTTCTCCTCGGCTTCCGTGAGCACGATCGCGGCGATCGCCTGAGGCACCACCACGACTCCGTCGTCGTCACCCACGACCCAGTCGCCCGGCTCGATCCGAACGCGCCCGATCGTCACCGGTACCTGTGTCGCCTCGAGCTCCCACCGCCAGGTCGAGTCCTCGGGCGTCACGAAGCGGCTGAAGACGGGGAAGCCTTCGTCGAGGATGAAGCGGACGTCTCGGCAGCCGCCGTCGAGAACGCAGCCGGCGACGTCGCGAGCCTTCAGCGAGGTGACGGAGAGCTCACCGAGGTGGGCGGTGACGTCATGCCTGCAGGCGTACACCGCGACGTGGCCGGCAGGGACCTCGCCGAGCATCGTCAAGACCTTCCGCAGCGCGCCGTCGTAGTCGGCGGTCTCGGCCGGCCGCCCCTGCACGGTGTACGCAGGCCCCGCAAGCCGCATCCCGGGCGCGAGCGGTCGGATCGAAGGCGGCAACGTCTGATCGCGGTGACCGTGCGCGTCCAGGATGTCCGCAAGCGCCGCGGTGTAGATCGAGGCGAACCGGTCTCTCACGGCTCGGGGATCCCCAGATCGGAAGGGCGGTCGGCGCCGCGGCCCTCGACGAGCTCGGGGGCGCGCTCCTCGAGCAGGCGCAGGACGAGCTCCGCGCGGCGCACTCGCTCGCGCCCGAGCTTGATGGCGAGGTCCTCGAGGTGGAGCCCGGACGGGTAGATGTTGGGAGCGTTGCGCAGACCGAGCTTCACGTAGACGGGTGCAGCAGCGCGGATGATGTCCGGCACGTCGTAGAAGCGCACGAAGCCACCCTGGTCGTCGGGCACCTCGACGTAGACGTCGAGAGGTGCTGCGCACGCGGCGCGAAGCTCTCCGAGCTCGGCGGCCGAGAGGTCGGTCGCGACGTTGATCGTCGTCGCGCCGAGCTCCTCGAGGGCTCGAGCCGAATCCGGATTCCCGCACGGCAAGAGCACCGACGTTTTCAGGACGAGGGTCTCAGGCAGCTCTCCTGCGGCTTTCATCCGACCGAAAGTCGCGAGCACACCGAGATCGGCGACGAGGAACGAGCGGATGCCGAGGGCGATCCCGCGGCGTACTTCCGCTACGGACGCTTCGACGCCCGCGTGCCCACGTGCGACACCTCCGGCCGCGGCGTTGGCGAATGACTGTCCGCCCGTGTCCCACGCGCCCCGTGGGCCGAGGAAGAGCGACACCTCGACGCCTGCAGTAGCACCGAGTTGCGCCATCGCCCGGACCTCGGCGTCGGTAAGCATCATCACGCCGCTTCCCTGCGAGATGCGCCGCACGGGTACTCCTCGGCTGTCCGCTTCCTCGAGCACCGCCTCGAGCACGCGCGGCCCCTCGACCGACGGGATCTCGATCCGGTAGCGCACACCGTCCGCGAAGCGCTGCGTCGCTCACGCGCGGGCGCACGAATCGGACGTAAAGCGCGTCACGCGGCCAGCCTAAGCCCAGAAGGCTTCGAAGGCCTCGGGGTCGCTCGGGAGCGCGAGCACCTCGCGAACGAGGCCGCCGTCGATGGTGAAGAGCAGCACCTGGTCGAGCTCGAGTCTCCGGCCGTGCCGCGACCCGCGCGCACGATAGAGCGCGGCCGCTCGTCCGTCGCTCGAGAGCACGTCGACGAGCTCCGATGCGTACGTGCCCTCCGTCTCCTTGGGCAGCCGCGCCAGGAAGCGAAAGATCTCGTCTCGTCCGCGATAGACACCGGCCATGATCCCGTCGCCCGGAACGTTCCACACGGCATCCTCGGCGAAGAGCCCGCGCAGGGCGAATCCCTCCTTGCGAGCGAACGCGTCGAACATGTGGCGCACGATCGAGTCGTTCTCAGCGGCCGACACGACCCTCTTCCCAGCGGGAGATCAAGTCATCGACGTGTCGCCGCTGTGCGGGCGTGAACGGGATCAGTGCGACGAGTCGTCGAGCCTCGCCCGGGTCGTCGTTCGCGACCGCGGCCTCGAGATGCTCACGTTGAGGAGTCGGCTGGCGGAGCTGCCTGCGCAGCCAGCGCAGCAGGCTCACCGCTGCCTGGTCGGTCACGCGTGCAGGCTATCGAGCTGTCGGCTTCGAGGGCGCGGCGGCGAACGGCTCGGGTCAGCCGGCGGTCTCGGCGTCTTCGGGCTTGCCCTCTTCCGGCTCGTCGTCCGAGCCCGCCTCTTCCTCGGCCAAGCTGTAGGCACTGAGCCGGTTCGAGAGGCCTTGCATCCAGCTGACCTCCTCCGCTTCGTCCCCGGGCTCGGCAGCTTCGGACGTGCCACGCTTCGACTTGCCTGCGTCGGGCGCGGGCCTCCGGCGAGGAGTCTTCGGAGTGTAATTCCTGCGCCCCGCGTCGGCGTCTTCGTCCTCCCGGAGAGTGGGGAAGCTCGTCGCCGGCGGGAAGTTCAGGCCTGCGGTGGCCTCGGGTGGTTTGTCAGAAGCAGGCTCGGCTGCGACCTCGAAGTACGGGTTCGGTGTCGGCGCAGCCGCCTTGCGTTCCGGCGCTGGGGTTGGAGCCGGTGGCTTGGTCGGGTCGACGATGTAGTCGGGAAGCGGGCCGAGATCAGGCTCCGGCTCGGGTTCGGGAGCAGGGGGCGGGGGAGGTCGCTCGGGCGTCGATCCAGGCTGGACGATGAAGTCGGGAAGCGGTTCGGGTTCCGGCACGACGCTGAACTCGGGCTTGTGCGCGGGCTCGGATAGCGGCTGTAGGTCAGACGGGGTCGGCTCCGGCTCGACCGCGACGATCGGCTCCGCCACGGGCACGGCTTCCGCCACGGGCTCGGGTACAAGAGCGGGTGGTTCTGGCTCGGGCAATGCCGCTTCCGCCACGGGCTCCGGCTCGAGCACGATGATCGGCTCGGGTTCCGGCACTGCGACGGGTTCGGGCTCGGAAACACGAACCGGGTCCGGCTCGGGCGTCGGCTCGAGAGCTGGGGCGGCTTCGGCGACGGGCTCCGGCGTGGGGGCTGGCACCGGTGTGACCACCGGATCCGGCTCGGGAGCGCGAAGGGGGGCGCCGTCGTCGATCGGCTCCCATTGAGGCTCGCGCGTCGAAGTGGTCTCCACGTGCTCTGGCTCTCGCTCCGGCGCAGGTTCCGGTGCGCGAATCGGAGCGGGCTCGACTACCACTTCCCATTCGGGAGCGTGAGTCGGCGCCGCTTCGGCCACCGGCTCCGGCGTCGCGGGCACGACGGGTTCGGGCTCCGGGGCGACGATCGGCTGCGGCTGGACGAGGGGTGCGGCCTCCGCAACCGCGGGCGGAGCCGACGTCGGTTCGGGAGCCGTGGTCATGGGCGGAGCGTCTGGCTCGAGATCGGACGTCGGGGGCAGATCCCACAGCGGACGCCCGCCGACCGGTCGCTCGCGCAGCGCGTGGCGGTTCACCTTCCCGCCCACGGTCGGCAGTTCGTCGACGAAGACGATCTCCCGAGGAACCTGCTGCTCGGGCAGCGCTTGCCCGACGAACTGGCGAAGCTCGGCCTGGAGCTGTTCCGATCCCTCGCATCCGGGCCTTGGTACGACATACGCCCGGACGAATTGCCCGCCTCTCTGGAGATCGCGAAGGCCGATCACGGCGCTTGCGGCAATTGCATCGTGCCCTCGCAGGATGCGCTCCACCTCATACGGCCCGAAGTTCCGTCCGCGGCTGGTGATGACGTCCTCGGCGCGGCCGACGAACCAGATGAAGCCGTCCTCGTCCGCCATGGCGACGTCGCCGGTCAGGTACCAGTCTCCACGGAACGCGGCCTTCGTCTCGTCGGGCGACTCCCAGTAGCCGGCGAACAAGGTCGGCGGGCGGCCGCGCACTGCGAGGTCTCCCTCGATGCCAACGGGCAGCTCATTGCCCTCGCCATCGATGATGGCGACGTGATGACCCGGCACTGCACGCCCCAGCGAACCTGGCTTGAAGCCGGCTTCGGCGCCGTTGGCGACCACGATGTTCGTCTCGGCCTGGCCGTATCCGTCGTGGATCGTCATGCCCCATCGCTCCTCGAAGGTCGCGATGATCTCGGGGTCGAGGTAGTCGCCCGTCGAGACGAGGCGTCGGAGCCTGGGCGACCGGAACCGCTCGAGCTCGCGAAGCCCGGCGAGGGCTCGATACTCGCTCGGCGACTGGCACAGGATGGTCGGCCCGAGGCGATAGAGCAGGTCGAGGCGTTCGAGAGGATCGAACTCACCGTGATGGAGCACGACCTCGGCACCGCGCGACCAGGGCCCGACGAGCGCGCTCCAGACGGCGTGCGGCGAGTCGGTCGGCGCCGTGCACCAGACCGCGTCGCCGCGACCTGCGTCGAGCCAGTGCTCCGCAGCGACTCGCGTCGCGAACACGGAACCATGCGTGTGCGCCACGCCTTTGGAGGTGCCTGCTGTGCCGGGGGTCGAGAGAATGAAGGCTAGGTCGCGCGAAGACGTGTCGTGCGTCGGCGAGTCTTCCGACGCGTCCGACGCGCGCCGACTAGTGCCCTCGTCGAGATAGTGAACCTCCGGGCTGAACGACATCTGCTCGATGGTCGACTTGCACGAGTGCTCGGCCACGATGAGGGCGGCCTCAGTCGAAGAGACGCGAACCTCGAGTGCGGCGGTCGACATCGTCGGGGTGCAGGGGACCGTCACCGCCCCGATCTTCATGACCCCGAGGATGACCTCGAGCCAGTCGAGGCCGCTACCCGCGAGAACGATTACGCGATCGTCCGGTCGGACGCCGTGCTCACGCAGCGTCGAAGCCCAGCGAGCAGCGCCTTCGGCGAGCTGCATGAACGTCCGGGGCTCGATGACGCCGTCGGGGCCGAGGAACGTCAGGGCCCTCCGCCTCGGATCGCCTGCGAGCGCCTCGACGACGTCCTTCGTGAAGTTGAAGCGATCCGGGACGTGCCAGCGGTCGCTGTCTGTGAGCGCGGGAAACAGGGCGAGCTCGAGTGGTGAGCTGGGGAGCCCGTTCTCGCGCGCCCGCCGTCGCCCGATGCGAAGTCCTTTCACGGCACGACCATTATCGACCCGATTGGCGCTAGAAGCTAAACCCGAATTACGCATTTCTTCCAGTGTGCCCGCAGGAGCTACAGGAGCCCGAGCTCAACACCGAACGGCTGAGCGGCCGGAAGCCCCTCTGGAAGCCGAAATCCGCCTGCTGCCTCGAGCGCGGCGATCCTGTCGCCGAGCGCCGGATGGGTGTTGAACAAACCGGAGAGCGCAAGCACTCCGCGGCGCTCGGAGTCGACGCGGTCCGTCGGGCTCTCGACCCAGAGATGCGCCGTGGACGCGTCCGCGTAACGGATCGTCGTCGAATCGAGCTCGAGCCGGCGAAGTGCGAGCGCCATCGCTTCCGGGTCGCTGAGAATCTCTGCCGCACCCGCATCGGCGAGGAACTCGCGGCGTCGCGAAAGACTCATCCGGAGCAGAAGCGCGGCGTACGGCGCGAGAATGAAGCCGACGATCGCGAGAATCGCGACCAGCCCGCCGGCCCTACGAGACCGTCCGCCGTACGCGATCGAGCGAAAGCCGATGTCCGCGATCAACGCGATGACGCCTGCAAATACCGTTGCCATCGTCATCAGGTAGGTGTCGCGGTTGCGGATGTGCGAGATCTCGTGCGCGATGACGGCTTCGAGCTCGCGTTTCGGCATCGTCCGGAGAAGCCCGGTCGTCACGCCCACATAGCTCTTCTCCGGACGGAGCCCTGCGGCGAACGCGTTCGGGGCTGCGTCGTCGACGATGCGCAGCTCCGGGGTAACGGGCAACCCTGCCCCGATCGAGGCATTCTCGACGAGGCGGCGCACCGGTTCGAGGTCGTGCTCGTCCAGCGGCTGCGCCTTTGTCATGCCGGCGATGATGCTCCGGGAGCGGACGAGCGCGAACACCCCGTAGACCGCAGCGATCGCCAGAGCGACGACTCCGAGCGAGGCGTCGAGCACGAGCCCGATGAGTCCGGCGATCACGAGCAGGAGCACGATGAAGCCGACGACGACGATGCTGCTTCGAAAGCGGTTCGAGCGAATCTGCTGTTGAAGGGTCACGGTGCCGTGGCGAACGAGACCTCTGGAGGCGCCAGGTCCCCCTTGGCGGAAAAGAACTCCTTGTCCTTGAAGCCGAGAGGTCTTGCGACGAGCAGCCAGGGAATGCTCTGGATCGCAGTGTTGAAGTGCATCACCGTCGAGTTGTAGTAGCGCCGCGCGGCGCTGATCTTGTCTTCCGTGTCGGTGAGGTCCTCCTGTAGCTGGAGGAAGTTCTGGGAAGCCTTGAGGTCGGGATAGGCCTCGGCGACGGCGAACAGCCTTCCCAGGGCCACGGTCAGGCCCTCGTTGGCTTCGGCCGCGGCTCCCGGACCGCCGGCGTGTTGGAGCGCGGCTCTTGCCCTCGTGACCTCGTCGAACACCGCGCGCTCGTGCGCCGCATAGCCGCGCACGGCTTCGACGAGATTCGGGATGAGGTCTGCCCGGCGTTGGAGCTGGACATCGATGTTCGCCCAGCCCGTGTCTACCTCGTTCCGCAGCCGGACGAGGCGGTTGTAGCCCAGGGCGAAGACGAGCCCGATGAGGACGACCACGCCGACGACGATCCAGAGCCAGAGCACGGTTTCGAGTCTATGCGCCGCTCAACGCAGCGGTGAGCGCGGCCCGTCCGTTGCGGAGCACGGGTTCGCCGTGGGACACGAGGACCCGCTCGATCTCGAGGGCGGCGAGCGGTCGAAGCGACTCCGCCAGCGCGGCGTGGTCGGTCTTGCCGGGGAGCCACGACTCCGGGCACATGCGCACGCCTCCGGCCTCGTCCCCCAGCAGCACGTCACCGGGTACGAGCGAGCGATGCGCCGGGATCCAGTAGACGACCTCCGTCTTGCGTGCCGTAGGAAAGGCCTCGATGCCGCCGGGAAGTGGATCTCCTGGCCTGAACGGGTCTGTGACGACTCCCGCCCGCCGTGCGACGGCCGCTCTTGACGTCGTCGGCGCCCAGACGCGAGCCGCGTAGCGATCGACCATCGCTGCAGCGCTGCGCGTGTGCCAGAAGATCGTCACCAGCACGTGCACCGGCTTGCCGAGCCTCTCGATGTCGCGATCGAGGGCTTCCCAGAAGCGCTCAGCGTCCTCAGGGGGGACGAGGGGGTCGACGAGCACGACGCCGTCCTGCGTCTCGCAGTAGACGCAGCCCACATTCTGCTTCCACTCCTCGTGATACCCCGTCCAGCGCCAGAGCCCGGGAGCGATCTCGAGCACGTCCATTTCTTGAAATCTAGATTGAACCGCTCGACCTCCGGTCGCGTATCTTCGAGTCGAGCGACCAAGGAGGATTTCTATGCGACGCACACGCACTGCTCTCGTCGTCGGGCTCGCCGTCGCGGCACTCGCCGTCGCGGGCTGCGGAGGCGACGACGAGGCAGCGGCTCACCGACCGATACGGAAACGACGACCGAGACGACGACGAGCACCGTCCGGAACGACTCTTATGGGCAGCGTCGGCCCGGGGTTCGAGATCAGCTTGTCCACCGCGGACGGCCAGCCGGTCGAAACGCTCACGGCAGGGAGCTACACGGTCGAGGTCGACGACCAGTCCGACATCCACAACTTCCACCTCACCGGCACCGGCGTCGACGAGATGACCGAGGTCGGCGAGACGGGACGTCGAGACGTTCGACGTCACATTCGAGGCGGGTACGTACTACTTCAGTGCGACCCGCACGCGGGAACGATGAACGGTGAGCTTCGAGGTCTCCGGCTAGAGGTGGACCTGCATCCTGCTCTCCGCCGAGCGGTGGAGTGCCTCGAGGGCCCGCGCCTGGGCGACCGCGTCCTCGCGGCCGAGTAGGAGCGGCGCCTCCCCGTGGATCGCGTCGCTCAGGTTCTCGAGCTCCAGTCGGTACGAGTCGGTGGGGTCGAGCTCGATCCGCTCGACCTCGCCGTCGCGGCGCAGCTCGATCACCGGATTCCGGCAATGCCACGGGTCGTCGAGGAAGAGTGATCCCTCGGTGCCGATCGCCTCGAGCTCGTCGCGCTCGGGAAGGCATGTACCGCAATCGAACTGGGCGAAGACGTCTCCGGGAAAGCGCATCGCGCCGGCGAAGACCCAGTCGGTCCCGGTCGGACCGATGTAGGCCTGGCCGAACACACTCTCCGGCTCGCCCGCGAGCAGTCGCGATCCGCTGACGCAGTAGCAGCCGACGTCCATGAGGCTTCCGCCTTCTACATCGGCGCGGAGACGGATGTTCTCCGCGTCGTAGAGCGAATAGCTGAACGCGGAGCGGACGACTCGCAACTCCCCGATAGCGCCCTCAGCGACGAGCTCGACGAGCCGCTTCGTCTGAGGGTTGTGGCGGTACATGAACGCCTCCGTGAGCAGGCGCCCGTTGCGCTCGGCTGCGTCGAATGCCTGCTCGACGTCGCCCGCGTGGCGGCTCATCGGCTTCTCGCAGAGAACATGCTTGCCCGCCTCGACTGCCCTGATCGACCACTGGCAGTGCAACGTGTTGGGCAGGGAGATGTAGACGGCGTCGACATCTGGGTCCTCGAGCAGCGCCTCATAGGAGCCGTACGCTCGCTCGATGCCCCACTCGCGCGCGTACGCATCCGCCTTGCTCTGCTCACGGCTCGCGACCGCGATCAGCTCGACCTTGTCGGACGCGTGAGCCCCTGGGATCAAGAGCCGGTTGATATGCGCGGTTGACAGAATGCCGAAGCGAACTAGCCCCACGATGCCTCCGTCATGGGTCGCAGAGCCGTCTCGAGAATGCGGTGACTGCGCGGGCGCGTCAGGCAGAAGAGAACGACCGCCGCCACGTCGTCGCCCGACATCATCCCCGCCAACACTTCGGGCGAACGTCCGTATCCGTCCGCTAGCGCGAAGTCCGTCGCTACGCCTCCGGGGCAGACGTTCGTGCAGCGGATCCCGATGCCACGGCTCGCGCCGGTGACGAAGGCGACCTTCCCCTGCAGATGCGTCATCGGCTCTCCACTTCTCGTATGGCGGGATACAGCGCGCGAAAGCGAGAGTAACCCGCCTCGTATGCCGGCGCCCAGTCAGGGTTCGGCTCGACCGCCTCGCCGACTCGCACGCAGGCCGCGACCGCCTCACGGGCGTCGCCGAAGACTCCGTCCGCCACACCGGCGAGCAGCGCTGCACCGTAGGCCGATCCTTCCTCGACGATCGTGAGCTCGAGCGGGAGGTCGAGCACGGAGGCGACGATCTCCAGCCAGAGACGGCTGCGCGCGCCGCCGCCCGAGACGCGTGCCGTTCATTGGGTCGACGCCAAGTTCTCGGAGGAGCTCGAGGGAGTCCCGCAGCCCGTAGGCGACGCCCTCGAGCACGGCACGCACGAGCGCGCCACGGTCGTGGCGAAGAGAGAGACCTGTGAACGAGCCCCGGGCGCCCGGGTCCGCGTGTGGCGTCCGCTCGCCCTGGAGGTAGGGGAGAAACGTCAGGCCCTCGACGCCAGGATCCCAGCGGCTCGCTTCGGCCGTGAGCTCGTCGAAGGACGTTCCCGGTGCGAGCGCGTCGCGGAGCCAGCGCAGTGAGCCCGCGGCGTTGAGCATCACACCCATCGCCTCCCAGGTCTCGGGAACGGCATGGCAGAACGCATGGAGACGTGCCTGGGAATCGTGAGAGTACGCCGGAAGCGCGGCGAGCACGACACCCGAGGTGCCGAGGACGACAGACACTGTGCCCGGCTCGATGACCCCGACCCCGAGGGCGGCGGCCTGCTGGTCGCCGGCGCCGGCGATCTCGGTCGACTCGCTCACGGGTGGGAGCCACTCGGGCGGGATGTCGAGCGCGGCGAGCACCTCGTCGCTCCAGCGCCGGTGCTCGACGTCGAAGAGGAGAGTTCCGGACGCGTCCGCGGCGTCTATCGCCCACTCCCCGGTCAGGCGGAGGCGAACGTAGTCCTTGGGAAGCACGATCCTGCGGATGCGCGAATACACGTCAGGCTCGTGACGGCGCAGCCAGAGCAGCTTAGGAGCTGTGAAGCCAGGGAGTGCGCGGTTGCCGGTGAGGGAGATCAGCCGCTCGAGACCGACACGCTCCTCGATCTCGGTGCACTCGATCCCCGTGCGCTGGTCGTTCCAGAGGATGGCCGGGCGGAGCACGCGGTCGTGCTCGTCGAGGCAGACGAGTCCGTGCATCTGGCCGGAGAGGCCGACTCGGCGTGCGTCTACGCCAAGGCGGGCGAGCGCTCTCTCGCTCGCGCGCAGCCAGTCCTCGGGATCCTGCTCCGACCAGCCTGGGTGGGGCGTCATCAGCGAATAGCCCTCTTCCGCTGAGGAGGCGACCTCACCCTCCGGGGTGATCGCCACCGCCTTGACGCCGGTCGTGCCGACGTCGAGGCCGACGAGCGTCGCGCTCACGCGCCGCCGAGGGCGGTGTAGACGAGCTCGTACGCCCGCACCGCGTCTTTGCGCATCTGCGCCTCACGCAGGGCGGCGTCGTCGATCTTGGCGGCTACCGAGTCGATGAACCGCCAGTGCAGGACGCTTCGCTTCACGGCCGCGACCGCGTCCTCCGTGTAGGGGTACAGGTCGAAGCCGAGCCTCTCGCCGTTCTGGCCATAACCGGCGCGGCGAAGCTCCACGGCCAGCTCGAGCGTCTCCATGAACGCGGTCGCGCCGACCATGTTGTCGTCGTCGAACGTGCCCCAGCCCGAGTTCGCGTGCTGGTGGCCGAGCAGGCCTTCCGCCGCCAGCAGCGCGGCGTACTCGCCGAGGTTCTCCCCGTTCATGATCAGGTGCTGCCAGTCCATGTTGACCTTGACGTTGTCGAGGCCCTGGGCGCGGAGTGAGTGGATCACGTGCAGCGTCATCCCGATGTTCCGCATCAGGATCTTCATCGCCGGCTCGGAGTTCTTGTGCTCGAGGAAGAGCGAGATCCCGTGGTCTCTGCACCGCTGCGCGGCCTGCCCGATCCCTCCACGAGCCACGCCCACGACTCGGCGTACGGCGTCTGGAACGGGTAGTTGTAGCCCTCGATCCCGGGCCAGATGATGAAGTGGGCGCCAAGCTCGCCGGAGAAGTCGATCGCGTCGAGCGTGCGCTTCACGGCTTCGTCGCGCGTGGCCGGGTCGGGTGAGACGAGCCCGCCCTTGCCGAAACGGGGATCGAGATGGAGGCCCGTCGCCAGGCAGTAGATGTCGTGCGCGCCGAGCGCAGCTCGCACCTCGTCGAGGTTCTCGGCGTTCAGCTCCTGCGGGTAGTGGAACTCGTAGCCGTCGATCAGGTCTCCGAGCCCGTCGACGGCACGCCGTACGCGCTCGGCAGTCGTCTCGTTCGCCCTCTGCGGCTGGTAGCCGCCGGGCACGAAGCGGGTGACCATCGACCCGAGGGCCCAGATTCCGAGCGAGGTCTTCATCGTCGAGCCCTCCTACGTCGTGCGCTTCGGCGGTCGTCGTCGAGCGGCCTAGTATCTCGCACGAGCTCGAACCGAACGTGCAGGAGGACGCGTGAGCTCGGACGGCATACGCGAGATCGGCGTGGGCATGCTCGGCTACGCGTTCATGGGCAAGGCGCACTCCAACGCCTTCCGCAAGATCGACTACATCACGTGGCCGCCGCCGCTCAGGCCGCGACTGGTTGCGATCGCCGGCAGGAACGAGGAGGCGGTCTCCGAGGCCGCGAGACGCTACGGCTTCGAGCGCTGGACGAGCGACTGGCGGGAGCTGGTGGCCGACCCCGGCGATCGGTCTCTTCGACAACCTCGGCCCGAACGACTTGCACGCCGAGCCGACGATCCTCGCCGCCGAGGCCGGCAAGCACGTCGTGTGCGAGAAGCCGCTCGGGCGCGACGCGGACGAGAGCTACGAGATCTGGCGTCGTGTCGCCGCGACCGGCGTGAAGCACATGTGCGCGTTCAACTACCGCTTCGTCCCGGCCGTCCGCCTCGCGCGGGAGCTGATCGACGCGGGCGAGCTCGGCGAGCTCCGTCACTTCCGCGGCCGGTACCTCCAGGACTGGGGCGACACGACGCGAGCAGATCTGGCGCTTCGACCGCGGCGCCGCAGGCTCGGGCGCCCTTGGCGATCTCGCGGCCCACGTCGTCGACCTCGCTCGCTACCTCGTCGGTGAGATCGACGTGGTCGGAGGCTTCCTGCGCACGTTCGTCCCTGGCCGGGAGGTGGACGACGCGGTCGAGGCGACCGTCGAGTTCGAGAACGGCGCCGTCGGCACGCTCGAGGCGACCCGGCTCGCGCTCGGTCGGCGAAATGCATTCCAGTGGGAGATCAACGGCACCAAGGGATCGCTCGCATTCGACATGGAACGCCTCAACGAGCTTCAGGTCTTCCGCGCGGACGGCGACCGGGCTCGTGGCTTCAAGACGGTCCTCGTCTCCGAGGCGGATCATCCGTTCTGGGAGCACTGGTGGCCGCCGGGCCACATCATCGGCTGGGGCGACACGTTCGTCCACGAGCTCCACCACTTCCTCGCGGCGATCGCCGGCGACACGGACGTCGCGCCGCACGGCGCGACGTTCGAGGACGGCTACCGCGCGGCCGAGGTCTGCGACGCGATCGTCCGCTCGAGCGAAAGCGGGCGCCGCGAGGCGGTCGTCGTACCGGACGCTCGAGCCGTAACAGTCGATTGACCGACGCCGCGATTCGTAATAGAGTCCCCCCGCAGGCATTCCTCAAGTCAAGGAGGGTGCAGTGAAGTCAGGTCTCAGGAGGTCATCGACACTCCTCGTCGGAGTTGCCGCGGCCGCCGTCGCCGTCGCGGTCGTCGCGAGCGGCGCAACTGCGCGCACGGCTCAGACGGGCTTGGTGTGCGTCCTTCTGCCGGACACGACGACATCGGTCCGGTGGGAGCAGTTCGACAGGCCCGGCGTTCTCAGACGCCTTCAAGAAGGCGAGGCGTGCCGGCGACGGTCGTGAACGCGCTCGGTCAGCCGCAGAAGCAGCTCGCGCAGGCCGAGCAGTGCATCGGCGGCCGGGTGCGAAGGTCGGCATCATCACCGATCACTCGACCGCGGCACGTCGATCGCGATCCAGAAGAAGTTCACGGCCGTGGGCGGCAAGACGATCGACTACGACCGTCAGATCGTCGGCGGCACCGGCTCCGTCTACATCTCGTTCGACGGAACCCAACGTGGGTCGCCAGCAGGCGCTCGGCGTTCTCGGCGCCATGAAGAAGAACGGGACGTACAACGCGAACGGCACGGTCGCGCAGCTCTGGGGCGGCCCGACCGACGCGAACGCGTTCTGGTTCAAGAGCGGTAACGACGACATCCTGAACCCGCTCTTCAGGACGAAGAAGGTCAAGAAGGGCCCGGCGAAGTTCGTGCCGCTGTGGGATTCGGCAAACGCTCAGACGATCTTCGAGCAGATGCTCGTCCAGACGAGCAACAACATCCAGGGCGTCGTCGCGGCGAACGACGGCATCGCCGGTGCCGTCGTCGCGACGCTGAAGGCGAAGGGCCTCAAGCCCATCCCGCTGTCGGGTCAGGATGCGACCGTCCAGGGCGTGCAGAACATCATCTCGGGCTGGCAGACGATGACCGTCTACAAGTACGTGCCCGCCGAGGCGAATGCGGCTGCCGCCGCGGCGATCGCCCTGTACAAGGGCAAGAAGCCGCCGTCGAACGGGACGCGGCCGAACGGCAAGAAGAAGCAGCCGACGTTCGTCATCCCGGTGTACTTCGATCACCAAGGCGAACTACACGCGGCTGTTCCGGGACGGGTTCCTCAAGCGGAGCGAGGTGTGCTCCGGGCGAGTACAAGAAGTACTGCAAGTAGTCGGATAGCACAGGCGATGGAGGCGCGCCCTGCGCGCCTCCACTCGCTCTCCGTACGGACCCGCCACTCGTGAGCGACACACCACTCCTCGAGATCCGCGACCTCTCGAAGTCGTTCGGCTCGGTGCAGGCGCTGACCGACGTCGACTTCGAGGTGCGCGCCGGCGAGGTCATGGCGCTCGTCGGCGACAACGGCGCCGGCAAGTCGACGCTCATCAAGTGCATCGCCGGCATCCACGGCTACGACTCCGGCGAGATCTTCTTCGACGGCGAGGAGGTGCACATCCACGGGCCGAAGGACTCGGCGAAGCTCGGGATCGAGGTCGTGTACCAGGATCTCGCGCTCTGCGACAACCTCGACGTCGTCCAGAACATGTACCTCGGCCGCGAGATGCGGGACTTCCTGTTCCGGCTCAAGGAGCCGGCGATGGAGCAGCGCACGGCGGAGACGCTGCAAGGGTCGTTCGCGGTCACGACGATCAAGTCGATCCGCCAGACGGTCGCGACCCTCTCGGGCGGGCAGCGGCAGTCGGTCGCCGTCGCGCGCGCGGTGCATGTGGAACTCGAAGCCTCGTCATCCTCGACGAGCCGACCGCGGCGCTCGGCGTCGCGCAGACCGAGCAGGTGCTCGAGCTCGTCAGGCGGCTGGCCGACCAGGGGCTCGCCGTCGTCCTCATCTCGCACAACCTCCACGACATCTTCGAGATCGCGACACGGATCACCGTCCTGCGCCTCGGCCGCAACGTCGGTGTCTACGAGCGCGACGACGACGACGCAGCAGGAGGTCGTCCAGGCGATCACGGCCGGGATTCCGACCAAGGTCGCCGGGCATCGCGGAGACCGCGCCGGAGATCGTCTCGTGAGCACCGACGCCGACGATCGTCGCGCCCGGGCATCGGGCTGCCCGAGGGGGACGAGGCCGAGCAGCAGGCGGGGCTCTGGCAGCGCGCGCTCGACAACCTCAAGTCGGGGAACCTCGGCGTCCTCCCGGTCGTCATCGGCGAGGTCGCTGATCGTCGCGTACTTCAGCTTCACCGCGACGAACTTCTTCACGGCCGCGAACTTCGTGAACGTCATCCTCCAGATGGCTGGGGTGACGATGATCGCGTACGGCGTCGTCTTCGTCCTGCTCCTCGCGCGAGATCGACCTCTCGATCGGCTACCTGAGCGGCATCGCCGCGGTGACCGCGGCCGAGATGCAGCTCCCGGACGGGCGCAACTACCCGGGATGGCTCTGCATCCTGATCGCGACTCGCCGTCGTGGCGGTGATCGGCGCCGCGCAGGGAACGATCGTCGCGAAGGTCGGCGTGCCGTCGTTCGTCGTGACGCTGGCCGGGCTGCTGATCTGGCAGGGAGTGATCCTGAAGGTCCTCGAGCTACGCGGCGTGATCATCATCGAGGCCGACTGGATCAACAATGCGGCGACGTACTACTTCTCCGCGAACGGACGGCTGGCTCATCGCCGCGGTCATCACCGGGGCCTATCGCGCTCGTCGAGTCTAGCGGCGCCATCGGTCAGCGACGTGGCGGGTCTGGTCGTTCAGTCCGTGGATGCCGATCGCGAAGCTCGTCGGGCGTCGCCGTCGCCTGCTTCGGCACCGTCGCGATCTGCAACCACGCGACGAGGCCGGCTGCGTGCCCGGCGGGCACGCCGCTCACCGTGAACTGCACGCAGCCGCTCGGGCTTCCGCTCGCCGCGGTGCTCATGCTCGTCTTCCTCGTCGGGCTGACGTTCCTCGCCAAGCGCACGACGTTCGGGCGCCACGTCTACGCGGTCGGCGGCAACGCAGAGGCGGCGCGGCGCGCGGGCATCAACGTCGCGCGCGTCCGGATCCTCGTCTTCGCGATCTCGGGGATCATGGCCGGCGTCGGCGGGATCGTCCTCGCCGCGCGGCTCCAGTCGGTGAACCTGCAACGTCGGAGGCGGCACGCTGCTGCTCGACTCGATCTCGGCCGCCGTCATCGGCGGCGTGAGCCTGTTCGGCGGACGCGGCGAGGTGCGCGGCGCGCTCCTCGGCTCGCTCGTCATCGCGACGGTCGCGAACGGCCTGAACATCGGCGGCTACTCGACCGGGCGCGATCTACATCGTGACCGGCGTCATCCTGCTCGCTCGCGGTGACGCTCGACACGGTCGCCCGGCGACTGCAGGAGCGCTCGGGCCGCTAGCCATCCGACGATCGACGATCCGGTCGACCGCGACGTTCGCGCGGCGCGATCTCGCGACCGTCCGGGAAGCCGAACGCGCGAGCTCGCGAACGCGCGTCGCGTCGCCGAGGCCGAAGTGCACGCGCGGATCCTCGGACGACAGGTAGCTCGAGCCCGCATGCACCTCGCGGACGAGCCTGCGCCCGTCGGCGAGCGTCGCCGTGACGACCGCGCCCGGCGCGAACGTGCGCAAGCCGAACCTCGAGCCAGTGGCCGGTTCGGCGCGTCGTTCTCGGAGCAGGATCAGCCGGCCGCCGATCGAGTTGACTGCGACGTCGAGGTCGCCGTCGTTGTCGTAGTCGGCCGCCGCGAGGCCTCGCCCGTTGACGCGCGGCGTTCGCGCGAGCCCACGCGCCTGCGAGCGCGAATCGAGCGCTCTTGCCAGGCCGGCCGACGTTCTCGAGGACTGAGATCCGCTGGGCGTTCTTCGCGAGATTCAGGACCGGGATCGCGCCGTTGGCGACGACGAGATCGAGGTCGCCGTCGAGGTTGAGGTCGGCCCACGACGCCCCCCAGCCCGTCGATTCGGTTCCGATACGGCGCCGCGAGCTCCGGTCGCGCGTCGACGAACGGACGCCCGCTCGCCGAGCTGCCGACTCCGGTAGGCGGCGTGCAGCTGTTGGCGCGAGTTCGTGACGAACAGGTCGGGGCGTCCGTCGCCGCTGAAGTCTGCGGCGGCGATGCCCATGCCGGCGTTCGGGTCGTCGACGCCGGCTGCTTCGCGCGACCTCCTCGAAGCGGAAGCCGAGGCTGTCCTGCGACGGAACGTTGCGGTAGAGCTGGTTCGGATCCGCGTCGTTCGCGACGTACAGATCGAGGCGTCCGTCGCCGGTCGACGTCCGTGAACACGGCGCCGAGGCCGTGTCCGACTCGACCGTCCTCTCGATTCCCGCGAGCTCGCGCCACCTCGCGGAACGTCGCCTTCCCGCTCTCGCCGCGCCCCTCGTTGAGGTAGAGGAGGTCGCGGACGGCAGCGTGGTTCGTCGGGAAGCCCGAGGCGGATGCAGACGGGTGTTGAGGTCGGTGTAGGCCGCGACGAACAGGTCCGGGCGGCCGTCGCCGTTGACGTCGCCGACGGCGGCGCCGGAGTGCCAGCCCGAACGCGTCGATCCCGGCGTCTCGCGCCCCTTCGGTGAACGTTCCGTCTCCGTCGTTCCAGAGCAGCGCGTCGAAGCCGTCCGTCGCGACGTTGTAGCCGGACGTCGTCACGTACAGGTCGGTGTGGCCGTCGAGGTCGAAGTCGGCGGCGACGCAGCCGTTGCCGCGCAGCGGTAGATCGGCGCTTGGCCTGGCAGCTCACGTCCTCGAATCGGCCGCCGACGTTGCGGAACAGCGCGCTCCGTGGGAGGCCGCCCTTGCGTCGTCCACGGGACGTAGTCGGACGTCGGCGTACGAGTTGACGACGAAGAGGTCGAGCCAGCCGTCTTCGTCGTAGTCCAGCCAGCAGAGGCCTCCGCCCATCATGGCCGTCGTGTCGTTCGAGATGCCGAAGCGGAACGCACCCTGGCGGAAGTCCAGGCCGACTGCCGCGCGACGTTCTCGAGCGACGTGCCGCCGAGCGTGCCCCCAGCGCGCGGTGCGAGCGCGGGCTCGCTTGCAAGCGGCAGGCCGCCCTGCGAGCGGACGATGAGGTAGCGACCGTCCTCGAGCGCGAGCTCGCACCGTCCGGCGGAAAGCCTCGGGCTCGCTGCGGCTAGCGACGTTCTCGCGCCCGGCCGTAGGTCGACGGGCACGAGCGTTCCTTCGAGCCGGGCGACGACGGTCGGCGGGCCCTGATTCGCCCCGCGGCTGCAGGCTGAGCTCCATCCGCTCGACGTCGTAGTCGGCCACGACGACCGGCTCCCGACGTCTCGCGGATCTGTGCCAGAGCGCTGCGAGCCAGGCGCCGCTGGCGCCCGTCGCGGCCAGATCGAGGTCGCGGCGGCGCAAGCGCGTCGGACTCGGCGCGGAGATCGGCGAGGACGTCCCGCGCGATGCGTCTGCGCGGTCGCACTCGTCGATTCGCGCGACGCCCTGCGATTCGACCACGGTGATCTCGGGAAGCGCCTGGACTGCCCGCGGATGCTGCATTCGCGCCCGAGTCCGGTCGCGCCGGGATGCCGGCGGCGACGACGAGGCCGGCATAGGCGAGCGCGCCCGCGAGCGCGACGGTCCCGACGACGGCGCCGTCGCGGCCGCCGGCTCAGACGAGAGCTGGGAGCCGCGTCGAGCCGACCAGCTCGATCGCGCCTCGCGTCGGCACACACGACGAAGAGCGCTGCGAGGATCGCCACCTTCGTGCCGAACTCGGTCGTCAGCGGAGCGATCAGCACCGTCGCGAGGAGGCCGACCCCCACCGCGTACGCGCGCCGTCCGACCGCACTATCGGGGATCGTCCTCGGGTCGGTGATCATGAAGAAGAGGAACACGAGGATCTCCGGCGAGGAGACGAGCAGCCACCAGAACTCCGCACCCTCGATCGGCCCGACGTGCCAGGCGGCCGTCATCGTGTGCCCGCTGGCCGCGAGCACGCCGATTCCGGCCGCGAAAGCGAGCCAGAAGCCGACGGCGATCCCGACGAGGTGCAGTCGCCGGAGGATCAGGAAGCCTCCGACGACGATCAGCGCGAGCGCGAACGACGAGCGCAGGTGACAGCGGCCCCCACCACAGCGCCAGCGGGTCGGCGCTCTCGGCGCCGAGCAGCAGGAAGCAGAGCACGAGGCCGAAGTTGGACGGGTTGAAGATGTGCCGACCGCGGACGCGGATCAGGTACTTCGACAGGAGCGCGACCGCGGACGTCGCCGCGAAGATCCAGGCTCCGTTCATGCTCCACCAGTCACCGTGCTCGGTGCCGGGGACGCGTAGGACGAAGGCGACACCGTTCCCCGTGAGGAGCGCGCTCGCCGGCCACATGAGCACGCGCTGGCGACGGAAGGCGATCCCGACCTCGAGGATCGCCGACGTCAGCAGCGCCACCAGAATCTGGGCGATCGAAAGCTGAAACTCGAACGCCACCTGCCCGAGCACCTGGAGCGACACGATCACGGCCGCGAGGTGAAGGCGAGGATCGCGCAGCGTCGGCAGCAGGACCGGGTACGCCGTGCCCCGGATCCGCAGTGTCGGCCCGTCGACGCCGACGGCGGCAGGCGCGCTCATCGCGCGCTCATGCTACTGCGGCACTGGCATAGCGACGGTCGCCGGATGTCGAGGATTCGTTGCTCTCGAGCGGTTGTCGATCGTGCAGTATGGGCGCGTGGCCGTCCCTGCGACCCGCTACGACTCCCTGATCGCCCAGTTGCAGGCTGCTCTGCCCAACCGTGAGGCTCCGCCCGACTTCGGCGCATATCTCGACAAGGTTCGGCGCAACGCCTACGCGATCACGGACGAGGACGTCCAGGCGCTGAAGGAGGCCGGCCACTCGGAGGACGAGATCTTCGAGCACACGGTGGCGGCTGCCGCCGCAGCGGGTCTCGAGCGGCTGGACGCGGGCTTGCGGACTCTCCGATGAGGCTCGAGTGCGTCGAGAGTGGCCACGAGCCGTCGGAAGCGCAGGTGCTCGAGGTGATCCGGACGCAACGCGGCGCGGAGCCACCCGACGTGCTGAAGACACTTCACTATCGGCCGGAGCTCTTCGGGCGCCCGTTCTCCGAAGCGCTCGACCTCGCGATGCGCGGCTCGTCCGACTGGTCCGCCGGCGAGCGTGAGCTCTTCGCCGCCTTCGTCTCCTCGCTCAACCAATGCCCGTTCTGAACGGGGTCTCACGGCGCGGTCGCGTCGTATGCGCTCGGTGAGGAGGTCTGGGAAGCAGTCAGGCTGGACTGGCGCACAGCGCCCGTCGACGAGCGCCTTCGCGCCACGCTCGGATTCCTCGAGAAGCTCACGCTGCGACCGCGTGAGCTGACGCGCGCAGATGCGTCAGCCGTCCTCTCCACCGGCGTCACCGAGGAGGCGCTCGTGGACGCGATTCACGTCGCCGCTCTCTTCAACATGATCGATCGACTCGCCGACTCGCTCGGCTGGGACGTGCCCTCCGACGAGGCGTTTCTCGGCCGTGCGCAGGCGATGCTCGAGTCCGGCTATGTGCTGGCGACGGTGGAGGCCTGACGTGCTCACGCACGAGGAGCTCGGTGCGGCGAAGGAGCGAGCGGCGGGAGTGCTCGCCGAAGCCGGCATCGTCCTGACGCCGGCCGAGCGCAACGCGATCGAGGTGGTCGACTTCGGCCTCTCGCGGCTGGACGAGCTGGGGCTCGAGATCGTCGTCTACGTGAACACGGAGCGCGTCTGCGCCAAGGAGCTCGTGCTCTTCCCGCGTCAGACGTGTCCCGAGCATCGGCACCCGCCCTCCGGTGGCTCCCCTGGAAAAGAGGAGACCTTCCGCTGCCGCCGCGGTGTGGTCTACCTCTATACCGAGGGCGAGCCGTCGCCGAACCCGGCCTGTCGTCCGCCCGAGGTCGAGGGCGACGCGTTCACGGTCTGGCACGAGATCGAGCTTCGCCCGGGTGATCAGTACACGCTCCCGCCGAACACGCTCCACTGGTTCCAGGCGGGAGACGAGGGAGCCGTCGTCTCGGAGTTCTCGACCACGAGCACCGACGAGCTGGACGTCTTCACCGATTCGCGGATCGCCCGAGAGACCGTCGTCCGGGCTACGTGAAACCGGTGGCGGATGAGTCCCCGGCCAGCACGAGCGTCGCTTTCACGCCTCGGTAGTCGAACGCCTCGCCGAAGCGGTCGAGAGGGACGCGCAGGCCGACGAACGCTTCGAGCGCGTCCGGCCACCGCTCGCGAGCGCTGGCAAGCGCCTCGACGGCCGCGAGCCAGTCTTGCCGGTTGGCGTTCACGCTGCCGAAGAGGACGCGGTTCTCGAGGATCGCGTCGACACCGATCATGTGTCCGTCGAGCTCGACGGTCTGCGGCCGGGAGTCGATCCCGAGCAGGCACGCAACGCCGTTGCGGCGGAGCAGGCCGATGCAGTCGGCCATGACCTGGGCGTCGCCGGTCGCCTCGACGACGAGGTCGAAGCCGCCAACCTCTTCGCGGAGCGTGGGAAGGGGAGTCTCGGCCGTGGAGACATAGCGCGCGCCGGAGACGGCGACGAGCGCGGCGCGGCTGTCGGTGCTCGGACCTCGGGAAGCGGTCCAGACCTCGAGGCCGGCCAGCCGGAGCAGGTAGGTCGAGAGCATTCCGATCGCCCCTGCCCCGAGCACGAGGGCCCGTTGGAGCTCCCACGGCTGTCGGCCGCCGATCGCTCGCGCATGGCGTATGCCCCGTGCGCAGATCGACGCGGGCTCGGCCAGCACGCCCAGGCGGCCGAGCGAGCGCGGGATCGCGATCAGCTGCGTGGGGTCCTCCGCCACGATCTCGCGTGCAAATCCGTGCAGGCGGGTGATTCCCCGCTCGCGGTAGTCGCCCGTGAGACAGGAGTCGGGAGACCCCTCCTCGCAGGCGCGGCAGCGGGCGCACGATCGGCGGACCATGGCCGTGACGAGGTCGCCGCGCGCGAATCCGTGTCCGTCACGCTCGACGAGGCCGAGCAACTCGTGGCCGAGCACGAGAGACGCGTCGTCCTCCGGCGGCACGCCGAACAGTCCCTCGGAGATCTCCCGGTCGGTCCCGCAGACACCGACCTCGAGCACTCGAACCGGCACCTCGCCGGCGAGCGCACGCACATCCGGTACTTCGGCGACTCGCGTCGTGCCCGACCTTCCTGGCTGCGTGACGAGCGCCAGCACGGTCAGGGATGTCCATGCCGCGTCATGTGGAGTGCGGGCGGAGGACGGCACCTTCGGAGGCCGACCCGACGAGCGCGCGGTAGCGCGCGAAGACGCCGCCGGTGTACGGAGAGGGCGGCGGTTGCCAGGCGCCGAGGCGTTCTGCGATCTCCGATTCGTCGAGCTCGACAGTGAGGCTCCTGGCGTCCACGTCGATCGTGATGCGGTCGCCGTCCCGGACCACGGCGAGCGGGCCTCCGCGGGCAGCTTCGGGCGCGACGTGCCCTACCATCAGTCCTCGCGTGGCGCCCGAGAAGCGTCCGTCCGTGACCAGCGCGACCGACTCGCCCAGCCCAGCGCCCACGACGGATGACGTCACGCTGAGCATCTCGCGCATGCCAGGCCCTCCCGCCGGACCCTCGTAGCGCACGACGAGGACGTCTCCTTCGTGCACCAGCCCCGACCGTACGGCGTCGGTGCACGCCTCCTCGCTGTCGAACACACGCGCGGGCCCGTGCTGCACGCGGCGAGCCGTTCCGGCGAGCTTCAGCAGGCTTCCTTCCGGCGCCAGGTTGCCGCGGAGGGCATACAGCGCCCCATCCGCCTTGAACGGCCGCTCGAGCGGGAAGAGGACCTCGCCGTCGGGCGCCGCTGCTGCCCGCGTCGCATCCTTCAGGGTCGTTCCGTCCACGGTTGGGGCAGAGCCGTCGATATGGCCGCCGCGAACCAGTTCCCGAATCAGCGTCGCCGTGCCGCCGGCGCGGTGCAGATCCTCCGCCATCCAGCGGCCGGATGGTGCCAGGCTGGCGATCACGGGCGTGTTGCTACCGACCTCTGCGAGCTCCTCCAGCGTGAGCGCGACGCCCGCCTCGCGCGCGATCGCGAGCAGGTGCAGGATCCCGTTCGTCGAGCCGCCGCTCCCCGCAATTCCGGCCATGGCGTTGAGCAGCGCGCGGCGGTCGAGGAACCGCTGCGTAGTCACGTCCTCCTCGACGAGTTGCACGGCCAGGGCTCCCGCTCGCGCGGCCGCTTCGGCCTTCGCCTCATGCTCCTCGGCCGGGATGAGACCGTCGCCGATACGGGCGATCCCGAGGCACTCGAGCGCAACCGCCATCGTGTTCGCCGTGAAGTGTCCCGCGCACGTTCCGGCGCCGGGACACGCGTGCCGCTCCAGCTCGTCCAGGTCGGCTCGCGACGTCAGTCCCCGCTCTTCCGCCGCGACGGCCTCCCAGACGTCCTGGATCGTGACCTGGCGGTCGCGCCAGCGACCGGCGCGCATCGGCCCGCCGTAGAGGACGACGGCCGGCTTGTCGACGCGGGCGAGCGCCATCAGCGCGGCCGGCACCGTCTTGTCGCAGCCGACCAGGCACACCAGGCCGTCGAAGTCGTGGGCATGCACCATCAGCTCGATCGAGTCCGCGATCACCTCGCGCGAGACGAGCGACGCGCGCATCCCCGGGGTCCCTTGCGACTGGTTGTCGGAGACCGCGATCGTGTTGAAGCCGAGCGCGACGCCGCCCGCTGCTGCCACACCCTCGCCGACACGGTCGGCGAGCTCGCGCTGGTTGAGGTTGCACGGCATCGTCTGGGTCCACGTGGAGGCGACGCCGATGATCGGCCCGCCGAGCCGCGCCGGGTCGATCCCCATCGCCCGGAAGTGCGCTCGCGCCGGAGCCCGGGCCGGGTCGGCGACCAGCCCCGTGCGCGCGCGGCGACGCAGCGCCTCCTCGGGCACTCCGGCTGCGATTCCGCTGTCGATCCCACCGTCCATCCGCACCCGCGTGGCCACGACGAGACTGTATGCCCGTCGGTCCGGTCTCGACGGCAGGTCGTTCGACGAGTAGTCAGGATAGGCGCATGAGATTCGAGCAGGCGCTCACCCAGGTCCGCTTCGTGGTGGAGAACTCCCCCTCACCCGTGGCGGTCTTCGTCGCCGACGAGCACGGAGAGCTCGTTGCTGCGGCCACGATGGACGGCGCGGCTCCCGACACGCGCCTCAACGCGCACCGGAAGGCCTATACCGCTGCGCGGAGCGACGCCCGCTCCACGGCCGAGCTTGCTGCAAAGGCGCGCGAGGACCCTGCTGAGCGCGCAAGCTTCGACCCGTTCTTCACGTTCTTCCAAGGTGGCGTTGCCGCGTTCGAGGATGGGCGTCGGACCGGTGCAATCGGCGTGAGCGGTCTCCCGGGACCCGAGGACGACGCGCTCGCCCGGCGCGCGATCGAGGCGTCAGGCCTGTCGGCTACCGACACGTAGCGACGCGCCGAAGGCGCTGGTTCAGGTGATGGGCAGCGGCTCGATCGAGCCGTTTGCGATCGTCCACGCGGCGAGCTCATCGGTACGCACGGTGTAGATCAGGTACGGCCGCCCCGCCCAGAGCCCGATGTTCTCCACGTCGGTGCGCGAGGGGCGCGGGGGCGAGGAGACGTGCGAGTGGAAGACGGCGAGCTCGTAGCCCTCGTCCTCGAGGAACCACGTCTCGGGGTCGACGTCGAGCTCGAACCGGTACGGCGAGGCTGCGGCGTTGCGACCGCGGACGTAGCGCTCGGCGGTTCCGTCATTCACGACCACGAGCCCGCAGGCTTCGTTGGGCGCCTCCTCGCGGGCATGTGCCTCGAGCTCGCCGCGCACGTCCGCCGGGATCACCACCACACCGAGCGCTCCATCGCTCCTTCCACATCGTCCGTATCCCAGAACCTCGCCGAGAGGTACTTCCAGCCTCCGTCGGCGAGCACGCAGACGACCACGCCCTCGTCGAGCTCGTTGGCCAGACGGAGAGCAGCATGGATGACTGCACCCGACGAGACGCCACCGAAGATCCCCTCGCGCTCGAGGAGCAGACGAAGTCCCGCAACGGACTCCGCGTTCGTCACGAGCAGCTTTCGATCGAGCTTCGAGACGTCGAGGATCGGAGGCACATAGCCGTCCGCGAGCGAGCGCAGGCCCATCACCTCGTCGCCCGGGAGCGGCTCCGCTGCGGCGACGACGACGTCAGGGAACGACTCGCGGAGCCGATCGCCCGCGCCCATCAGCGTCCCGCCCGTGCCGAGCCCGGCGACCAGCACGTCGACCCGCTCGAGCGCAGCTGCGATCTCGGCGCCGGTGCCCTCGTAGTGCGCACGCGGATTTGCCTCGTTCGCGTACTGGAAGGGCATGAAGAAGGACGCGTCCCGCTTGGCGAGCTCCAGCGCGAGCCGTACCGCTCCGTTGGATCCCTCCTCGGGTGGCGAGTCGACGAGCTCGGCGCCGTACAGGCGGAGAAGGCGGCGGCGCTCCTCGGTGACGTTCGCAGGCACCACGCAGGTGAGCGGGTAGCCCCGAAGCCTGGCGACGAGCGCCAGCGAGATCCCGGTGTTGCCGCTCGTGGGCTCCAGAAGCCGGTCGGCCGGGCGTGAGCTCCCCGGACGCCTCGGCCGCATCGATCATCGCCCTCGCAACCCGATCCTTGATCGACCCCGTTGGGTTCTGACCCTCGAGCTTCGCGACGATGCGGACGGCGGGGTTCGGCGACAACCTCTGCAGCTCGACGAGCGGCGTCGATCCGACGAGATCGAGCAGTGAGGATCCGACGGCGGCCAAGCGCACGTTCGGCGTCAGCCCGGTGGGGTCAGACCCCGCCGGCCATCGCCGGAAGCAGGATCAGGTGATCTCCTTCGCCCACCGGGGTGTCGAGCCCGTCGCGCATCCGAACGTCCTCACCGCCGAGATACACGTTCACGAACGAGGCGAGCTCTCCGTCCTGCATGAGCTGCGCGCCCAGCGCGGGGTAGCGCTCGACGAGGTCGTCGATGACGTCGCCGACGGTGTCACCGCGCGCTTCGAGCTCTCGCGAGCCGCCGACCTCGGCCCGAAGCGTCGGTGGGATGCGAACCGCGGCCACTAGCTGAGCCCCACCGGCGTCGAGCAGAACTCGACGTAGTCGATGTAGTCCGTGATCGTCGGGCTCTCCCCGCACACCGGGCAGTCCGGGTTCTTGCGCACCGTTACCTCGTCGAGCGTTGTCCCGAGGGCGTCGAAGAGCAGCAGGCGGCCGGCGAGGGAGTCGCCACGGCGAAGGATCAGCTTGAGCGTCTCGTTGGCCTGAATCGACCCGATGATTCCCGGGAGCACCCCGAGGACGCCACCCTCCGCGCAGCTCGGAGCGAGCTCGGGCGGCGGAGGCTGCGGGAACAGGCAGCGATAGCACGGGCCGCCTGGGGCGAAGACTGTGGCCTGGCCCTCGAAGCGAAAGATCGAGCCGTGCACGACAGGAATTTCGTGCCACACCGATGCGTCGTTCACGAGGTACCTGGTCGGGAAGTTGTCTGCACCGTCGACGATCACGTCCCAGCCGTCGGCCAGGATGCGCTCGATGTTCTCCGAGGTCAGCCGCTCCTGAAACGGCAGGACCGTCACATCAGGGTTGAGCGCCTCGAGCGTTCGCTTCGCGGAGAGCACCTTGGGCTCGCCGAGGCGGTCCGTGGAGTGCACGATCTGTCGCTGGAGATTCGACTCGTCGACGACGTCGGCGTCGACGATCCCGAGCGTTCCGACTCCGGCGGCGGCGAGGTAGAGCGACGCGGGCGATCCAAGGCCGCCGGCGCCGACGAGGAGCACGCGCGCATCGAGCAGGCGCTGCTGTCCTTCCTCGCCGACCTCCGGGATGAGCAAGTGCCGGCTGTAGCGCGAGCGCTGCTCGGAGGAAAGGACGCGCGGGATCGTCACGTCGAAGCCGTTTCGCTTCCAGTCGGCGAACCCGCCTGCGACCGAGACGACATCCGTGTAGCCCATGTCGCCGAGCACCTTTGCTGCGAACGCCGAGCGCGATCCGGCCGAGCAGTACACGGCGAGTGGCCGGCTCTTGTCGGGGATCAAGCCCTCGATTCGTGACTCGAGCCGTCCGCGGCTGATGTGGACGGCGCCCGGGATGTGGCCTTCCTCCCATTCGTCCGGCTCGCGAACGTCGACGAAGAGCGGGCTCTCGGAGGACTCGAGGCGCGCTTGCGCCTCGATGGTCGAGATCTCGTCGATCTCCTCCCGGGCCTGTGCGACCAGCTCTCTATACGTCGCCATTACTTTGGAAACTATAGCGTCGAGGGCAGGTCAGACCGTGGAGCCTGACTCCGCTGGGCGTGAGCCATGGGTCTAACCGCTGTCGTGCAAGGAGCGTGGCTATCGTCGCACGGTGAGCCCTCGCCGCCGGATCGTCCTCCTGGTCGCGGCCCTGGCGGCTGCGGCTGTCGCCGTGGTTGCGGTCGCCGTCGTATCCTCGGACGGAGGCTCAGCCACGACGACGACGGCTGAGCCCAAGCTCCGTGAGGGTCGGCCGCCGCTCTCGCTTGCTCTCGGGTTCCGCGCCGATTCCGAGGCCCGCGATCTTGCTCGAGGCGCAGCCGCATACCAGCGTGGGGACGTAGTAGCCGCCGCCGCGCTCTTCGCGAAGCACGACTCACTCGAAGCGAAGGTCGGCTCAGCGTTGGCCACGTGGCCCGCGGGATCGCTCGACCGGCTCGAGCAGCTGGCCAAGCTCTACCCGGAGATCGCGGTGGTCCAGCTCCATCTCGGGCTGGCACGGCTCTGGGCAAACGACGGCGATCCGGTGGGTGCCTGGCGCGCCAGCATCGACGCCGAGCCGGATACGCCGTATGCGATCGTCGCGGGGAACCTCATCCACCCGCAGCTTCCCCGCGGCTTGCCCGCTTTCATCCCGTCGTTTGCGGCATCCGCGGGAATTACGCAGCTTCCACCGGCGCGACAGCTCGAGGCGTTACGCCGAGCAGCCGAGCGCGGAGGCGTTCGTGACCGGCTGCTCTACGGGGTCGGGCTCCAGCGCGTCGGTCGTCCGGTATCTGCCGCGCGCACGTACGCCCAGGCGGCGCAGCGCTTTCCGAAGAACGTGGAGGCACAGGTCGCGGCGGCGGTCGGCAAGTTCGACAAGGACGCACCGGAGCTCGCGTTCGGCCGTCTCGGGCCGCTCACCCGGACGTTCCCGGACGAGCCGTCAGTGCGCTTCCACCTGGGCGTGCTCCTGCTCTGGACAGGGCGAATCAAGGAAGCCGAGCGCCAGTTCCGGCTCGCGGCGCAGCTCGCAGCCCGGCTCGCCGCTCGCGCGCGAGGCGGATCGCTATCTCGAGACCATAAAGAGGGCTCGGTCCTGAGGCTTTTCGGGCGACGCTTTGACGACAGCCACTGCTGTGACTACCGTGTGACCGCCGTCGCGAAGGGGGGTTGGTCTGGCCGCAGGAGAAACAAAGGGCGCGACCACTCGAACGCCGATCGAGGACATCCTCGCGACGGACGAGGCGCAGCGGCTCCTCGAGAGCGGCTACCGCACCGGCAGTCTCGACGCGGACGAGGTTGCGCTGGTGCTCGACGAGCTCGAGCTCGAGCCCGCGCAGATCGACGAGTTCTACGCTGCGCTGGAGGAGGCGCGGATCGCCGTCGTCACGGCGGACGACCCGGCGGAGCCCGAGGTCGAGCCCGACGCGGAGATCACGACAGACGCGCTGCAGCTCTTCCTCAAGGACATCGGAAAGGTTCCGCTTCTCACTGCGGCTCAGGAAGTCGAGCTGGCCAAGCGGATCGAGCGCGGGGACCACGGCGCGAAGCAAGCCATGGTCGAGGCGAACCTCCGCCTCGTGGTCTCGATCGCCAAGCGCTACCGAAACCAAGGTCTGCCGTTTCTCGACCTCATCCAGGAGGGGACGATCGGCCTTGTGCGCGCAGCGGAGAAGTTCGACTACCGCAAGGGCTTCAAGTTCTCCACCTACGCGACCTGGTGGATTCGCCAGGCCGTCGCGCGTGCGATCGCGGACAAGGGCCGGACGATCCGCATGCCCGTGCACGTGGTCGAGAAGCTGAACCGCATCCTTCGGTCCGAGCGGAAGCTCCGCGCGGAGCGCGGCCGCGAGCCGACGACCGAGGAAATCGCGCGCGATCTCGACATGACCTCGGACGAGGTCGAGCAGATCCGGCGAAGCGCCCAGGTGCCGGTCTCGCTCGAGAAGCCCGTCGGCGACGACGACGAGTCCGAGTTCGGGCACTTCCTCGCCGACGAATCCACGCCGCTCCCCGACGAGCTCGCCGAGACGACGCTCCAGCGCGAGGCGCTGCGGACGATCCTCGGCGCGCTGTCAGAGCGCGAGCGTCGCGTGCTCGAGCTCCGCTACGGGCTCGACGGTCAGCAGCCGCGCACGCTCGACGAGGTCGGCCGTGCGTTCAACGTCACGCGCGAGCGCATTCGCCAGATCGAGCACCAGGGACTGAAGAAGCTCCGCGCGCTGGCAGATGCACAGCGCGTCCGCGACGTCGCCTGAAAGTCGGCGCCAGTGGGTTCCCGACGCGGCCGCGCCGACGAGGCGAGACGCTACGCCCGCATTGCCGCGGACGCGACCGATTAGACTGCGCGGCCGACAGAGCCTCACTGGATCCGCGCGCATGACTGATTCCACACACGACAGCTGATGTCTACGCACGAGGAGTTCCGGGACCAGCTGGCCGAGCTGATCTCGATACCGTCCGTCAGCGCCGACCCCGCGCATGCCGGCGATGTGGAGCACGCGGCGGCGTGGGTCGTAGAGCGGATTCGCGGCGCTGGCGGAGCGGCAGAAGTCGTCCCGTGGAACGGAGGACGGCCGCTCGTCATCGGGGAGGTGGCCGCGTCCGAGCGGCCGGAGTCCGCCCCGACCATTCTCTGCTACGCGCACTTCGACGTTCAGCCGCCCGATCCGCTCGAGCTCTGGGAGTCGCCTCCGTTCGAGCTCACTCACCGAGACGGCCGTCTCTATGCACGTGGAGTGGCCGACGACAAGGGGAACCTGTTCGTGCTCGTCGAGGCGGTGCGGCAGCTTGCCGCGGCGGGTGAGCTTCCGGTCAACGTGCGCTTCGGCTTCGACGGCGAAGAAGAGATCGGAGGCGACTCGATCGTGCAGTGGGTCGAACAGGACGAGCGTGGCGCCGACGCGGCACTGATCCTCGACGGGGCAATGGTCCGTCGTGATCAGCCCGTCTTCTACGTGGGCGTCCGCGGAATGCTCTATTTCCATCTCCAACTCCGCACCGGTACGACGGACATGCACTCCGGCATGTTCGGTGGCGCAGCGCTCAACGCCGGGCACGCTTTGATGGCTGCGCTGGCAAGCGTCCTCCCGCGTGCAGACGGTCGCTTGCCGGACGACCTTCGTGCCGGCGCGACAACACCGTCGGACGAAGAGCTCTCGGCCTGGGCGCAGCTGCCTCCGGGCGCGGAGCAGTTCTCGCCGTACGGCGCCGTTCCGATCGCTCCGGGCGCGACCGAAGAGTTCTATCTCCGAACGTTCGCGGACACCTCGCTCGACGTGAACGGGTTTGCAAGCGGCTCGCCGGACCTCGTCAAGACCGTCCTTCCGGTCGAGGCACGCGCCAACGTTTCGATCCGCCTCGCGCCGGGCCAGGACCCCGATGAGATTCGCCACGCCTTCGAGCGGATGGTTCGGAACGCGACGCCCGAAGGAGCGAAGCTCGAGATCGCCCTTCGCAACAGCGCTCGGCCGGCACTGACGCCGATGGACGCTCCGACGATCAGACTTGCAGGCGACGCGTTCGAGCACGTCGTCGGTGCCCGTCCGCTCCTGGTGCGGACCGGCGGCACGCTCCCGATCTACGCGGGGCTCGTAGGACGAGGGCTTCCGACACTCGCGACCGGGTTCGGGATCGAGAGCGAATGCAACGTTCACGCGCCCAACGAGAACGTTCCCGAAGACGCGCTCACCCTGGGCGTGCAGACGATGCGCGAAGTCTTCAAGCGGCTCGGACAGCTTGGGGACTAGCGCTCCGTTCGCGAGCCCGCTCGCGGAGGAGCTCGCGGACGACGTCCTCGAGCGGTTTCTGCGCTATGTCCGCGTCGATACGCAGGCGGCGCAACGCGTCGAGCGGCGCCCCAGCACCGAGAAGCAGCTCGAGCTGTCGCGAATGCTGATCGACGAGCTGCACGAGCTCGGGCTATCCGACGCGACGCTCACGGACAGCGCCACAGTCTTCGCGAGCTTGCCCGGAACGATCGAGGCGCCGGTCGTGGGGCTCATCGCGCACGTGGACACCACGCCGGACGTTACGGGAGCCAACGTGGCGCCCGTCGTCCACGAGGCCTGGGCCGGCGGGAGGATCGAGCTTCCGGGAGACTCGAGGCAGGTGCTCGACCCGGAGCAGCTGCCCGAGCTCGCGAAACGGGCTGGCCACGACATCGTCACGAGCGACGGCACCACGCTCCTCGGCGCTGACGACAAGGCCGGTATTGCCGAGATCATGGCAGCAGTCGCCCACCTCGCTGAGCGCCCCGAGAGGCCGCGCGCGCCGATTCGCGTCGCCTTCACCGTCGACGAGGAGGTGGGACGTGGCGCCGAAGACTTCGACCTCGAGGAGTTCGGAGCCGACATCGCCTACACCCTCGACGGCTCGGGACTCGGCGAGCTCGAGGTCGAGACATTCTCCGCGAAGTCGATGCGCGTCACGATTCGTGGCCTTTCGGTTCATCCGGGGTCCGCGAAGGGCAAGCTCGTCAACTCCGTCAAGCTCGCCGCAGAGCTCGTGATGTCGCTTCCGAAGGACACGCTGTCTCCCGAGACCACCGAGGCGCGCGAGGGCTTTATCCACCCCCATGGCATCAGCGGCAACGCCGAGGAGGCGATCGTCGACTTCATCGCCCGCGATCACGACAACGAGCTCCTCGAGCAGCACATGGCGCTCCTTCGACAACTCGCGCAGGCTGTCTCGGAACGAGAGCCGCGCGCGCACGTGGACATCGAGGAACGGAGCTCGTACCTCAATATGCGTCCGTACATCGAGGAGAACCCGCGCGTCGTCGACGCCGCACTCGAAGCGATCCGTCGTGCGGGCGTGGAGCCGAAGCTCGCGATCACCAGGGGTGGGACGGATGGCGCCGTCCTCTCGTCCAAGGGCCTGCCTACGCCGAACCTGTTCACCGGGGGACAGGAGTACCACTCGGTGCGCGAGTGGGCGAGCGTCCAGGACATGGCGGCGGCGGCGGCGACCATCGTCGAGCTTGCCGGCGTCTGGGCCGAGCCCGCGTAGACCTCGTTTCTCGGGCTACCCTGGATCCCGTATGCCACGACTCGTCGGAATCAACCATCTCGCCGTCGAAGTCGGTGATCTCAACGAAGCAATCGCCTTCTTCGAGGGCATCTTCGACGACGTGCAATTGCGCGGTCGCGCCGGGAACATGGCGTTCGTGGACATGGGTGACCAGTTCGTCGCCCTGGAGTCCGTGGCGCACCCGTCCGGCGTCGGGCACATCGGGCTCGTCGTCGACGACCAGGCAGAGACGATCAGGCGCGCACGCGAAGTGGGTGCGCAGATGGTCGGCAGTCACGACTTTCGCGATCCCTGGGGTAACCAGTGGCAGGTCGTCGACTACCGCGACATCCAGTTCACAAAGACGCCGCGAGTCCTGGATGGGATGGGCCTCGGCGAGCTCGAAAAGTCGGAGCGAGCTCTCGCAGAGCTTCGCGCCAAGGGTCTCGCAGACTGAGACACCGCACTTTCGCTAGTCCGCGTCAAGCCTCCCGCGCCATCGACCGCATCTCTCAGGTGTCGTGGACGCCGCAACCGAGCCACTCGTGGCCGAAGCGGCGCATCTCCTGAACCACCGGGAGCAGTGCGCGACCCTTCTCCGTCAGGGCGTACTCGACGCGCGGCGGCGACTCCGGGTAGCTCTGGCGCTCGACTATCCCCTCGGTCTCGAGCCAGCGCAGTCGCTCGGCGAGCGTCCGCGGGCTGATCCCGGCGCACGACCGCTCGAGCTCGGTGAAACGCCGCGGTCCCTCGGAGAGGTCGTGGACGAGGAGCACGGTCCACTTCGAGCCCACGATCTCGGCTGCGCCTGCGACCGAGCAGGTCGGCGCCGCGTGAATGGGAAGCATCGTGCGGGTGGCCACGATCGGATTGTACGAGTCGGGGACGGTGGGGTTCAGTTGGGACGACGCGCGGTGTAGAGGGAGGTGAGGAGCGATCGCTCGACCCGACCGCCGAAATCGTGCTCCGCGATCCGTGCGATGCCGTCCAGGATCTCTTTCTTGCGAGGTTGGTCGAGCCGGGCGATCGGCGAGAAGGTTCCGTAGAGCGCACGAATTCCTTCGGTGTCCCAGCTCGTCGACCAGCGCACGACCTCGTGCTCGGGGTCTTCGAATCCGGCTGTCCGGAGCGCTCTGGTTCTGGCCTCGCTGTCGAGGGCGTGCGCCGGCCGACCCTCTCTCCCGCGGGAAGGACTCGCCGGCAGGTCCTCCAGCAACGGACTCGTCGCCGTGATGAAGGCGTCCGGCTTCCCGCCTTCTCCGAAGAGCGTCCACCACGTCGCCAACCATCCACCCGGGCGTAGCGTCGCGAAGATCTTCGCAAGGCCGGGTTCCTCGTCGACCCAGTGGAATGACGACGCCGCCGCCGCGACGTCGAATGTGTCAGCAGGGAGTTGCGCATCCTCGAGGGCGACGATCCAAGTCTCGATACGGCCGCCGAATGACGTCTCGAGGCGTGCCGCGAGGGCCGGGTCTGGTTCGAGCGCAAGGAGCTGGTCCGCTCCGAGGTCGAGCAGCCGCCGCGTCGCCTGGCCCGTTCCCGGCCCCACCTCCAGCACTCTCACGCCCGGTGCGAGCCCGCAGCGTTCGACCAGCACTTCATAAACGCGCTCCGCGTGCCCCGGTCGCGCGGCGTCGTACGCGGCTGGATCCGCGCCGAACAGCCGACGACCTTCGCTGCGATCGATCTGCGACATGGCTAGAGACCACTAGTCCCAGGGCGGCGGGTTGTGCACCCAGCGGCCGCCGACCATCGTCGCGACGACCTCGACGGTCGCGAGCTCGTCGGGGGCGCAAGCGAGCGGATCGCGCGAGAGGACGACCAGATCCGCGAGATAGCCGGGCAGCAGCTTCCCCCGGCGCCGCTCGTCGCCCGACAGCCAAGCCGGGTTCACGGTGCTCGCGGCGAGAGCCTCTTCGACCGTCAGGCACTGGTCGGGACGCCACGCAGGCCGTTCGTCGATCGTGCGGAGAACGCCAGCGCGAATTCCCGCGAGCGGGTCCAGCTCCTCGACCGGGGCGTCCGATCCGTTCGCGACCAGCGCTCCGGAGTCCCAGAGCGAGCGGAAGGCGTAGGTCCCGTCGACCCGGTCGGCCCAGAAGCGATCCGCGAGATCTCGATCCGACGGGGCATGGCTGAACTGGACCGAGCATGCCACCCCGATCGTCGCGAATCGGCCGACGTCCTCCGGTGCCAGGCACTGCGCGTGCTCGATTCGGTGCCTAAGGCCGAGCGGTGCCCATTCGTCTCGAGTTTCCTCGAAGGCATCGAGCGCCTCTCTGTTTGCGCGGTCGCCGATCGCGTGCACGGCGACCGGCCAGCCGGCGCGAGCCGCTCGGCGGATGACGTCAGCGAGCTGCTCGCCGCTCGTGATCTGAACGCCCGAGCCGTCGAGCATCCAGGCCGTCTGCGACCCGAGCGTCCCGTCCATGAAGGCCTTCAGATAGCCGATGCGCAAGTAGTCGTCGCCGATCCCGGAGCGGAGACGAATCGCTTCGATCTCGGGGAGTTGCTCGTATGGAACGGATTGCCACACACGAAGCGTGAGCGCCTCGCGATCGGCGAGGCGCTGGAAGATGCGATGCGCGCCGAGCCAGCCGTCCTTGTCGTGGATCGCGACGACCCCGCGGCTTGCGGCGAGGCGGAGCCCGTCCCGCGTCGCGTCCACCAATTCATCCTCGGAGACGGGGTCGCGAAGCGAGCGCGGAACTGCCATGCGGACTCCTCGCGCAGAATCCCGGTCGGCTCACCCTGCTCGTCACTCTCGACGACGCCTCCGTCGACTTCGAGGTCGCCGCCCTGCCAGCGCGAGCGCAGCGGAGTTGAGCCAGAGCGAGTGGTAGTCCTTCGAGAAGAGAGCCGCCGGTACCGCCCCGGTCACGTCGTCCAGCGCCTCCTTCGTCGGCTGCGTCTCCCATTCGGCCGAACGCCACCCGGTTCCGCGGATCCATGTGCCGCGGCGAGGGTGGGCTCGCACCCGCTCGAGCGCCTCAGCGACGCCCGAGACGCCCTCGAGCCTGACATCGTGCTGCGCGAGCGACCACGTTGGGAAGTGCACGTGCGAGTCGGTGAACCCCGGAACGACGCAGCGCCCGCCGAGATCGACGACGTCAGGCGTTGGCAGTGCGTTCTCGTGTGTGCCGACGCCCCCGGCGACCCGGTCGCCCGCGATGGCGAGCGCTCGCGCGACGGGCAGCGACGCGTCCATCGTGCGAACGACGCCGTTCTCGAGGATCATTGTCGGCGACTGTAGACGAGGCCAAAGGAGGGAAGATGATCGACCACACCGCAGTAAACGTCAGCGACCAGGAGGCGGCGAAGAGCTTCTACGCGAAGGCGCTCGAGCCGCTCGGCTACTCACTTGCGTTCGAGGCTGGAGACTTCATCGGGTTCGCGGACGCGAACGGCATGGATCTGGGTGTGGTTCGCCGTGATCCCGTCGGAGGCGCCCACGTCGCATTCAAGTGCGATGACCGCGCAACCGTCGACGCGTTCTATGAAGCCGCACTCGCGGCCGGCGGGAACGACAACGGACCGCCTGGTGTTCGAGCCCACTATCACGAGCACTACTACGGCGCTTTCGTCCACGACGCGGACGGAAACAACATCGAGGCCGTCTGCCAGAAGGCGGAGTAACCGCTCGGCCCGAGAGCCTGTCTCACAATGAGGCGTTGTGTCGCCGGAACACGCTGGGCGGCACGCTGCGGCGTCCTCAGTCGCGCCAATATGACCCCATATTGGCGCTCCCTGCGTCCTTGCAGCGCACTCCCCCAGCGCGCTCCGCCGACGAAGCTCATTATGAGACAGGCCCTAGACTTCGGCGGTGCCCTGGGAGCCGCTCTCGGACGAACAGCTCGAGATCCGCGAGCTCGTACGCACGCTCGCGCGCGAGCGGATCGCGCCGCGCGCGGCGGAGATCGACGCGTCGCACGAGTTCCCCTGGGACGTGGTCGAGCTCTTCCGCGAGCACGAGATCTTCGGCCTCTTTTTCGACCAGGCGTACGGCGGCACAGGGACGGGGACGCTGCTCTCGCTCGTCGCAATCGAGGAGGTCTCGAAGGTCTGCGCGACGAGCGGGCTCATCCTCGCCGTGCAGGAGCTGGGCTCGCTTGGGCTCAAAGTCGCGGGCACCGATGAGCAGAGGGCGCTCTTCCTCCCGAAGCTAGCGTCGGGCGAGTGGCTGGCGGCGTATGCCCTGACCGAGGCCGGGTCGGGCTCCGACTCTGCGGCCATGCGAACCACCGCTCGCCGCGACGGCGACGAGTACATCCTGGATGGCTCTAAGCGATTCATAACGAACGCCGCCGTCGCAAGTCTCTACACGGTCTTCGCGAAGACCGACCCAGAAGCAGGCCACTCGGGAATCTCCGCATTCGTCGTGGAGTCCGACACGCCGGGCTTCGAGGTAGCGCGTCTGGAGCCCAAGATGGGCATCGCCGGCTCGACCACGGGCGAGCTCGTCTTCGAGGGTGCCCGTGTTCCCGCTGCCAATCTGCTCGGGGAGGAGGGCGACGGCTTCACGATCGCCATGCGCATTCTCGACCGCTCGCGCCCGGGCGTCGCAGCGCAGGGGCTCGGCATCGGGCAGGGCGCCACGGACTACGCGCTCGAGTACGCGCGGACGCGCGAGACGATGGGGAAGCCGATCGCCGAGCACCAGCTGGTCGCCGGCAAGCTCGCCGACATGGAGACACGATGCGAGGCCGCCCGCGGCCTCCTCTATCGCTTCGGGCGCATGGTCGATGAGGGTGCGCCGCACGCGGAGCTGACGAAGGCATCGGCGATGGCGAAGCTCTACTGCACCGACACCGCGATGGATGTCACGACCGAGGCGGTGCAGATCCTGGGCGGATACGGCTACATCAACGAGTACCCGGTCGAACGCATGATGCGCGACGCCAAGATCACCCAGATCTACGAGGGTACGAACGAGATCCAGCGGCTCGTGATCGCGCGCGAGATGCTGAAGGAGTCGCGCGCGTTCCTCCTCGCCGGCGTCGTCTGATCGACACCGTGTCGGTCATCTGCGGCAGAACCGGTTGCGTGGCGTGCGACCGTCCCACGTGAACCCCTGCGCCGTGGCGTGGGTGACGACGATCATGTAGCAGCCCTGCCGGGAGGGCAGGCGGAACCTCGCCTTGCCGGCGGCGCCCGTCACAGCACGTGTACGGGCAACCCGGCGGTCGTCGAGACGGACCACGAGGGTGAGCGACGTGCGGGAGACGGGTCTACGCCTTGCGTCGACCGCTGCGATCGTGGCCTGGGCTCCGCGTGACGTGCTGCGGTAGGTCACGGCTGCAATTCGCAACGTGGCGGCACGCACGACGACGGTCGCAGAGCCGACGAGCGTCCCGCGGCTCGCCGTCGCCGTGACGCTTCCCCTGCCGACCACGCGTCCGGCTCTGAAGGTGACCGTGCCGTCCCGGCCGCGGACGAAGGTCCCGAGCGTCGTCGGCGCGACTCTCCAGGAGATGTTGGCGGGTGTGACGTTTCCGAAGCCGTCCGTCGCGTCGCCCGTAAAGGTGACCTCACCACGCGCCGTCACTTCACGAGAGGCGGGAGTCACCGAGATTCGCGTCGCTGAGCCGGCGACGACGGTCACTTCGCGCGAGGCCTGCGTCGTACCCGGCGCCGCTGCGGTCAGCGTCGCGACGCCCGCGCGCGTGTCGCGGTAGTAGAAGGAGGCGACCGTGCCCGGCGAGACGGACACGGCAAGGGAGCTCGTCCACGGCCCGACTGCGCTCGTGGAGAACGCCCCTCCCAGCGACGTCGAACGGAGCGTCACCGCCACCGGCCGCGCGACCGCGGAGGTCGCCGACAGCTCGAGCGGCGCCGACGCAACCCCTGCGACGAGCCTGATCGGCGCCACGGGCCCGATCGAGAGCGTCGACTGCGCCCACGCCCGGAACGACCGCCAGCTCTCGTTGTGCCGGGCCTCGGGGATGTCGACGAGACAGAAGGTCTCCTGCCCGGGAGGCCCGCAGGCTCCGCTCCCGGGATTCTCCGGCTCCACGACGTTGCCGGAGTCGCGGATCGCGGCGGCCATGCGGTCGAGGATCTGTCCGGTCTGCGTTCCGAAGTCGGCGGTCGAGAGCCCGAGCGTGTTGCGCGGCGCCCACGCGAAGCCCCAGTGGTCGCGCACCTGGCCGGCCGACGCGCTGAAGTTGCGCATGGCGTTGATCTGCGCCGATACGTACGCGGCCATCTGCTCCGCGGGGACCATCGTCCAGCCCCATGCCGAGTCCCTCGCCCACGCGGCGTTCGCCAGCGGGCTGTACGCCTCGCGCAGGTAGGCGCGAGACGGCTCGATCTCGGAGGGGCCTGCGCCGGCCAGAACGAGCGTGTGCTGCAGGTAGTCGTTCAGGTACTCGCGGCGGACCGAGACGGGCACGCCGGGAACCGCGTGGCTTCGCAGGTCGCCGTAGACCTCCTGCGACCAGTCGCTCACGTACGTCGCCATGTCCGTCCAGAAGGCGGTGTCGGAGAGCCAGCTCTGGAGCGTGTTCTGGTAGACCGAGACGTCGCCCGTCCGTTGCCCGAACCCGATGACGAGCGCCGCGCCGCGGGTCGGGCGCGTCCTGTCGCCCTCGTAGAGGCCGCGCAGGAACTCGCGGATGTTCGCGCGAGCGTTGCCGTCCCCGCGGCGGACCGCGGACGTGAGCTCGTTCACCGCCCACGTGTCTCCCTGTGCGACGTCGTACCCCGCTTCGGCCATCCGCTGGCGTGCCGTCACGCCGGCCTCGCGCCACGAGCTGCCAGTGCTCTGGACCCAGCGTGTCCACGTGGCGAAGTGGATCTCTGCCATCGCGTGGAAGCTCGGGCCGAGAGCCCGGATGCGCCAGGCCTGGTCACGCCGCGGCTGCGTCTTGTCCGCGACGAGCGGAGGGATCGAGACGTAGTACTCCGCGCACGGAGAGGCCGTCGCAGCGAGCTTCGTCGCCAGCCGCAGCCAGTCCGACGCCGCATAGAAGACCGCCCGCAGCGGGCGGCACTCGGGCGCCTGGGCGCTCGCGCGTGGCGGCGCCGGCTGGGCTGCGACGAGGGACTTCCAGAGCTTCGCCGTCGCGGCCGGCTCGAGCGACGCGACCGGCGCGTCCGCGGTCGGCCTCTCCGCCGCCGTGCCGACGCTCCCACCGCCGGCGAGGCAGACGAGGACGAACAACGAGGCGAACCGGAGGCTCCAACGCACGGCGGGCTACCGTAGCGGCGGTCTGTGAGGGCTCGGTAAACCCGAGGGGGCAGTAATCCTGCCCCTCGGGTTTACTGGACCTAGCCGCGGCCGCAGTGGACGAGCTCGTTGAGGCAGCCCTCGACGAGCTTCTTCAGAGCTCCCGGCTTCCAGGCGTTGAAGAAGTCCGCGTGCGCGCTGTACTGGCCGCCTGAGGCGAGCGAGAAGCCCTCGCCGCCGCGGCTCGGGTAGCGATAGATCTGCGTGATCTGCGGAACCTCGACTGGGTGCGTCGATGGACACCCGGATCGCGTGGCGTAGGCCATGTGGCTCTTGTGATCGGTGCTGTCGAGGCGGCGTCCGTCCCAGCACTCCGGGAAGCGGATGTGCAGGCGCAGGAACGAGCCTCGTGTGTCCGGGCACGTCGGCACCGTGCTCGAGCGGTCGAGGCCCGAGACCAGACCACAGCTCCAAGTCGTTACCCGCATGCTCTGCGGGCTCGTCGCAGTCGCGTCGCCGGCGATCATGCGCAGGTTGTTCGGGAACGCGGTGACCTCGGTCAGCGTGCCGCGTCGGTAGTAGATCGTTGCCGCGATCGGCAGCACGGCGGTTGTGCCCTGGTAGAGCGTGGGCACCCAGTACGCCGCAGTGTCATCCGCCCGCATGCACGTCGTTGCCCCCGAGCGGAGCGAGCCGAACGTCGAGGAGGCGTTCGTCGTGCGGTTGCCCACGAACGTGTGGTCGTGCGAGGCGCCCGGCTTGCCGAAGAAGACGATCGGGTCGTCCGGGGCGCGATGGCTGAAGCGGCAACTCTCGATGAAGTTCACCCCGCGGAGATCTGCACGCGAGATCGCGGCACGTTCGTCTCCGTTCTTGGGCTTGTCGCCCGCCAAAGCCGCAGGCCCGAGTATTGCGGCGAGTCACCAGTACGAGTGCACCGGCTCCGATCAGACCGAGACCCTTCATTGCGCATCCCTCCTCCGATTGCGGCTCTCGGGCGAAGTCAGACACCGAGCCATTGCGTTTCCTTGAGCGATTTGTGACGTACGAGTAAGCATTCCGTTCGGGCGCGCAAGTTTTGGGGCTCGGGCGCATCCTTGGATATGCCACTGTGAACAGAGGGAGGGATGCACATGAGACGCATGCGGCTCGTTGCTCCGGCGGTGCTCGTCGGAGTTCTCGCGCTCGTCGTCATCGGCGGCGCGACCGCCAAGAAGCCAGCGCTTTCCGCGACCCCGGTCTTCAAGCTCAACCTCAAGCCGAGCCAGGAGGTGCCGCCGATCAAGACCCTGAAAGGGGCCAATGCGGTCGGCAGCGTCACCTTCGACCTCGCGCGGAACCCCGCCGGGGCGATCACGTCGGGAGACGTCGTCTTCTACTTCAACTACTCGTTCGCCGGTCCGGCGACAGTCTCCGGCTTGCATATCCATCAGGGCGCAAAAGGGGTGAACGGTGGAATCGTCGTCGGTGCGGTTCTCTCTGCCAACGACGCGGCTGACACCGACGGCGTCGGGAACATCACCTCGGTCGTGACGGGAACGGCGCCCGCGACGCTGCAGGCGATCCTCGACAACCCGCGGAACTACTACGTCAACCTGCACACGTCCGTGCCCAGCCATCTCGCAGGTGCGCTGCGCGAGCAGATGCACAACCCGAAGAAGCGCTAGGAGCAATCACAAGCGCTGCGGGGGCATCAGCACCCGCAGCGCTTGAAACCGACCGGCTTGGGCGTCGAATCGTTGGCGATCAGTGCCAAGGCTCCGATAGCCTCAGGGGGGCGGCGTGGCCGGCGGGTACCGACCACGAACCTGGTCGACGAAGCCGGCGAGTCGGTCGGCGATGCTGCCGATCTCTGATCTCGAGCACGTTCTCCGCGTTCCGCTCGCCTGAACGGGAGAAGTTGAAGCTGCCGACGAACGACGTGTCGTCGGCGACGACGACCTTCGCATGCATGAAGTCGTTCACGGACTCCGGGCTCCAGCGCGTCGATCTCTTGCCGCTGAACGCCGCTCCCTCGAGGACGCGCCGTAGGAGTGGGATCTTCCAGGCACTGACGCCGTTCGTCTTCCACTGGCCGAAAACCTGGTCGACCTGCGTATCGTCGACGATACCCGCGACGTCGCAGCGCCCCTCGTTCACGATCTCCACGAGCGTCGCGAGAATCGGTCCCGAGGTCAGCACCGGCGAAGCTATCCGAATCCGATCTCGTGCCTTCCCCAAGTGCTTCGCGACTCGATGCGACAGCGCCTCTCCGTACTCGGGGCAGAACCAGGCTCGCACCCGCGCGCCGCCCACGTCCGCCGGCCGTGGGTCGACGTTCCCGGTGCCTTCGACCGCACCCCGTTCCCAAAGCTGGTCGAATGCAAGGGAGTGCGCGTATGCGATCTCGCGCGACTCCAGAGTCACGATGACGTTCTCTTGGCGAGACCAGGAGTCCTCGGTCCAGTTGGTCGAGCCGGACCAGACGGCTTCGCCATCTCTGACGACGAACTTGTGATGCATCAGATCCGGGATCCCGGCGATGCCCCGCGTCGGCACCGGGAGCGCTTCGATTGCCTCGGGCGTGGTCTCCGGCGGAGGCGGAACGGGGATCGGGCCTGGGTGGGCGACGTCGTAGATCAGGCGCACGGCGACACCGCGCTGGGCAGCTGCCAAGAGCGATGCGATGACGAGTGCCCCAGCGTCGGTCTCGGTGCGAATGTCGTACATTGCGATGTCGAGCGAGCGTCGGGACGCCGAGAGGAAGCCTGCAATCCCGCGAGCGATGTCGGCCGGGCGCTGGCCTCCGTCGGTCAGTGTCTGGAGCTCGATGGCCGGAGCGTCCGGCCGCGTCACGCGGTTCGCGCGGCGCGCAGCGAAGCCTTGTGGGCGCGCTTAGCGGCCTGGTACTCGGCGAGCCCCGCAGGGGAGTCGATCCCACCGAGGCACGGGTAATCCGGCACCAGCTCCCGTGCGGCCTCGAGACCGAAACGAAGCGCGAGCACCGAGCCGAGGCCCGTGATCTTCATCTGCCCGAAGCCAGGGAGCGCGCCGATACGCCGGCGGAGATCCGCCGCGTCGGTGGCCTCCGTCCAGACACGTTCGGCCTGGCCGTCGTACTCGTCTGCGACGACGGCGCACAACTCCTGCACCCTCCTCGCCATGGAGCCCGGGAAGCGATGGATAGCCGGCCGTTCGCGGAAGACCTCCTCGAGCTTCAGCGGATCCATGGCTGCGATCGCGGCTGCGTCGAGCCCACCGATCCGGCTCTTCAGCTTGTAAGGGCCGACAAACGCAGTAGGGACCGTCACTTGCTGGTCGAGCGCGAATCCGATCAGCAGGGCGAGCGGCTCGCGTGCGAGGAGCTCGTTCGCCTCGTTCGACTCAGTGAGGTAGAGAGCGACGGGCACGGCCTGAGTGTAGACCGTGCCCGTCGTCGCATGACCGAAGCCCGAGCCGCCGACGGTACTCTCAGACCTGTGAACCCGCTGGACGTCTTCTCGCCGGAGACGCGGAAATGGTTCGGGCGCGCGTTCCGCGCTCCGACCCCGGCGCAGGCACTCGGTTGGCCCGCGATAGCGGCTGGTGGGCATGTCCTCATCCAGGCACCCACGGGGTCCGGGAAGACGCTCGCGGCCTTTCTCCTCGGGATCGACCGACTGAACGAGAGCCCGGGTGACGGGCTCCGCCTGCTCTACGTCTCCCCGCTCAAGGCGCTCAACTACGACATCGAGCGCAACCTGCGCAGTCCGCTCGCGGGACTCGGGTCGACGCTCTCGGTCGGCGTGCGCACGGGAGACACACCTGCGGAGGAGCGCCGCCGGATGCTCCGCACGCCACCGGACATCCTGATCACCACGCCCGAGTCCCTCTTTCTGCTCCTCACCTCGCAGGCTCGTGAGACGCTGCGAGGCATCGAGACGGTCATCCTCGACGAGGTGCACGCCGTCGCGGGAACGAAGCGCGGAGCCCACCTCGCCGTGAGCCTCGAGCGTCTGGAGCGTCTCGTCGACGCCCCGTTCCAGCGCGTGGGTCTCTCGGCCACCCAGCGCCCACTCGAGGAGATCGGACGTTTCGTCGCCGGTTCCGGCCGCGAGATCGAGCTAGTCGATGCAGGTGTGCGGAAGGAGCTCGACCTGGAGGTCGTCGTTCCGGTCGATGACATGCGCGAGCTCGGCTCGACGGCCCACCTATCTGTGCCTGTGCTCGCGGACGGTGTCGAGATGGGACCAGGCGTCGAACAGTCGAGCCGCTCGATCTGGCCCTCGATCTACCCAGCGATCCTCGACCTCGTCCGTGCTCACCGGTCGACGATCGTGTTCGTCAACAACCGGCGTCTCGCGGAACGCCTGGCTCTCCGCATCAACGAGTTGGCGGAAGAGGAGCTCGCTCGGGCGCACCACGGCTCACTGGCGCGCGAACAGCGGATCGTCGTGGAAGAGCTGCTCAAGGCTGGACAGATCCCCTGCCTCGTTGCGACGTCCTCGCTCGAGCTCGGGATCGACATGGGTGCGGTCGATCTCGTGATCCAGGTCGAGAGCCCGAAGTCGGTCGCGCGCGGGCTCCAGCGCGTGGGTCGGGCGGGGCACGATCTCCACTCGGTCTCGAAGGGTCGGATCTTCCCCAAGTTCAGAGCCGATCTCCTCGAGTCGGCTGTCGTCGCTCGTGCAATGCGGGAAGGCGAGATCGAGGAGACGCGGATCCCGCGGAACCCGCTCGACGTCCTCGCGCAGCAGGTGGTCGCTGTTTGCGCGGACGAGGAAATCACCGTCGACGAACTTCACGAGCTCGTCCGCGGCGCGTATCCATTCTCGGATCTCTCGCGCGCCCAGCTCGAAAACGTCCTCGACATGCTCGCCGGGCGCTATCCGTCCGACGAGTTCGCCGAGCTGCGACCCCGGATCGTCTGGGATCGCACCGCCGGAGTCGTGCGCGGAAGAACCGGTGCGAGGCAGCTCGCGGTCACGAATGCGGGCACGATCCCGGACCGCGGTCTCTTCGGCGTGTTCCTGGTCGACGGCGGCGGGCGTGTCGGAGAGCTCGACGAGGAGATGGTCTACGAGGCCAGGGCAGGCCAGACGTTCCTGCTCGGCGCGTCGACCTGGCGGATCGAGGAGATCACGCGCGATCGAGTGCTCGTCTCTCCCGCGCCGGGCGTACCGGGTGCGGCTCCCTTCTGGAAGGGCGAAGGCGTCGGGCGTCCGGCGGAGCTAGGGGCGAAGATTGGACGCGCAGCGCGCGAGCTCGCGGCGTTGTCGGACGATCGGGCGACCGAGGTGCTCCGGGTCGAGTACTCGCTCGACGAGCGTGCGGCCCGGAATCTCGTCACGTTCTTGCGGGAGCAGGAGACCGCTACCGGAGTCGTCCCCTCCGACCGGTCCATCGTCGTGGAGCGCTTCCGCGACGAGATCGGCGACTGGCGCGTCTGCGTCCTCACGCCATTCGGCGGCCGCGTGCACGCGCCCTGGGCGATGGCGCTTCGCGCCCGTCTTCGCGATTCGCTCGAGCATCGACGTGCAGTCGCTCTGGTCGGACGACGGGATCGCACTTCACTTCCCGGATACCGACGTGCCGCCCCCGGTCGCAGACTTGCTCCTCGACCCGGAGGAGATCGAGGAGCTCCTGCTCGTGGAGCTTGCGCAGAGCGCGCTCTACGGCGCGCGCTTCCGTGAGAACGCGGCGCGCGCACTGCTCATCCCGCGCCGCCGACCGGGCCAGCGGACGCCGCTCTGGCAGCAGCGCCTGAAGTCGCAGAGCCTGCTTCAGGTCGCGCGACGCTACCCCCAGTTCCCGATCGTTCTGGAGACGTATCGCGAGTGCCTCCAGGACGTCTTCGACCTCCCCGCGCTGCGCGAGATCCTCACGGGAATTCAAACGCGACGGCTCGACCTGGTCGAGATCGAGACGCCGTCGGCGTCGCCGTTCGCGGCGTCCCTTCTCTTCGACTACGTCGCCACGTACATGTACGAGGACGACACGCCCCCGGAGGAACGGCGCGCTCAGGCGCTCTCCCTCGACCGCGACCTCCTGCGCGAGCTGATGGGGATCGAGGAGCTGCGCGATCTGCTCGACGCCGGCGCCATCGAGGACGTCGAGCGCTCGCTTCGTCGGGCGCCACGCAATGCGGACGAGCTGCACGACCTGCTTCGCCGAGCAGGGCCACTCGTCGACAGCGAGTACGACCGTGGGTTCGCCGAGACGCTCGTTCGCGAGCGCCGAGCGATTCGCGTCCGGCTGGGTGACGTCGAGCTCTTCGCAGCGGTTGAGGATGCCGGTCTCGTTCGCGACGCCTTCGGTGCCGTCCCTCCCGGAGGCGTGCCCGACGTCTTCCTCGAGCCGGTCGAGCGCCCTCTGCGAGCCGTCGCTCGCCGCTACGCGAAGACACGCGGCCCGTTCACGACCAGTGAGCTGGCGGATCGGTTCGGACTCGTCCACGGGGACGTCGATCGCGAGCTGGAAGGGCTCGAGCGGGACGACGAGCTCGTTCGGGGCGAGCTTCGCCCGGGAGGCTCCGGGCGGGAGTGGTGCGATCCGGATGTTCTCCGCCGTATTCGGCGCGCGACGCTGGCGGTTCTGCGACACGAAGTCGAGCCTGCAGAGCAGGCGGCATTCGGCCGCTTCCTGCCCTCGTGGCACGGGATCGGGAGGCGCCAGTCGCTGCGAGAGGCACTCGTTCCATTGCAGGGAGTCGCGCTCCCGGTTTCGCTCTGGGAGAGCGACGTGCTTCCCCGCCGAGTGCCGGGCTACCGCTCCGCCGATCTCGACGCGTTGTGTGCCTCGGGTGAGGTCGTCTGGGTCGGCGCCGGGCTTGATCGAGTCGCTCTGTACTTCCGCGAGGATGCGCCTTTGCTCGGTCGAGCGGCTGCGGAGCACCCACCGGAGGGTGCGGCTCATTCGGCGATCCGTGGTGCACTCGGACAAGGGGCGCTCTTTTGGGCCGATCTACTCGTTGCGAGCGAGCTCGAGGCCGCCGAAGCTCTTTCCGCCGTCTGGGATCTCGTCTGGGCAGGTGAGGTCGCCAACGACTCCTGGGCGCCGCTGCGCGCAGCCCGGCGGTACGACACGCCGCATCCCGAGCGGCGCGCTCGACGGTTCGCCCGCTCCCGCGCGACCGTCCCGTCTCCTACGCAGGGCCGGTGGGCGCTGGCGGCGCCACTCTTCGCCGGCGAGGCGGATCGGCGCGCTCTCGCCGAGCTCCTGCTCGAGCGGCAGGGAATCGTCACACGCGACGGCGTCCGAGGAGAGGGCATCCGCGGTGGCTACGGCGCGGTGTACGCGGAGCTGCGTGCGCTCGAGACGCTCGGTGTCTGTCGCCGCGGGTACTTCGTGGAGGGCCTGGGAGGAGCGCAGTTCGCGCTGCCGGGCGCCGTCGAGCGGCTGCGCGAGCTGCGATCGCAGGACGTGCAGAACCAGGAGCGTGAGGTGCTCGTGCTCGCGGCCGCCGATCCCGCGCAACCGTACGGCGCTGCGATTCCGTGGCCGCGGCGCGCGGGGGCACGAGCTGCGCGAGTCGCGGGAGCGTGGGTGGTACTGCTCGATGGGGAGGCCGCGCTCTATGTCGAACGAGGAGGCCGCTCGCTCGTTCCCTTGCGGGACCCTGATCCCGACTGGCTCCGACCGGCGCTCGACGCGCTCGTCGCTCACGTCAGAGGCGGTGGAGCGAAGCGCCTTGCGGTCGAGCGGTTCGACAGCGTCCCGGTCGTCGAGTCCGAAGTGATGGGGCTGCTCGTCGAAGCGGGTTTCCTCGCCGGCCCGCGCCGCGCCGTAGAGCTGAGGCATTTCACGCGGGCCCGGTCGCACGTCGCCGGTGCTGAGTGCGGCGCCCGGCTTGGTCGTGACCCCCCGCTGCGCGCCATCAAGCATCTAGCCGGAACGAAGGAGAGACGGTGCCGGCCGCGTAACCGAAAGACGTGCCCGTGCGCGCGCCTCACCTGTATCCGCTTCTGCGCGGTTTCGTCCTCGGCTCCTTCGTCGTACTCGGGCGTGAGCTCGAGGAGGGATCCGACCTTCCCTTCGCCTTCGAGGAGCACGTTCAGCGTGGGGGGCCGGCCCTGTACGAGCTCCGTCCGCTCGTCCGTGCGTATATCGAGCAGCGTGAGCCGATGCTGCGCGCTCGCGAGGACGCCCGGATCGCCGTCGAGGAGCTTCGCCGCGAACCCGCGGCGGCGATCTTCGCGAGCGCGCATGCCGGCCCTCGCGCCACCGAGGACGAGGCGCTCTTTCGCACCGTCTTGCTCGGGCTTCTGATCTCGACCGCCGAGTCGTGCGGCGGCTTCGACTGGGACGATGAGTCGTTCGAGCGCGCCTACGCGCTGCTCGAGTCGTCGCTGTTCGGCGAACACCGCCAGTACGTGGCGATTGCGCCGCTTGCCGGGCTGTCGCTCTCCAAGGCGGCCGAGCTCGCGCCGGGCCTCGTCGTGCGGCCGTTCTCCGCCGGCGAGCTCTCGACGCACTGGCCCGAGTCCAGAGGGCTTGCTTCCGAGAAGCTTCGGGCGCGAGCCGGATCGGAACTGCGTGCTCGAGTTTCGCCAGGATCTCGATGTCGGAGGCGCACCTCACGATGCGGGGGCCGAGATCGCCGACGCGGTGAGCGCACTGCGGCTGACGACGTCCGCTGCGCTCGCTGCCGGGCCCGTCCTCTTCGAGACCCTCGACGGGCGACCCTTCGGGATTCAGGCCGTGCTTCCGATCGCTGCGACCCAGCCGCCCGGTGAGCCTTCCCGGCTCGACGCCTTCAGGACACCGATCGCCGTGGAGGTGCTCGCGGCGCTCGGGGACGCGGACGGCGACCCCGAGCTCGCCGAGGCGCTCGACCGCTGGGAGCTCTCGCTCTTCCAGAACGAGCCGTTCCGCGGCGAGCAGCTCCGTGCGGCGCTTTCCGCGCTCCTCGGCGAGACGTGGCCGATGCGGTGCTCCGTGCTCCTCGGCGAGGATGCGGCGACCAGAGAAGAGCTGCACGGGCACCTGGTGGCGCTCGCGGCAGGCGAGCCAGCCGGCGCAACATCCGCCGACGCATCGCGGCGGGCGTTCGTCGCCGTGCTTCGCTCGCGCGACCGCGCCGAGCTCGTGCACGACCTCGACCGCGAGCTGCTGGGCTTGTCCCGCCGCACCGTCGTGCGCGCGGCTGCGGTCTGACACGGACCCGGCCCGAAGGCGTTACCCATCCGCGAGCCCGCCGGGGCTACCTTGGCTGCATGGAGGAGTCTCGGGCCGTTCTCGAGCGTCTGAAGCGGATCGAAGCGCTCGACCAGACGGGAGCCGAGCCCGGAGAGATCATCGCCGAGCTGCGCGCGCTGCTCGATGAGGCAGCGGCGTGGTCGCAAGCGGAGGGAGGTGAGGCCGGAGAGCGCGCCGTGGATCGACTGCGACACGCGATGGCGCGTGACATGATCGAGGTGTGATCTCGCATTGGGACGACGTGCGCAACTGGCGCTTCGAGCGCGGCCATATCGCGGGAACCTGGCACAGCTTGACGGGCCGTGCTTCGCACTCGGTCGGCGTCAAGCGAATCCAGGTCGATCCCGGCATGTGGTCGACGCCGCTCCATCTCGAAGGCGCCGAGGAGGAGATCTTCTACGTGCTCGGGGGCTCGGGAATCTCGGTGCAGTGGGAGGGCGAGGGCGACCCTGTCGGGTACGAAGTGCGAGCCGGCGACTGTCTCGTCCACCTCCCGCTCGAGAACGCGCATACGCTGCAGGCGGGTGACGATGGGCTCGACGTCCTCGCGTTCGGCCAGCGCTCGGTCGCGGCCGGCATCACGTGGCTGCCACGCGCGGAAGTGGCATGGCTCGGGGAGACCTGGGCGGCGCCCGTCGGCGTCGAGGAGGATCACCCCTGGACGCGTGAGGCGGCAGCAGGTCCACCTGAGATCACCGAGACGTCACCTCGCCCCGCGAACATCGTCAACCTCGACGAGGTCGAACCAGTCGAGCGAGACGGCGCCACGGTGGGGCGACGAAACCGCGACCTCGGGCGTGCGGCCGGATCGGCGCGAACCGGGCTGCGCTACGCGGAAGTGCTTCCGGGCAAGCTCAACGCTGCTCCGCATTGCCATTCGGCGGAGGAGGAGATCTTCGTCGTGCTCGACGGCGACGGACATCTGCTCCTGTGGGAGCCTGACGGCGTTGCCGAGCACCCGGTACGTGCGGGCTCCATCTTCGCGAGGCCTCCCGGCACCGGCATCGCGCACACGTTTCGCGCCGCGGAGCAGGGGCTCACCGTCCTCATGTACGGCACGCGCGATCCGAATGACGTCTGCTTCTACCCTCGTTCGGGCAAGGTGTTCTTCACCGGCCTCGGCCTGATCACGAGGCTCGGCGAGCGCCTCGACTACTGGGATGGAGAGGATTGAGAAGTCTCAGTGGCTACCGTGCGCAAGGTTGAAGGAGTTTCACACAGCGACGGGAAGGTGAAGCGGTCATGGCCCTGTCACGCCTTCTCTCACGCTCCCAATCGCGACCTGAACCTGCCGCCGACCCACCGGCCGTCGAGGCCGACGAGACAACTCCACGTCTCCACGCAGTACCGGCGCCTGGGCCTGCGTTGGTTCCGCTCGGCGAGGGACAGGTGACCGCGGAGGTCATCGCGTTCGCGAACCAGAAGGGCGGGGTCGCGAAGACGACGACGACGCTGAATCTCGGCGTCGCGCTCCGCGAGACCGGAAAGCGCGTCCTCATCATCGACCTCGACCCTCAGGGCAACCTCACCATGAGCCAGGGGATGAACCCCGACGCGATCGAGCGTTCGATGTTCGACGTCCTCGTCCACCGAGTCCCGATCTCCGACGTGATCCACACCGTCGAGGTCGACATCGCCGTGGCGTCTATCGACCTTGCCGGCGCCGAGCTCGCCCTGTCGGCGCTGATCGGGCGCGAGCGGGCGCTCGAGAAGGCGCTGATCGAGGTGCGCGACCGGTACGACTACATCCTCATCGACACGCCCCCGTCACTCGGGCTACTGACGATCAACGCGTTCGTCGCCGCCGACGGAGTGATCGTGCCGGTGCAGTGCGAGTACCTCTCGCTGCGCGGCCTCGTCCAGCTCGAGAACACGCTCTCGATGGTGCGTGAGAACCTGAACTCGAAGGTGCATGTCCAGGGGATCCTCCCGACGATGTACGACGGCAGGACGTTGCACGCGCGCGAGGCGATCGAGATCCTGGAAGAGCACTTCGGCGACCTCGTCTACTCCACGCGCATTCGCAAGACCATCCGCTACGCGGAGGCCCCGGTGAAGGGAAACTCGGTTCTCCGCTACGAGCCGTCCGGCCCGGCGGCACAGGGCTACCGCGATCTCGCGAAGGAGGTGCTCGATGGCGCGAAAGCGCGCGACGATGCGTGAGGGCCCGCTCGCCGAGCTCTTCCGAAAGACCGAGGCCGCACAGCGCTCTCAGGACGCCGCGGCGGAGAGCGAGCCCGCAGGCGCGGTCGAAGAGCCGGCGCAGGAGCGGCGCACGCAAGCTGCCATCGAGGAGACGGTCGAGCACGTTCACGACTTCGCCGAGGCGAGGACCGCGGAACCGCCGGTGTCTGCGCCCGTCGCCCCGGCGCACGACGAGGAGGTTCCCTCCGAGGCAGCGGCGTCGCGGGCAGCCGCCCGCTACTTCCAGACGATGCTCGAGCCAGCGCCGCGCCTCCACCGAGTTCCTCCGCCGAAAGGTTCCGCCTACATCGCCGCGATTCGCGTCGTAGGGGTCGGGGGAGCCGGTCTGAATGCGATCCACCGGATGATGGACGCCGGGATCGCGCAGGTCGACTTCGTCGCCGTGAACACCGATCACCAGGCACTCGCGATCTCGGATGCGCCGACCAAGATCTCGATCGGCGAAGGCGTCACGCAGGGACTGGGCTCAGGTGCGGATCCCGACGTCGGGCGGGAGGCTGCCGAGGAGGCAGTCGATGATCTCAAGGTCGCGCTGCGCGGCTCGGACATGGTCTTCGTAACCGCGGGCGAGGGAGGAGGCACCGGCACGGGTGCGGCCCCGGTCGTTGCCCGCATCGCACGTGAGCTCGGCGCGCTGACAGTCGGGATCGTGACCACCCCGTTCCGCTTCGAGGGAACGCGGAGGCGCACGGCCGCCGAGCGCGGAGTCGAAGAGCTCAGAGCTGCCTGCGACACCGTCATCGTGATCCCCAACGACCGCCTGCTCGAGGTGCTCGACCGTTCGACCTCCATGGTCGATGCGTTCAAGATCGCCGACGACGTCCTCCGCCAGGGCGTCCAGGGCATCACCGACCTGATCACGACGCCAGGGCTGATCAACCTCGACTTCGCGGATGTGCGCACGGTGATGCAGGACGCCGGCTCGGCGCTGATGGGCATCGGGTATGCGACCGGTCCGAACCGCGCCCGCGAGGCCGCGGAGCGCGCACTCGGCTCGCCGCTGATCGACGCCGAGATCGTGAGCGCGCGGGGCATCCTGCTTTCGATCGCCGGCGGCGACGATCTCTCGCTCGTCGAGGTCAACGACGCGGCCGAGGTCGTGCGCTCCACGGCGACGGACGAGACGAACATCATCTTCGGTGCAACCGTCGATCCGCGCCTGACCGGACAGGTGTGGGTCACCGTCGTCGCGACAGGCCTCGGCGGCACTCGACGACGGGCGGCAAGGCCGGGGTTCGAGGTGCCGTCCTACACGTCCAACGCCTCGGATTCCGAGCTTCCCTCGTTCCTGAAGTCGGACTGACGACCAGGGCCGGTCGGCCGGCTCGCCGCGCCGGCCGCAGTACCCTTCCGCAATGAGGGGCGCAATCGCAGCCGGACACCCGCTGACCGCGCAGGCGGGCGCACGCGTTCTGGAGGACGGCGGCAACGCCGTGGATGCGCTGCTTGCCGCAGCATTTACGGCGTTCGTCACCGAAGGCCCGTTGACCGGCCCGGCCGGCGGCGGCTTCCTGCTCGTTCACGAGCCCGGAGGCGCGAACACAGTCCTCGACTGCTTCTTCGGCGTCCCGGCCACGCAGCTCGGAGAGATGGAGGAAGTCCTGATCGACTTCGGCGACTCGGGGACGCAGGTGTTCCACATCGGGCTCGGGTCGGTCGCCGTCCCTGGACTGCTGCCTGGGCTGGAGGAGGCACACCAACGCTTTGCAACGCGCCCGTGGTCCGATCTCGTGTCTCCTGCCGTCGAGCTCGCACGCGTAGGCTTCGTCCGAGACGATCCACGTGTCTTCCTCCACGGAATCCTCGGCGGAGTGCTCTTGCGCGAGGAGGGCGGGCGTCGCGTCTACGGTGACCCGACGCGCGTCGTCACGACCGATCTCGTTCCGACGCTCGAGCGCGTGCGCGACGTGGGAGCCGCAGCGGTCGTCGAGCTCCTGCCGGAGCTCGAGACGGATATTCGCGCCTACCGGGTGGCGTCCCCCGAGCCGCTCGAGACCGAGGTACGCGGGTTCCGGATTCTCTCGATGCCGAGACCGTCTCTCGGCGGAGCCGTTGTCGAGCGCATGCTCGAGCTTCTCTCCGTGGTCGATCGGCCCTCTCTCGTGGACGAGGTGCGAGCAATCGCCGAGGCCTATGGACCCTCGGGCTCCGGTCCTCTGACGGGGACGACGCACATCTCGGTCATCGACGGAGCGGGCTCGGCTGCGGCGCTCTCGTCGACGCTGGGCTCGGGCTCAGGGGTTTTTCGCGGAGGCGTCCAGCTCAACAACATGCTCGGAGAGCTCGACGTCATCGGCACCGGTGAGAAGCGTCCGGGCGATCGCCTCTCGAGCATGATGACGCCCACGTTCGTGCTCGATGCCGGACGACCGCGTCTCGTGATCGGTAGCGCAGGCTCGGTGCGGCTCGCCGGCGCGATAGCTCAGGTCATCTGGCGCATCCTCGAGGGCGCGCGGGTCGCGGACGCCATTGACGCGCCGCGGGTGCACGTGGACGGGTCCACGGTGCATCTCGAGGGCGGCTGGTCGGACGCCGAGGCCCGCGGGCTTCCCGAGGACTGGGAGGTCGTGCGCTGGGAGGGGATCAACCTCTTCTTCGGAGGAGTGCAGGCGGTCGAACAGACAGCCGACGGAGCGCTCGACGCCGCGGGGGATCCGCGGCGCGGGGGCGTCGGCCTGGTCGTCGAATGATCCGAGTTCGTCCGGCTGGGCCTGGCGACGCACCGGCGCTCGTCGCGCTCGCCGAACACGTCGGTCGCGAGGACGGGCGCTGGATCCTCGCCACGGAGACATGGCGCTCGGTCACGAACGAGAGGCGATACCTGCGCACGGTTCAGCGACATCCGGACGCAGCGGTGTTCGTGGCCGAGGACGCCGGTCGAATCGTCGCGAGGCTCACACTCTCGCGCGATCCGCATCCCTCGAGCCGGCACGTCGCGGATCTCGGACTGATGGTCGACGAGCGATTCCGGAGGCGGGGGATCGGCAGCTTGCTGCTCGACGAGGCGGTCACTTGGGCTCGCGCTTCGGGAATCCACAAGCTCGAGCTCCATGTCTTCCCCTGGAACGAGCCGGCCATCGCTCTCTACGAGTCGTACGGATTCGAGCGCGAGGGGTATCGCAGACGGCACTACGAGCGCGCGGGCGAGTACGTCGACGCGATCCTGATGGCCTATTCCGTCGTCGAGTCGCCCTAGTGGGAGTCGCGACCGGAATCCGCGCTAGCGGATTCCGGTCTTGCGCTCAATCGGCGCTGCCCGTTCGGGCACCGCGACGTCGAAGAGCATCCTGTAGACGAGCCGTCCGCGGGCTCGCGAGCCGCGCCGGCCGAGGAAGAGAAAAAGGGTGTCGATCAGCCGCATGACGACGGTTCTCCTAGCTCTAGGGATCAGCCGCGCGAAGCCGGACGACGTCCGCTCCGACGCTCGTAACGGGTTGAGCCACGGTGTTTTCGGACGAGGGTTCGCGGTTCGGCTCCCTCTCAGGCGAACTCACAGTCTCCGCCGCCGCAGGCTCTGCTTGCGAGATGCCGTCGTTCGGTCGGGCGATGAGCGGCTGCTCTTCGAGGCTCGCCGCGGGCTCGTTCGGCCTGGGCGCGATCTCGTCGAGCCTGGCCTCCAACGAGCGTAGCGCGGTCGGCCAAAGCGTCCTGGTCCGGGTGAAGTCCGAGGCGACTGCGATGCCTCGCTGGTCGACCTCGTCGAGCTTCTGGGTGAGCTCGTCGAGTCGTGCCTCCAAAGACGAGTGCTGAGTGGAGGGCGCGGGGAGGGAGAGAGCTGCCGCGAGCGCCTCCAGCTGCGCCTGTACAGATGCTCGCTGCTCGTCGAGAGCGCTGGAAATGCGGTCGAGCTCGGCCGCCATCGCCTTCCGCCCGCTCTCGAGCTCGTCAAAACGACCGGCGAGCCGCCGTTCGAGCTGGTCTCCGCTGAGCTCCCCTGTCCACTTCTCCTGGGCAGCCGCGAGCGTGTCGAGCCGAGCCCTGAATGACGCGCGCTCCACCTCGAGAATCGCCGCGAGGCGGGTGACTTCGGCGGTCGCCCCGTCCCGCTGTTCATCTGCTGCTTCGAGCCTCGCTGCGAGCTCCTCGACGCGCGTGCCGACGGTCTTGCTCGACTGCTCCGCGGCCCGAGCTGCTTCCGTTGAGACCTCGCGCTCACGCTCGACCGCGTCGAAGCGCTGCGCGATCTCGGAGCGGAGCGCCGAGATCTCTACATCTCGGTCCCGCAGGTGCTCGGTCGTCGTCGCGACGGAGGCGTTGAGAGAGTCGAGTCGGGCCGCGAGGTCGTCGACCGAGCCGCTCACGTCCGAGACGCGTGCGTCGAGGCGTCGCGCAGCCTCGCCGTCCGCTTCCTCGAGCGTCGTGGCTCGTGCCGACAGCGCGTCGACAGTCTGTTTCAACTCCCCGACGACCGGGCGCAGGCGACTGGCGTCCTCCTCGACAGAGGCGCGGAGAGCGGAGATCTCCTCCTCGCCTCCGGAGATCCGGGTGGCGGTCGCAGCCGCGGAGTTCGCAAGCGAATCGAGTCGACTGGTCAGGTCGTCGACCTTGCCTCGCTCAGCCAGTAGCAGCCGATGGAGCTCGGCGGACTCGGACGCGGTGCCTTGGGTCTGCTGGGAAAGGGTCGTCTCAACGTGCGCAAGCTGGCCGCTGAGGTCAGCGACTTGGCCGGCGAGCTCGTCGAGGCGGGGCTGGAGCGACTGCTCGAGGAAATCCGGGTCGGGGAACTCCTCGAGCGCTCGCGCAAGCTCTCCGACGAGGCCATCCACCCGAGCGCTCGCTTCCTGGAACCTGTGCTCACTGGCCTCAAGCTGGGCGTTCTGCTGTCCAAGCTGGTCGCTCGTCGTCTCGACGGTCGTTGTGAGCGAGTCGAGGCGCGCAGCCAGGTCGTCGACCTTGCCGCTCGCTTCCTGGAACCTGTGCTCACTGGCCACAAGCTGGGCGTTCTGCTGTCCAAGCTGGTCGCTCGTCGTTTCGACGGTCGTTGTGAGCGAGTCGAGGCGCGCAGCCAGGTCGTCGACCTTGCCGTCCACTACCGAGCCTTGCGCGTCGAGAAGCCGTGCAGTCTCGGCGTCGGCGTCCTCGAGCGCCGCGGCCCGCGCGGCAAGCGCGGCGAGTGCTTTGTTCAGCTCTGTGACGAGTGAGCTCAGGCGACTGGCTCCGTCGTCGACGGAAGCGCGGAGAGCCGAGATCTCCGACTCGCTCCCGGAGACCTGGGTCGCGGTCGCCGTCACGGACGCCGCGAACGAGTCCAGCCGATCGCCGAGTGTGTCGATCTTCGCCCCGACTTCGTCGAGGTGTCGTTGAGTCGAGCGCTTCTGGCCGAAGGCGGCGTCCGAGAGCTCCTTGACCGCCTGACGCAGTTCGGCGACTGGAGCGGGATCGATCGACTTCCGCACATCAGCGAGGTCTGCGGCAATTCGAGCGGCTTCGGACTCGTACGCTCGACGAAGGGCGATCATGTCTCCGTCGCGACCCGCCAGCCCGGTGGCGGTCGTCGAGGCGGTCGAGGAAACGGAGTCGACGCGCTGCGAGAGCATCCCGAGCTTTGCGGTGAGATCCTCGACCCGGCCTTCGATGCCGCGCGGCAGCTTCTGCTCCGAGAGTGCGGCGAGCGCGCGCTTCAGCTCGGGAAGCGCCGCTGGGTCGACCGACCGCCGTAGGTCGGCGACGGCGGCATCCGTGCGGCCGCTCGCAGCTTCGAGCTCGCGGCGGAGCTGCGAGAGCTCCCCGTCCCTCGCGGCGAGCCCGGCTGCAGTCGTAGAGACCGTCTTCGCGACCGTCTCAACTCGATCCGCCACGACGTCGACCCTGTTCGTCACCCGCTCTTCGAACTTCGGATCCCGTTTCGAGAGCGCTTCGATCGTGCGTCGGAGCTCCCTGAGAGCCTTCTCGTCGGACGCCGTGGGAATAGCTCGAAGCTGCCCCTCGATGTCGTCGACCCGTGCGAGAAGGGTCTCGGCGAGATCTGAGTCCGGTACGGCCCCGTCCGGGTGGGCCACGGGGGAGGTGGCGCCGCTATGCGATTCCGGGTGCACGCGCGCTCCGGGGTCGGCTCGAGGTCCGAACGCCGCAGGAGCAGTCGCGCGGCGGCAGGCGCGTCGGAATTTCCCTCGACGCGAGCAGCGCGGAGTCCACGGAGGCTGCGGACATGCTCCTCAGGCGTATCGGAGTCCGGCGCGTCGCGCTCGCTCACCCGACTCAGGGAGTTGTCGTTACTGGCCGGCTTGCCAGCCCAGAACCATCATCCGCTGTTCGAGCGTCTGTGGGCAACCGAGGCCTCGGGCGTCGGCGATTCGCGCGAGGGCTTCGTGAGGGGCGACCCCGTGTCGCACGAGCCAGCCCCGACGACGACGCCCGTGCGTCCGCATCCCGCCCAGCAGTGCACGTAGACGAGCCCGCCTGCTCGGAGCTCCGCATCGATCTCATCGAGCGTCGCAACGAGCTGGTCGTGTGTCGGCACGGAAAAGTCGCGGATGGACATCGGCACATGCCGGGCGGGCGGCGATACGAGGTAGTCGTAGGGAGCGAGCTCGCCGTCCTGCGTGAGATCGAGGAAGAGAGTTACGCCCGCCGTCGCCAGGTCACGCACCTCGATCGGAGCATTCTCCGCACCCCACGCGCATGGATGACGGCCGGCGATCAGCCGGCCCGGTTCGATGACGGTCGGCGGGCGCACGACGCAACAGTGTGCCCGTCACTTCCTACCTCGTCCGAGGGGACCGATCTCATTCGGCCCGGCGCGGGTGCCGATAGCTCAAACGTGGCCCGCCTCGAGACCCCCACCGACGAGCTTCGTGATCGTGCGCTCGTGCTGGCCACCGAGCTCGGAGTCGATTCGGGTACCTGGTACGTGCGGGTGCTCGAAGAGGGACGATCCGCAGGCGCCGAGGCCGATCTCGGGGCGCTCGTTCGCGTGTACTGGGAGCTGCAGCGCGTCACGGGACGCTCGGATCTACGAGACGAATGGCGTCGTCTAGCGGACTCGCTCTGGTCCGGCGAGACGGCCTCGACGGGCCCTCGCTAGCCCGGAACAGGTCTTCCGACGACGGCAGTAGAGTGGCCTTCCCGTGGCCGCTCCGTTCGTCCATCTTCATGTCCATTCGGAGTATTCGATCCTCGACGGAGCGTGTCGAATCCCGGCGCTCGTCGAGAAGGCGACCCGGCTCGAGATGCCGGCTGTCGCGCTCACCGATCACGGCTCGCTCGCCGGCGCGGTCGAGCTTCATCGTGAGGCGCGACAGGCGGGGATCAAGCCGATCATCGGCTGCGAGGTCTACGTCGCGGACGACCGTCGGGCGCAGACGAAGGGATACGCGCACCTGACGCTCCTCGCCGAGTCGAACGAGGGCTATGCGAACCTCATCAGGCTCTCGTCGCTCGCGTACCTCGAGGGCTACTACTACAAGCCGCGGGTCGACTGGGAGCTGCTCCAGGGCCACGCGAAGGGACTGATCGCGCTCTCGGGCTGCCTGTCCGGGCGCGTGTCTCGCGCGCTCGTGGAGCAGCGGCCGAAGGACGCGCGGGAGGACCTGGACCGCCTCGTGCAGATCTTCGGGCGCGAGTCGACGTACGTCGAGCTCCAGAACGCGGGGCTCGCCGAGCAGCATCAGATCAACCCGGGCCTGATCGCGCTCGCAGAGGAGACGGGCCTTCCGCTGGTCGCGACGGGCGACGTCCACTACCTCGACGCGGGTGACGCCTACGCGCACGAGGCGCTCCTCTGCATCCAGTCGGGAGACACCCTCAAGAACCCGGATCACTGGCGCTTCGACACGAACGAGTTCTTCTTCAAGACGCCCGAGGAGATGGCCGCAGACTTTCCGGGCCTCGAGCACGCCCTCGCACGGACGCTGGAGGTCGCGGAGCGCTGCTCGGTCGAGATCGAGCTCGGCCGCATCCTCCTGCCGACCTACCCCGTGCCGGAGGGGAGGGACGCGTTCGACTACCTGGTCGAGCTGTGCGAGAAAGGCCTCGTCAGGCGCTACGGGAAGGTGACGCCAGAGCTGACCGAGCGGCTGCGCTTCGAGCTCAAGACGATCCGGGAGATGGGGTTCGCGGACTACTTCCTGATCGTGTGGGACTTCATCCACTTCGCGAAGCAGAACGGCGTCAGCGTCGGTCCGGGCCGCGGCTCGTCGGCGGGCTCGCTCGCCGCGTATTGCCTGGAGATCACGGACGTCGACCCCATGCGCTACGGCCTCCTCTTCGAACGGTTCCTGAACCCGGCGCGCAAGGACCTTCCGGACATGGACATCGACTTCTCCGTCGCCGGGCGCGATCGGGTCATCAACTACGTGGCAGACAAGTACGGCCGGGACCGCGTCGCCCAGATCATCACCTTCTCGACGATGGCGGCACGCGCAGCGATCCGCGATGCCGGCCGCGTTCTCGACATCCCGTACGGCGTCGTCGACCGGATCGCGAAGCTTGTCCCCGAAGGACCGGGCCAGACGCTCGAGGACTCGCTTCGCTCGGGAACCGAGCTCCGGCAGGCGGTGGACTCGGACCCGGTGGCGAAGGAGATCATCGATCTCGCGCGCCCGCTCGAAGGACTCACGCGCGCCGACTCCATTCATGCTGCCGGCGTCGTGATCGGCGCGCAGCCGCTGATCGAGGTGGTTCCGCTCCAGCAGAAGGGCGCAGACCAGGAAGTCGTCACGCAGCTCGGGATGTGGGATGTCGTCGACCTCGGCCTCTTGAAGATGGACTTCCTCGGCCTTCGCAACCTCGACGTGATCGACAAGGCCGTGGAGCTGATCGGCAGCGTCGACATCGGCTCGCTCCCGCTCGACGACCTCCCGACCTACGCAATGCTCGCGCGAGGCGAGTCGACGGGTGTCTTCCAGTTCGAGTCGTCCGGGATGCGCGAGGCCCTTCGCCTCGTCAAGCCAACCGAGTTCGAGGACCTGATCGCGCTCGTCGCCCTGTACCGGCCCGGGCCGATGGGCTACATCTCGACCTATGCCGCGCGAAAGCACGGGCGCGACCCGGTCACCTACGCCGACGCGCGGCTCGAGCAGATCACCGGAGGGACCTACGCGATCTGCATCTACCAGGAGCAGTACATGGAGATCGCCAAGCAGCTAGGCGGGTTCTCCCCGGCCGAGGCCGAGACGCTGCGAAAGGCGATCGGGAAGAAGATTCACGCGCTGATGGCGTCTCTCAAGGACAAGTTCCTCGAGGGCTGCGCCGAGAGCAATGTCCCTGCCGCGGTCGCTCAGCAGCTGTGGAAGGACATGGAGTCGTCGCAGGACTACTCCTTCAACAAGGCGCACGCCGCGTGCTACGCGCTCATCGCCTACCGGACGGCGTGGCTCAAGGCCAACCACCCTCGCGAGTACATGGCGGCTCTCATCTCCTCCGTCATGAACACGAAGGACCGGGTGCCGCTGTACGTGAACGCGTGCCGTGAGATGGGGATCGACGTCCTCCCACCCGACGTCAACTCCTCGCAACAGGACTTCGCAGTCGTCGGAGGAGTGATCCACTTCGGTCTCAACGCCGTGAAGAACGTCGGTGAGGCCGCCGCCGAGGCGATCGTCGACGCACGCGCGAAGGGCGGGCCCTTCGAGTCGATCTGGGAGTTCACGGAGCGCGTCGATCCCCGTGTCCTCAACCGGCGCGCGCTCGAGGCGCTGATTCGCTGCGGCGCTCTCGATTCGACCGGAGCAACACGGATGGGAATGCTCGCGGAGACCATCCTCGACTCCTCGCTGGCCCACGGACAGCGCCTGGCTGCCGACCGACTCGCCGGGCAGGCCTCGATCTTCGACGACGGGCTCGGTGAGGCCGAGGTTTCGAAGGAGCGACACCATCCGGCGATCTCGACATCGGAGTTCGACGAGCAGGAGCTCTTGCGGCTCGAGAAGGAGACGCTCGGGATCTACGTCTCGGAGCACCCTCTGGAACGAGTCCGCGCAGATCTCCGCCGGAAGACGGACTGCGCGCTCATGGATCTCGAGCGCCGTCGCGACGGCGACATCGTGACTGTCGGCGGGATTGTCTCGGGAATCAAGCAGGTGACGACCAAGCGTGGCGATCCGATGGTGTTCGTAGCTCTCGAGGACCCCACCGGGAGCGCCGAGGTCGTGGTCTTCAACTCGACGTACGCAGCGGCGCGCGATCTGCTCGAGGCAGACCGAATCCTCGTCGTCAAGGGGCGCGTCGACCACAAGCAGGCCGGCGAGACGAAGCTCATCGCCCTCGAGGTCAGCCCGTTCGAGACCGTCCAGGTGCGACGTGAGGTCCGGCTCCGCATCGACGCCCGGCAGGCGCCCGCCGGGCTGATCCGCGAGCTTGCGACGCTCGTTTCCGACTTCCCGGGCGAAGCCCCCGTCTACGTCGCGCTCGAGACATCGGTCGGCGAGCGCACGCTCGCGCTCGGACCGGAATACCGGGTGAAGCCGGACGCGGACTTCTTCGCCGAGGTTCGAGCTCTGCTCGGCGAAGCTGCTATCGCCTGAACGGGCTGTTGGCCGCTAGCTCTTGGCGTCGCGGGCAAGCCGCTCGCCTACGACGGCGAGGACCTTGAGCGCGATGGACGGCATCGTCTCGACGACGCGGTGGAAGCTGCGGTCGGTGATCACGAGCACGTCGACAGGTGAAGTAGCCGTGACTGTTGCCGTGCGCGGCGCATCGGTGAGGAGCGCAATCTCGCCGAACCAGTCGCCTGAGCCGAGATCCGCGATCTTCTTGTCCTTTCGTGTGACCTGCGCAGTGCCTTCCACCATGACGAAGAACTCACGACCCGGCCGGCCCTCTCTGGTGAGCACGTGGCCATCGCGCAGGTCGATCTCGTCGGCGATCAGCGCGAGCTCCTTGAGCTCGCTCTTCGAGCACCCCGCAAAGAGAGGCACCTTCTTCAGAAGCTCGATCTTGGCGTTTCGTCCCAGCGCCACGGCGTCATCCTAAACGGCGTAGGAGCGGATGTGCACGACGTGGACTTCTGGCACGCAAGACCCGGAGGGCCGGCGTAAGGGTCGGCATCCGTTCGACGTTGCTGCCGCGTGCTCGCTTCGCGGCTCTCGTGGATGAACGCGGCGCAGGTGAGATCAGAAACGTAGGACCGCATGAGCCCCTCGACTGCACCCCTTGTGTTATTTGCACTTTCCTGTCAGGCTCGGCCTGGGTTTGGAGGTCAACTCGACCTGGGTAAGGGAGGTCAACTCAGGGAACTCCTCCGTGGGGAAAGGTGCGGCACCAGGTTTCGGCGCTCGCGCTCGCGCTCGAACCTTCTGCGGCCAGCCAAAGAGGGAGCGTCGCGTGAAAACGAGATTGGGATTTGCGGCGGTTGTGGCGCTTATCGTCATGGGGACGCTTTGGGGTTCGGTGCCGCGCGCGAGCGCGAATCACTGCACGACCCCGCCGCTGCTGAAGGCGGCGACGATCAATCAGGGGCTCGGCGGCTACGCGCGCCTTGCCCGTGGCAAGGAGGCGCTCGTCCGCTTCTACCTCGCGCTGCCCACGACACGATGCGGCTCGGGAAGCACCGCCGGCAACGTCACCGCAATTCAGATCAACTCGGCGACGCTCGCGGTGAAGAACGGGAACACGGTCCTTACGCCGACGGGAGGCATCGCCGCGCAGGCCGACGCGATCGGCGCGCAGGTCGTCTCGACCACAATCGCCAACGATCATCCGTCGAGCCCGAAGTTCGTCGTTCCCGGCTCGATCCTGGCGCCTTCCACGACGGGGACGTGGACGGCGACGTTCGAGGCGACGATCAAGTACCAGACGAAGAACACGCGCGACACCGTCTTCGGGCCGGAGACGACGATCGTCCTGACGAAGGTCGACGGGACGAACACGGCGATCACCAAAGCCGTCGACCGGCAGACGAAGGCGCTACGAGTCCTCGCGGTGCCCATGGGCCGGCCACTGAGCGACACGGCGAACGCGGCCATGCAGAACGGTTTCACCGCGCGTCTCCCGCCTCTTCCCCGTGCCGGACGGCACACCGACGGGCGCGAGGACCGGGCCGATCACGGGTACGACCGGAGGCTTGCGCTACACGCTCAACGCCGGCTACGTCGATCTCACCGGACTTCTCGGTCTGGACGGGCTGTTCTGCGGCTCTGCCCTCAACCTGAGCAGCGTTCAATCCCAACTGCAGGACTTTCGCACCGACTGGGACCTCGCGAACCCCGACGCGTCGCACGCCGACCGCGCAGTCGGCTTCATCGGCCCTGAGAACAGCGCCGGCGGCGGCGCATCGCCCTGCGCCGAGGGCTACGCCTTCGTCAACGGCACGGAGGCGTGGGCGCGTGCGGTGCCTGACGGCGCCGCACCGTCGAAGACCGGGCCGATCACCGCGCTCGAGATCTGCCACACGTTCGGTTGCGTCTCTCCGGCGGCGATCAACTTCGACGGGGCGTACCACTCGATCTTCACGAATGCCGACAACCAGGCGGGCGACGCCGAGCGTGCCTACAACGTCCTCGATCGCCGTTACCTCGCCGACGACCACACCGCGACCAACGTCGTCAACCCCTATACGAACGCGAACACCGTCATGGAACGGAGCGACTGGTCGCTGATCCAGTGCAAGCTCGGTGGAACGGCGACGACCGAGTGCTCGTCGCCCGGCTCCACGGGCACGCTCATCGGCGTCGCGGCGGGTCCGGCGTTCGCCTTCCGCGGCTCGACGGACGACACGCCCGCCGGAACGCTCGTCAACTCCTACTTCGACTTGGGCATTGCGCGCACTGCGCCCCCGACAGCGAGCGAGTACCACCTGCTCCAGCTGGAGGGCGTCGTGATCAGGGGCGACCACCCGATCCAGGTCGGCCCCGTCCAGGCGCACGCGGACGACGATGAGGTGCATGCGGACACGGACACGTTCTCGGCGGTTGTGCCCTTCGACCAGAGGACGACGAGGATCGAGTTCCGGAAGGGCTCCCAGCTTCTCTGGAGCCGGACCCGGAACAATCCGCCCGTCCTGACGAGCGTCTCCTCCACGTTCGCGCCGGGCGGCGAGGTGCGGCTGACGGAGAACATCCCCGACGACGAGCACCCGGCGCTCTCGTCCCAGGGTTGGATCGCCTGGACGCAGGGCGACGACCCGGGCGACGTTGAGGTCGCGAAGCTCGGGTTCCTCGGCAACGCGGTAACCGTGAACGTCGGCCCGCCGGCACGGACGATCCAGCGTGGCACCCTGCGGGGAACCGGCTCGCGTTCGTAGCGGACGGCGTGCTCTACACCGTCGACCGTCAACATCAACGGCAACACCGCGGTGCTCGGCACGCCGCAGGCGGTCTACGGCGACTCGATCGACGGCCCGTCCGTCAGCCACCCGAGGTACTCGCCCGACGGCAGCGAGATCGCCTTCGAGAGCGAGGGTGAGATCTGGAAGATCAACGCGAGCGGCAGCGGCGAGCCGACAGAGCTGACGACCACGGGGGGCGTCGCATCGGAGCCCAGTTGGTCATGGGAGCCCGGTGTCCAGCGGATCGCCTATACGGTCGAGGAGCCCGTAGCGCTTACGCGGCGCGGGGGCAGCTCGAACCTTCGTACGGGTTCGGAGGCGACGGCGAAGGACGACGACAAGGCATCCTCGGCCGCGACGACCACGACGCGCCGCGCAAACGCGTCGTCGGTGAGCTCGATCCTCGGCACGCGTGACGTGATGCCGGAGAAGGGGATGTGCGCCAACTCGGACGCAGCCTGCGCGCTCAGGACCGCGATCCAGGAGTTGATCCAGACGTTGGAGGCGTTCGCCGGCAGCAATGGCGTCGACTACCGGCCATCGGGCTCGGCGCGGACGAGTGCGCCCGCGATTACGCAGGCCGTCGAGACGCTGCAGGCCGAGGCGGACACCCGGCGGCGCCGACGCCGATTACCGCCGGTTCGCCACTTTCCACGTCCGTCACGTTCGGGAACTCGTTCTCGACGATCTCGGATCTCTGCGTGACCTGGCACTTCATCGGCGACCTTTTCGATCCGGGTGAGACCGTGTTGACGTGATGCGGAGGCGGAGGCGGTGGCGCCTCGGACCTCGTCGGATACTGGCGTTCCGCCGTCGCGCTTGCCAGACACTTGTGCATCGGGATTCCAGGCCGACGAAAGACCTCCTCCTCGACGGAACCGAGCCCTTCACGCTCAGCGTCGACGGCGGATCGGTGACCGTGGGGCGCTCGTGGTGATCTCGGTCACGGGCGACTCGACGCGCACCGGTCGGCTACCGGATCGCGACGCGATGCGCTCCTCCTACAAGGTCGCGCAGGGGGGCTCGGTGCCGATCGAACGACCGTAACGGACGACTCTCACGGACGACGTCGGCCCCGCCGTCTGATACCACTCTGACGGCCCGTAACCTCGTGCCCGCAGGGAGCTTCTCGACCACCCCGTCGAGCGGGCACGCCGACATATTCACGTCGTACGGGACACTCTCGACTTCAGCATCGACCCGACCTAGGCGACTACCGGCTCGATCGTGACCGGCAAGGGCGGCGGCTTCAACGCGCAGCTGAGACGACGTGACCGTACGTGTCAGCTGCGCCACCCGGCGCGGGTCTCGTCGTCAACACCACGCCAACGACGTCGACCGACGACGCGTGCAACGCGACGCACTGCAGGCTGCGCGAGGCGATCACGAGCGGCGAACGCGAGCGCTCAGGAGCGCCGGACACCGATCACGTTCAGCATCGGCCGTGCGGCTGGGCGGACCGAAGACAATTCCGCTCGACATCGGCGCTTCCTACGATCATCGATCCCCGTGACGATCGACGCGACGACGCAGGAGGGATTCGTCGGCAGCCCGCTCATCGAGCTGGACGGGACCACGGCCGGCTCGGCGCACGGCCTCAACGTCACTGCCGGCTCAAGCACGATCAAGGGCTTCGTCATCGACGACTTCGCCCTCGACGGGATCCACCTCGAAAGCGGCGGACGGCAACACGGTCGTCGGCAACTGGATCGGGACCGATCAGTCAGGCCTGGAGCCGAGCCCCAACCTCGGCGACGGGATCCAGATGCAGGGGTCGGACGGAAATCAGATCGGTGGACCGACAGCCGCCGAGCGGAACGTCGTCTCCGCCAGCGGCGGACACGGCATCTTCATGTTCGAGTCCGACGACAACGTCGTCGAGGGCAACTACGTCGGTACAGACGTCGACGGCGATGAGGCCTTCGGCAACACGATCGACGGGATCGCAGTCGACGGAGGCTCGAACAACGAGATCGGCCCCGGCAACGTCACCTCGGGTAACACCAACCAGGGCGTCGCCATCTTCTCCGTCGGCTCCGGCTTCGCTTTCGAGTGGCAATACCGTCGTGGGCAACACCATCGGTCTTGGTGCCGGCGGCCTGCCGCTCTCGAACGGCGGCCAAGGCGTCCTCATCGCGTCGGGCGTCGGCAACGTGATCAGCCAGAACTCGATCTCGGACAACGGCGCGCTCGGAATCAACCTCGCGCCGCCGGACGGCATCAACCCGAACGATCCCGACCCGGGCGACGGCCCGAACGCTCTCCAGAACTTCCCGGTTCTGACCTCGGCGACGCTCGGACCGTCGACGACGGTCTCGGGCACGCTGAACAGCGAGGCGACCGAGGACTACACGATCGAGTTCTTCGCCAGCGCGACCTGCGACGGCACGCACGGCGAGGGCACGCGATACCTCGGGTTTGTCGGTACGTCGACCAACTCGGACGGCAACGCATCGTTTACTGCGGGCGAGCTCGGCGCGACGACCGCTAGCGAGTCCATCACCGCGACGGCGACTGATGAGGACGGCAACACCTCCGAGTTCTCCGCCTGCCTGACCGAGGCGGCAGGATCCGCAGATCTCGGAGTCGCTCTGAGCGACAGCCCCGACCCGGTCACGTCGGGCAACAACGTGACGCTCGGCGTCGGCATCTCGAACACCGGCCCCGACGCTTCGACCGGATCGACGGTCACCGTCGAACACGACTTACGGCTCACATTCGTCTCTTCGACCAACGGATCGTGCGAGGTCGTAGACGATTTGAACGTCTCTTGCAGCGTCGGGACCGATCTCGGCGGACGGCGACGCGAACTTCACGATCACCTTCGACACGAGCGGCACCGGCCTCGTCTCCACGGAGGCCTCGATCGACGGCACGAGGACGACACCAACTCGGACAACGACACCGATACGGAGACGACGCAGATCAACGCCGTCACGGAGGACGGCATCTACGTCCTCGACCCGGACAACCCAGCCGCACCTGACACGAAGCTCGTCTCGAACGCCTCCGAGCCTGCGTTGAGCCCTGCCGGGACGCTCTTCTTCACGAGGAACGGTGGGCTCTGGGTGGCGAACGGAGACGGTACCGACGAGACCGAGCTCACCGACTCGGGCCGGTGGGCTTCGCCGATGGGCGGCGAGGTGGCATTCCAGCGCTTCGTCGGTGCTATCGAGGGAGGACAGTGGGAGCTCTTCCTGATGACGCAGCGGCGGACGATCACGGCGACCGCCACCGACGAGATCCCGGCCAACCTCCGTTTCCTCTACTTCTTCGATTGCGGCGCCGACAAGCACCCGCTCGGGAACCGGACTGGAGTCGTGTCGACCACTAACCCCAACGAGGCGACCTCGGAGCTCGAGTTCGACACGGGTGGCGCATGCGGCAGCGGCGAGTCCACCGGCACGGTCACCGTGATCGCGTCCGACGGGATCGAGCCTCAGCGTCGAGCGCCCGACGACGTCGTTCGAGGTCGAGCGGAGCGCCCCCGTCGCCGCGATCTCGTCCCCGCAGGCAGGCGCCGGCTACACGGACGACCAGACGATCACGCTGCACGGCTCGGCCTACGATCACGAAGGGCGGCAGCTCCCGGGCGGAAGCCTGAGCTGGACCTCGCCCGACGGCCTCTTCACGGGAACGAAGACGGGCAACACGGTCGTCCTGCCGCCGGCGGCCGGCGATCTGAACGGCAGGCTGTACACGGCGATCATGACCGCGACCGACGCCGACGGGCGGGTCTCGGCGCCCGTCAAGACGACGATCGTCGTCTACAGCGACACCGACCAGGACGGGTTGACGAACAAGGTCGAGACCGGAACTTGCTTCCCGTCGGGCGCGGCCAACGACCCGCTGAACGCCTTCGCCGACGCCGACAACGACGGGATCCCGGCCATCGACGACATCAACACGGCCGGCGATCCCTTCACGTCCAACGGGCCGTGCGTCGCGGCGCAGAGCTACCAGGCGATCGTCAACTTCGATCCCGACGAGCTGAACATCCCATCCACCGGCGGAACCGCGACGGCGTACGTCGAGCTGCCGTACCGGAACATGACGCAGAGCGTCTGCTCGAGCGTGAGGATAAGCGCAATCGACGGCACTTCCTACGTGCAGCAGAACAGTGGTTCGTCGATCTCAGGGCAGTCAGTGCGTCGCCAAGTTCAATCGGGCGCCGCTCGCCACCGAGCTCATCGCTCGAGGAGTGAGTGAACCGCGCGGTGCGAATCACGATCTCGGGAACCGTCGCCGGCAAGCCGTTCAGCGGCGACGGCTCGACCTTCGTCAAGCAGAGCTAGAAAGGGGAAAGAATGAGACGAACAATCGTGCTTGCTGTGGCGCGTTGGCCGCCGGTGCGGTGGCCATGACCGCGGCGGCGGCGCCTGGCGACGACGTCAAGGGCCCGAACTGCGCGAACATCACGGAAGGGAGCGTGTTCTACAGCTTCGACGGAACTACTGCGAGCGGATCCGCGACTCTCGCGGCGCCGGCCTGCAAGGGCATCGTCTACACGCTCGTCGTGCTCGACAACGAGAACGACGTCGACACCGATCGCGACGGACGCGGGGGAGGCAAACGCCGCAGGCAGCATGACCTTCCTGACCATGCCGTTCACGCCTCCGGCCGATGGGAACGTGTGCGTGTACTACACGAGCACGAGTGCCGGCGGCCACGTCTTCGACCGTGCTCCGGATGCGACTCCGAGCCCGAACTGCGTGAGCCTCGTTCCGGGCGGCTCTGCGGGCAGCAGCGGGATGAACTAGGCGACCGCGAGTGACCGGGCCCGGTCGTTCGCGGCACGGGCCCGGTCTTCCTCACCGAGCTTCTGCCACGCCTCGGCGGCGACGAGGAAACTCCCGCGCGCTTGCGGCACCGCTCCCGCTTCGGCGTAGATGGTGGCGGCCTGCTCGGCCGCAGTCGCGGCCTCGCGGAACTCGCCTCTGCCCTGGGCGACGTGGGCGATCGTGTCTGTCGCGTCGGCAACGGCGATCGGGTGCCCGATCGAGCTGCCCACGTCGATCGCGCGCCGGGCGTAGGCGAGGGCCTCGTCGTCCTCGTCGACGTGCCAGAGGGTCCAGGCGAGGTTCGCATAGCTCTGGGCGCGGCCCGCGCCATGTCCGACGCGCTCGAATTCTGCGATCGCCCTGCGGGTGACGGCAAGGGCTTCGGGAAACCGGCGCCGCTCGTGCTCGACTATCCCGAGATTGACGAGGCAGCTTCCTATCTCCTCGAGGCTCCCGACGCGCTCCGCGAGCTCGAGACCCCGCTCGAGAGCCGCCGCCGCCTCGTCGAGCCGTCCGAGCGTGCGGTAGGTGTCACCGAGCAGGCGCATCGCGCTGACCGTGCCGCGCAGGTCACCCGCGTCCTCGACAATGTCCCGCCCAATCAAAGCGTGCTTCAGGGCGTCCTCGGGACGGCCGGCGACCGTCTCCGCGCGCGTGAGCTGAAGCAGAAGCTGTCCGATGATCGGGTCGCGCCTCGCGCCGGCAGCCGCCACGCCCGCCTCCAGGACCTCGATTGCCTCCTGCAGGTGACCGGCCACCGAAAGGGTCCAGCCCTGCTCCAGCCACAGCGGTGCGAGGTCTGCGCCCCGCAACGCCTCGGTCCTGAACGCCTCGTCTACGACAGCGAGGGCGCGTTCGTACTCGCCCAACCTGCGTAGCGTGGAGGCCATGCCACGCCATGCGTCGACGTGGCCCGTCTCCGCCCGTACCTCCTCGTAGAGCGCGAGCGCGTCGTCGTAGCTCCCGACGAGCTCGTGGAGATCGGCCAGGCTGAGCCTGATCTCCGACACGCGCTCGTTCAGCTCCGGATCTCGCGAGTGCGACCTCTACCGCTCTGGCGAGATGAACAATGGCCTCCTGCGTTGGCGAAGAGTCGCTTGGCTCGCTCTCCCGCGCGGACGAGGTAATCGACCGCCTTCGCGCCCGCCTCGCCGAGGTAGAGGTGACGCGCGAGCAGGTCGAGGACGTCGTCGCCGGCGCCGTACAGGGCCTCGGCGACCTCGGCGACACGGCGGTGGAGGTCGCGTTGCTGCCGGCGCAGGAGTCGCGAGTAGGCGACGTCCTGCACGAGCGCGTGGTGGAAGCCCACGATCGGCGTTTCGTCCTCGTCGAGGCGGTCGAGGAATCCGCGGTGCACGAGCGTCTCGAGGGCGACGTCGAGATCGCCCGTCTCGCTGCGGACGGCAGCGAGGAGCGGAACCCGGACCACGCGTCCGATCACGGACGCCGTCTGGAGAACGCTGGCTGCCGATTTCGGTAGCAGGTCGATGCGGGAGGCCAGGAGACCCTCCACCGTCGGCGGCACCTCGCCCTCCTCCCAGCCCGGTCGCAGCGACCAGAGATCGTCCGCGTACACGAGGATCTCGCGCTCGCGCAGAGCCCGAACGAGCTCCTCGACGAAGAAGGGATTCCCGGTCGTGCGCTCGACGATCCAGGGCACGAGGCCCAAGGGCGCCGGTCCTTCGAGAACGTGATGCACGAGCTCCCCGATTGCGGTCTCGTCCAGCGGCTCGAGGCGAATCGCCCACGCTCCGGGCGCGAGCTCCTCGAGGGTCGTCTCGGCCTCGGGGCGAGCCGTGATGTAGAGGGCGAGCGGAAGTTCCTCGCACAGCCGTCCGAGCTCGCGCGTGAGCTCGAGGCTCGATGCGTCCGCCCAGTGCACGTCCTCCAACGCGAGGACGAGCGGACGGTCGGCGGCAAGCTCGGAGAGCCACGATCCGAAGGCGTCGTGGAGACCGCGTCGGAAAGCCTCGGGCTCGAGCGCCGCGACCTCGTCGTCCGCCGGGCTTAGCCCGAGGAGCCGGGCGAAGTACGGAACCGCGGAGACGGTCGGCACTCCGTGCCGGAGCGCGTCGAGAGCCTCGTCCGGGCCGGCCTGAGGGTCGATCCCGGCGACGGTGCGCAGCAGGTCCGCATACGGCCAGTACGCAAGGCCGGCGCCGTAGGTGAGGCACCGCGTCTGGAGCCATCGAAAACCGTTCGCCTCGGCGTGCTCGCGGGCGGCTTCTGCGAGCCGCGACTTCCCGACGCCCGGCTCGCCGGTCACTGTGAGGACACCGCCCGAACCCCTCTCCGCTCGTTCGAGGACCGCGGCGATCGTGTGCAGCTCGTGCTCACGGCCGACGAGTGCGCGTTTCAGCGTGCCCAGGAGGGGCGCGGTTCGCTCGCCGAGCAGCTGCCAGGCGAGCACGGGCTCGCTCTTTCCCTTGAGCGTGAGCTCTCCGACGGGCGCGAACTCGAACCGGTCGGCCGTGAGGCGGTACGTGAGGTCGCTGACGTACGTCTCGCCCTTCGGTGCGGCCGACTCCAGCCGCTGGGCGAGGATCACGGAGTCGCCGAGCACGGCGTAGTCCATGCGCGCCTCGCTCCCGAGGATGCGCGCGATGCCGTGCCCGGAGTTGACGCCGCAGTGCAGCGTCAGCTCTGCGTCGTGCGGAAGCGACTCGCAGAGCCGGGCGAGCTCGCGATGCATCTCGAGGGCGACCAGGAGCGCTCGCTCGGCGTCGTCCTCGTGGGCGACCGGCGCGCCGAAGAGCGCGAGCAGAGCGTCGCCGGCGAACTTCTCGACGTAGCCGCCGTAGCGGCCGACGATGCTGCTGAGGGCGCTGATGACCGGATCGATGACCTCGAGCAAGTCCTCGGGGTCGAGCCTGTCGGCAAGCGAGGTGAATCCCGAGACGTCCGCGAAGAGCGCCGTGATGAGCCGCCGTTCTTCGGGAATCTCACCCCCCGGCCTCGACGAGGCGATCGGCTACCGGCCTCGGCGACGAAGCTCCGCAGCGTCTGCGAGACGTCAGGGGCCGGGGGTGCCGCGGCGACCGGAGTCCCGCAGTGGCCGCAGAACCGCATTCCCTCCTGGTTCTCACCGCCGCACGCCGAGCATGTCCACGCCGCCATGTGGCCAGTGTAGAAGGGTGCCGTCGGCTCGCCCCTCTCACGCCTCTCCGAAGAACCAACCAGGTGACGGTCTTCAGCGAACGCTTACGGACCCGAACGCGACCCCCCGAAAGGGGACGTCCGATACGTCGTAGTGGACGCGAAGCGGCCGCCTGAAGGATTATTGCGCGATCGGAGTTCGCGTGACCGGATTCCGGTCCTGCGGAGAAAAGCTAGCTCTTCGCGTCGCGAGCGAGCCTCTCGCCCACGCAGGCGAGAACCTTGAGCGCGATCGAAGGCATCGTCTCGACCACACGGCGAAAGCTCCGGTCGGTGATCACCAGCACGTCGACGGGCGAGGTGGCCGTCACCGTTGCGGTGCGCGGCGCGTTCGTGAGCAGCGCGATCTCGCCGAACCAGTCGCCTGAACCCAGATCCGCGATTTTTTCATCCTTGGGGCTGACCCGCGCAGTGCCGTCGATGAGCACGAAGAATTCGCGTCCCGGCCGGCCTTCTCTGGTGAGCGCGTGGCCCGTCGCGCAGGTCGATCTCGTCGGCGATCAGCGCGAGCTCGCGCTGATCGCTCTTCGAGCACACCCTGCGAAGAGCGGGACGGTCTTCAGCAGCTTGATCTTGGCGTCACTGCGCAGCGGCACGCCAAGGATCATACGCAGCGGGTCGGGAAGAAACGAGGATCGTGGCGCGTCTAGGAATTTGGAACTGGGACTATCTTCTGGCCTGCGCGGTGAGTAGACTCCCCCGGCCGCCGGCGTCTGGGTACTCGCGGGGAGGCACACAAACTGCGGATAGAGGAGAGGGCATGACGGACCACGTACGAACGACTGCGGATATAGAGGAGAGGGCATGACGGACCACGTACGAACGAGGTATCGCAACCATCCAAGAGCCTGGCGCCTCGCGCTGCTCACCATCTTCGCCGTGCTGGCTGTCGTTCTTGTCCCGCTCGGGTCGGCGAAGCCGCCGACGGCGCAGATCAAGCTCTTTGACGTATGTCTCGAGGGGGGTGCAACTCCCTGTACCGACTGGACCTCTGCCGGAGGCTCGATGTCGACCCTGTCGAGCTCGCAGGTAACTTTCAACATCAAGAACGAGAGCGGTAGCAACACGACCCTGGGCTCCGCGAATCTCGATATGCCGGCCGGGATCACGCTACAGCTGCCGGTTGGCGCCCCCGGTAATCTCGTCACCGGCACCAGCACTTCGACTCAGCTCAGGTTGCGGAACCTGAACCTCGCGGCAGGAGCCTCGTACGCGCGTGACCTTCACGGTGGCGACGCCGAGCACGTGCGGCAGCGTGACGTGGAATCCGCCCCCGGCGAAGCAGTCGAACGACTTCAACGGATCCGGCAATGACTACCTGCTCAAGCAGTGGAGCGGCCTCACCAGCCTGGTAACGGCTGGCTGCCACCTCGAGTGGATCTATGAGCCCGCTTCGGCCAAGCAGTCACAGACGATTACAGATACCGCCTTTAACCCCGCGGTGGGCCCGGACGTGCACAACGTGGCCGTCGAAGTCCAGGATGCGAACGACGATCCGATCGACCTGGATACCGGCACCGCCACGCTCGCGGTTACTGGGACGTTCGATCCGTGCGGATTGTCGTGCAATCCCGCGTTCACCGGCCTCACGTCGTCGACGTTCCAGAACGGCAGGGCGACGTTCCCGAATCTCAACAGCGCATACACCGGCACCGGCTTCACGGCGCAGGCCAGCGCTCTGGGCCTGGAAACGCCGGCGAGCGATCCGCCGTTCGTGGTCACGCAGAACGGGACGGACTGCGCGGGTCTAGATCCGTGCTTCCTGAGCACTCCGCTCACGAACTCTCAGGTCGACGTCAAGGGGAGCGGTGGCAACTTCACCTTCATCGCCATCAGGGGCGTGACGATCGACCCGTCGACGACAAACGGCGGCTGCGCGAACTTCATCGGGACGAAGGCCGGTGATTTCGAGGAGAGCGACGGCCGGAACGGCGACGGCACGCTCGACATCACCTACTACATCAAGGACAAGGACCTCAAGGCGGCGTACGGCGCGAATTACGGGCAGCCGAACGTTCCCATCTGCGCCGGCGCGAAGTACCTGGTCAACAACACGCCCGTTGCGTGCAACGACCCCAACTACCTGGGCCAGCAGGGCTGGGCCGACAGGCTGCTGGGGGCGGACGGCAAGTTCAACGGCCTGTACGACGTGGCGCGCTGTGCCGAGGACGGCTTCTGGTACGGCATCCTGGGGACGAAGCAGGATCCGAACCCGCCGTTCGACTCGAACGCGGTGCCGCTCATCACCGACTGGGGCACCACGCCGGATGGTGTGTACCGGACGTTCAACATCCACATCCCGAAGAACCTCGACATCAGGGTGGGCGGGTAACGCCGCTCGCCTAACCGCGACCCGAGCCGCCGCTTCCCGCTACTGCGGGAGCGGCGGCTCGAGGACGCTCATCACGCCGAGTCTGGCCAGGATCGCGTCTCGCCTCGTCGCGAGCTCGTCGGTCGGCTCGCCGGTGAGCGTTCTCAGCCGGACGAGTGCGGCGAGCGTCAGCACATTCTCGTAGTCGGCGCTCCAGAAGCCGAAGTTCTCGTCCTCGAGCTGTGCCAGTCGAAGGCTCTCCTCGAGCGCCTCGCGCGCGTCGTCGAGCTCATTCGTCTGCATGTAGCCCCAGCCCCGTAGCCGGTGGAGCCTGGCTGCGAGAAGGGACACTCCCTGCATTCCCTCGGCGCGTCGGAGCGTTTCGTCGGCGAGCGTGAGCGCCGCCTCAGCTGCCCCGGCGAGCACCAGGGACTCGGCAAGCCGCGTGTCCGTCGTCAGCACCTCGAACTCGTCGCCCTCCGCGGCGTAGATCCCCCGCGCCTCGTCGAGCAGTGCCTGACCCTCCTCGAAGCCCCCCATTCGCGCGACCTGGCGGCCGAGGAAGCTCGCGGCCTCGGCGATTTCGAGCGGAATTCCTACCGCTCGCCGCACGTCGAGGATCTTGCGGAACAAGGCCTCGGCCTCGTCCGCTCTTCCCTGGTCGGAGCTCACGTCGGCGATGTTCTGCTCCGCCACCGTTGCGTTCGTGTCGTCGCCGATCCTCGCGAACGCCTGCCGCGCGCGTTCGAATAGCTCCAGGGCATCGTTCCAGCGGCCGTCGAGGTACGCACGGCCGCCCTGATTGTTCAGAACCCATGCGAGACGATCGAGATCGCCGAGCCGCTCGTAGATCTCCGCCGCGCGTGCCGAGTAGACCGCTTCATCCTTGCGCCCGAGCGGGATGTAAGCGATGTCGAGGATGAAGTAGGACTGTGCGAGCGCGTCCTCGGCGCCGGATACTTCCGCCTCCTCGATAGCGCGCCAGCACCACTCGACCACGGTGTCGTGGCGCCGCTGCCGCTGAAGCACCAACGCGTACCAGCTGAAAAGCCGCGCCCGCTGCGCCGCGGCGGACGTTCCCTCGACGTCTTCCAGTGATCGAATCGCCTCGTCCAGTCGCTCGATCGCCTGCTCGTAGTGCCCTAGACGCAGCGGCGCGATGGCCTCCTTCTGCATGAGATGTGCCTGCTCGACGACGTCGCCCGGGAAAGCGTGTCGCGACGCACGGTACGCATCTGCCGCCCGCTCGTACTCCGCCATGCGCATCCGCGCGTCGCCGAGCGCTTCCCAGATCCGGGCCACGCCCTCCGCGGGCATCTCTGGAACTCGCTTGATGACCTCCAACGTCCGCTCGAAGAACTGCGTTGCTTCGACATTCGCGTACTTCTCCTCCGCACGCCGTCCCGCCACGACCGAGTAGCGCCACGTTTCGGTCCAGCGCTCGGCCCGATAGAAGTGGAGCGACAGGAGCTCGGCCGCCTCCTCGGGCCGGTCTCCGTGGCTTCGCTCCATGACCTCCGCGACGCGACCGTGGAGCTCGCGGCGCCTCTTGAACGAGAGTCCCTCATACGCCGCGTCGCGAATCAGGGCGTGTCGGAAGCGGAACGCACCCGGGCACGTCAGGATCGCGCTCGACGAACTCGCCGAGGCGGTCCCATGCCTCGGAGCCGGCCGCCACGAGTCGGATCGTCTTCGAGGACGTCGATGATGAGCGCTCCGGAGAACGACACGCCGAGCACGGACGCCCAGCGAAGGAGGGCGCGATCGCCGGGCGCGAGCTGATCGATCCGCGTGGCGACGAGCGCCTCGACCGTCTCTGGCAGCTCCTCGGCCTCGTCCATGTGCTCGCCGACGCCGGCCAAGCTCTCGGAGGAAGAGCGGGTTCCCGGCCCCGCGCTCCATGAGTGCGGCCAGCTGCTCCTCGGTGAGGCGGCGGTCGCCTGCCGCGGCAAGAGCGAGCGCCTTCGCGTCGTCTGCGGGCAGCGGTTCGAGTCGCAAGCGTGAGAGCAGGAAGCGGGGGAGTGCCCTCGGCCGCGGCGAATCCGCCCTCGATCGGACGCCGAGTCGTGCACGCGAGCCACGGGTCGCGTCGGAAGCTGCGTTCCGAGGTAGCGCAGGAGCTCGGACGACGCGTCGTCCATCCAGTGGACGTCGTCGAAGACGAGGAGTGTGGGCGAGTCGAGCAGGTGACCGAGGAGCGTTCCCATGACGCCGTGGAGCCGCGCCCGCCAGAACGCCGGGTCGAGGTCGTTCACCTCCGGTGTCGGCTCGACCTCGACGTCCAACGGCGCCGCCAGCAGCGGGGCCCACGGAACGAGCTCCTCGATCGACCTCCTCGAGCCGACCCGCGAGCACTGCTCTGTTGTGCTCGCCGCCGCCGTTGAGCTCGACGTCGAGCAGCGAGCGTAGAAAGGGTCGAAACGGGTAGTAGGGAGTGGAAGCCTCGTACTGCTCGCAGCGCAGTGAGATCTGTCGCATGTCGGCGCAGTTGTCGCGCAGCTCCTCGGCCAGGCGCGACTTCCCGATGCCCGGCTCGCCGACGAGCTCCACGAGCGTCCCGAATCCCATCCGAACCGGAGCGACGGAAGCGGCGAGGACTGCCCGCTCGCGCTCGCGGTCGACGAACGGCAGCTTCGCCTCGACCGGGCCTGCCTCCTGGCGAGCATCTTCCGGCGTCAGCTCGCCCAGCACGAACGGCGTGCACGGGCTCGGCCTTTCCCTTGAGGGTCAACGGCTCGAGCTCGGTCGCCTCGAACGACGCGCCACCGCGTGAGAAGGCGCCTGCGGAGACCCAGATCTCGTCCTCTCCGGCACGCGCCATCAAGCGGGCCGCGAGCGCCGCCGTGTCGCCGAGCACGGTGTACGTCCTGCGGAAGCTCGCGCCGACTTGGCCCGTGAACACCCGCCCTTCGCTCACACCGATGTTCACCGGCAGCGGCAGACCTGCATCGACGACGGCGCGGACCGTCCGGAGCAGCCGCTCTTCGACGTCGCCGAACGTCTGCGGCGCGCCGGAGACGAGCACGATCCTCCCCCCGTCTCGGTCGACGTCGCTCTCGAGGAACGTCACCTGATGCTCGTCCGCAGCGGCCTGAACCGTACGCGTCAGCACTTCGAGCGCCTCGGCGGCGGCTTCGGGTCCTTCGGTGGCGATCACCTCGTCGATCCCCCCGTAGCGAATGAACCCGATGGCCGCGTGCCTGTGCTCCCCCTCTAGCGGGCCGACCTCCAGCAGCTGAGTGCGCAGGGGCGCTGGGACGGCCAGCTCGATCGGGAGCCCCTCGACATCCGGCAGGGGCACGAGCTCACCCCGGATGTCAGGTGCGGCCCGCAGGAGTATGCCCGGCGGCCCCTTCTCTTCGCCGAGGGTGTCGGCGTGGAGCAGCTGCGCCGTTTCCGGGCTGAGCAGGATCTCGCCCGCCTCGGATGCGGCCTCCATCTCGACCGTCCGGCTGGCAGCGGGGCCTGCTACGAGAAGCTCACGATGCGACTCCCCCACGAGGAAGAACTGGAAGCGGCCCGTGTGGAGGCCCGCGTGCATCTTCAGCTGAACGGCGCCGACCGACGTACGAGGCCGGCCGATCGCACGGAGGGTGCGGCGCATCTCGAACGCCGCCCGTGCTGCCCGGGGCGCATGGTCCTCGTCGTCGTAGAGAAGCAGCAGCGCGTCCCCGCCGAACTTGAGCAACCCGCCGCCCTCGGCATACGCGACGTCGAGTAGCGCCTCGAAGGTGGCGTTCATCACCTCGGTGACCTCCTCCGCACCGGCTCGGCCCTGGCTCGACAGGCGCTCGGACATCGCGGTGAAGCCCGAGATGTCGATGAACGCAAGGGTTCCCTCGAGCTCCAGCCAGCGCTGCTCTGGACTGTCGCGGAGCCATTCCAGGGTCAGGCGCGGGATGAACGGAACGAAGTCGCTCGTCGTGCCTACGCGTGCATCTGACGCCGGTGCGGTCATTGCTTGATTCTGCTCTACGGACGGCACGAAACAAAGATCGACTACGAGGCGACCGTTGAGTCAGCACCGGCGTCACGTCCCAACCGATGCGTGTTCACGGAACGTTTACGGACCCGCAACCCAATCCCCCCGAAAAGGGGACGTCCGTTACGTCGTAGTGGACGAATACGCGAGTGACACCGATCCCCAGGGCGAAGGGCGGCGGAATGTCTGCGGCAGAACTCCAGACGATGTACGCGTCTGAGATCGATCGAATCGAGCAGTGGCGGCACGAGGAGCTGGAGCGGGCCGGTTACGACCCCGAGAGCGCGCTCGTCCTCGCCGCCAGCCATGACATCGATCTCCATGACGCCGTAAACCTGCTCGGCAGGGGTTGCACGGTGGATCTCGCCCTCCAGATCCTCTTGTAGTCGCGGGGTGGAAACATCCCCCGCTGGGCGCCCTTCCTGGCGGCGTGCCATGAAAGTAACCGTGGCTGGATTACGGGCGAATAAGAATCGCCTTCGGCCCTGGCGCCGTGCGCTGCACGAACGTGTAGGTGGCCGCCCGCAGGCGGTTCTCGCACGATGTAGCCGGCGGTGTGGGCAGAATGCCCGCCGATGCTTCCGCTCCTGTCGATTCCCTCGCCTGATTCCAGCACCATCGAGCTCGGGCCGCTCTCGATCCACTTCTACGGGCTGACGCTGCTCGCGGCGATTGCCGCGGCGGTGGTGATCGCCGGCATACGCTGGACGCGCCGCGGCGGCGATTGGGATCTGATCTTCCGCGTCGCCGTCTGGGGGGTCGCGTTCGGGATCATCGGCGCGCGCCTCTACCACGTCATCACGAGCTGGGACGAGCTTCCGGACGAGTGGTGGGGGCCGTTCGCGATCTGGAAAGGGCGGCCTCGGAGTCTGGGGTGGAATCGGCCTCGGCGCGATCGTGGGCGCAATAGTCGCGAAGCGTTCGGGCGCCGATCTCGGAAAGTTCGCGGACTGCGTCGCCCCGGCGCTTCTCGTCGCGCAAGGAATCGGCCGCTTCGGCAACTGGTGGAACCAGGAGCTCTTCGGCCGCCCGACCGATCTGCCGTGGGGGCTCGAGATCTTGCCCGAGAACCGACCGATCCAGTACATCGAGAGTGAGACCTTCCATCCGACGTTCCTGTACGAGGCGCTCTGGTGCTTCGCGGCGGCCGGGATTCTCCTGCTCGTCGAGCGGCGGTTCCGCATTCGACCCGGAGGCCTGTTCGCGCTGTACGTGCTCATCTACAGCGTCGGCCGACTCTGGATCGAGATGCTCCGTGTCGATCCTTCGCACGAGTGGGGCGGAGTTCGACTGAACGTCTACGTTGCAGGCGTCGCCATCATCCTCTCGGGCGCGTTCTTCGTGTGGTGGCAGAGGACGTGGAGGCGGGGAACGGGGCCGCCGCCTTCGAAGCCGGAGACGATGGCAGTTCCGAAGACGCGCTGACCCGGAACCTTCCTGCGGCCTGCGGTGTAACACGGCCAGGCTACGAAGGAAGGAGCTTGGTCATGCGTTATCTCGTCTTCGTCTCTGGGCTCGTGCTCGCAGCGGTCGTGGCGGCGCCTGCTGGTGCCGGGGGTTGGGCGTCTGTGGGCCTCGCGTCGATGCCGGAAGGGGTGAGCTCGGGTGAGCCTTGGAACGCGGAGATCACCGTTCTGCGTCACGGCGTGACGCCCACCGACGGAGCCGAGCCGAGCCTGACGATCCACAATGTCGAGACCGGGATATCGGAGACTTTCGCGGCCGATCCGACGGGTGAAACAGGTGTGTACGCGGCGCGCGTCGTCTTCCCGGACGCGGGGCGCTGGAGCTTCGAGATCGACAACGGGCTCACGGCGACCGGATACGGCGAATCGGCGACCACGACGTACGCGCCCGTGACGATCGAAGCCGGCCCAGACGGTGGCGGAGGGTCGTTCCCTGCATTGCCCCTCGGTGCCATCGCGGCGGCCCTCGCGCTTGCGGCCGCGGCCGTCTTTGGCGTCCGCCGGCTCAGAAGGCTCTCGCCCGCGAGTAGCTAGCCCTTCCGTACGAGGGAACCTCCACCGTCCGTTCGGTGTACAAGAGGGCGGTGGAGGGGCCGCCCGACGACGTCGTGCTCGCAGAACGCGCAAGGCGCGGGGACGAACGCGCCTTCGAGGAGCTGGTACGCATGTATCAGGGCATTGCCTTTCGAACCGCCTATCTTCTGACCGGGTCGGCATGCCGACGCCGAAGACGCCGTTCAGGCCGGTCTCGTGAAGGCTTGGACCGCGCTCGGCCGGTTCCGGCGCGGCGCGCCATTCAGGCCCTGGCTCCTCCGCATCGTCGCCAACGAAGCACACAACCGCCGCCGCTCCGCGGGTAGGTCTCAGGCGCTGCACGTGCGCGCGACAGGGGCCGATCCGTCGAACGACGTTGCGCCGTCTCTCGAAGAAACGGTGCTCGGGCAGGAGCTCCAAGCCGAGTTGCTCGGGGCCGTCGAGCGCCTCGACGAGCGCGACCGCGACGTTCTCGCGTGTCGGTACTTTCTCGAGCTTTCGGAGGAGGAGACCGCGACGGTCCTCGATGTGCGTCGCGGCACCGTCAAGTCGCGTACCGCGCGTGCGCTCGCACGTCTGCGACAGGAGGTGGACTCGTGAACGACCTCGAGCGAGCGTTGACCGAGCTCGGTCGCCGGATCGCGGTCCCTGCGGCACCCGACCTCGCGCCTGTTGTGCTCGCTCGCATCGAGCCACAGCGACTGCGCCCACACCCGCGACGGTGGGTGCTCGCAATCGCCCTCATCGTGCTCGCGGCGTTCGCCGCGACGCTCGCGATCCCGGACGCACGGTCCGCGCTCTTCCGTGTCCTGCACATCGGAGGTGAGCAGATCGAGCTCGTCGACGAGCTTCCTGCAGTGACGCCGCAGTTGCCTGAGCTCGATCTCGAGCTCGCGCTCGGCCAGAGATCGACGCTGGAGCAGGCACGCACCGCGGCCGGCTTCGACATTCTCGAGCTCCGGGCAGCACCGGATCGCGTCTACCTCGGCGCGCGGGGCACTGTCTGGTTCCTCTACGGGACGCCACGGAATGTACGCCTGCTCGTCGCTCAGACCCCTGGGGCGAGTATCGACGAGCCGTTCATCCTCAAGAAGCTCGCGGCCATGGGCACGCGCATCGAGGAGGTCTCCGTCGAGGGAGCGCGCGGCTACTACCTCGACGGGTGGCCGCACCTCGTGTTGTTGGTCGACGAGAGCGGCGAGGTGATCGAGGAGAGCGCGCGTCTGGCCCGCAACGTGCTCGTCTGGGAGGAGAACGGTGTGACGTACCGGCTCGAAGGCGACCTTACGCGGGACGAAGCGCTGACCCTTGCGGGGTCGCTGCGCTGAAGCGGGCGCGTCCGGCCACGCGGCTAGCCTCCGCGCGTGTCGTCGACTCCGGTCCGAGAGCTCGAGCTCGACCTCGATGCGTTCGAGGGACCGTTCGATTTGCTCCTGACGCTTCTCCTGAAGGAGGAGCTCGAGCCAAAAGAGGTAGACATCGCAGCGATCATCGTCTCGTTCGTCGAGCTCATGGCCGAGCGCGACGAGCTCGACCTCGAGGCGTGTGGGGAGTTCCTCGTACTCGTCTCGGCGCTGCTCGAGTTGAAGGCCCGCGCGCTCTTCCCGGACGAGGCCGCCGAGCTCGGCGAGCTCGAACCGGAAGAGGCTGCGGAGGAGCTTGCTCGCCGGCTCGCGGAGTACCGGCGAATGAAGGAGGCTGCAGGCTGGCTCGTCGAACGCTTGGCCGCCGAGCGGGATCGCTGGTTCAGGCTCGGACCCTCTCCGCTGGCACCGCGGCCGGAGAGACGGCTTGCTCCGCAGGACTCCGCGGCGCTTGCGATGGCGTTGCGCGCCCTCGCCGTGCCGCCGCCGGCCGTCTCGCTGGCTCACATGGCGCTGCGCTTTCCGCCGGTGTCGCAGTTCCTCGAGCGTTTCAGGGTCCTCCTCACGCGGCGTCGCCTCTTCGACTTCGACGCCGAAGTGGGCGATCTCTCGCGGGTCGAGCAGGCAGTCGCTCTCCTTGCGCTGCTCGAGCTGCGCAAGTCCGGTGAGATCGCGCTGAGCCAGGCAGCGCCCTTCGCTCCCATAAGGGTTTCACGTGCCTCCCGCCCCTGGGCGGCATCGGCTCCCGCCGGGCAGAGCCCGGCTCCGCCGTCGCCTGACGCCGCTGGGGAGCCAAGGCCTTCCGGGGCCGTGCTGAGCACTGTCCCCTCCGGCCTTGACTCCCCAGCAACGCCCAAGGAACGCGAGGCAGGTTTCGACCCACTCGACAGCGAAAGGATCCGTGCATGGACAGCCCGCTCCGCCTGATCGCTCCCAACCCTGTCGACCACCTCGCCCGGACGATCGAGGGGCTCCTCGTCGTAGCCTCGGCGCCTCTCTCGCTCGGAGAGCTCGCGGAGGCAGCAGATGACGACCCGGAGCGCATCGAGACGGCGCTCGGGCTTCTCCGCGAGCGTTACAGCGAAGGCCGGAGCGGCATCGTCCTCGAGCAGGTGGCCGGAGGATTCGCATTTCGCGCAAGCCGTGATGCAGCCGATGCTTGCGCACGCCTCTTCGAGCGACCCGTCGAGCGGGGGTTGTCGCAGGCGGCGCTGGAGACGCTCGCGATCGTCGCGTACCTCGGCCCGTGCTCCCGTCCCGACGTCGCCCGAATTCGCGGCGTTGCCGCAGACTCCGCCGTCGCAGGCCTCGTCGAGCGAGGATTGATCGCCGAAGCCGGGCGCGAGAGTGCGCCGGGGGGTGCGGTTCGCTACCGGACGACTCCGCTCTTCGAGCGCGTCTTCGGCTTGGAGAGCCTCGCGTCGCTGCCTCGTCTCGACGATCTCGGCGAGAATGCGGGCGAATTGCGCGAACGCTTGCTGGAGGTGGCCGAGGCCCGCGCCTCCTAGGCGCGCCCTGCCCTACAACTGCCAGGCGCCGTTGCGCAGCACAGGGACTGCCTCGCCGTCGCGCATGAGCTCGAGCGGCATGGTTGCGGTCACACGAGAATGGTGGGATGCGGCTGAATGCATTCCTCGCGCGCGCGGGCGTCGCCTCGCGACGACGTGCCGACGAACTGATCCTCGAAGGGCGTGTGCAGGTGAACGGAGAGACCGGGGAGTTGAACACGACCGTCGGCGAGGACGACACCGTCGAGGTCGACGGGGAGCGGGTAGAAGCTCAGCCCCTCCGCTACGTGCTCCTGAACAAGCCTGCCGGCGTCGTCACTACCGCGGACGACCCGGAAGGCCGCCCGACAGTGGTCGATCTCGTATCGGACGACGTGCGCGTCGTCCCCGTCGGCCGGCTCGACGCGGACACGACCGGAGCGCTCCTGCTGACGAATGACGGCCAACTCGCGCATCGTTTGGCGCATCCGAGCTTCGGCGTTTCGAAGGTCTACGACGTCGACGTCGACGGTTCGCCGTCTCCCGATGCGCTCACGACTCTTCGAGACGGCGTCGAGCTCGACGACGGGCGAACCGCGCCTGCCGGGGCTCGCATCGTCCGGCGCGGAACGCGGGTCAGCCGCATCGAGCTGACATTGCACGAGGGGCGCAAGCATCAGGTGAAGCGCATGTGCGCCGCCGTAGGTCTCCCGGTGCAGCACCTCCACCGGCGGCGTTACGCGGGCCTGCGCTTGTTCGGGCTCGCTCCTGGAGAGTGGCGCGAGCTCACGCCGGACGAGGTCGAATCGCTCCGCCAGGCCGCGGGGGACGCTCCTGCCGCCCGAGGCGGCCTGAGCGAGCCCAGGCTCGCTACTGCAGCCGCGCGAAGCCCATGCGGTCGTACATGGCAGCGATCGTGGGAGCCGACGCCTCGCGCGCCTTCTCTGCGCCAACCCCGAGCAGGCGCCGCAGCTCGGTCTCGTCGGCTCGTAGATCGCGGTAGCGCTCCTGGATGGGCGCGAAGAGCGCGACCACGGCCTCGCCGACATCGTCTTTGAACGCTCCATAGCCCTGGCCGTCGTAACTGTCCTGCACCTCCTGAATCGAGTTCCCGGTGGCGACACTCATGATCTCGACGAGGTTCGAGATCCCCGGCTTGTCGGGCGCGTGGACGATCTCGCGGCCCGAGTCGGTCACGGCTGTCTTGAACTTCCGCCTTACGACGTCGGGTTCGTCGACGATGCGCACGACCCCCTGAGGGTTCCCGGCTGAGGTTGACATGAGTCGCTCCGGCTCCTGGAGATTCTTGATGCGCGCACCTTCCTCGGGGAACACGCCTCGCGGCACGGTAAACGTGTCTCCGTAACGACTGTTGAACCGCTCGGCGATATCACGGGTTAGCTCGAGATGTTGGCGCTGGTCGTCTCCGATCGGAACGATGTCAGTCTGGTACAGCAGGATGTCGCCTGCCATGAGCACCGGGTACGTAAACAGTCCGCTCGACACGAACTCCTGCTCCGCGGACTTGTCTTTGAACTGCGTCATCCGCCGGAGCTCTCCAAAGCTCGTAACGGCACTGAGCAGCCATGCTGCCTCCGCATGCGCTGACACGTGGCTCTGAGCGAAAACGACGGACCTGTCCGGGTCGATTCCGGTGGCGAAGAGCAACGCCGCGCCCGACAGCGTCGCCTCATGAAGCCCCGCGGGCTCGTATGCGGTCGTGATGGAGTGCAAGTCGACGATGCAGAAGAAGGCCTCGCCGCGCTCCTGGGTTGCCCTGTATTGGCGATACCCGCCGCTGTAGTTGCCGAGTGTCTTGTCGCCCGAGGCTCTGATGCCGGAGAAGATCCGCATTCCGGGATTCTCCCTGGACCCGCGGGAGTGCGTCGGGCCACCACTAGACTCAACTCGTAATGGAGATCGCCGGCCCACCCGAGCTTCTCGCGTACCCCCTGGTCGCACGCGAGCTGACACCGGATGCGACGGTCATCGAAGTCCGTGGCAGGCGAATCGGCGCTGGCTTCTTCGGGCTCATCGCCGGGCCGTGCACCGTCGAGACGCGCGAGCAGACGCTCGAGACCGCTCGGGCGGTCGCGGCCGCCGGCGCGACGATCCTGCGCGGCGGCGCCTTCAAGCCGCGCTCGTCGCCGTACGCGTTCCAGGGGCTCGGCTCCAAGGGGCTCGAGATCCTCGCCGAGGCGCGAGAGGAGACGGGCCTACCGATCGTCACCGAGCTCCTCGATCCCCGAGACGTCGAGGAGGTCGTCGAGATCGCCGACGTGATCCAGATCGGTGCCCGCAACATGCAGAACTTCAACCTGCTCGCCGAGGTCGGCCGGGTGCCGAGGCCGGTTCTCCTCAAGCGCTCGCCTGCTGCAACGGTCGAGGAGCTGCTGATGGCCGCGGAGTACGTCGCGAAGGAGGGAAACGAGCGCGTCATCCTCTGCGAGCGCGGGATCAAGACCTTCGAGCGCTCGACGCGGTACACGCTCGATCTCTCGGCGGTGCCCGTGCTGAAGCGCGAGACGCATCTTCCGGTCATCGTCGATCCGTCGCACGCCGCGGGGAGGAGCGATCTCGTGCTTCCGCTCGCACGCGCCGCGATCGCGGCGGGTGCCGACGGCGTGATGATCGAGGTCCATCCACAGCCCGAGGACGCGCTCTGCGACGGCCCGCAGCAGATCAGGGTGGGGGAGTTCGCGCGTTTCGCCGACGAGATCCGCACTGTCGTTTCGCTGATGGGCAAGACCGTCGGCTGAGCGCCGGCCTCGGTCGACCATGCGCATCGATCCGGTGCCCGTGCTCGAGGGGCACATCGCAGTGCCGGGCGACAAGTCGATCTCGCACCGCGCAGTTCTCGTGGGTTCGCTCTGCGAGGGAGAAACTCGCATCGTCGGCTTCGGTCGCTCGACGGACACGGAGACGACGATCGAAGCCGTTCGCGCGCTCGGCGTCGGCGTCGAGGAGCATGACGTCGACACCCTGACTGTCCACGGGATCGGTCTCCAGGGCATGTCCGAGCCCGCCGGGCCGATCGAGTGTGGGAACGCCGGCACGCTCATGCGGCTCCTCGCCGGCATCGTCGCCGGTCAGCAGGGTCGATTCGAGCTCGTAGGCGACGAATCGCTCTCGCTGCGCCCCATGGAGCGCGTCGCCGAGCCGCTTCGGCGCATGGGCGCAGCGGTCGAGACCAGTGCTGGTCATGCCCCCGTCGTGGTGGAGGGCGCGGCGCTCCGTGCGATCGACTACGAGCTCCCGGTGGCCTCGGCGCAAGTCAAGTCCGCGATCCTGCTCGCCGGCGTGCAGGCCGCAGGGAAGACGACCGTGGTCGAGCCCGTCCCGACCCGAGATCACACCGAGCGCCTGCTCGAACGGGCCGGCGCACGCGTGACGCGGCGTCCGCGGAGCGTGACCGTCGAGTCAGCGCAGCGACTGGAGCTCGGCGACGTCGAGATTCCCGGAGACTTCTCGGCGGCGGCCCCCCTTCTCGTCGCCGCGGCGATCGTGCCGGGCTCGACGCTCGCGGTGCACGGAGTCGGACTGAACCCTCGTAGAACTGGGCTACTGGACGTGCTCGAGCGCATGGGAGCGAGGATCGCGATCTACCACCGGAGGTTGATCGGAGGTGAGCCCGCCGGCGATGTCGAGATGCGCACGTCGGAGCTGGTCGGCGCGACCGTTCTGGCTGCCGAAGTGCCATCCCTTATCGACGAGCTTCCGCTGCTTGCCCTCGCGGCTTGCCATGCGCGCGGCGAAACGGTCATTCGCGGTGCGTCCGAGCTGCGCTACAAGGAATCGGACCGGATAGAAGCGGTCGTCGAGGAGCTCCGGCGCATCGGCGGCCACATTCGAGCTACCCGTGACGGCTTTCGGATCAGGGGCGTGCCCACGCGGCTGCGCGGCGGGATCGTCGACTCCCGCGGCGACCATCGGCTGGCGATGCTGGGCGCCGTCGCGGGAGTGTCGTCGAGCGAAGGCGTCGAGCTTCGGGGGGCAGACGCCGTCGACACGAGCTTCCCGGGCTTCTTCGAAGTTCTGGAGCAGCTTGCCCCCGACGCCCTTCATTACCCTCCCGCGACATGATCGTTGCCATCGACGGGCCCGCAGGCTCGGGGAAGAGCACGGTTGCACTCGCGCTCGCGCAGCGTCTGGGCTTCCTTCATCTGGACACCGGCGCGATGTACCGGGCGCTCACCTGGCTCGCGCGGCGAGACGGGGTCGAGCTCGATGACGGGGACGCACTCGCTCAGCTCGCGCGAGAGTGTCCGGTCTCCTTCTCTGTGGACGGGACGGTGGCCATCGACGGCGAGGACGTGTCGGCGAAGATCCGCGATGTCGAGATCGACCGCCTCGTCCCCGTGGTCGCGCAACACCCCGAGGTGCGCGAGGTCATGCGAGCACGTCAGCGTTCCCTCGGTGCAGCCGGAGACTCGGTGATCGAAGGGCGGGACATCGGCAGCGTCGTCGCACCCACGGCCGAGGTGAAGGTCTTTCTCGTCGCCGCCGAGGACGAGCGCGCGCGGCGCAGGTCGGCAGACCGTCCCGGCGTCGGCGCCGACACTCTTGCAACCGACCTCAGGCGTCGCGACGAGCAGGATGCGCCGAACACGCAGCCCGCAGACGATGCGGTGATTCTCGACACGACCGGGCTCAGCGTCGGAGAGGTCGTCGAATCCATCGCCGAGCTCGTCGAGGCCAGGCGATGAACAGGACCGATGCCGTCTGGACGGTCGGGCGTGCAACGATCGGAACCGCGGTCAGGATCGTCGCGCCCTTGCGTAGCTATGGAGCCGAGCGGGTGCCTCTGAGCGGAGGGCTGGTCGTCGCCGCCAACCACTTCAGCTGGATCGATCCCCCCGCGCTCGGCGCGGCGAGCCCGCGCACGCTCTACTTCATGGCCAAGGTCGAGGCCCATCGCGTGCCTGGGCTCGGCCAGCTGATGAGGAGCTTCGGTGGGTTCTCGGTGCGGCGCGGCGAATCGGATCGCGACGCGGTACGCATGATGCGCCAGGTCGTTCGGGAGGGCAACGCGCTCGGGCTGTTCGTCGAGGGCACAAGGCAGACCACCGGAGAGCCCGGCACCGTTCAACCGGGAGCCGCGATGGTGGCGATCAACGAAAGCGTGCCGGTCACCCCCGTCGCTCTGCACGGCAGCCAGACGTGGCGTCTGGGGAACTTCCATCCCGTCTCGCTTGCGTGGGGGCAGCCGATGAGCTTCGACGGTCTCCCGCGAGGCGGCAAGGGCTACAAGGAGGCGTCGGTCGAAATCGAGCGCGAGATCCGTCGACTGTGGGAGTGGCTCGTCGGGATACACGAGCTCGGACGTCCCCGCGACGCGACACCGCCGTCATGACGGACACGGCGGCGACCGACGTCGAGATCGCCGGCACGGTCGCGATCGTCGGCTTCCCCAACGTCGGCAAGTCGACGCTCATCAACCGGCTCACTTCGTCTCGCACTGCTGTCGTGCACGAAACACCGGGTGTCACGCGCGATCGCAAAGAGCTCCTCTGCGACTGGTCCGGGACGTACTTCAGGCTGATCGACACAGGAGGCGTGGATCGCGCCGATGCGGGGCCGTTCGGCCCGCAGGTTGCCGCACAGGCGCGGCAAGCGGTCGAGGAGGCGGATCTCGTCCTCATGGTCGTCGACGCGAAGGCGGGCGTGACGCCGGGTGACGAGGAGCTTGCGGAGATCCTTCGCTCGTCGCGTAGGCCCGTTCTCGTGCTCGCGAACAAGATCGACGACCCGCAGCGAGACCTCGAAGCCCTCGAATTCCACAGGCTCGGCCTCGGCGACCCGATTCCGATCTCGGCCATTCATGGCCACGGAACGGGAGACTTGCTCGACGAGATCGTCGCACGGCTTCCCGGACGAGCGGAGCGACCCGTCGGCGAGGAAGCGATCAGGGTGGCGATCCTCGGCCGTCCGAACGTCGGCAAGTCGTCGCTCCTGAACGCTCTCCTGGGTCAGGAGCGCGTCATCGTCTCCGAAGTTCCAGGCACGACGCGTGACGCCATCGACACTGTCCTACGCCGCGACGAGACGACGTTCGTCCTCGTCGACACGGCTGGTCTGCGGCGCAAACGAAAGCAACGGCAAGGTATCGAGTACTACTCGGAGCTCCGCGCGCTGGAGGCGGCCGAGCGAGCCGACATCGCGCTCGTTCTCGTCGACGCCAGTCAGGGAGTGGTGGATCAGGACCTGACAGTCGCCGACGTGGCCCGCAAGGCACAGTGCGCGACGATCGTCGTGCTCTCGAAGTGGGACGTCACAGAGGTTCGGCTCGAGGACGTGCGGCCACGGATCGCGACCCGGCTCCGCCAGCGGCCGCCGCTCATCGCCGTCTCGGCCAAGACCGGACGTGGCCTCGAGCGGCTCCTCGCCATGATCGAGGAGCTCTTCACCCGCTACGCGGGGCGCATCTCGACCGCCGAGCTGAATCGGGCGCTACAGGAGCTGCGCGAGGCGCGCCAGCCACCGGGGCGGCGCGGTCGCAGGCTCAACCTGCTCTACGGAACCCAGGTGAGCTCGAGGCCTCCGCGGTTTCGCTTCTTCGTGAACGATCGCCGGCTCGTGACGCGCGACTACGGCTACTGGGTCGAGAACGAGCTGCGCGCCCGCTTTGGGCTCGAGGGCGTGCCCGTCTCCATCGACTTCGTCACGTCCGAGTGACGTTCGGAGCACCAGCTCCGGGTTACGCTTGCAACAGACTGTTGCAAAGTGGTCTGGTCGTAAACGCCAAGCACCATGGCCGGCGGGCAACGCTTGCAACAGACTGTTGCAAGGCGGTCCGGTCGTGAGGGTAGTTGTGGTGGGAGCGGGGTCGTGGGGGACGGCGTTCGCGTGCCTCCTGCGCGACAACGGACACGAGGTGACGCTTGCGGCGCGCGATCCGGAGCAGGTTGCCGTGATCGTGGCCACGGCAAGAAACCCGCGCTACGCCCACGAAGCCGACCTTCGCGGCATTGCCGCCGCAGAGATCGTCGACGCGCCCGTTGCAAGCGCCGACCTGGTGGTGGTCGCGGTGCCGAGCCGCGTGTTCGGCGAGGTCGTCGCCGGTCTGCCTGGGAACACTCCGATTCTGAGCCTCACCAAGGGCCTCGACCCGGCGACCGGCGAGCGACTTTCGACGCTCGTCCACGGGCGCCCTGTTGCGGTGCTCTCGGGCCCGAACATCGCCGAGGAGATCGCGCGTGGTTTGCCGGCTGCGGCCGTGATCGCGAGCGACGACCTCGAGCTCGCCGTGCGCCTCCAGGTCGCCGTCCATTCGACGATCTTCCGCGTGTACGTGAACGAGGACGTGGTCGGTGTCGAGCTCTGTGCGGCCGCAAAGAACGTGATCGCGCTCGCCGCCGGTGGTGCGGACGGGCTCGGACTCGGGGACAACGGAAAGGCCGCACTCGTCGCACGCGGCCTGGCGGAGATGAGGCGGTTGGCAGAGGTCGCGGGCGCTCGCCCAGACACGTTCGCCGGGCTCGCCGGCATGGGCGATCTGATCGTCACGTGCTGGGCACCCACGGGCCGCAATCGGCGCGCGGGTGAGCTCATCGCGCAGGGCGCTACGCCCGACGAGGCAGCAGACCAGATCGGGATGGTCGTCGAGGGCCTGACGACTGCTCCCGTGCTGCGCGACCTCTCGCGGCGGCTCGATATCGAGCTCCCCATCACGGAGGGCGTGTGCGCGGTGCTCGAGGGGGTCGCGCTCACCGATCTCCTTCTGCAGCTGATGCGGCGAGAGCCAACGGCCGAGTAGGGAACTGCGAGCGGCGCAGCCGCCCTTAGAGATCTTGATCCCACGGGTCTGGCCCGGTGGGTACGCTGCGCGACATGCTTGCGCGCTCGTTCTCGTTCACGTCCGAGTCGGTGACGGAGGGTCACCCGGACAAGATCGCCGACCAGATCTCCGACTCCGTCCTCGACGCCGTCCTCACCGACGACCCGAACGCCCGAGTCGCCTGCGAGACGCTCATCACGACGGGCCTCGTGGTCGTGGCGGGCGAGATCACGACCGACACGTACGTCGACATCCGCGCCGTCGTGCGCGAGCGCATCGCGGAGATCGGCTACACGCGGGCGAAGTACGGCTTCGACTTCGAGACGTGCGGCGTCGTGGTCGCGATCGACGAGCAGTCCGTGGATATCGCGCGCGGCGTAGACGAATCGTACGAGGCGCAACACGGCGACACTGACCCGATCGACCTGCTCGGCGCGGGTGACCAGGGAATGATGTTCGGCTACGCGACGCGCGAAACGGAACAGCTCATGCCGCTTCCGATCCTGGTCGCGCATCGGCTGACGAAGCGGCTTGCCGAGGTGCGCAAGGCAAACGTGCTCCCGTATCTCAGGCCCGACGGCAAGTCGCAGGTGACGGTGCGCTACGAGGTGGACGAGCGCGGGATCCAGCGGCCCGTCGAGATCGAGCGAATCCTGATCTCGACGCAACACCGCGACGGCCTCGACGTCGAGACGCTGATGAAGCCCGATCTCCTCGAGCACGTCGTGGAGCCCATCCTCCACTCGGATTTCCGCGACCTCGTCGACCCCAGCCGGTTCGGGGCGAAGGACTTTCTGTACGTGAACCCGACCGGGAAGTTCGTCATCGGAGGCCCCATGGGCGATACGGGCCTGACAGGACGCAAGATCGTCGTCGACACCTACGGGGGCGCGGCTCCTCACGGGGGCGGCGCGTTCTCGGGCAAGGACCCCACGAAGGTCGATCGCTCGGCCGCGTACGCGGCGCGCTACGTCGCGAAGAACATCGTCGCGGCCGGCCTGGCCGACCGTTGTCAGCTCCAGGTCGCCTACGCAATCGGCGTGGCTCACCCCATGAGCGTCAACGTCGACTGTTTCGGAACGGAGGCGATCCCGCTCGCGAGCATCGAGAAGCTGGTCTCCGAGCACTTCGACCTCAGGCCCGGAGCGATCATCCGGGACCTCGACCTCCTCCGCCCGATCTACGCGAAGACTGCGGCATACGGACACTTTGGCCGCGAGGACCGCGACTTCACCTGGGAGCGCACCGACAAGGCGGATGTGCTGCGCGCGGCGAGTGGCCTGCTCTCCGAGTCCACGGTCTGAGAGTCCACGGTCTGAGCCCTTGAAACGCCGAAAGCCCGCGCTGCGGGCCTTCGGCGTGGAGGGCGGTCGATCAGAGGGAGTGCGCGGCTCCAATGAAAGCGCGCTTCCGTGAATGCGACCTGTGAGTTCCCTAAGAGTTGGCTAAGAAACGCACCGTGCCCGGCGACCGGGCCACGTTTCTGCTCGTCCCGCTGCAGTGTTTGCGGCCACATGCTCGCAGCGTTGTATGTGCGGCGGCTGAGGGGTAATTGAGCGATCCGTAAGGGCGTGCTACGCCGCTCGAACGTAGATCCCGAGCGCCGCTTTCTCCGCGATCGCCCGATCCGTGCCGTCCACGACGACACCGAGCTGCCCGGCAGCCTGCTGCTTCGTCCGAACCTCGACGTGTGCGCCCGGTGCGAGCCCTTCGTCGTAGAACCAGTGGAGGAGGTCTCCGTCGTGCTCGGCGAGTCGCACGATCTCCGCCGGCCTGCCGGTCTCGAGATCGGCGAGCGTGACGAGTTCTGCGTTCTCGGCCTGCTCGACCTCGGGCTCGACCGGCCAGCCGTGCGGGCAGCGGTCGGGGTGGCCGAGGCGCTCGTTGATCCGCTCGATCATCTCGTCGGTGAAGGTGTCACCCAGCTCGTCCGCGTGCACGTGCGACTCGGCAGCCGTGTATCCCATGAAGTCCGTGAGGAATCGCTCGATGATCCGGTGCTTGCGCACCACACGTTTCGCCCGCTCGGCGCCGACGTCCGTGAGAATGGCCTCCTTTTGATCGCCACGCTCCACGAGCCCGTCGGCCTCGAGGCGCTTCAGCATCTCGCCTGCCGAGGCGCGTGAGACACCCAGCATCTCGGCCACCCGAGACGCAATTGCGGTCGATCCGGTCGACGGCCGGTACTCCCCGATCGGGAACGCGAGGAAGTAGATGGTCTCCAGATACTCGTCGACCGAATGGCCGTGCGCTCGTGCCACTTGCGCCTCCCGTTTGACGGCTGAGGGGACCCGCACTATAGTCCCGCTCGTCGCGTGTAAGGTGTCCCTTACATCGCACTGAAATCGACTGGAGAGAGAGGTAGAGAAGCATGGGTGCCGGCGTCGTCGTTCTTCGCGAGGGATTCGAGGCCTCGCTCGTCGTCGGGATCGTTCTAGCCTTTCTCGATCGCACCGGCCGCCGCGACGGATTCGCCGCAGTCTGGGTGGGCGTCGCAGCCGCGCTGACACTGAGCCTTGCCGTTGGGGTCGTGCTCTTCGCTGCGGGAGCCGAGCTCGAGGGTCGTTCGGAGGCGATCTTCGAAGGTGTTGTGATGCTCACCGCAGCAGGGCTGCTCACCTGGATGATCTTCTGGATGCGGAACCGTGCTCGAACCCTCCGCAGAGAGATTGAAGGGCGAACACAGGCAGCGCTCGATGCCGGTTCAGCAGTAGGACTGGCACTTGTCGTGTTCATCGGTGTCGCCCGAGAGGGCGTTGAAACCGCGCTCTTCCTGTTCAGCTCCGTCGAGGGCTCGAGCCCGGCTATCTCTCTCGTCGCATCACTCGTCGGAGGCGCCGCGGCCGTTGGGCTCGGATACCTCTTCTACCGCGGCTCACACCGCTTGAACCTGCGGACGTTCTTCACTGCGACCAGCGTTCTCCTGCTTCTGTTTGCCGGCTACCTGCTCGCCTCCGGGCTCCATGAGCTCGCCGAAGCAGGCGTGTTCCCCGAGAGCGAAGGGTTGCTCGTCGGGGCCTTCGTGGCGTTGGCCGCGCCGACGCTCTACTTGTTCTTCCGAAAGCCGAGGACCCCCGCCGCCGCGTAACGCTGCCGCCGAGGGCGCGGCTACGCTCGCCCCAGTGGTCTCTCCGGGAAGTACGCCACCCCTTCGCGCGGCTGCGAACACTTCGCATGCCGTCGTCCTCAGTCGGCCACATACCTTTTGGTATGCGGCCTCCCTGCGTCCTAGGCCTGCTCGGTTCTCGTCGGCGAATGGGCACCGGACTTCCCGGAGAGACCACTAGTGCCCTTCGCGGAGATCTACCCGCTCGTTACGGCCCGCGCGCTTGCCCGCTCGTTCACGTACGAGGTCGCGGAGGGCGTCAGTCGCGGGGACGTTCTTGCTGTCGCGTCTCGGTGGGCGACGGGTACGAGGAATCGTGGTCGCCACGGGGGTCGAGCCGCCGGACGGCATCGCGATCGCCGATGCCGGTCCCGTCATCGACCGGGTGCCGCCCGCACTCGTCGAGCTCGCCCTTTGGCTGGCGGACTACTACGGGTCGACCCCCGCTCGAGCTCTCGCTCTCGTCGCTCCCTTACTGCGGTCTCGCCGCGGAGAACGTCGAGCGCCGGCGTTCGCGAACGCCCTTCCCGGAGAGCCCGAGCCCGCCGAGCTGACGCATGCTCAGCGGCACGCGGTCGGTCGTGTGATCGCTGCACTCGATGCAGGGGGCGGCCATTTCCTCCTGCACGGCCCGACGGGAAGCGGAAAGACCGAGGTCTATCTCCAAGCGTGCGCGGCTGCCCTCGAGCGTGGGCGAGGCGCCATCGTGCTCGTGCCGGAGATCGCCCTGACCCCTCAGGCGGTGGGCCGGTTCGGCGCACGCTTCGGAGGGCGCGTTGCCGTTCTCCACTCCGCGCTCACCGAGGCGCGAGCGACGTGACGAGCGGGAGCGAATCGCGAGCGGCGAGGCGCGCGTCGTCGTCGGTGCCCGCTCCGCGATCTTCGCGCCGGTCCACGACCTCGGACTGATCGTCGTCGACGAGGAGCACGACGCCTCGTTCAAACAGGAATCGGATCCGCGATACGACGCGCGCACCCTCGCTGCGAAGCGGGCCGCGCTCGAGGGCGCCGTAGCCGTCTACGGGAGTGCCACGCCTCGCGTCGAGAGCTGGTCTCGGCTCGATCGCCTCGAGCTGCCGACGCGGATCGGCGCACCTCTCCCGTCGGTGCGCATTGTCGACCTGCGGCGCGAGGCTGGATATCCGCTCTCGGCACCGCTGCTCGCCGAGCTTGCGGCGGTAGAGGAGCGTGGAGGGCGAGCGATTCTCTTGCTCAATCGGCGCGGCATCTCGGGCGCGATCCACTGTCGCGCGTGCGGAAGCACTCGCCGCTGCCGGAGTTGCGACATCGCACTGACGCTGCACGCGGACGGGCGACTGCACTGCCACCATTGCGGGTACTCGACGGAGCTTCCGAAGCAGTGTCCGGAGTGCGGGTCCGTCGAGCTCGCGCGCATCGGCGCGGGCACGCAGCGACTCGAGACGGAGCTCGAGAAGCGCGTTCCAGGGCTGGATCGAATTCGGCTCGATGCCGACACTGCCGCACGCCCGGGCGCCCTTCGTGAGGCGCTCGAGCGATTTGGTGCGTCACGATCCGTTGTGCTCATCGGGACGCAGATGGTCGCGAAAGGGCACCACTTTCCCGGCGTTTCGATCGCGGCCGTCGTCGACGCCGACGCGAGTCTTTCGTTTCCAGACTTCCGGTCCGAGGAACGGACGTTCCAGCTCGTCACGCAGCTCGCCGGGCGCAGCGGCCGGGACGCTCCTGGGAAAGTGATCGTCCAGACCTTCCAGCCCGACGCGACCCCGTTCGCATTCGCGGTGCGGCACGACGTCGCCGGCTTCCTCGCTCGCGAGCTCGTGCGACGCGAGGAGCTCGACTACCCACCTTTTTTCAATCTTGTTTCACTCATCGTTTCGGGACCTGACCAGGAGAACCCGCTCCGAGTGCTTGGGGAGTTGCGCGCAAGCCTCGGCTTGCCTGGCGTGCGGCTTCTCGGTCCGGCTCCGCTCCTGCGCCTGCGCGGGCGCTACCGCGCTCAGTTGCTCGCAAAGACGACATCTCCGCGGGCGTTTGCGTCACGCGCTGCGGCGCTTCTCGCGGCCGCCGCACCGGCGATGCGTCGCGATGGGCTGGCCGCCGTCGTCGACGTCGATCCGCAGTCGCTGTAACGAACCTGGCCGTTTCGGCCATGGCGCTTTGTGGCAATTGACACGACTTTGTCCCTCGAGTACTACGCCTCGTGGCAGCTACGAGAGGGAAGGAGAGTCATGTGAAGAGGCTTGGTGCGGGGTTGGTCGTTGTCGTAGTCGCGCTCACGCTGGCAGGAGCGGCGCTCGCCGGCGCGACGACGTACGCCGGCCCTCAACAGTGGTCGCAGAACCAGGGTGCCGGAAGCTCGTTTAGCTCGAGCTGGAGCTACAACTACTTCTTCAAGAACGGCTCCGGGCACGACGCGACCGTGACGTTCATCGACAACGTCACCTATTCGTGGCACGCGACGGTCAGGAACACGTCGTCGACGACATACACGTATTGGTTCGTATCGAACGTTAAGCGCGGTCACTGCCGCGCGAACAGCGCGTACTTCTGGGGCAGCTGTGCGGTCGTCAACTGAGAGGAGAAAGGCATGGTCGGAGTGAGAATGACTCGCCGGCGGTGGGCGATCGTGGCCTCGATCTCCGCGTGCGCAACGGCGATTCTGGCGAGCAGCGTGGTCGCCGGCCAGGTCCGGGGGCCGGATCCGGAGGCGTTCCACGCCGGGCTTGCAACGGGCGAGATCGCTCGGGTCGCGGACATCGCGGCGGGCGGCGGGCTGCCTGGTCGCGGTGTGTTCGTGCAGGTGACGGACACGGGGCAGCTCTGCCTATGGGACGCGCCTTCGGCGTCGTCGCAACAGCGACAGGGCGGCTGCAACTCCACCGAGGATCCTCTGGGTGGCAGCGCAGCTCTCGTGCGAGCCTCGCTTACGAGGGTGGGCCGGCGGTCGAGGATGTGCAGGACGCGCGGCTGATCGGGCTGGCCTCGCGGGACGTTGCGACCGTCCAACTGCTCATGAGCGATGGCACCATGCGTGAGGTGCGCCTGAGGAGCGCGACGCTCGGGTCGGACGAGTACCGAGCGTTCGGGTATCGCTTCAAGAAGGTCGGACCTCCGAGGAGGCGTCGGCCCAACCGCGGTGATCGCGAGAGCCGCGACGGGCGTTGAGATCGACGAGGCAGCCAACGGGCATCGGGAGCTGACGAGTACGGCTATCGCGCGGCGGCTAGACTCGCCGCGCGATGGCTGACCACGAGCACGACCACGAGCACGAGGCACGACCACGAGCACGAAGCGAACGACCAGGAACTAGAGCGGGAAGCGCGACGCCTTGTCGCGCTTTCCCGCATCCGCCAGTACGGCGACGGTGTTCTGCGGATGAGAGCGCGGGAGGTCGAGTCGTTCGACGACGACCTTCGACGGCTCGTGGAGCGGATGACCGAGCTGATGCACGAGGCGAACGGTGTGGGGCTCGCTGCGACCCAGGTCGGCGTGCTCCGCCGCGTCTTCGTGTTCGTCGACGAGGGCGAGGATCGCGTGCTGGTGAACCCGGTGCTCACGAAGCGCTCGAAGGACACGAACATCGACGACGAGGGGTGTCTCTCCCTGCGCGAGGTGCTGGTCCCTGTCGAGCGATCGATCGCAGTGACCATCGAGGGAATGGATGCCGTCGGAGAGCCTGTGAACTGGATCTCGAGCTTCCGTCGGCAAGGATCGTTCAACACGAGCTCGATCACCTGGACGGCGTGCTGATCATCGACCGCACCGACGTCGAGTCGCGCCGAGCCGCTCTCGCCAAGCTCAGGCCGCAGCCCGTCCTCGGCGCGCGGTGAGTCTGCGGATCGCGGTTGCCGCCACAGCGCCTTTCGGCGCGGACGTCCTCGAAAGACTTGCCTCCCGCCACGAGATCAGCTGTGTCCTGACGAGGCCTGACGCTCCGGCCGGACGTGGCCGTCGGCTCGTCGCACCGCCCGCAAAGGAGGTTGCCGAGCGGCTCGGGATCCCAGTTCTCCAACCCGAGCGTCTCGTTTCCGGGCTCGACCTGGGGGCAGCAACGGTCGTCGCTGTCGCCTACGGGCTCATCGTTCCCGAGAGCGTGCTCGAGGAACGTCTCTGGCTCAACGTGCACCCATCGCTGCTTCCGCGCTGGCGCGGTGCTGCACCGGTCGAGCGAGCGATCATGGCTGGTGACGTCAGCACCGGCGTCACGATCATCAGGCTCGAGAAGGAGCTCGACGCCGGCCCGATCGCAGCTCAACAGGCGTTCCCGATCGAAGCCTCAGGACGACGCAGGCGCGGTCTATCGGAAGGCTGCCGACGTCGCCGACCGCCTGCTTGCCAACGTGCTCACCGACCCCGCCCCGACGTTTCGAGGATCAGAGCGGGGAGGTGACGTATGCGGAGAAGATCACGGCAGCGGACCGCGCGCTCGACCTCACACGACCCGCGTCCGAGCTCGTGAACATCGTCCGGGCGCTCTCCCCACACATCGGAGCGCGGGCAGAGATTCATGGCCGCGATGTCACCGTATGGCGCGCCCAGGTCGCCGAGGACGGAACCTTCGAGCCGGTCGAGATCCAGCCCGACGCAGGGCGACGCATGAGCTACGAGGCATGGCTTCGCGGGCTTCGGTCGTAGGGCCTGCCCGCAGAGCCGCGTTCCAGGTTCTGCAGCGCGTCTTCGAAGACGGCGCCTACGCCGATCGCGTGCTTCGGTCAGCAGGAGAGGGCCTCGACTCGAGAGATCGTGCGCTCGCACAGCGGCTCTCGTTCGGAGCCGTCCAGCGAGTCAGGACACTCGATCACGCGATCGAGACGCTCGGCCGTCGACGCGTGGCTCGACTCGACCCTCCGGTCAGGTCTGCCCTGCGGCTCGGCGCGTACCAGCTGGGCTTCGTCGACGGCGTTCCGCGCTACGCGGCAGTGAACGAGTCGGTCGAGCTCGTCCGTGCGGCCGGACTCGAGCGCGCGGTTCGCGTTCACGAACGCGGTTCTGCGCCGTCTCTCCGAAGGAATGCGGCCGTTGCTCGCGGCGCTTCCCGAAGACGACCTCGGCCGAAGCCGCTCTCAAGCACTCGTACCCGGACTGGATTGCCGAGTCGTGGTGGCACGATCTCGGCCCGGACGGCGCGATCGCTCTCATGAGAGCGCAGAACGAGCCCGCCGAGACCGTCGTGAGGCTGATCAGAGGTGAGATCGACGGAGTCCAGGACGAGATCGGTTCCGGGTGCATGGCACGTCGACCGGATCGACGAGGTGGCGCTCGCCGAAGGCCGGATCTGGCCGCAAAGCCGGGCGTCGCAGCTCGTGGGGCTCGCGGTTGGCGCGGTCGACGGCGACCGCGTCCTCGATCTCTGCGCCGCTCCCGGCGGCAAAGCCACGATGCTCGCGGGCGAGGTCGTCGCGGTCGAGGTGAACGACGCCCGCGCGCGCGAGCTCGAGGAAACCGCGCGGCGGCTCGGCGCGACCAACGTCGAAGTCGTCGCCGCGGACGCACGCGCTCTTGCTCCCGAGTTGACGGGCTTCGACCGAGCGCTGGTCGACGCCCCCTGCTCTGGCCTCGGAGTGCTCAACCAGCGGCCCGACTTGCGCTGGCGCGCGGAGCCGTTGCCGGAGCTGCAGCTCGAGTTGCTTCGCGCTGCCGCTGAACGCGTGCGCGAGGGAGGGACGATCGTCTACTCCGTGTGCACGATCAACGCCGACGAGTCCGAGGAGGTCGTCGACGCGTCGGGACTCGAGATCGACGCCTCGCTCGCGGACGAGTGGCCCCGGTTCCGGCATCCGCGGCGACCCGAATTCCTCCAAACGCTGCCGCACGTTCACGGCACCGCCGGGTTCTTCGTGGCCAGGCTGCGTCGATCACGGCCGTAGGATTGGCCAGGTGGAACAGGCGTTCCTGGAACGCGCGCTCGAGCTCGCAGAGAAGGGGAGAGGGACGACTCGTCCGAACCCCGTCGTGGGTGCCGTCGTGGTCGCCGGCAGTGAGGTCGTGGGGGAGGGGTGGCACGAGCGCAAGGGAGGCCCGCACGCGGAGATCGTCGCGCTCGAGGCTGCCGACGAGCGTGCGCGCGGCTCGACCGTCTACGTCACGCTCGAGCCCTGCGCTCATCGAGGCACCACTCCCCCGTGTGCGGACGCTCTCGTCGAGGCGGGCGTCGCGCGGGTCGTCGCAGGCCAGATCGACCCGAACCCCGGCGTCGACGGCGACGGGCTCGATCGGCTCCGCGCGAGCGGGGTCGAAGTCGAGGTGGCCGAGGGCGAGCTCGCCTTCCGCTGCCGCCAGCAGATCGAGGAGTGGCGGACCTGGGTGACACTCCGTCGCCCGTTCGTGACCTACAAGGTCGCGATCACGCTCGACGGTCGTGTGTCCGTGCCGGGATCGCGGTGGATCAGCGGCGAGGAGTCGCGGCGACTCGTACACGTCCTCCGTGCGCAATCGGACGCCGTTGCTGTCGGCATGGGGACGGTGCGCTGGGACAATCCACGCCTCGACGCTCGCGACGTCCTTGTCCTCCGCCAGCCGCGCCGGATCGCGTTCGGCCGAGGACCTTTGCCCGAAGGCTCCGAGCTCGAGCTTCGCTCCGGTCCGCTCCAGGAGGAGCTCGAGGCGCTTGCCGCGGATGGTGTCCAGTCTCTCCTTCTGGAAGGTGGCCCGACTCTCGCCGCGGCATTCCTCGAGAAGGATCTCGTCGACAAGCTACTCGTGTTCGTTGCTCCAATGCTCTCGGGAGAAGGGTCCGGGATGCTCGCCGGCCTCCAGGGGCCGCTCGAGCTCAGCCGGCTCGAAGCGCGCGCCATCGGAGAGGACGTGCTTCTCCAGAGCTACCTGCACGAACCGTAGTCAGGTACCGTTCGACCGTGTTCACTGGGATCGTTCGCGAGCTCGGGACCGTCGTCTCGACGGAAGCGGTCAGGCGCCGGCCGCTCGCTCGTCGTGCGCGCAGGCGAGACGGCTGCCCGCGCGAGCGTTGGCGACTCGGTCGCCGTCAGTGGCTGCTGTCTGACGGCGACACGTCTCGACGGCGATCGGATCTCGTTCGCTGCAGTCCCCGAGACGATCGCGCGAACGACGCTAGGACGTCTCCAAGCCGACGATCGCGTCAACGTCGAATCGGCGGTGCGAGCCGGCGAGCCGCTCGGAGGGCACTACGTTCAGGGACACGTCGACGGCGTAGGCCGAGTGCAGTCCGTCGAGGCGGAGGGAGATGGGCTGCGAGTGTTCGTCGAGGCGCCGGACGAGGTGCTCCGCTATTGCGTCGAGAAGGGGTCGGTCACCGTCGACGGCGTCTCGCTCACCGTGGCCGAGCTCGCCGACGACGCGTTCGCAGTGGCTCTCGTGCCCCACACGCTCGAGGCCACGACTCTCTCCGAGCTCGCTCCTGGGCGCGAGGTGAACATCGAGGTCGACGTCCTCGCGAAGTACGTCGAGCGCCTTCTCCTGGCTCGGGATCGATGAGGGCTACGATCCGAGGATGAGCATGGGTCTCGAAGCACCAGAGACGGCGTCGCCCTTCGCCACGATCGAGGAGGCGATCGACGACATCCGTTCCGGGAAGTTCGTCGTCGTCGTCGACGATGCGGATCGCGAGAACGAGGGCGACCTCACCATCGCGGCGCAGTTCGTCACGCCCGACTCGATCAACTTCATGGCCACCTACGGCCGTGGTCTCATCTGTCTCTGCCTGACGGCCGAGCGCTGCGACGAGCTCGACCTGCGGCCGATGACGGACCACAACGAGACACCACTTCGCACTGCTTTCACGGTGTCCATCGAGGCGCGCGAGGGAGTGTCGACGGGTATCTCGGCTCACGATCGCGCGCGCACCATCCAGGTTGCGATCGATCCCGGATCGACGCCACATGATCTCGTCCAGCCCGGCCATGTGTTTCCGTTGCGCGCTCGCCCTGGTGGAGTCCTTCGCCGGGCAGGCCAGACGGAGGCGGCTGTCGATCTCGCCCGGCTCGCAGGCCTGATTCCGGCCGGCGTTGTCTGCGAGATCATGAACGACGACGGGACGATGGCCCGCGTCACGGATCTGACGATGTTTTGCGAGCGACACGGGCTCAAGATGGTCACGGTCGCCGATCTCATCGAATATCGGCGGCGCATCGAGAAGCTTGTCGAGCGCGTGGTCTCGGTTCAGCTTCCGACGGACTACGGCATGTTCCAGGCGGTCGCCTATCGCGAGCTTCTGACGGGGCAGCATCACGTCGCGCTCCTCAAGGGTGAGGTGGACGGAGCGGAGAACGTCCTCGTACGCGTGCACTCCGAGTGCCTCACCGGCGACGTGTTCCACTCGCTCCTTTGCGATTGCGGCGAGCAGCTCGAGCAGGCGCTCGCGTGCATCGAGGCCGAAGGGAGCGGAGTCCTGCTCTACATGGGGCAGGAGGGGCGGGGGATCGGTCTTCTCAACAAGCTCAGGGCCTACGAGCTCCAGGAGTCGGGGCTGGATACGGTGGAGGCGAACCTCGAGCTCGGATTCCCGGCGGACGCGCGAGAGTGGGGGATCGGAAACCAGATCCTCGCCGACCTCGGCCTGACGACGATACGCATCCTCACCAACAATCCCCGCAAGCTCACCGGGCTCGACGGCTTCGGCCTCTCGGTGGTCGAGCAGGTCCCGATCGAGGTCGAGCCCAAGCCGGAGAATGCGCGCTATCTGGCGGCCAAACGTGAGAAGCTCGGCCACACGTTCACGAAGCTCCACCATCAGGGTGCGCGCCTCGAGCCCGAGCCGCACCCGGAGGACGAGTGATGAGCAACGCTCGCCTTCGGCTCGCGTTCACGGGGGAAACCATGTTTCCCCCGTGTGCCCCCTTCTTCCTGAGATCGTGGGGAACCTCCCGGTTCCCCACACCCCTCCACGCTCATAGGCTAGGAAGCCTATGAGCAGCCGCGACATCGACGAATCGAGCGAGAACGTGCTCTCGGAGTGGCCGAAGCAGGCCGAGCCGGAGGACGTGACTGATGCCGACGAATCCGAGCTCGGAGCGATCGATGTCGACGGCTCCCCAGCCTGGGGGGCCGCGCGCGCATCGGAAACGCTCGAAAGCGGCGACTCTGAGGTGCTTGCAGCCGCCCAGCCCGAGGAGCCGTTGGAGCAGGACGAGCTGGGGATCGAGCCGGAGCTCCCGGACGACGGTGCACCGATCGAGGTCGAGCTCTCGCACGAGCACGCCGCGGGTGATCTCCACATCCCCGACGGGTATGCGGTGCTCGAGGGTAAGGCCGATGGTGGCCGACGTGCCGTCGGCATCGTCGTCTCGCGCTTCAACGGCAACGTGACCACGCAGCTCCTCGACCGGGCCCTCCAAGAGCTCGCCGACGCCGGCGTTCGCCAAGAGACGATCACGATCATGGTCGTCCCGGGCGCATTCGAGCTCCCGCTGGCGGCGACGGCTCTGGCGAAGACGCGTCGATTCGCGTGCATCGTCGCCCTCGGCTGCATCATTCGGGGCGACACGCCCCACTTCGACTACGTCGCCGGTGAGGCAGCGAGCGGTCTCCAGCTAGCAGCGCTCGAGACAGGCGTGCCCGTCTCGTTCGGTGTCCTCACGCTCGACCGAGTGGAGCAGGCCGAACCACGCATCGAGAAAGGCGCCGAGGCTGTGCGCAGCGCGCTGGAGATGGCAGACCTGTTCTCGCATCTCCGCGCAGCAGCGTCGCGCTGAAACGGGGGCGCTCCGGTACACTGCCCGGCCGCATGTCCAAGGTATGCGCGATCTGTGGGAAGAAGCCCGGTTTCGGCAACAGCCGCAGCCACTCGATGGTTGCCACGAAGCGGCGCTTCAATCCGAACCTGCAGCGTGTCCGCGTACTGCTCGACGGTCATCCGACGCGTGCCTACGTCTGCACGCGCTGCCTCAAAGCCGGCAAAGTCCAAAAAGCGCTCTGACGCCGGCCTCCGCGACCGGCTGACGACGCTCGCTGCGTCGCCAGAGCTGTTCACCGTCCAGGACGAGAGTGCTCCCCGCCGTAACTACAGTCACGCTTCGCGCGGCTGCGAACGCATCGCATGCCGTCGTCCTCAGTCGGGCCAATATCTTGAATATTGGCCCTCCCTGCGTCCTAGGCCTGCTCGGTTCTCGCCGGCGAATCACGACTGTAGTTACGGCGAGAAGCATTAAGCTCGCGGCGTGGAGCGCGAGCCGTTCGTGATCGGGTCGACCGAGCTCGGCGCGATCGCCGTCTCGGTGGAAGCCATCACCCAGATCGTCGGGCAGGCAGCGGCTGAGAGCTACGGCGTCGTGGCACTCGCTGGCCGCGGACGGCTCTCTCGGCGCATCCCGTGGGGAATCAGGAAGGGCGTCGACGTCGAGCAACGCTGCCGACGGGCTCGCGATCGAGTTGCGGATCGTCGTCGAGCACGGTCTCAGGCTCGCCGAGGTCGCGACGACGGTTCGCTCGCGTGTCCTCTACGAGCTCGAGCGGATGGTCGGTATTCCCGTTGCGGCGCTCGAAGTCCACATCGACCGAGTGAGGAGCTGATGGAGCTCGAGGCTGTTCGCTATCTCGCAACCTGTGCGCTCCAGAACCTCGAGGCACACCGCAGGCGAATCGACGATCTGAACGTGTACCCGGTGCCAGATGGCGATACCGGCACGAATCTCACCCTCACTTTGCGGTCGATCGTCGAGGCGCTAGAGGGCTCGAGCGCCGAGTCGAGCGCCGCGGTCGCGAAGGACGTCACCCGAGCCGCCCTGATGGGCGCTCGCGGCAACTCGGGCGTCATCTTCTCCCAGATTGTCCGCGGTTTCGTGGAGGTGCTCGGCGAGACGAACGATGTGAGCACCCCTCGGCTCCGCCGCGCCTTTCGGGGGGCGAGCGACGCGGCGTACCGGGCGGTCAAGCGCCCGGTCGAGGGAACCATGCTGACGGTGATCCGCGAGATGGCCGAAGAGGGCGAACGGAAGGAGAATCGTCGGCTGTCTGCGCCCGACTTCCTCAAGGCGGTGCTCGCGCGCGGTGAAGTTGCGCTCGCCCGCACCCCCGAGCTGCTCGACATCCTGCGAAACGCAGGAGTGGTCGATGCCGGTGGGGCCGGTCTGGTGGAGATCGCGCGCGGTCTCGTTCACGGAGCCTCCGGTGAGACGCTCCCCGACGCGCCGGTTCAGGGCGAGACGCTGAGCATCGACGCGATCCATCTGGAGCCGTCGAAGTACCGCTACTGCACGGTCTTCGTGGTCGAGGGGGAGGATCTCGACCAGGAAGCGCTCGAAAGCACGCTCGAGCAGCTCGGGGACTCGCTGCTCGTCGTCGGCGACCGGACTGCGCTCAAGGTGCACGTACACACGGACGATCCGGGATCCGCGCTTTCGGCCGCCACACTGCTCGGTGTCGTCGAGGGTGTCGAGATCGCGAACATGCACCATCAGACGGCGCAGCGCGAGGACAGGCTGCTCGAAAGCGCCGGCGTGACGATGCAGACGCTCGAGACCGGTCTCGTCGCCGTATGCCCGGGGCGGGGCAATCGCAGACTCTTCGAGAGCCTGGGAGCTACCAGGGTCATCGAAGGAGGGCAGTCGATGAACCCGTCCGCAGCGGAGATCGTCGCGGCGATCGACTCGGTTCCGGCCGCGGAGGTCATCGTGCTGCCGAACAACTCGAACGTCGTGCTGACGGCCGAGCAGGCGGCCGTGCATGCCAAGAAGCCGGTTCGAGTCGTGCCGTCGCGGTCGGTACAGGCTGGTCTCGCGGCGATTGGTCGGTACGTGTCCACAAACACGCCCGAGCAGAACGAGCAGGACATGCGCGCGGCGCTCGACTCGATCGCGACTGGAGAGGTCACCATCGCCTCACGCGACGTGGAGTTGGACGGAGTCGAGATCCGCAAGGGAGACTTCCTCGGGCTCGTCGACGAGACGGCCGTCGCCGCCGCTCAGGACATCACGACCGTCCTTCAGGAGGTCATCGGACGAGTTCTCGCCGGTGAGAAAGAGTGGCTCGCGATCCTCACGGGAGAGGGAGCACCGCCTCTCGACGGTCTCGTCGCCGCCCTCGAACGAGATCATCCGGGACTCTCCATCGAGGTGCACGACGGCGGGCAGCCCCACTACCCGCTCCTCCTCGTGGCGGAGTGAAGGTTCAGGACACGACGATTCGCCTGCTCCTCGTGGAGGACAACGACGTTTACCGCGAGTCGCTCGTCTATCTGCTGAACCGGATCGACGACCTCGACGTCGTCGGTGCGGTCGCGGACGGCAATTCGGCGCTGCCCGCCTGCCGCGAGCTCGACCCGGACGTCGTCGTAGTCGACTTTCGCCTCCCGGATTTCGACGGTGCCGAGGTGGCCGCCGAGCTCAGGGTGCGCTGCCCTGCGGTTGCGGTCGTTTTCCTGAGCGCGTCGGCAGGTCGAGAGGAGTACGATGCCGCGTCGAGCGCAGGCGCGGCGCTCGTACGAAAGGACGAGGGAGTCGACGCGCTCGTGGGCGCCGTGCGCGCCGCCGCCGGGAGGAGTCGCGAGTGAATCTGACCACCGAGAACACCGCTGTCGTACTCGACTCGACATCGGACTATCCGGAGGCGCCTTCGCGCTTCACGAACATGCGCTTCGTCCCTCTGTACGTCCGCTTCGGTGACGACACGTACCGGGACTACCTGGAGCTCGGTCCGGCTGAGTTCTACGAGAAGCTTCGCACGTCGCCCGTCACTCCGGCTACGGCTCAGCCGACCCCCCAGGACTTTGTCACCGCGTACGAGGAGCTCGCTTCGTACGAGCGGATCTATTCGTTGCACGTCTCGTCGAAGCTCTCCGGCACGTTCCAGAGTGCCGAGCTCGCCGCACAGGAGATCGGCGGCGACAAGGTCCGTGTCGTCGACTCGCAGACTGCCTCGCTTGCGATCGCGATGCTGGCTCACGCGATCCAAAGACGGCTCGCGCGCGGGACGACGGACGACGAGATCGCTGCGCTCGTCGATCGGTTCCACCGAGACTGCGAGGTCCTGTTCACCCTCGAGACGCTCGAGTACCTGCAGCGGGGCGGGCGTATCGGACGGGCCGCGGCAATTGCGGGCTCGCTGCTGAGTGTTCGGCCGATCCTGGGGATCGACCAAGGTGTGGTCGTCGCCGTGGCTCGAGTTCGGGGCCGTCAGAAGGCACTCGCCGAGATCGAGCGACGGTTCGTCGAGGCGACCACGGACGTACGGGGCCTGCGCGTAGCCATCGCTCACGTGGACGCCGCGGAATGGGTAGGCACGCTGAGCGAGATCGTGTGGCGCGTGCGGCCGAAGGCCGAGATCGAGTTCACAGCGACGCTGGGCGCTGTCGTCGGCACTCACACGGGTCCTGGCGCCGTCGGGTTCTTTTGGTTCCAGGATGAGTAGCCAAAGTTGAGATGCAGACGCGAACATTGCGGCCGCGAAGCTGGCGCCTCGAGGGGTGTTCGCGCGGGCGAGATCCGCTGAGCGGATCCCGGCCATGAGGCGCAGACGACAGTCGAGTATCGCGATCGTCTTCGAGACACACTCCACCACGACGGACAACGAACGCTGGATCGCCACGGGCTGGCTCGACGGGCGGCTTTCGTCTGCGGGACAGCGACAGGCAAAAGAGCTCAGCGAGCGCCGCGCTGCCGAGGAAATCGCCGCAGTGTTCACATCCGACCTCGCTCGCGCGGTCGAGACGGCCAAGCTGGCATTCGGCGACCGCGACATCCCGATCTTTCACGACTGGCGCCTCCGCGAGTGCGACTACGGCGAGCTGAACGGCACGCCGGTGGCGCAGCTGGAGGTCGAGCGGTCACGCCACGTCTACGAGCCGTATCCGGGCGGAGAGAGCTACCGCCAGGTCGTCGCTCGCGTGCAGAGCTTTCTCCATGATCTCTCTCCGAGGTTCGAGAACGAGCGAGTCGTCGTCATCGGCCACTCCGCAACGCAGTGGGCTCTTCAGCACCTGCTCGAAGGCACTCCTCTCGCAGAGCTGGTCGAAGGCTCGTTCCGGTGGCAGGCCGGCTGGCTCTACACACTCCTCGTCGACTCGTGACGCCGACGCTCGTGCGAGCGCTGGACCTATAGTGGCCTGCGGTTGTGACGGCGACTCGAGCTCGTGTGGGCCTCCCGGTCGGCTTCGCCGGCCTGGACCCGCATGGCGGTCGGCCGCGTTCGCGGAGCGCTCCCCGGCCTGAGCGGCTCCGAGCCGAGATCGAGACGCTCCACGGCGTCGGCCCGACACTCACTCGGCGTCTCGAGCGAATCGGTCTCATGACCGTCGGAGACCTTCTCTGGCAAAGGCCGCGGCGATACGAGGAGCCGGCACCTTCGAAGCGAGTCTGCGATCTCTTCGGTGACGAGGAGGCGATGATCGACGTCGTCGTCCACTCCGCATCGAGCTCGGCGCCGCGGACGACTGCGGATCCTCACGGCGCGGGTCGCGGACGAGTCCGGCGAGATCAAGGCGACGTGGTTCAACCAACCTTGGCTTGAAGAGAAGCTGGCGTCGGGAACGCGCATCCGCCTACGCGGCCGCGCCAATCGCTACGGCTTTGCGGTGTCCTCGTACGACTTCGAGGGCGACGATGCGACCGCGGACTTCGCTCCCGTCTATCCGGCGAGCGAGGATCTCGCGCAGAAGAAGCTGCGCGACCTCCATGCGCAGGCGCTCGAGTTCGCGCGCGACGCGGGAGAGTCGCTCCCCGCGGCTCTGCTAACGCGCGAACGACTACCCCTCCGCGCGGATGCGCTCGTCGCCGTCCACGGGCCACGCGCGCTCGCCGAAGCTGAGGTCGGACGCGCCCGCCTTGCGTTCGACGAGCTGCTCGTGCTCCGCCTCGCGCTTGCGCGCACAGCCGCAGAGCGCGAGAAAGCATCTGCCGTTCCGCTCGGGGCGCCCGGCGAGCTCCTCGTTCGCTACCGCGCGTCTCTCCCGTTCACGTTGACGCCAGACCAGGAGCGGTCGATCGCCGAGATCGACTTCGATCTCGAGCGCTCGATCCCGATGCAGCGTCTGCTCCAGGGAGATGTCGCGTCCGGGAAGACCGTGGTTGCCCTCTACGCGCTCCTGCGCGCGGTCGAGATCGGGCGCCAGGGAGCGCTCATGGCTCCGACCGAGACGCTGGCGGAACAGCACTTCCTGACCATCGACGAGCTCTGTGCTCCGCTGGGAGTCCGCGTCAGCCTGCTCACGAGCTCGCTGCGTGCACGCGAGCACGCGGCCGTCCGGCAGCTCATCGCATCCGGAGATGCTCACGTGGTCGTCGGCACGCATGCCCTGATCCAGAAAGAGGTCGACTTCCACGACCTCGCGGTGGCGGTGGTGGACGAGCAGCATCGCTTTGGAGTCGGTCAGCGCACTGCACTCGTCGAGGGCCGCAGCCCCCACGTGCTCCACCTGACCGCTACCCCGATTCCGCGCACGCTAGCCCTCACCGTCTACGGCGATCTCGAGGTGAGTGAGCTCGCGCTGCCACCTGCAAACCGCAAGCCGGTCATCACAGCGTGGGTCAGCGAGAGCCGAAGCTCGGAGGCCTACAAGCGCCTCCGTCGGCATCTCGACGACGGACGGCAGGCGTACGTGGTCTGCCCGTTGATCGAGGAGTCCGACACGCAGGTCGCACGGGCCGCAGAGGCCGAAGCCGAGCGACTCCGCGCTGCAGAGCTCAGCGGATACCGGGTCGGATGCCTCCATGGTCGACTACCAACCGCTGAGCGACGCGGCGTGATGGCGAGCTTCAAGGCGGGCGAGCTCGACGTCCTCGTAGCGACGACGGTGATCGAGGTCGGCGTCGACGTCCCGAATGCCACGATCATGATCGTGCAGGAGGCAGACCGGTTCGGTCTCGCTCAGCTCCACCAGCTCCGCGGTCGCGTCGGCCGTGGCGCGGAGCAGTCGTACTGCCTCCTCGTCTCGCGCGCGCAGGACGAGCTCACGGAGGAGGCGAGCGAACGGCTCGAGGCCATGGTCGCGACAGCAGACGGGTTCGAGATCGCCGAGCGGGACCTCGAGATCCGTGGCGAGGGCCAGGTCCTGGGAGCGCGCCAGTCGGGGTACTCCGATCTTCGCTTCGTTCGCCTTCGACAAGACCAGAAGCTGCTCGAACGCGCGCGAGACGCCGCGCGTGACCTCGACGACGAAGGGCTGCTCTCGGACGATGTTGACCGCGTGCTCGGCGAGGCTGAACACCTGGGCGAGTCGTAACCTCCGGCAGAACCGCACCGGGTAAGTGCTGCCCGCCGGAACTACATCCGCGCCTCGCACGGCTGCGAACGCTTCGCATGCCGTCGTCCTCAGTCGCGCCAATATTCTTGAATATTGGCGCTCCCTGCGTCCTAGGCCTGCTTGGTTCTCGCCGGCGAATCACGACTGTAGTCACGGCGGGAAGCACTAAGGTCATCACGTGCGGATCGTTGCGGGCTCTCGAAGGGGTCACCGGATAACAGCTCCCAAGGGAGTCGTTACGCGTCCTACAGGCGATCGCGTTCGCGAGGCCGCGTTCTCGTTGATCGGGCCGGTCGACGGCGCAACCGTGCTCGATCTGTTCGCGGGGTCTGGGGCGCTGGGCCTCGAAGCTCTCTCGCGCGGCGCGTCTCGTTGTGTGTTCGTCGAGCGCGACCGTGAGGCGTGCCGCGCGATCCAGGCGAATCTCGACAAACTCGGACTGACCGGGGCCATCGTCGTCAATCGCGATGTCTTGGCTGCTCTGGGTGACGAGCGCAGCCGCGGGCGGCGCCATGACCTCGTGCTCCTCGATCCGCCTTACGAGGAGTGGGAGAGCTACTCAGCGCGACTTGCCGAGCTCATTCCCGAGGTCCTCGAAGAGGACGGAGCGGTCGTCGTCGAGACGACTGCAGGTGTCGAGCCGGAGCTTCCGCTCGACCTCGTCACGAGCCGTCGCTACGGTTCCGCGCGAATTACGGTGTTCTCCCGATGATCACAGCAATCTGCCCTGGCAGCTACGACCCTGTCACGAACGGTCATGTCGACGTCATTCGGCGGGCGGCAGCGATCTTCGACCGGATCGTGGTCGGAGTCGTGCGAGATCCGACGCACAAGCAGACGCTCTTCACGGTCGAGGAGCGTGTCACGTTCCTCGAGGATGCGCTCGCGTCCTGTGGAAACGTCGTCGTCGACGTGTTCTCGGAGCTCGTCGTCGACTTCGCGCGCAAGCACGACGCGAAGACGATGGTGAAGGGGCTGCGTGTGATCTCCGACTTCGAGTGGGAGTTCCAGATGAACCACCTCAATCGTCAGCTGGCTCCGGAGATCGAGACCGTGTACGTGATGGCGAGCCCGCTGTATAGCTTCGTTTCGTCGAGCGGCATCAAGGAGATCGCCTCGTTCGGCGGCAGGGTGGACGAGCTCGTGCCTCCGGCTGTCGCGCTGCGATTCACGGAGATCTACCCGGACGGCCGCCCGGGCGCTCCCGTCTCTCCATCAGAGTAGAAACGTTCGCGTGCATCGCGGCCGCGAAGCGGACGCCTTCAGGGAAGGCGCGGAGGGCCTTGTCCGAGAAGCGGACCAGTGGAGGGGGTCTGGGGGAACCGGGAGGTTCCCCCAGCGTCAACCAACGACTGGAACCCGCGCAAGCGGGTTCCGGCCTTGTGCCAAGCACGGGCGCTCCCGTCTCACCCTCTGAGTAGACTTCTCGACCGATGGACGTACTCGTGCTCATCGACAGGCTCGACGACCTCGTGCACAACGCGAAGGCTGTCCCATTGACCGACCAGGTTCGCCTCGACCGGGAGGAGATCTACGAGATCCTCGACCAGATGCGGGCGACCATTCCGGAGGAGATCAAGCAGGCTCGCTGGATCGTCAAGGAGCGGCAGGAGATGCTGGCCGAGGCGAAGCGGGAATGCGATCGGATCGTCCAGGAGGCTCGCGAGCAGGCGATGCGCGAGGCTTCACAGACGGAGATCGTCAAGCTCGCGGAGAATCAGGCCGAGGACATCGTCGAGGACGCACGCCGCAAGGCACGCGAGACGCGACTCGAGATGGAGGATTGGGCCGACTCGATCCTGTCGACTCTCGACCTGAACCTCGACAAGTTCCTCACCGCCGTCAGGCGTGGGCGTGAGCGACTCCATGAGCGCTCACAAGAGACGGTGGTCGCAGGGGTCGGCCCCGAGCCGATCGAGCCCGAAGAATACGAACGCTTCGGGTCGTAGGCAGTTCTAGCTGGCGCAAGACCGGAATCAGCTAGCGCAGATTCCGGTCGCGCGAGAATCCCTAAAGGCGTCCGCTTCGCGGCCGCGGCGCTGTGTTTCGATCACGACTCTATGCGGCTGCAGGCGCGGCGGAGAGCTCGCCGCACACGGTGATCGCGGAAGCGGTGAATGCGTCTGCCGCAGGGCTGCGGTGCCGATCCGAATGCCACACGAGGCCGATCACGCGCGGCGGGATACGCCCTTGAAGGTCGATCACCTCGATGCTCGGATCGTCCTCGTCGACCGTGAGGCGCGGCGAGACGCTGAGCCCGACACCCGCGCCGACGAGCCCCTGGACGGTCCCGTTGTTGTCGGAGCGAAAGACGATGTTCGGCGCGCGTCCGGTCGAGGTGAGATGTGACTCGACCTGATCCATCGCGCTGCACCGGTTGAAGCCGATCAAAGGCTGAAGCCCGATCTCCTTGAGAGTCGGGGTGCGCTTGAGGGATGCGAGCGGCGATCCGGCCGGGACGACGAGGACGTACGGGTCGGTGAGGAGCTCGACCGTCTCGTACGGGCCGGGTGCGACCGGAAGTGTCCAGAACGTCAGGTCGAGCTCGCCCCGCTCGATCATCTCGAGCAGCTCGCTCTCGTCCTGCGACTCGCGGAGCAGGATCTCGACGTCAGGGTGGCTGTCGGAGAAGCGCCGCAAAAGCGTCGGGATGATCCTGGCGCCGACGCTCTGAAACGTCCCGACGCGAAGCCGACCGGCGTCGCCGGCTTCCAGCGCTGCCATGTCCGCCCTGGCGGCGAGAAGCCGCGCTTGGATGGCCTCTGCATGGCGCAACAGGATTCGACCGGCCTCCGTCAGCGAGATAGCGCGAGGCCCGCCAGGCCTCTCGATCAGCCGCAATCCGACGATGCGCTCGAGTGCCGCGATCTGCTGTGAGACCGCCGACTGCGTATAGCCCAGACGCTCCGCTGCTCTCCCGAACGAGCCTTCGTCGGCGATCGTCTTGAGCGCGACGAGATGGCGCAAGTCAAGACCCAGCCAGCGATCAGCTTCCATGATCGAAGCGTAGCAAGCGAGCAGGAACGCTTATCATGCTCCCGGCGAGTCAGATTGCAGCGCTACGCTCCGAGCATGACGACGATCGATCTTCGCCGGCTTCACCTGCGCCAGGGAGAGGTGCGACGAGAACGCCTCGAGGTTGAGCTCGAGCCCTTCGTTCTCGGAGGGCAGCGATACGAGCCAGGCCCTGCCGTCCTCCCGGTCGAGCTCGAGATCTCCCAGGCGTCGGGGGCGACCGTGTTCGTCATGGCGCTCGAGACGCATCTGACCGGTCCATGCATGCGGTGTCTCGCGTTCGCCGAGGTCGAGCAACGTGGTTCCGCGCGCGAGTTCCACGACCCCGACGCGCCCCCCGCTGACGAGCTTCGCTCCGACTACGTCGCAGCCGACCACTTGGACGTGGGTGCGTGGGCTCGAGACGTGATCGCGCTCGAGCTTCCCGAGCAGATTCTCTGCCGGCCCGACTGTGCGGGGCTCTGTCCGTCGTGCGGCAAGGACCTGAACGCAGAGCCACATGAGCACGTCGAGCGTGAGCTCGACCCGCGTTGGGCGGCGCTCGGCGACCTGCGCGATCAGCTCTGATAAGTGCGCAAGACCGGAATCCGCTCGCGCAGATTCCGGTCGCGCAAACACCCTAAAGGCGTCCGCTTTCGCGGCCGCATCGTGCCGTCTTCACGCCGAGTCTCTAGGATTCAGGCTGGCGCTTCGGTGCCGCTCTATGACGGACTGACCAGATCACCGGGCCCACGCGCTCGAAGCGCGTCTTCGTCCTTGCGATCAGGAGGTTCCGTCCGTGCGAGTACAGCTGTCGGGTGTCGTCAAGCACCACGGCGCTCAGAGGATTCTCGACGAGGTCACGCTCACCGTCGGCCCGCGCGCACGTGCTCGGCGTCGTTGGGCCGAACGGTGTGGGAAAGACGACCCTGTTGCGGCTCGTCGCGGGTCTCGAGTCACCGGACACAGGCACGGTCACATGCGCGCCACCGGGTCTCGCTGCGGGGTACCTCGCGCAGGAGCGCGAGCTGCTGAGCGGCGAGACGCTGGTCGGATTCCTCTCTCGAAGGGCTGGTGTGGCTGCAGCCGAGGCCGAGCTCGAGGACGCGGCGACAAAGCTCGCCGGCCACTCGAGTGCCGCCGCGGAAGGCAGCTACAGCGCGGCGCTCGAGCGGTTTCTCGGGCTCGGCGGCGGAGACTTCGAGGTCGCGCGCGCGGTCGACATGCGCTGAGCTCGGTCTCCGGCTCTCGCTCGACCGGCGTGCGATGACGCTGTCGGGTGGAGAGCGGGCGCGGGCGGACCTGGCGGCGATCATCCTCTCGCGCTTCGATCTCCTCCTGCTGGACGAGCCTACGAACGACCTCGACTTCGACGGGCTCGCGCGGCTCGAGCGGTTCCTCGACTCGTACCAGGGAGCGCTCGTCGTGGTCTCACATGATCGGGAGTTCCTGGACCGCACAGTCGATCGGATCGCCTCCATCGAGCCGGACACCCGGCACGTCCGTGAGTGGGCAGGAGGGTGGACCGACTACGGCATGCTTCTCGGGGCCATACCGCTCGTTGCGGGCACGCGCACCGTGGGTCGGCGGACCGTGATCGGCGCAATCGGCCAGGCGCGCGGCGACTACACAGTGGGCGCCTCCCTCCTCGAGGAATTCATCTCTCGCACCGGGCTTGCGCCGGTCGACGCCCGCAAGCTGCTCGCGAAGTTCGGGCTCGGCGCCGACCACGTCAGTCGTCCGTGCTCAACGCTCTCGCCGGGCGAGCGGACGCGCGTGCACCTGGCGGAGCTGCAGGCCCGCGGCGTGAATCTCCTCGTTCTCGACGAGCCCACGAACCACCTGGACATCGAAGCAGTCGAGCAGCTCGAGTCGGCCCTCGGCTCCTATGACGGGACACTTGTTGTCGTCTCGCACGACCGGCGCTTCCTGGAGCGTGTCGCGCCGACCCGCGAGCTCGAACTCGACGCACCGAGGCTGATCAGCCGCTCGCTGTTCGGACCTGAACGAGCCGGTAGCCCGCGACGCCCGCCAGAGCCGGGTCGCCGGCTCTGTACGCCTTGACGAAGAACTGGACGTTGTAGCCGCTCCGGACCCGGAAGTTCGCGTTCGGCGCGAGCTGGTACGTCACCCAGCCGTCGGTCGTTGCCACCTGGCGGTCGCCTCCAGTGGTCACCCGAGGCGTCGAGCGGACGAAGACGAGCGCGTCGCGTACGACGAAGCCTCGTGTGTCCTTCACCCGGACGCGCACGGTGAGGGGCTGGCTCGCGGTCGTGACCGGATTCGGCGAGAACAGGACCTGCGAGACGATAAGACGCTGATCCCGGGGGACACTCGTTACAGGTACCGAGATCTCGCCGCTCGGCAGCCTGATCGCTCCGGAGGGGAGGGGCTCGGTCACGATCGCCGATTCGCCGGAGATCGCCGTGAGCGTTCCTAGGGAGTTCCGCGCGGTGACGTTGAACCGAATGCGGTGGCCGACATCGTTCGAGGCGAGTCGATAGTTGCGGCCGGTCGCACCAGCGATCGACACGCAGTCGCCGCCCTGCGTGTTGCAGCGCAGCCACCGGTACGAGAACGAGATCGACTGGCTGCCGGTCCAGGATCCCGGGTCGGCCGTTGCCAGGGATCCGGCGACCATGGTGCCGCGAACGGACGGAGCCGAGGTGTTGACAGGCGGCCCGACGACCGTCGCCGTCGGATTCGATGCAACCGTTCGCGAACCCTCCGCGTTCGTCGCTGTCACGCGGACGCGGAGTCGGAAACCGACGTCGGCGCCCGCCACCCGGTACCGGCGGTCCGTTGCGCCGGAGACGATCGTGCAGTCGCCTCCGTCGGGGCGTCCGCCGTCGGCACCGCAGCGAACCCACTGGTACGCGAGAGCGAGCGGCTGGGTGCCAGTCCACGATCCGGTCGACGAAGTCAGTGTCCTACCCTGCTCCGCTCGCCCGCTGATAGCCGGTTCCGCTGTGTTTCCGGGCGGCGCGGCTTGCGCCGCAACTCCTTGTCCGATCGGGAGCGCGAAGACCCCGAGCGCGAGAGCTCCCGTTACGAACACCGAGCCGACGAGTGTGCGTCCACGGCTGTTGGCGTTTCCTGTCGGGCGCATGTGCTCCTCCTCGAGTCGCTTGTGCCGACTGTTATGACGTCTGGAAGGGCAGAGCGCTTCGATCTCTTTCGAAGTTCTTACATGCCTTACAACGTCCTAACCGCCGGGAGCCCCCGCGGGGCCACCTAGCCTCGATGCGGCGGGCGCCAGGTATACTCCGCGACCGCTCATGGCCGTCCCCAAGCGCAAAACCTCGAAGTCCAGGCGTGATAAACGCCGCGCCCAGCACGGCATCTCGGTTCCGCCCGTGCAGGTCTGCCCGGTGTGCAGGCAGCCGAAACGGCCACACCGCGTGTGCCCGAACTGCAAGACGTATCGAGGCCGCGACGTCGAGCCGCTTCGCGTCCAGGCACCTTAGATACTCCCGACATGATGGCACGCGCCTCTGGGACGGCGTCAGGCGCCGCCGAAGCCGGGCGTCGCCCGGCGGGAGGTGGTGCCGGCCAGGGGCGCGTGCGGGTCGCAGTCGATGCGTTGGGCGGAGACCGAGCGCCCGAGGAGATCGTCGCCGGGGCGGTTGCTGCTGCCTCCGCTGAGATCCAGCCGGTGGTCTTCGGGCCGCCGGGTCTCGACACGCTGGGCTTGCCACTCGTCGAGGCCGCGGAGGTGATCGAGATGGACGACCACGCGGTGGAAGGTGTGAGATCGAAGTCGGACTCGACCCTCGTCCGAGCAGTGCGCGCTGTTGCGGACGGCGACGCGGAAGCAGTCGTCTCCGCCGGGAACACGGGTGCCATGCTCGCAGCCTCGCTCCTCCATATCCGCCGGCTCCCGGGCGTACATCGGCCGGCGATCGCCGCGGTGATCCCGACACTGCGCGGCCCGAGCGTTCTCATCGATGCGGGCGCAAACGCGGACGCGCGCCCAGAGCATCTCGTCCAGTTCGGTCACATGGGTGCGGTGTTCGCCGAGGAGATCCTCGGGGTTTCCGATCCGGAGGTTCGGCTTCTGTCGATCGGTGGGGAAGCCGAGAAGGGAAGCCAGCTCACACTCGAGGCGCACGCGCTGCTTCGCGAGTCCTCCCTGAGGTTCGGAGGCAACACGGAGGGGCACACGATCCTCGAGGGTGACGCTGACGTCGTTGTCGCTGACGGGTTCTCCGGCAACGTCGTTTTGAAGACGGTCGAAGGGACCGTGCGAAGCCTCTTGACATCACTACGGGGCGAGCTCGAGTCGTCACTTCGCGGGAAGCTCGGTGGGTTCCTGATCCGGCCAGCTGCCCAACGAGTGCGAAGCCGTCTCGACCCCGAGACGTACGGTGGCGCCTACCTCCTCGGGCTCCGCGGACTCGTCGTCATCGCGCACGGCTCGAGCTCCCGGAGCGCGATCGCGAACGCGATCGCGCTTGCCGCGCGAGGCGTCGACCATCGCGTTGTCGAACGCCTGCAGGAGCGCCTGTCGCCCGGCGTGTTAGCATCGGCGCGCTCTACGATCCCGACGGCAGAAAGGTGAGATTTCAAGGTGGCAAACTCGCGTGAGGAGATTCTCGAACAAGTCAAAGGCGCGCTGAGCGAGAAGCTCGGCATCGACGAGAGCGAGATCACGGAAGAAGCCTCCTTCGAGGAGGATCTCGGAGCCGATTCGCTCGATCTGGTGGAGGTCGTGATGGACCTCGAGGACCAGTTCGGGCTGAAGATCCCTGACGAGGATGCCCGCGAGCTCACGACCGTCGGCAAGGCGATCGACTACGTCATCGCGCACCAGGGTTAAGGCTCCCGCGACTGGCTCGGACGAGCTCGGCCGCCTGATCGACGAGCTTCCGGCTGCGCGACTCGAGCAGGTCTTCACCCACGCTTCCTGGGCGGAAGATCGTGCGGAGTCGTACGAGCGGCTCGAGTTCCTCGGCGACAGCGTGCTCGAGCTCGCGATCGCTCGGGCGGTGTTCGACCGCTTCGCAGATGCTTCGGAAGGACGCCTCGCCAAGATCCGTGCCCACGTCGTCTCGCGACAGAGCTGCGCCGGCGTGGCGAAGGAGCTGGGACTCGGGGAGCGCCTTCTCGCCTACGCGGGAGAGGTTCCGCCCGACGAGCTCCAGCGGATCTCGCGGAGTCGTAACGTGCTCGCCGCGGTGCTCGAGGCTGCTATCGCGGCGGTCTACCTCGAGCACGGGTTCGCGCGCATCGAGCCCGCGATCGTCGGCGCCTTCGCCGAGAAGATCGAGTACGCGCGCTCCAGCCACGTCGACTACAAGACCGAGCTCCAGGAGGCGCTGGCTCGCTCTGGAACGCAAGTGCACTACACCGTGCTCGAGGTCGAGGGACCGCCACACGACCGACGGTTCGTTTGCGCGGCGCATGTCGCAGGCGCCCAGCTCGGAATCGGCCGCGGCTCGACGAAGAAGGCGGCAGAGCAGGAGGCCGCCGCTCAAGCGCTCGACGAGCTCGGTGTCGTGCCCGACCGGATCTGACGTTCGGTCTCACCGGCGCGCGTGCCGTCCGTCGGGGTCTTGAGAATGCGGCTCTGGTGCACCTGCGCACGCTCCGCATCCGCGGCTTCAAGTCGTTCCCGGAACCGCTCGAGATCACGCTCGAGCCGGGCGTCGCCGTCATCGTCGGCCCCAACGGCTCGGGCAAGTCCAATATCGCAGACGCAGTCGTCTGGGCCGCGGGCTCGCTGACGCCGTCCGAGCTCCGCGCCGAGAAGCCAGACGACGTCCTCTTTGCCGGTGGAGGCGACCGCAAGGCCGCCGACCACTGTGAGGTCGAGCTCGTCTTCGACAACGAGGACGACACTTGGCCGGACCTCGACTTCAGCGAGGTCTCGATCGCTCGCCGCCTCGTTCGTGGGGCGGAAGGGCAATACCTCGTGAACCGGGCGTCGGTGCGCCGCACCGATCTCGTCGAGCTGCTCGCAGACGTCGGCCTCGGGTCGGCGATGCATTCGATCGTCGGTCAGGGCAAGGTCGAGCAAGTGCTCGCCTCGAGGCCCGAGGACCGACGTGCATTCGTGGAGGAGGCGGCGGGGCTCGGAAAGTTCAAACGGCGTCGTCACCGCGCGGAGTTGAAGCTCGCGCGTGTCGCGTTGCAGGTCGAGCGCGCGCACGACGTCGAGGAGGAAGTGCGCAAACGTCTTCGTCCGCTCGCTCTCCAGGCGACAGCCGCTGAGCGTGCCGAGAAGCTCGCCCTCGAGGTTGCATCGCTTCGGGCTCGGACCGCTCAGCTGGATCTGGCCGGTGCCGAGGCTCGGCGAGCGGAGGCGGAGGATCGACGAGATGCAGCAGGCCTCTCGCGTCGAGGTGCCCAGTCTCGCCTCGAGGGGCTTCTCGCGGACCGTACGCGCGCCGAGGACGAGCTCTCCGACGCGGCTGGGCGTCGCGAGGCGGCGGTCGCTGCGCTCTATCGCCTACAGGGAGGCGTCGAGCGTCTCGGCTTGCGCATGGAATCGGGCGCTGCGCTGAGCGAGCGCTTCCGGAGCGAGGTTCCCGCAACCCCCGACACCGAGTCGGAAGCACGGGCTTCGGCGGATCTCGAGCTTGAAGCAGCACGATCTGCCGAAACCGCGCGCGCCGCGGAGCGGGAGCGTGCAGGGCTCTCCGAGCGAGCTGCACTTGCTCGCGAGCGAGCTCGCGCCCTCGAGCAAGCCCTGGCGGAGCAGGAGGGACTTCCGCCCGCCGCGCGTGCGCTCGCGGAGCAAGGCGCGAGCCTCGTGCTCGCAGCGCTCGAGGTGGAGCCCGGCGCGGAGCGTGCCGTTGCCGCAGCTCTGCGCTCGCGTGCCTCGGCCGTTCTCGCCGACGACCCGGTAGTCGGGCTTGCGTTGCTCCAGCGAGTTCACTCGGCGGGGCTCGGCAGCCTCACCGTCCTCACCGGGCCGACGCCGCAGGAGCTCGTACGGGAGTTCCCCGTCGTGTCGCTCGGCGCGCTGTTGGAAGCCCAGATCCCGTCGGTCACCTCAGAAGGGTTCGGGTACGACCCCGCCCGAGGCGAGCTCTGGTTTGCGGGCGAGACTGCAGAGGCGGTCCTACTCGAGCTCAAGGCTCGTCTGCGTACGATCACCGCCGAAGCGGACGACCTCGAAGCGCGAGCCGAGGCCGCCACCTTCGCAGCCGAGGCGGCAACGGAGGCTGCGCGTGCGGCTGAGACGGCTTATGGACGTGCAGCACCGAGGCTGCGGAACACGATCGACGCGCGGGTTCTGGGCCGCCTGGTCTCCGGCGCACAGGAGCTCGTGCAGAGCCTCGCTGCGGCCCAGCGCAGCGCCCAGCGTTTCGACGCGCCGCTCCGGGCCCGAGTCGACGCGGGCTCGCTCAGATCCGGTGAGCTCGGCGACGAGCTGCGCAGGCTCGGCGCGGCCGAAGTCGGCCTGCGGTCCGAGCTCGAAGAGGCGAGCGAGCGGCTAACGAGCGCGGAGGTGGAGATCGCGCGCATCGACGCCGAGACGGGTGATGCGACGCGGCGACTCGAGGCGACGGACGGCGTCGATCCGGCTGAGGGCGACGACCGCGACGAGCTTGCGGCGAGGATCGAGCGGATGGAGGGGCGCCGCGCGACACTCGGTCAGGTGAATCCACTCGCGCGCGAGGAGTACGAGGCGGAGAAGGAGCGGCTCACCGACCTCAAGGCGCAGCGCGAGGATCTCGAACAGAGCCTCGAAGAGCTCGAACGGCTTCGCGCCGAGCTTGCCGAGACCGTCGAGCGCCGCTTCGCCGAGACGTTCGCAGCGGTCGCGCAGCACTTCGAGGAGGTCGCCTCGACGCTCTTCCCCGGCGGCGAGGGTCGACTCCGGTTGGTCGAGTCGGATGAGGAAGGCAGCGAGCCCGGGGTAGAGGTCGAGCTACGGCCGGCCGGCAAGCGCATCACGCGGTTGTCACTGCTTTCAGGAGGCGAGAAGGCACTCGGGGCGATCTCGTTTCTCTTCGCCCTCTTCCTGGCGAGGCCGTGTGCGTTCTACCTCCTCGACGAGGTCGAGGCTGCGCTCGACGACACGAACATCGCGCGCTTCGTCGAGCTCCTGCGCCGTTACTCGGATCGGGCCCAGTTCGTGGTCGTCACCCATCAGAAGAGGACGATGGAGGCCGCGGATATCCTGTACGGCGTGACGATGGGCCCGGACGGCGTATCGCAGGTCGTGTCCCGCCGCCTTCCGAGAGCCGAACAGCCCGTCGCCGCAACCGCGTGAGTCGTACCTGGGCCGAGCTTCTCGGCGACCAGCTGACCGAGGCCGACGAGCCCGAACGAAACAGCGTCTTCGCCCGCGTCCGCGAGTCGCTGGCGAAGAGTCGCCGTGCGCTGACCGAGCAACTCGCGTCGGCGGCGTTCGACTCGGGTGACGACGACGCCTGGGAGAGGCTCGAAGAGGCGCTGATTCGCAGCGATGTAGGTGTTCCGGCGACCGCGGAGCTCGTCCGGCGACTCGAGGCACGCGGCGTGATCGGCGGTCTGGGGGACGCCCTCGTCGAGGAGGTCGAAGCGATTTTCGGTGCTCCTTCGACTCTCGAGCTCACCGGAAGTCCGAGCGTCATCCTCGTGGTAGGGAGTCAACGGGACGGGCAAGACGACGACGATCGGGAAGCTCTCACAGAAGCTGCGCGAGCATGGCCGCTCGGTGCTCGTCGGAGCTGCGGACACGTTTCGCGCGGCTGCGGAGGAGCAGCTCGAGATCTGGGCCGATCGTGCCGGCGCGGACTTCGTCGGCTCACGCCGCGGAGCTGATCCCGCTGCGGTCGCGTTCGATGCCGTGGAGGCCGCACGAGCGCGCGGTCGCGACGTCGCGATCATCGACACTGCCGGGCGCCTGCACACGCAGACGAACCTCATGGCCGAGCTCGAGAAGATTCGGCGCGTGATCGCAACCAGGCTCGAGGGCGCCCCACACGAGACACTTCTCGTCGTCGACGCCACGACGGGCCAGAACGGCCTTCAGCAAGCGCGGTTGTTCGGCGATGCAGTTGGCGTAACGGGGGTGGCACTCACGAAGCTCGACGGAAGCGCTCGCGGTGGCGTTGCGATCGCGATTGCAGTCGAGCTCGGCCTGCCGGTGAAGCTCGTCGGCTATGGCGAAGGTGTCGATGACCTCCGGCCGTTCGACGCTCATGACTACGCAAGGGCTCTCATCGAAGGCTGACCATTTCGCTCGAATCCCTCGAACGAGGGCTCAACTTCTTGCATCCCTGCATTGCATGCCGACGACAGCCCGCGTACGCTGTGACCAACTCCCTAACGCGACGAGGGTAAGGAGGACTGGGAATGGCTGTCGCGATGTTCATGCACTGGCCGGGCGTCACATCCGACCAGTACGACGCCGTCATGGCGAGGCTCGGCCTCGATGCCCAGCCCGCTGCCGGCGGCGTGCTCCACGTGGCGACTCTGACCGACGAGGGTCTAGATGTGTGCGACGTGTGGCAGACGGAGCAAGCCTTCCACGGCTTCCTCGAGCAGCGCATGCTGCCCGTCGTGAGCGAGCTCGGAATCGAGGGGGAGCCCGAGATCAGGCTCGTGCCACTGCACAACCTCTATGTGGGCGATCCGGACATGATCGATCGGATCGGCACGATGTCCGTCCCGGGTGCGGTCGCCGCCTGGGCCAGCTGAGATCTCCACGGCGGCGCGGTCTTGGACCGCGCCGCCCACGGGACACTATGATCGGCCGGTGGGCGAGCGAGGCGAAACGACGATCGCATTCGGCCCCGTGGGGCTTGTCGGCTGCGCGCTGTTGCTTCTCGGCATCCTGAAGCGAAGCCGGTTCATCGCACTGGTCGGGCTTGCAGGCGTCGTCGCCGACGTCACCGTCGCCGAACTCGGCGGATTCAAGGCGATGAACGAGGCCCGCAGCGCTGACCCGATCGCCGGCGCGGAGTAAGTCTCCCTGCGAGCGGCGGTCAGCCGCCCGGCCTCATGATCACCTTGTGTTCGCTGACCGGGTTCACCATGCGACCCACTGGTGCTTGACCTTGCACCAGGTGCCTGACTGGTGATGCGCTGCTTTCGCCTTCCGCCACGCGTCCTCTAGCGCGTCCTCGAACGTTTCGCCATGTCCTTCGAAGTCACCGTCTTCAATTAGCCCCGAGACATCGAGATCGCTCATCGCAGCTCCTCCTCCGGTCGGATGTTGTCATGACGATAACGCCGCTGCGCCGAGTTACCACCTTCTAGGCTCTGGCCCGTTCCTCGAGCTCGGAGGCGACGGCCCCGATCCTGGTCGCCTCGGCCCTGATCCCTGCCCCCTCGGCCTTCAGCGCATTCAGCGTTCATCGCCGAGTGCTGCCTCGAGTCGAGGGTAGAACTCCTCGACGACGGCGCGCTCCGGTGCCTCGAGTGGCGCGTCCCCGCGCAATGCTTCCGCTTCACCGAACAGGCGCGCCGCCTCCTCGTCGGATTCGCGTAACACGGCGACACCGCCGAGCGCCGTGAGACAGCTGCCGCACGCTCGAGATTCGACCCGCAGAGCTCGGTGTACACGGCAAGGCTTTCACGGATACGCGCCTCGGCGCCGTCGACATCGCCCGCGAGGAGGTCGAGCTCGCCGAGCAGCATGAGTGCCTCGGCCGTGTGGAGCGCATCGCTCAGCTCGCGAGCCAGTGCGAGCGACTCCTCGAAGGCCGCACGCGATCGCATCAGGTCCCCTGCCAGGAAGGCGACCCACCCGAGGTTGAACACCGCATCGGTGACGAGCAACGCGTCGCCGAGCTCGCGGCGCTGCGCGACGGCCTCCTCCAGGTGTGCGAGAGCGCGTGCGTGATCTCCCTGCGCCGAGCGAACTTCGCCGAGAATCGTGAGTGCGGATGAGGTTGCCCGCGCGTCACCCAGATCTCTGGCGATCGAGACCGCCTCCTCACACAGGGCCGCCGCCCGCTCCGGCTCGCTTCGGCGGAGCGCCATGAACGCGAGCTCGGAGAGGGTGAATACGACCTCTCGCTCACGGCCACCTTCGCGGAAGAGCGGCAAGGCCTCTTCGAGGAGAGCCGTTGCTGCTCCCCAGTCGCTCTGTGCAGCGGCCTGGCGGGCAGCCGTCCACAGGGCATCGGCCCGAACATCGGCTGACAGATGGGCGTCCTGAGACAAGCCTTGAGAGAGCCAGCGCCGGGCTTCGGTGACGTGGCCGTGTGCGCGCCAGAAGCGGCTGAGCGCAGCTATTGCGCGAAGCCCATCCTCGACGCGATCGTGCGAGAAGCACCAGTCGAGGGCGGCCCGGATGTTGTCGAGCTCACGTTCGAGGCGATCGAGCCATTTCGCTTGATCCGGCCCGGCAAGCCTCTCCTCGGCTTCCTGGGCAAGTGCGAGGAACCTCTCTGCGTGAGGGCGCCGCAGGTCGTCGAGTCTGCCTCTTTCGGCGAGGCGGGCGACGGCGTCTTCGCGGACCGTCTCGAGCATCGACAGCCGGACGTCGCCATCTGTGACGTCGCTCCGCACGAGGCTCCAAGCTACGAGCGCTTCGAGATCACCGAGAAAGCCCGGACCCGCTCGAGCAACCGCGCGCGCGTCGTCGAACGTGCACCCCCCTGCGAACACGCCCAGTGCGTCATGGAGCTCCTGCTGTCGTTCGCTGAGGAGCCCGTAGCTCCAAGCGATCGTTGTCCGGAGCGTACGTTGCCGTTCCGGAAGATCGATCGGTCCCTCCATCTCGAGCGCGAGCCCCTCGTCGAGTGCCTCCAGGATCCGCGTCGGCGGCAGGACAACGAGCCGCGCCGCCACGAGCTCGATCGCAAGGGGGAGACCGTCGAGACGACGGCAGATCTCTCGCACGGAGGGCAGCGTGTCTTGTTGCAGCACGACCCCGCGAGCGGCGGCCAGCTCGACGAAGAGCGTTTCCGCGTCGTCGACTGGGAGCGGATCCAGTAGCAGTACATGCTCGCCCGAGAGACGCAGCGGTGCGCGGCTCGTCGTGAGCACGTCCAGGTCGGGTACGAGATCGAGGAGTGCGGCGATGTCACGAGCCGCCGGGCTGAGATGCTCCAGGTTGTCCAGGTAGAGGAGAGTGCGCGACCCGCGGAGAGCCTCGGCAACGCTGTCCACCAACGTCCTCTCGACGGACTCCCGGGCGCCGACAGTGCGCGCGATCTCGCCGAGGACGAGCGTCGGGTCCGAGACCGGCGCAAGCCCGACGAGGTGCACGGGCCTCTCGAGGGTCGCGGATGCTGCCACCTCGAGTGCGAGTCGGCTCTTGCCGGCGCCACCCGCACCGGTGATTGTCACGAGCCGCACATCCGAGCGTGCGAGAAGAGCGTGGATCTCTGCGAGGTCCTCTCGCCTGCCCACGAGTCGATGGTGGAGCGCCGGGAGCGTCGCGCCGCCCAGCGTCCTCGGCGGCGGAAACGCTCGTTGCAAATCCATCCTCGACGAGCTGGTAGAGCCGCTCCGGCTCGGCGATGTCCTTGAGACGATGTCTTCCGAGGTCGACCGTCTCGACTCCGACCTCGGCCAGAAGGTCTCGCGTCAGCTGCGAGACGAGGATCTGCCGACCGTGCGCCACCGCGCAGATCCGCGATGCTCGGACGACGTCGATCCCCACGTACCCCTCCGGGCCGCGCCGAGGCTCGCCAGTGTGCAAGCCCATACGAACGGGCATGGTCACGCTCTCGGGCCACTGCTCGGCAGCCAGCGCGCGCTGCGCTTCGACGGCGGCTGCCGCCGCCTCGGTTGCGCTCCGAAAAGCGATCATGAACGCGTCGCCCTGGGTATCGACCTCGATTCCGCCGAAGCGGTTAAACGCGGCCCGCAGGAGACGGCGATGGCGGTCCTGCACCTCGGTGTACAGCGACCCGAGCCTCCGGAGGAGCTGGGTCGAGCCTTCGATGTCCGTAAAGAGCAGGGTGACGGTGCCTTCTGGCAGGTCGGCTCTCGGTTCGCGCGGCTCGTCCACGGCTCGAGTGTAGGAGTCCGCGCGAGACACGTCTACGTGCCGAAGCGCACGAAGCCCTCTACGTACACTTTCGGGCCGGTGTTCGACACACTCTCAGACAGGCTTCAAGGCGCGCTCGGCGACCTTCGGGGCCGGGGACGGCTCGACGAGGAGACGATCTCGAAGGCGATGCGCGAGGTGCGGCTCGCGCTCCTCGAGGCCGACGTCAACCTGGAGGTCGCGAAGGACTTCACGGCGACGGTGAAGGAGCGTGCGCTGGGGCAGGAGGTGCTCAAGAGCCTCTCGCCGGGCCAGCAGGTCGTCAAGATCGTCCACGAGGAGCTCACCGCGTTGATGGGCTCAGGGGGGTCTCAGCTCGCGTTCGGACGTCCTCCGACCGTGATTCTCCTCGCCGGGCTACAGGGGTCGGGCAAGACCACCGCGGCGGCCAAGCTGGCACTGCTTCTGCGCAAAGAGGGCAAGCGACCCTCTCTGGTCGCGTGCGATCTCCAGCGACCGGCGGCGATCGAGCAACTCGAGCAGCTCGGCCGGCAGATACAGATCCCCGTGTACCGCCTGGACACGAAGGACGCAGTAGCAGCTGCCAAACACGGGCTCGACGCGGCCCGCCGGGATGGCCTCGACGTCGTGATCGTCGACACGGCGGGAAGGCTTCAGATCGACGAGCAGCTGATGGTCGAGCTCGAGGCGGTGCGCGACGCCACGAAGCCGACGAACGTACTGCTCGTGCTCGACGCCATGACCGGTCAGGAGGCGGTGAACGTCGCTCTCGCGTTCCAGGAGCGGGTGGCATTCGACGGCGTCATCCTCACGAAGCTCGACGGAGACGCCCGCGGGGGCGCTGCGCTCTCTGTCAAAGCGGTCACCGGGCGGCCGGTCAAGCTCGCTTCCGTCGGGGAGAAGCTCGATCAGCTCGAGTACTTCCATCCCGACCGCATGGCGTCGCGCATCCTCGGCATGGGGGACGTGCTCACGCTCATCGAGAAGGCCGAGGCCGCTGTCGAAGAGGACGAGCAGGTCGAGATGGAGCGCCGCATGCGGGCGGGAGAGTTCACCTTCGACGACTTCCTCGCGAGCTACGGGATGCTGCGCCGGATGGGGCCGCTTCAAGGCGTGCTCAAGCTCGTGCCCGGCCTCGGCAAGCAGCTGCAAGGGCTCGATCTCGACGAGAAGCAGCTCTCTCGCGTCGAAGCGATCGTGCTCTCGATGACGCCTCAGGAGCGGAGGATGCCTCACCTCATCTCGACGCAGCGGCGCCGCCGGATCGCGGCCGGGAGCGGGACCTCGCTGGACGAGGTGAACAAGCTCATGTCCGCGCGCAAGCAGATGGCGAAGATGATGAAGCAGATGGGGAAGGGGAAGATGCCGACGATGCCCGGGATGTCTCCTCCGGGGCATCGCTAGAACCGGCACAATCCGTCGTCCCACAAACTTCCGAAGGAGTCAGATGGCAGTAAAGATCAGGTTGACGCGCGTCGGTTCGAAGAAGAACCCGATCTACCGCGTCGTCGTCGCCGACTCGCGCTCTCCGCGCGACGGCCGCTTCATCGAGATCGTCGGGCGCTACAACCCTCAGACCGATCCGTCCACCATCGACCTCGACGAGGCCAAGATCACGGACTGGATCGCCAAGGGCGCGCAGCCCACGGAGCCCGTTGCGCGGTTGATCAAGGTCGCGGGGATCGGTGGCTGAGCTCCTCGAGTGGATCGCGCGCAGGCTCGTCGACGAGCCTGACGCCGTTCGCGTCGAGCGGGAGGAGCGCGAGGATGCCATCGTCTTCCACCTCCACGTCGCGCCCGACGACGTCGGCAAGGTCATCGGCAAGCAAGGCCGCATTGCCCGGGCGCTCCGGAGCATCGTCCGCGCTGCCGGCGCAAGAGCCGAAGAGCGCTACTTGCTCGAGATTGCCGGCTGACTCCCTCGACGACGCGGTCGTCAGGATCGGCCGGGTTGGGCGTCCGCACGGAGTCGACGGCGCGTTCGTGGTCGAGGACGCGAGCGAGGACACGAGCCGGTTCGAAGTTGGCGCCGAGCTCCTCGTCGGCGGAGATCCCGCGATCGTCGTACTCTCTCGGCAAGTCGGAAGGGGCCGTCGGGCGATCAAGCTCGACCGACGGGCCGACCGTGGCTCGGAGCTGACCGTCCCCCGTGCTGCTCTTCCGCCGCTCGACACCGGGTCGTACTACGTCGCCGACCTGGTCGGGGCGGAGGTGGTCGACGAGCGGGGAGTCCGTGTCGGCTTCGTACTCGATGTCATACCAGGCCCTGCCAATGACGCACTCGAGCTGGACACGGGGCTGCTCCTGCCGCTCGTCGAGGACTGCGTGCGCGAGGTCGATCTCGAGAACCGTCGGCTCTATCTCAACCCCGGGTTCACGGACTGACGGCTACGGTTCGCGTCCGTGCGCCTCGACGTCTTCACGCTGATCCCGGACGCCTTCCAGTGGCTGCAGGTGCGCCGTCCCGTGGCTGCGGTACTCGGAACCGAGCTCGATCTCAGGATCATGAACTACCGCGACACGACTCCGCTCAGCGCGGGCCAGGTGGACGACAACCCTTACGGAGGCGGGCCGGGGATGGTGCTCCGGGTCGATGTCGTCGCGGCGGCGTTCGACGCGGTATACGGCGGAGTTCCGGAGCACCGGGTGATCGCGCTCTCGCCGCAGGGCCGTCAGCTCGACCAGGAGCTTGTCGAGGAGCTCGCAACGGAGCCCGTTCTCACTCTCCTCTCGGCTCGGTTCGAGGGCTTCGACCAGCGAATCCTCGACCACCTCTGCACGGACGCGATCTCGATTGGGCCATACGTGCTCTCCGGTGGTGAAATCCCTGCGCTGGCCGTCGTCGACGCCGTCGCGCGACGGCTTCCAGGTGCGCTCACCGAAGGTTCGGTCGAGGTCGAGAGCTTCTCTGCCGCGCTCGACGGGGGATTCGAGTACCCGCAGTACACGCGCCCGGCGGAGTTCCGCGGCTGGGAAGTGCCGGAAATTCTCCTGTCGGGCGACCACGGGCGTATCGCCGCCTGGCGCCGAGATCGCGTCAGGAGCGTGACGTGAGCAACGGGAGCCTCCGGCTCGCGTTCGCCGGGACGACCCATGGGCGGAGCGGCCCTTGAGCGGCACCGACGAGCAGCTGAGACCCATCGCCGGGACGACCCCTGAGCCGGAGGACGGTCGGCGCGAGGGGGAGTGGCCTGTCCCCGGGCAATACGAGCCACCGCCGCCTGCGCCTCCGTTCTCCTGGCCGCTTCCGCCCCCGTCGGCTCCAAAGGAGCCGCTAGCGCACGAGTTCCACCACCCGCTCGATCGCGTCACCGGCCGGCTGCCTCGGCGGCTACGAATCGCGGTGGACTGGATCGTGACGATCGTCGGCGCCGTGGCGATCGTCCTCGCGATCAAGGCGTGGGTGATCAACCCGTACCGAATACCGTCGTCGTCGATGGAGCCGACGCTTCACTGTGCGCGACCCGCCGCCGGCTGTGAGTCGCGCTTCTCCGACCGCGTCCTCGCGAATCGCTTCATCTACCACTTCACTGACCCGGAGCGCGGCGACGTCGTCGTGTTCGAGACGCCCCCGGCCGCGAAAGCCAAGTGCGGCGCGGGCGGCACGTTCGTGAAGAGGATCGTCGGGCTTCCCGGGGAGACCGTAGGAATCCGGCTACGCGGAGGGGCCGCGTTCGTCTACATCGACGGCCGTAGACTTGAGGAGCCGTACATCGAGCATGACCGGCGGGACATCGGACCGGAGGAGAAGTTCAAAGTGGCGGCCGGCAGCTACTTCGTGATGGGCGACAACCGCTCGCAGTCGTGTGATTCACGGGTCTGGGGATCAGTGCCCGAGGACAACCTGATCGGGAAGGTCTTCATGACGTACTGGCCGCCTCAGCGGATCTCCTTCCGCTAGATGCGTGATCGGAATTGGCGTGACCGTCATCCGGCCCACGTGAATTTCGATCAAGCATCTGGGCGTGCCGTGCGTCAGAGCAGAATCTGTGAGCGCAGATTCTGCCCGCGCGATTCCTACCGCGAGCCTCGGCTGTCTCGTTTCGATACCATGGCGACCCGGCCACCGGCCTTCCTCTGCGATGAACACGACGATCGAGAGCCTCGAGCAGCGCCACATGCGCACGGACCTGCCTCAGTTCAAGGCAGGTGACACGCTTCGCGTGCACTTCAAGGTGATCGAGGGCAGCAGGCAGCGGATTCAGGTCTTCGAAGGCATCTGCATCAAGCGCCAAGGCTCGGGCTTTCGCGAGACGTTCACCGTTCGCAAGCAGTCCTTCGGTGTGGGTGTCGAGAGGACATTCCCCCTTCACTCGCCGAAGATCGAGAAGCTCGAGGTCATGGCGATCGGTGACGTGCGCCGCGCAAAGCTCTACTACTTGCGCAAGAGAGTGGGGAAGAAGGCGCGCGTCCGCGAGCTCCGACAGAGCTAGCGTCTATCCTCGGCCGCGTGGCTCGATCCACCGGCCAGCGTCTTCTCGGGTTCGATCGACGTCTCGGCGTCCGCTTCGTCGCGGGGGCCGACGAGGCGGGCCGAGGTTCGCTCGCAGGTCCGCTCGTCGTTGCCGGTGTTCTTCTCGACTACCAGCGCTTGCGCGGGGCGTGTGTCCGTCCGTTGGCCGCTTTGAACGACTCCAAGCAGGTCTCGCCGGATGAGCGGGAGAGACTGTTCGAGACCGTGTTGGCGTGCGCTTCCGCGGTGAGTGTCCGGGTCGTTCCCTCGAGTGAGATCGACCGCTCGGGGTTGCATCGTTCGAATCTCGCGGGATTGCGCGCCGTGCTCACCGACCTCCATCCCCCGGCCGATGCTTGCCTCGTCGACGGCTTCCGGCTCGGTCCGTCGGCTCCGCCGCACCGTGCGATCGTCGACGGGGATGCGCGCAGTGCGGCGATCGCGGCCGCCTCGATCGTGGCCAAGGTCGTGCGGGATCGCGTGATGCGGCGGCTCGATGCGCTGTATCCCCGTTACGGCTTCGTGTCGCATGTCGGGTACATCACTCCCGCGCACTCCGCAGCCGTTCGCACTTTCGGGCCCTCGGGGCTCCACCGCCGCTCTTTCCAGGCCGCCTGCTACGAGGCTGCGTGAATCGCGGGGAGCGGCGCGCCCTTCGCCACTATCGGCTCCGTGGATACCGGCTCCTCGATGCGAACGCGCGCGTCGGTCGCTACGAGCTCGACCTCGTCCTTCGACGCGGTCGTCGCCTCCTCGTGGTGGAGGTGAAGGAGAAGGGTGGGCCTTGACTACGGAGATCCGCTCGAGATGATCGATCCCGAGAAGGTGCGCCGCGTTCACACCGCGGCTCAGGCGTGGCTTTCGGCGCATCCCGAGCACAGAGAGCTCGACGTGGAGTTCGAGGCTGCAGCGATTCGCGGAGGCAAGGTCGAGCGCGTGCCGCTCGACTGAGGTCTGTTCGAATGCCGCCCCGAGATCGTCTGCGACTTCTCGTAGGACGAGAGATTGCGCCACCGAGACATCCGGACCGAGCCATAGACTCGACTCGACCATGGCGGGAAGGACACAGGCGGCCTCTACTCGGATATCGATCTCGACCTCTCGTGGTCGGAGGAGCAGCTACCGCAAGCGGAGCGCACGAAGCATGTCCACGGCCTCCACCCGTACCTCGGGAAGTTCATCCCCCAGCTCGTTGAGGTATTCCTTCATCGCTACTTCAGGTCGGGCGAATGCGTCCTCGACCCCTTCGTCGGCTCCGGGACGACGTTGGTCGAAGCCAGCGCTCAGTCGGGACGACGGGGATCGGCTGTCGACATCTCTGCCTTCAACTGTCTTCTGACTGCGAGTGAAGACGGCTCGGTACACGGTTGGTGCCCTCGAGATGGGACTGAGAGCGACGTATGAGAGATCGCGACAGGACGAGCATCGGGTTGATCTAGGTGAAGCAACTGAATGGCTGCGCGGTGGTACGCGCCGCAGCGCGCTGCGCGAGTTGCTCGCGTACCGGGCAGCCGCGAGCGAGCTCGACGATCCAATCCGAGACGTCGCTAAGGTGGTCTTGTCGAGGTCGGCTCGTTCGGCACGTCTGACGACGCACTTCGACCTGGACTTCCCGCGGCAGCCGGTCAGTGACCCGTACTACTGCCACAAGCACAAGCGCACATGCGCTCCTGTGGAAGAAGCAGGCAAGTTTCTCCGCCGGTACTCGTCCGATACCTGGGAGCGCATCAGGACTTTCGCGAGTGTGCGTTCGAGCCACGAGTCAATCGTGTTGCACGAAGACTCCCGACAGGTGCGGCTTCCGATGAAGCCGAGCGGGGTCATCACATCTCCGCCGTATCCAGGCCTCATCGACTACCACGAGCAGCACCGTTACGCGTACGAGCTTCTCGTCACTGGTCGATCGCCGGCTTGATGAGATCGGCCCAGCCTCCAGGGGAACCAGTCGATCGGCGCTCATGGAGTATCAGAGCGCAATGGTCGATGTGTTCCTGAATGCCGCCGAGCAGATGGATCCCGGGTCGCCGGTAGTCATCGTTGTGAACGACTCGCGGAACCTCTATCCGGAGATCCTTGATCGATCCGGACTTCATCTCGACGACGTTCTGACTCGGCATGTCAACAGGCGCACAGGGCGCCGCGCTGGCGAGTTCTACGAAAGCGTTCTCGTTTGCCGGGTCGCGTAGGTGGATGCAGCGACGTGCCGAAGCTGTGACAGAGCTCCTGCGCGCGTTCATGCGCAACTGGCTGGACGATGTTCCGGATCCGGTGGAACGGGAACGAGAGGGACTGGTTGCACCTTTTCACGATGCGCTTGTGCCCGGGATCCGACTCCTCAACGAGCGCAGCTTCTCAAGCGTCTTGGCAATCTGATGCGGGAGGCGATTTCGCGAGGCGGGTGCATGCGGATGTGCGGCAAGCGCTCGATCTCTCAGGGACGATCCCCGTCCTGAGTCGCGAGTTCATCACGCAACGCATTGGTCAACTCGAACGACGGCAAGCGCTTCCGGACGCACTCTTCGAACGAGATCAGATCAGCGCACACTTCGGTAACGAGGTGCAGGCAAGGACGCGAATCGACCTTTGGATCAGGACGCATCGCGGCGCACAACACTTCTTCGAGATCAAGAGCGGGAAGCCCAATAAGGGTCAATGCATCGAAATGAAGGAGAGGCTTCTCACGGCCTTCGCGATTCGGCGGAACGAGGATTCGTATTGGTGGTGGGGCATCCCCTACAGCCCCTACGGATCTGAGCCCTACGCCCACAACTATGCGCTCCCGTTCTTCGACTTCTCGAACGAGGTGAAGATGGGCAGGCAGTTCTGGAACTTCCTCGGTGGCGACGGCACATTCGAGCAGCTGATTAACGTCTACGAGCAAGTCGGTGCGATGTTCGCTCCCGAGATCGAAGCCCTCCGCGAGCGTTGACGGCTCCAAGGCTGAAGGCAACGTCTACCGGTGTGCGGGCGAGTACTTCGAGTCGATCTTGGTCTGCGTAAGGGAAGCGTAAGAGTCCGGCTGGTGCGCGATCCGTTCGGCCGGTACCAGGGGTAGCCTGGCCGGGAACTATCAAAGGAGAATCGATGCGAAAGCTCTTGCGCCGGCCCTCGCCGGCAATGGTTGTTGCCTCCCTCGCGCTACTCGTGGCGCTCGGTGGGACGAGCATGGCAGCTGCAACTCAGCTCGCCAGGAACAGCGTCGGAACGCCTCAGCTGAAGGACGCGGCGGTCTCGAATCCGAAGATCAAGAACAACGCCGTCAACTCGGCGAAGGTCGCTAACAAGTCGCTCCTTCGGTCCGACTTCGCTCCCGGTCAGCTGCCCGCCGGACCTACCGGCCCGCAAGGCCCCGCCGGGCCTGACCGGCCAGCGGCCGGAGCGGCCGGTCCCGCCGGGGTCATCGGCGCGATCACGGTGAGGACGAACGTCGGTCGGCGGTCGATGGCGGAACTGCCGAAAACGGAGCGTACAACAGCTCTCGCGTTACTCGGCTCTGCGAAGGCGAACGAGCGGGCAATCTCGGCCGGGAACGTCCTGGAGCGACGATGTAGCTGGGCGTGAGCTGATGACCGGCGAGATCGAGCCGCAGCTCAACGCGCAGAACCAGGTGATCGGGTTCCTCGCGGTCGGGTTGAACGACAGCGGGAACCGACAGCACGTTCACGGTGCACGTCTTCTGCTACACGCCGTGATCTACTCGTAGCACTCTCGGCGCGAAGGCGTTACCCCTCTGTGACGCCTTCGCGCCTACCGTCGTCGTGGTGCTCGCACGGGCGATCACCCACGCTCTCGTCGGACTCGAGCCGCGAAAGGTCGAGGTGGAGGCGCACGTGCAGCCGGGCATTCCCGGGTTCGCGATCGTCGGGCTCGTCGACCGGGCATGCCAGGAGGCCAAACACCGGGTCCGGAGCGGCATCGTCTCGGCGTCTCTCGAGTGGCCGCTCAACCGCCGGATCACCGTCAATCTCGCTCCTGCGGCCCTGCGTAAGGAGGGATCCGGTTTCGACCTGCCCATCTCGCTAGCGGTTCTCGCCGCGACCCGGCAGCTTCCGCCCGAGCGGCTGGTCGAGCATGCGGCCATAGGTGAGCTCGCGCTCGATGGGCGAATCCGACCTGTGACCGGAACGCTGGCCGTCGCCGAAGGCGCGCGCCGCGCCGGGCTTCGGCGAGTGGTCTGTGCAGCCGAGTCTGCGCCCGAGGCCGCGTTGGCGGGCATCGAGCCGGTTCCGGTCCGCCATCTCGCCGAGGTCGTCGCATACTTCCGCGGCGAGATCGACGCGCCGGCCTTCGAGCCACTCCGCGACGAGCTGCTCGAAGGATTACCGGGTCCCGACCTGACAGAGTTGCGGGGCCAGGAACGTGCACGCAGGGCTCTCGAGATCGCGGCCGTGGGCGCGCACAACTTGCTGCTCGCGGGGCCACCGGGCACGGGCAAGACGATGCTCGCAAGGCGGCTGCCGGGAATCCTCCCTCCGCTGACGCGGCAGGAGGCACTCGAGGTCACCCGTATCCACTCAGTTGCCGGACTGCTCCCGCCGGACAGGCCGCTCATGGCGGCACCTCCCTTTCGCGCGCCTCATCACGGCGCTTCTGCGCCCGCGGTCGTCGGCGGTGGTCCGAGTCCTCGTCCGGGAGAAGTGTCGCTCGCGCACCGCGGCGTGCTCCTGCTCGACGAGCTGCCGGAGTTTCCGCGCTCCGTGCTCGAGTCGCTGCGCCAGCCGCTCGAAGACGGCGTCGTTGCCGTCTCCAGGGTCGGCGGTCACGCGCTCTTCCCGGCGCGCTTTCAGCTCGTCGGCACGATGAACATGTGTCCTTGCGGAGGGCGAGGCGATCCGGCCGTCGAGTGCGGTTGCACGGCGCAACGCCTCGCGGCCTACCGCGAGAAGCTCTCGCGCGCGCTTCTCGACCGTTTCGATCTCGCGGTGGCGATGCCTCGACCACGGGCGGCGGAGCTCGCCTCGGCACCAGGCGAGCGCTCCAGCACTGTCCGCGAACGCGTTGTCGACGCGCGTGGGCGACTGCAGACGGCCGTTCCGCGCAGAACCGAAGCAGCCTCGGAGCTCCTTTCGAGCGCTGTCGACCGACTACCGCTCTCTGGTCGAGGCCGCGTACGGGTCGCGCGGGTCTCCCGGACGATCGCCGCGCTCGCTAGCGCGCCCGAGGTCGAGCCCGCGCATGTCGCCGAAGCGCTCTCCTACCGCATGCCCGCAGAGCTCGCCGCGACGTGACTCGGCTCCCGATCCGCCGCCTCCGCCGCCGCGACACCACGTATCCGGCGTTGCTGGGCGCGATCCACGACCCGCCGCCGGAGCTCTTCGTCCGAGGTAGCGGTGAGGACGCGAGTCTCACTCGACCGGCGGTTGCCGTAGTCGGAGCTCGCGCGTGTTCCGCGTACGGGCGCTCTGTTGCTCGTTCGCTCTCGCGCGAGCTCGCTGCAGCAGGTCTCGTCGTGGTGAGCGGAATGGCACGGGGTATCGACGGCGAGGCCCACCGGGGTGCACTCGAGTCTGGCGGGATCACCGTTGCCGTGTTGGGTTGCGGTATCGACCGTGACTATCCGGCCGCGCACGCCGAGCTTGCGAGGCGAATCTGCGAGCTTGGGCTGATCGTCTCCGAGTACGAGCCGGGCGTCGAGCCCGCTCCGTGGCGGTTCCCGGCCCGGAACCGGATCATCGCCGGCCTTTGCGGGGCGACCGTCGTGGTCGAAGCCCGCGAGCGGAGTGGCGCCTTGATCACCGCTGACTTTGCCCTGGAGGAAGGCCGGGACGTTCTCGCGGTTCCTGGTGAGATCACGAGCTCTCTGTCTGCGGGAACGAACGCTCTGCTCCGGTTGGGTGCAGTCCCGGTGACGAGCGCCGCAGACGTCCTCGAGCTCTTCGACCTCGTTCCTGCTCAGGTGGCAAAGGCCGATCTGGGGGCGACCGCAGAGGCATTGCTCGCGCTGCTCGGCGACGGTCCGCTCACTGCGGACGAGATTGCGCGGGCGGCGGAAATCGAGCCCGCGCCGCTTTCGGCGTCGCTGGTGGAGCTCGAGCTCGCCGGCCGGATCACGCTAGAGGACGGGCTGTACCGAGCGGCCGTCTAGGATCGCGTTCCGATGACGGCCGTCTCCTACTGGCTTGCGGAACCACACGATCCGGTTCCTGCCGTGCCGCTCGGCGGCCCACCCGACGTCGCGGTCATCGGAGGCGGGATCACGGGTTGCTCGTGCGCCCTCGCGCTTGCGGAAGCGGGCTTACGCGTCAGGCTCTTCGAGGCTCGTGAGATAGCGGGCGGCGCCAGCGGTCGTAACGGAGGATTCGCACTGCGCGGCGGCTCGGCGCCGTATCCGGTGCTCGCCGAGTCGATCGGAAGCGAGCGAACGGCCGAAGTTGTGGCGCTGGACGGAATCCGAGCTCGCAGAGCTCGCGACTCTGGCCGGCGATGCATTTCGGCTTACCGGAAGCCTCCGTCTCGCGGCCGACGAGGAAGAGCGCGAAGAGCTTCGCGCTCGAGTACGACGCGCTTCGTGCGGCGTGGTTCTCCGCAGAGTGGCGCGACGAGCTGCCACCGCCGCTCGCGGCGCGCTATCGCGGCGCGATCTTCCATCCGCCTGACGGAGTTCTTCAACCCGCGCGCCTTGTTCGGCGGATCGCCGCCAGCGCAGCGCACGCCGGGGTGGAGATTCGAGAGCACACGCGGATCGACTCAGTGCTGGAGACAGGAGCCGAGACCGTCGTCGTCGCGACCGACGGTTATCCGAGCGGCCTTCTCGGCGAGCTCGAAGGGCTCATCGTTCCGACCCGCGGGCAGGTGATCGCCACGGAGCCGATCGAGGAACGGCTGTTCGAGGTGCCGCACTATGGTCGCCACGGCTTCGACTACTGGCACCAGGCACCTGACGGGCGAATCGTTGCCGGCGGCTTCCGCGATGTGTCGCTCGAGACCGAGTTCACCGCGGAGGACGTAACGACCCCTGCCGTGCAAGACGCCCTCGATCGCTTCATCGAGTCACACCTCGGACGCCCGCTCCGCGTCGACTACCGCTGGGCCGGGATCTTCGGGATGGTCTTCGATTTCGTACCTGTCGTGGGGCGCGTTCCCGGCCGGGACGGACTCTGGATCGCGGGGGGCTACTCGGGCCACGGCAACGTCCTCGGCTTCGCGTGCGGTCGCCTCGTCGCCCGCGCGATCCTCGGCGATCGCGATCCGCTTCTGGATCTCTTCGAGCCTGGGCGATTGCTCGCACCGGGCGAGGCAAGCCTCACACTGACAGGCTGATCGTCTCGAGATCGAGCTCGGATGCCTTCGCGAGGCGACCTTCGCGATAGCGAGATCCTGGATCGCTAGGCCGGAGGAGTCGAAGAGCGTGATGTCACCTGCGCTGCGCCTGCCCTCCGCCTCGCCGATCAGCACTGATCCCAGTTCCGTGACGTCTTGTCGGCTGAACGACTCCCAGCTGCGACGCGGCCGGCCCACCTCTCCTGTTCCGTTCGCTCCCGCCTGCTCCCAGTCGTCGCAGAAGACGTGTGCGCGCGCTGAGCTCCCCGACTCGCGACCTCGGCCTTACCGGGCCCGTCGGCTCCCATGAGCGAGATGTGCTGGCCGGGCTCGAGCGAGCCATCGGCGTATAGCACCTCGGCGCCTGGGGTCACCGTCAGCACGACTTCGCATGCCAGCGCTTCGGTGCCGCTCACCGCAACCCGAGCGCCGAGCCGATCCGCGACGAGCTTCCGACGGTCCTCGTCCAAGTCCCAGACGAGCGGCTTCGCTCCATGGGCGACCAGCATGCGCACCGTCTCGGCTCCATTGACCCCCGTTCCGATCACGGCGTAGGAGGAAGCTTCCGGGTCGGCAGAGGGTGTCTGCAGCGAGGACACCGGCAGCCGCGGTTCGCAGCGCGGTAACGGCAGCCGCATCGAGCACAGTGAGGAGGCGTCCGTCGTCGGCATCGGAAAGCAGAACCAATCCGGTTACCGTCGGCAGGCCGACGCGTCGGGTTTCCGGGGAACGACGTGACCCACTTGAGGAGCGCGTGTCCTCCACCGATCGCCGGCATCGCGCGAAAGTCGCCGGCCGGGTAGTTCGTGACGTAGACCTTCGGCGGCATCGACCACTCGCCGCGCGCGTACGCGACGAAGGCGTCGCGCACCGCGTCGTACGCCTCGTGGGGGCTGACCGCGGTTTCGATGTCGCGGGCGCTGAAGACTGGGATGGTCATACAGGGCGAGCGCGAGGCATGCCTCGCCCTATGAAGCCTTCACGGCGGAGATGAGCTTCAAGACCGACTCCTTCGCGTCGCCGAAGAGCATCGTCGTCTTCGGATCGAGGTAGAGGTCGTTGTCGATCCCGGCGAAGCCCGGGTTCATCGAGCGCTTGAGGACGACGATGCTCGCGGCCTTGTCGACGTCCAGGATCGGCATCCCGTAGATCGGACTGCCTGGATCGCTTCGGGCTGCCGGGTTCGTGACGTCGTTCGCGCCTATGACCAGGACGACGTCCGTCTGCGGGAACTCGGGGTTGATCTCGTCCATCTCGGAGAGCTGCGTGTAGGGGACGTTGGCCTCGGCGAGCAGAACGTTCATGTGGCCGGGCATTCGCCCAGCGACAGGATGGATCGCGTACCTGACATCCACGCCGCGGCCCTCGAGCAGGTCAGCAAGCTGGCGAACGTCGTGCTGCGCCTGCGCGACGGCCATCCCGTACCCCGGAACCACGATCACTTTGCGCGCGTACGAGAGCTGAACGGCGACATCCTCAGGCGTCGTGGCACGCACGGTCCGGCCGTCGTCGGCTCGGACTGTCCCTGCTCCTGTCTGAACCTGGCCGAACGCCCCGAAGATGACGTTGGCGACCGAGCGGTTCATCGCCTTCGCCATCAGCAGCGTGAGCAGCGTGCCGGCCGCTCCGACGAGCATTCCCGAGACGATCAAGACCGTCGAGTCGAGGACGAACCCCGTGGCTGACGCCGCGAGTCCCGTGGCCGCATTCAGGAGCGAGATGACCACGGGCATGTCTGCGCCGCCGATTGGGAGGACGAACATCACGCCGAAGAGCAGAGCCAAGGCGACAACCGCCCACAACACCCATTGCTCCTCGGCACCCGCGATCGCGGCGATCCCGAGGCCGGTCGCGGCCAGGAGGACCAGGATATTCACGACGTTTTGACCCGGGAAGACGATCGGACGCCCGCTCAGAAGCTCCTGGAGCTTCGCGAAGGCGATGATCGACCCGGCGAACGAGATCGAGCCGATCAGCGCCGACAGCACGATCGACGTGGTCTCGTCCCAGACCGGCCCAGTCGCGTTATGCCACTCGGCGAGCGCGACGAGCGCGGCGGCACCGCCTCCCAAGCCGTTGAAGACGGCCACCATCTGAGGCATCGCCGTCATGCGCACGTTGCGGGCTCCGACGACGCCGACCACCGCGCCGATCAGGCCGCCCACGGCAATCAGCACCCAGTTGCCGATTCCGTCGAGGAGGAGCGTCGTCGCGATGGCCACCAACATTCCGGCGCCACCGACCCAGTTTCCCTTCCGTGCGTGCTTCGGCGACGAGAGGAAGCGCAGCGCGATCACGAAGCATGCGATCGTGACGAGGTAGAGAAGGCCGACGACCTCCGGATCCGAGATCACGAGCGGTCGTCCTTCTTCGGTTCCGGCCGGCGCTTGAACATCCCGAGCATGCGATCGGTCACGAACCAGCCGCCGACCACGTTCGCCGTCGCGAGCACCATCGCGACGAACCCGACGGCCTTGGTGAAGGTGTCGTCGGCGGTGCCGAGGACGATGATCGCTCCGACGATGACGATGCCGTGGATGAAGTTCGCGCCCGACATGAGCGGGGTGTGGAGCATCGCCGGAACCTTCGAGATCACCTCGAAGCCGAGGAACGCCGCGAGCACGAGGATCGTCAGCTCGATGACGAGGGGAGCGTCGGTCATTCGCCACTCTCCGTTCTGGTGACGCACGCTCCGGCGGTGATCTCGTCGTCCCAGTCGAGGACGAGCTCACCATTCGGCGCCAGATGCAGGAGGAGCGCTGCCACATTGCGCGAGTACAGCTCGCTCGAGTGGTAGGCCATCAGCGAAGGCAGGTTCGTCGTCCCGATGACCGTCACGCCACCGTGCTCGACGATGTCGCCGGGAATCGTGAGCTCGCAGTTGCCGCCCGTCTCGGCTGCGAGGTCGACGATCACCGACCCAAGGCGCATGCGCTCCACCGCGCTGGTCGGGATCAGCTTGGGCGCCGGCCGGCCCGGGATAGCTGCGGTCGTGATCACGACGTCGAAGTCGGGGAGTCGCGCTTCGAGCGCACCCTGCTGCTGCGCCTGCTGTTCGGGCGTTAGCTCGGTCGCGTACCCACCTGCCGTCTCCTCGGTGCGGACACCGAGGTCGAGAAAGGCGGCCCCGAGGCTCTCAACCTGCTCTTGCACCGCGGGCCGGACGTCGAAAGCCGACACCACTGCGCCGAGCCGGCGGGCCGTCGCGATCGCCTGCAGGCCCGCAACCCCTGCCCCGATGACGAGCGCGCGAACGGGAGCGATCGTGCCGGCTGCAGTCATCAGCATCGGAAACAGCCTTTGCACACGGTCGGCTGCGAGAACGACTGCCTTGTAACCGGCGACCGTAGCCTGCGAGGAGAGCGCGTCCATCGCCTGTGCGCGAGTGATCCGCGGGATCGACTCCATGGCGAACGCGACGATCTCGCGTTCCCGCAGGCGGGCGATGCCGGCCGTGTCGGTCAAGGGCTCGAGGAACCCGATGAGGACGGTCCCGGGCGACATCGCGTCGATCTCAGTCGCCGTCGGGCGAGCGACTCGAGCGACACATTCCGCGCCTGCGAGCAGGGTCGTGCCTTCGGTGAGCTCACCGCCGGTCGCGACGTACTCGTCGTCGGAGAACCCGGCTTGCGCCCCTGCGCCCCGCTCGACGCTGACCTCGAAGCCGGCGGCGCGAAGCTTGGAAACGGTCTCGGGGACGAGCGCAACGCGACGCTCGCCGGGAGCCGTTTCCCTCGGTACTGCGACTCGCATCCGGTCGAGACTCTATTTAGGCAGCGCGCAGGCCGTTAGCGGAACAATGTAGTGCGCGCCGGACATCGCCTTACAACGACGCCCAGACGTCGAGCTTCGTCTTCGTGCGCCGGATCACCTCGTCGGTGAACGCCCGCGTGCCAACATGGCCGCCGAGGTCCGCCGTGCGCGTTCCCTCGGCAACCGCCTCGAGGCATGCCTCGCGGATCGCCCGGCCGGCCTCCTGGCACTTTTCCGCATCCGCATGCGAAAGCAGCGCCGCGCCGGCGAGGATCATCGCCATCGGGTTCGCCACGTCCTTCCCTGCGAGAGCGGGCGCTGTTCCGTGTGCAGCTTCCGCCATGAGCGCGCTCGGGACGTAGTCGTCCCCGAAGGCGACGAGCAGTGACTCGGACCCGGCGATCGAGCCGAAGAGGGGAAGGACGAGGTCGGAGAGGATGTCGCCGTCTCGATTGAGCGCCGGAATGACCATCGGCGCGCCGCTTGACGAGATCAGGAGCGCGAAAGTCGCGTCGATGAGTTGCGGCTCGTATGGCACCTCTGGATGTCGTTCCGCCGCTTCGTCCATCTCCTCTTTGAGCATCCCTTCGTAAATCGGGCTGACGGTGTACTTCGGCCCGCCGAAGACCTTGGCTCCGAGCCGTTCAGCCTGTCTGAAGGAGAACTCGGCCACTGCGTGGCAGATCCGTCGCTCGATGCGCTCGGTGCGCAGGGCGACCTCGTCGTCGCCTTCGCCCTCCCGCCATTCCTTCGCTCCGTATGCGTCCCCGACCGCCATGCGCACCACCGAGATCGGCGCGTGCACACCTCCTAGCGGGACGACTCCAGGGATCCGCCGTCCAGTCCGCACGATCACCTTGCCGCCGATCTCCTCCCGAAGAATTCGGTTGGGGGAGCCCACGTCGCCTGCGACCTCGGGCGTGATCGTGGCCGCCTTCAGCCCGTACCCGTGCTCTCTGATCGCGGCCGCCGCGTCGTACACCACGCGGTTGTCCGTCGCTCGTCTGTTCTCCAACGAAAGGTCGAAGCGCGGAAAGCCGAGCTCGACGCCGATGACGTCGGCCGACAGGGTGCGCAGCGCTTCCTCCAGAAGCTCCTGACCCGTCTGGTCACCCTCGAGCACGACGATCGTCCGCACGCGGAGATCCTATGCGATCGAATAAGCAATCAGTATTTCCAACTTGTATTCTGTCCCGTCATTTCCTAGAGTTCTCACTCTCTACTAGGCGAAGAAGAGGAGAAACATGGCAAGAAAGACGATTCTCGTATGTGACAAATGCAGCAGTGAGGTGCCGGAGGGCAGAGGTGCGGTGATGAGACTCAATTACACGGATGCCCGCCGCGGATCGAAGCAGGCCGATCTGTGCGACGACTGCTCCGCCGGGATGCCGGGCCAGTCCGTCGCTCGGCGGGGCCGCCGGCCAAAGGCCGTCGCTTAGGTCTGGGATAGGGTCAGAGTCCTATCCCGTGACGTCTAGGGTCAGGCCCCTCTCGCGCGCTCGTCTGGGGTCTGACCCACGGATCTGACCGCTCCGAGGACCCGGCTCGGGTCTTACCTCACCGGTCTTGGCTTCGTGGTCGAAGTTCCTCGCTCTTTGCACAGAGTCGCTGACCGCGTACGAAAGCGCGTCCAAAGCCGGGACTACCATGGAACCATGGGCCTCGCGCTCGTCGTTGGTCCGGCGCATGCCGGCAAAGTCGCGCTGCTCCTCGAGCGGTACCTCGAGGTGCTCGATCGAGATCCGTGGCTCGTCGTCCCGAACCACTCCGACATCGAGCGCGTCGAGCGCGATCTCATCCGGCGTCGGCCCGCCCTGCTTGCGGGGCGCGTCGGCACGTTCGACGATCTGTTCGAGCACGTCGCTGCCGGGGGCTCCGATCGGCGCTCGGTCGCGTCGGAAGTTCAGCGAGCCCTCGCGGCGCGACGGGCGATCGCAGCAAGCGAGCTCGACCGTCTCGAGACTTCGGCTGCAACGCGCGGATTCGCCGACACTCTGCTCGCCACGCTTGGCGAGCTCGATTCCGCCCTCCTCGATCCCGATCGGCTCGAGGGAGATCTTGCCCGGCTTGCCCGAGCGTATCGAGCAGAGCTCGACCGGCTCGACCTCCGAGATCGTCACGGACTCCGACGAGCCGCTGTCGAGCGGCTCGGAGCAGATCTCGACGCCTGGAACGACGAGCCCGTCTTCGCGTACGGCTTCGAGGATCTGACTGCTGCCGAGTGGGCCCTGCTGGAGGCCTTGGCCGCGCGGACCGATGTCACAGTCTCGATCCCCTACGAGCCGGGACGGGCAGCCTTCGCGGCTCTCGAGCGGACGGTCGAGGATCTTGCGAGCCTTGCTGCGGGCGCGATCGAGGAGCTTCCCCGGTCGCCCGACCGGGGCGCGCCGGCGACTCTGCTTCACCTCGAGCGCGAGCTCTTCTCCGACAGCCCCGCGACGGGACCTCCGCTCGACGCGTCGCTTCGCTTTCTGGAGGGCGCTGGGGCTCGCGGCACCGCCGAGCTCCTCGCAAGTGAGCTCGTTGCCGTCCTCAGAGCCGGAAAAGCACCCGATCGAATCGCCGTTGTCTGTGACTCGCCCGAGCGCTGGCGTGCTCCGCTCGGTACAGCTCTGGATCAGCTCGAGATCCCGTATGCGATCGAACACACTTGGCGGCTCGGTGAGACACCCCTGGGCGTGGCTCTTCTCTCGCTGCTCCGCTTCGGTTGGCTCGGCGGCAGCCGTGGCGATCTCTTCGCGTTTCTCCGCTCTCCTTTCTCAGGGCTGGAACGGAGGTCAGTCGACTTCGTCGAGGGTCGACTCCGCGGTCGCGCCATCAGCGACCCGACGCGTGTCGAGGAGGAATCGGAGCGCTTTCGCGGCGCCCCGGTTCCCGCCCTGGTCGAGCTCCGGGCGGCCGCCGATCCCGTCGTCGGTGCGCGCGCCTTGCTCAACACCATGGTGCGAAATGCATGGGGACTCACGTCGCCACCCATCTCTGACGACGCTCGAGTCGATGCAAGAGCTTTCAGGGCGGCCGAACGAGTACTCGACGACCTGGGTGGATTCGTGGACCGGGACGATCAGCCGGTCACATCCGAGGATGTCGTCACAGCGCTCGAGCGTACGACTGTCCGGCCTCCTACGAGCGGCGAGAAGGGACGGGTTGCAGTCCTCGACTTCGAACGGGCCAGGACTCGACTCTTCGATGTGGTCTTCCTCCTCGGGCTCGAGGAGGGGAGCTTCCCCCGCCGGGCCAGACCTTCGCCGTTGCTCGACGATGACGCACGGCGTGAGCTCGGCGGCAGGCTCGAGCGTCCGGATGCCGTCGCACGCGATCGCTATCTCTTCTACACCGCGTGTACTCGCGCCGAGCAGCGACTCGTCCTGGTTCGAGAGGCGGCGAGCGACGAGGGGGTGCCGCGCGAATCGAGCCCGTTCTGGGACGACGTCAAGTCGCTCTTCGACGACGCCGAAGTGCTGCGCGCTACCCGCCGACGCCCGCTTTCGGCGCTGACGTGGGCGATCGAGTCCGCGCCCAGCGAACGTGAGCGGGTGCGCGCACTTGCCCGCCTCGCCGTCGATGACCCGGACGCAGCGACGTCACTCGCCGAAGCGAACGGCTGGTCTCGCCGGCTCGAGCGCGCTCGCCACGCGTTCGAGCGGTCGACGACGCTCCGGAGCCCGGCTGTTGTCGGCACCTTCTCCGCCAGGACGATGTTCTCGGCCACCGAGCTCGAGCGGTTCGCGGACTGCTCGTCCGCCTGGCTCGTCGAGCGCGTGGTCGACCCGAAACGGATCGACGCCGAGCCGGATCCGCTCCTTCGAGGGCAGGTAGTGCATACGACGCTGAACCGGTTCTATGCGGCGCTTCCGCGTGAGCTCGATGCCGAGCGGGTGACGCCGGAGAACCTCGACGGCGCGCTGGAGCTGCTGCGTCGCTGCCTCGACGACGCCATCGAGTCGGGCGTCCGTCTCGATCTGACCGACCTCCAGCAAGCCGAGCTGCGACACACTCTGCTCGCGGACCTCGAGGGGTTCATGCGGGACGAGGCGGCGTCCGAGGTCGCATTCGTGCCACGCAGGCTCGAGGTCGCTTTCGGCTCCGATCGCGCTGCGCCAGAGCTCCAGCGCGGCCTGCCGCTGGGGGACGATCTCTGGCTCTCGGGGAAAATCGACAGGATCGACATCGACCCGTACAGCGCTCGCGGGATCGTGCAGGACTACAAGTCCGGCAAGGGCGCCCACTCGGCTCGCGACATCGACCGGGAGCTTCGATTGCAGATTCCGCTCTACGTCCTGGCACTCCGCGACCTCGTCGGAGTGGAGCCGCTCGGAGGCGTGTATCGCGCGCTGGCGGGAAGACGCGTCACCCGCGGGATGCTGCGCGAGAGCGCGCGCGAAGACCTCCCCGGATTTGCGCGGGACGACTACCTCGACGAGGACGCTTTCTGGGCCCAGGTCGAGTCGGCGCGTGAGCGTGCGGCGGCGAATGCCCAGCGCATCCGTGCAGGCGACGTGCAACACGACCCGAAGGGCGACGGCTGCCCGGCGTGGTGCGACCTCTGGCCGATGTGCCGGGTGGAGCGGTCATGACCGTGATCGAGGCTACGAGGCTGCTGAACGAGGAGCAGCTGGAAGCGGTCGAGGCGACAGGCTCTGTATTCGTCTCGGCTGGTGCGGGAACGGGAAAGACGTCGGTCCTCGTCGAGCGCTACGTGCGGGCGGTGTGCGAGCGCGGCATCGATGTCGAGTCGATCCTCGTAATCACGTACACCCGGAAGGCGGCGGGGGAGCTTCGCAGCCGGATCCGGATGGCACTCCACGCGCGGGGTCGGCCCGATCTCGCGCGAGAGCTCGACGGGGCCTGGATCTCGACGATCCACGGCTTCTGCAACCGGCTGCTGAGGATGTATCCGTTCGCCGTCGGCTTGGATCCGCGCTTTCGCGAGCTCGAGGATGCCGGCGCTGCCGTCCTTCGTGGCGAGGCATTCGAGCGGGCTCTCGAGCGATTCTGTGCGACCGGCGACTCCGAGCGCCTGCGGCTGCTTGCGACGTATCGAACCGACGGGTTGCGGCGCATGCTCACGGGTGTCTACGAGACGCTGCGATCGGCCGGGCGCAAGCTCGAGCTCGAGCTCGGCGAGCGCCCAAGCCTCGGGGATGCGATCGAGCGGTTGCGCGCAGAGGCGGCGCTGCTTGCGGCCGACGAGGCGGCAACGGCGACACAGCGGCGGAACTCGGGCGAGACGCTCCGCGCCGTGACGGAGGGTTCGCCTCCGGAGCGGCTGGTCGATCTTTCGGCGTTTCAGTGCAAAGGGGCCCGCGCTGCATCCTTCGAGCTGGCCCGCAAGGCGGCTGAGCGTGCCGGTCTGGAGGAGCTGGCGGCCAATGACCGGAACCTCCTTCAAGAGCTCCTGGAGCGCTTCGCGGAGGAGTACGCGGCGGCCAAACGACGTGAGTCGGCCGTCGACTTCGAGGACCTTCAGTTGGCAGCGCGGGATCTGCTCCGAGATCACGCAGAGATTCGCGACGCGATGCAGCTTCGTTTCCGGCTGGTGATGGTCGACGAGTTCCAGGACACCAACCGACTGCAGTGCGAGCTCATCGACCTCATCGCTCATCCAGCGTTGACCGACGTCTTCACGGTCGGCGACGAGTTCCAGTCGATTTACGGATTCCGCCACGCGGATGTCGACGTCTTCCGCGAACGGCGCGCCGAGGCAGCGAACCTCCTCGCGCTTCGGAGCAACTACCGCTCACGGCCGCAGGTGCTGGCTGCCGTGAACTTCCTCTTCGGAGTTGCGTTCGGCGAGGAGTACCAGCCGCTCGCGGCGTCCGCAGAGTTCGCGGATCCCGTGTTCGGGCACCCCGTCGAGCTCCTGGTCACAGACAAGGCGACCTATCGTGGTACGGGGGAGCACTGGCGTACCGGCGAAGCTCAGGCGATCGCGTCTCGGGTGCGCGAGCTTGTCGACTCGGGGACGGCCAGCCCGGGTGAGATCGTCGTCCTCTTCGCAGCGGGGACGGATGCCGAGCGCTACGAAGAGGCTCTCCGGCAGCAAGGGCTCCCGACTTATCGAGCCACGGGGCGGGGCTACTTCGGCCAACAGCAGGTCGCGGACCTGCTCGCCTACTTGCGCCTGATCCACAACCGCTACGACGACGTGGCCCTGACGACCGTGCTCGCGTCGCCGTTCGTTGGTGTCTCGAACGATACACTCGTGCTAATGCGCCGGAATGCTCCTCGCCGCCCGCTCTTCACCGCGCTCGAGCGAGGAGTGCCGGAGAACCTCTCCGGCGGAGACGAGCGGCTCCTTCGCGCGTTTCTCCAGCGCTATGAGCGGCTCGTGACGGCGTCGGCCCGAATCGGCCTCGAGGCGCTCTGCGAGCGAATCCTCGCGGAGCACGACTACGACTTGGCCGTTCTCGCACGCTGGGACGGCTCGCGTCGATTCGCAAACCTGCGAAAGCTCGGGCGGTTGGCCCGGGAGTACGAGGCGATCCGCGGCAGCGATGTCGCGGGATTCGTTCGCTTCATACGCGAGCAAGAGGCGGTCGGGGCGAAGGAGCTCGAAGCCGTGGCCGAGGAGGAAGGCGCTGGCGCTGTTCGGCTGCTCACGATCCACGGGGCCAAGGGGCTCGAATTCAAGGTTGTGATCGTTGCGGATGCCGGTCGGGATGTCGGTGGCCCGCGGGGCGTCGACGAGATCGTCGCGCTCTCGGACGGGCGGTTCGGCTTTCGCATGGTTCATCCGACCCGTGGCGATCGGCAGCCTGTCTTCGGTTACGAAGAGATTCGTGATGCGGGGCGCGACCAGGAACATGCCGAGCGGCTACGCCTCTACTACGTCGCGATGACGCGTGCGATCGACCGCCTCATCGTCTCGGGAGCGATCGATCTCGAGCGGGCCGCCGATCGAGAGACGCCGATAGGCTGGGTGCTCGACCGCCTCGCGGCTCACGACGCCGTCGGCACAGCCGGGGACGGCCCCTTCGAGCTCGAACGGGGAGATGCGCGCTTCCTTGTCAGCGTCGATCGACATGCGCCTCCTGAGCCGAACCGGATCGAGGAGGAGAAACCCCAGCTAGGTCAGCTCGCGCTCTTCGACGAGCTGCCTTTGGGCACGACTCGGGTCGGCATCGAGCTCCAACAGTTGGCGGAGATAGCCGCTCCCCCGCTACACGACGTACGGCGTCTCTCGTACAGTGCGCTCGCCCTTTTCGAGCGTTGCTCGTACCGCTATTTCGCGGAGCGGGTTCTCGGGCTCGCCCCTCGAGCCGGTGGACATTCTGACGGCGAGGGAGAGAAGCGCCTCGCTGCGACGGAGATCGGGGACGCCGTCCACCGCCTGCTCGAGCTCGTCCCGCTCGAACACCCGATCTCTCCTCCGCGGCCGGAGCTCGAGGCTACGGTGCGCGGCTGGTATCCGGATGCCACCGACCTGGAGCTCGACCGCATCTCGGGTCTCGTGGAGGCGTACTGCGCGTCGGAGCTCGCACAGCGCATCGCTGGGCTCCCGAGTGCACGTCCCGAGCGGCCGTTCGCATTCGAGCACGACGGAGTACTGCTCCACGGGCGCTTCGATGTCCTCTGGCGCCAAGGCGAGCAGGCGCTCGTCCTCGACTACAAGTCGAATGCGCTCGACGGCGTGGATCCGGTGACCGTGGTCGACGACGAGTACGGTTTGCAACGGCTCGTGTACGCACTCGCGTGCCTTCGTGACGGCGCAAGCGAGGTCGAGGTCGTCTACCAGTTCCTCGAGCGGCCCGACGACCTCGTTTCGGCCACATTCTCGAGCCAGGATGTCGCTGAGCTCGAGGCAGAGCTGTCCGCGGCGATCGCTCGAATCCGAGAGGGCGAGTTCAGGCCCACACCGAGCGAGTTCGTATGTGCCGATTGCCCGGCGCTCGATCTCCTGTGCGCCGGCCCGCGCCTGCCCGTCGCCCGCTAGCCTCGCAGCTTGCGCGTCGCCGCCCTCAGCGACATTCACGGGAACCTGCCGGCGCTCGAGGCCGTGCTCGCCGACGTCGAGCGGGAGTCCGTTGATGCGATAGTCGTCGCAGGCGACACGGTCAGCGGGCCGTGGCCGGCCGAAGTCTTCGACCGCGTCGTCGCGGTCGGCGCGCGCATGGTTCGCGGAAACGCCGATCGGCTGGAGGAGGTCGCGCGCCACGACAGCAGTCTCGGAGCCTGGAACGCCGATCACCTTGGGCGCGGACGCCTCGCCACCATCGCAGAGTGGCCGCTGACACTCGAGCTCGACGTCGATGGTCTGGGAAAGGTGCTCGTATGTCACGCGACACCGGAGTCCGACGAGCCGATCTACACGCGGATCACCCCTGACGACGAGGTCGCGGCTCTCCTCGGGCGCGTCGACGCCGACGTGCTCATCTGCGGGCACACGCACATGCAATACGACCGAAAGCTCGCCAACGGGCTTCGTCTTGTGAACCCGGGAAGCGTCGGCATGCCGTATGAGGGCAGACGTGGTGCGTTCTGGGCGCTTCTCGGGCCGGATGTCGAGTTTCGACACACCGAATACGACGTGGATGCGACCGTCCAGTCCATTCGCGCGCTTGGTGCACCCGTCTCCGAGAGGCTCCTGGAGCTCCAGCTCGACCCGCTCGATTCGGACACGGCGACCGCCGAGTTCGAGAAGATCCGTGCCGCGTAGCTACGTTCGCGAGGCCCGCCGTCGGGGCCTCGGAAGACGTCGCGAGCGGATCGGCCCGATCATCGAGCGGCTGGCGATGGAGCACGCCGACGCACAGATTGCGCTCCGCTTCCGCTCGGACCTCGAGCTCCTCGTCTCGGTAATGCTCTCGGCCCAGACGACGGACGTCAATGTGAACAAGGTCACACCCGCGCTCTTTCGGAAGTACCGCACACCGGAGGACTATCTGGCCGTTCCGGTGGAAGAGCTCGAGCGCGACATCTATGCCACGGGCTTCTTCCGTCAAAAAGCGAAGGCGATCCGAGGAACCATGCGCGTTCTCAGCGAGGAGTTCGACGGGCAGGTTCCGAGGCGGCTGGAGGATCTCGTACAAGCTCCCAGGCGTCGCGCGCAAAACGGCCAACGTCGTCTCCTCGGAGCTCGGTCACGCGCAAGGCATCGTCGTCGACACGCACGTCCGGCGACTTTCCCAGCGACTCGGGCTTACTCGCAATGACGATCCCGTGAAGATCGAGCGCGACCTCCAACGTGTCGTCCCGCGCGCCGACTGGGCCCGGTTTCCGCATCTCCTCATCTGGCATGGGCGCAGGATCTGCGACGCACGACGACCGCGCTGCGAGGACTGCGTCCTCGAGGATCTCTGCCCGTCGTCCAGGTTGGGCTACAGAGACCACTAAATCCAGCGGCGCCAGCGGAAGAGCGCGAGCTGCACGAGTGTCGACGCGAGGATGAGCCCGTTGGAGACGGCGATCGACCAGTACGAGTCGTCGAATGCGGACCCGAAGTTCTGCCCGTAGTAGCCCACGATCAACGTGGGCACGAGCACGAGCGACGCGATCACGGTCAGCTTCTTCGCGACCTCGCCCTGCCCTTCCACGACCTTCGATTGGTGGTGGTCGCGCACACTGGCGAGGAGATCGCGCGCGATATCGAGCTCCTCCGCTACCCGTACGAGTGTCTCGTAGGTGTCGCCGAACCGCTGTTCGACAGTAGGCGGGAAGAGCGAGTGGTCGCCCACCTCGATCCGGCCGTCCAAAACCCTTCGCACTGCCGAGCGCATCGCCGCGACCGTTCGGCGGTTTTGCAGGAGCTCATGTCGAAGGTCGGAGATCCGGGCCCGAACGCGGCTCGCCGGCCACGAGTCCACGGAATCCTCGAGCTCCTCGATCTCGGCGTACACGGCGTCCAACGCGTCGAGATACGTTTCGGCGACGTCGTCGACGAGTCGGTGTACGAGCTCTCCGGTCGAAGCATCCTGCTCCGCGGCGTGATGCAGACCTGAGACCTCGATCGGCGCTCCGTCGCTCGGCGTCTTCCGAACCGTGACGAGGAGCGCTGGCGTCGCGACGAGATCGATCTCCTGGTAGGAGACGCGATCCTCCTCGGGAAAGGGCCTGGCGGCCATGAGGACTCCGAAGATGTATGCGCCGTGCGCCTCGATCAGCGGCCGAGGCTCGCGCCCGTGGCCCGGATGGGCCGCCAGCACCTCGATGACCTCAGGATCCACGTGCACGGGGAGCGCTGCGAGCACCTCGTCAGGGGTCGGATCGACCAGGTCCAGCCAGCGGGCGGCCACCGCTCGCGAGCGTAGCTAGGCGTGCGGTCGGAGCCTGCACCCCTCGATCCTGAGCAAGCGCTGTGACCTAGTGGTCTCTCCGGGAAGTACGCGCACCCCTTCGCGCGGCTGCGAACACATCGCATGCCGTCGTCCTCAGTCGGCCACATACCTTTGGGTATGCGGCCTCCCTGCGTCCTAGGCCTGCTCGGTTCTCGCCGGCGAATGGGCACCGGACTTCCCGGGGAGACCGCTAGCTTGTCGCGGCGGGGGTCAGACCCTCGGCCTGATCCCGATTCGCGGCATCTGAGTTGGTGCCGCTGCTCTTCGAGGTAGCGCTGTGCATCGAGCGCAGCCATCGTTCCCGAGCCGGCAGCGGTGACCGCCTGGCGGTACGTGTGATCCTGGACATCGCCGGCGGCAAATACGCCCTCGATGTTCGTCCGTGTGGATCGCGGCTCGGTGACGAGGTAACCCTGTTCGTCGTGATCGAGCCAGTCGAGGAAGAGCGCCGTCGTGGGATCGTGCCCGATCGCCACGAAGAGCCCGTCGGCGTCGAGCTCGCGGCTGTCGCCCGAAACCGTGTCCCGGAGCTTGACGCCGGTGACACGACCGCTCTCTTCGCCGACCACCTCTTCGACGACCGCATTGAGGACGAACTCGATCTTCTCGTTGGCACGCGCTCGGTCGACCATGATCGGAGATGCGCGGAACTCGTCCCGGCGATGCACGATGATCACCTTTCGTGCGAATCGGGCCAGGAACGTCGCCTCCTCCATCGCCGAGTCTCCGCCGCCTGCAACCACGACGACCTTGTCCCGGAAGAAGGCTCCATCGCAGGTCGCGCAGTACGAGACGCCGCGGCCCTGGAGCCTTTGTTCGGAGTTCAGCCCGAGCTGTCTCGCGCTCGCGCCGGTCGCGACGATCACGGCGTCCGCGCGATACTCGTCGCTTCCGACCAGGACACGAAACGGCCGCTCGGAGAAGTCGACGCTCGTCACGTCGTCGGTCATGAACTCCGCGCCGAAGCGCTCGGCCTGGCGACGGAAGTCGGACATCATTGCCGGTCCGAGGACGCCGTCCGCGTACCCCGGGTAGTTCTCGACGTCACTCGTGATCATCAGCTGGCCGCCCCAGCTGAACCCCTCGATTACGAGCGGGCTCAGGTTGGCGCGAGCCGTGTAGAGGGCTGCCGTGTACCCGGCAGGGCCACCTCCGATGATGATCACGTTGCGGACGTCGTTCACAAGATACTCCTCATTCGTACGTTAGCCCCGCACAGCGGGGCACAGTCTTGAGAACGCTCGGAGCCGTTCGCGTGTTCCCGTGCGGCGGCGTCACGCAGCGTCGGCATCGCCCTCGAGAATGGCGAGCGGCGCTCGCTCGATCAGCTCGGGAGCGGTGAGAGGCCGGGCGGTGCGATCAACCGGGGCGGGCATCTCGAGATCGCCCTCGATGCCGTGCTCCTCGAGCTTGCGCGCGGTGACCAGCACGCGGGTCTCGATCGACCCGACCGCCTCGTTGTATGCCACGACCGTGCCATTGAGGCTTCGGCCGAGCTTTGCGAGGTGGTCGCCGACCTTCCCGATGCGCTCGTAGAGCTCGCGTCCGAGCGCATGGACCGCCCGTGCGCTCTCGGCGACAGTCTCCTGTTGCCATGTCGCCGCGACCGTCCGGAGCATGACGACGAGGGTGCTCGGCGAGGCGAGGATGACGTTCGCGCGCCAGGCATCCTCGACCAGAGCGCGGTCGTGCTCATGGGCTGCCTGAAGGAACGACTCATCCGGGAGGAACATGACCACGAAGTCGGGTGACGGCTGGAACTGCCGCCAGTACTGCTTCGCGGAGAGCTTCGTGACATGGTCTCGAACCTGGCGCGCATGGTCGGCGAAGTGCCGTGCTCGCTCGGCGTCGTCTGTCGTCTCGAATGCATCGAGATACGCGGCAAGCGGCGCCTTCGCATCGACGACCACGTGCTTCCCGCCCGGGATCCGGACGACGAGGTCCGGTCGCAGCGTTCGCTCGTCGTCGGACGCGGTCGCCTGTTGGACGTAGTCGCAGTGCTCGACCATCCCTGCCTGCTCGACGACGTTGCGCAGCTGTACTTCTCCCCAGCGCCCGCGAACGTGTGGGGCCCGAAGCGCATTCGCGAGGCTGCCCGTCCGGTCCGACAGGGCGCTCACCTGGACGCGGAGGGCGCCGTATGCCTCCTGGCGGATTCGCTCGACACCCTGAAGCTGTCGGTCCATGCGTTCGAGCGAGTCCTTGAGCGGACGCACGTAGCCGGCGAGCCGGGCGTCGGCGAGCTCGAGGAAGCGGGCGCTGTTCGTGTCGAGCGCGTCTGCCGAGAGCGTCTTGATCGCTGCAGCCAGCCGGTCGTCGACGACGGCGCGTTCGGCGGCCAGCTCGGCCTCCGCTCCCGCCAGAGCCCGCTCGAGCTCGATCACGTCCTCGGTACGCGCTCTGCGCTCCGCCAACGCGGGACGCACGGCTAGATAGACGCCGGCGGCGCCGAGGACGAGACCCGTGACGAGGGCAAGGATGACCATCGGGTCGACAAACGGTAGAGCGGGCGTCGGACGGGGTCTCTGACGCAACCCGGGCGCAAAAGGCCTGCTGCTACATTCGCCCGCGGCATGGCTGAGAAACCCCGCGTAAAAGCCCCGAAGCAACGCACCACTTCTCAGCTCTGACGCTGGGGATCGCACGCGGAAGCTGCTGCTGATCGGGGCCGGTGTCGCAGGCCTGGTCGTCGCGGCCGTTCTCTTCGCAGCGGTCGGGCGCGGAGGGAATGAGCCCGACGAGGCGGCCGTACGCGCGGACCTCGAGGCTGCCGGTTGCACGCTCGAGGCAAAAGTTCCAGCTCCCCCTCGTGGAGGCTCGTACCACTCGGTCCTTGAACCCGGCGGGACCTCGGCGGACTGGAACACCAATCCACCAGTTGCAGGCGCCCACTACGGGGAGGCGGCGGTCTTCGGCATCTATTCCGAGCAGCTCGAGAAGGCGCGAGTCGTCCACAACCTCGAGCACGGAGGGATCTTCATTCAATACGGGTCGGACGTGCCGGAGACGACTGTCGCGGAGTTGGAGAGCTTCTACAACGGCCATCAGACGGGCACGATCATGGCGCCGCTACCCGAGCCTGGGGGACAAGATCGCACTCGGTGCGTGGGTCGTTCGTGACGAGGAGTTCGAGAAGCAGCCCGTTCTGGGCACGGGGTACCTCGCAAAGTGCAAGACGTTCGATGCGGCGGCCTTCGCCTCGTTCTTTGATGCGTTCCAGTTCCGCGGCCCGGAACGCTTCGACCCGAGCGACCTACAGCCCGGATCACTGGCCGCTCACGGGCGTACACTCGTCCCGCCGGGGTGGCGGAACGGGTGAGACGCGCCTGCCTTAAAAGCGGGTGTCCCTTCGCGGGACGTGTGGGTTCGACTCCCACCCCCGGCACTGCGCCCGTTCGCCCTCGTCGAGTGGCACCGGAAGCTGTCCGAGACGCCGTGAGCTGACATGTTTGTCGCGCGAGACCACCGGTACACTCGGCCGGCCGTGGCGAGCCCCCCGGAAGCGCTTGCCCATGCCCAGCTCGAGTGGGATACGCCCCTGTACCGGATGGCGGTCGCCCAGTTCGACGAAGCCGTCCCCGTCGCCGGCATTCCGGACGACATCGCCGAGCGGCTTCGCTTTCCCGAGCGCTCCACGATCGTCAGCATTCCGGTGCGGATGGACAGCGGCCGCCGGGTCGTCTTTCCCGGCTATCGCGTCCAGCACTCGAGCATCACAGGCCCGACGAAGGGCGGGATCCGCTACGACGCCGAGGTGACGCTCGGCGAGTGCGCCGCGCTTGCGATGTGGATGACGTGGAAATGCTCGCTCCTACGCCTTCCGTACGGTGGCGCCAAAGGAGGCGTTCGGTGTGACCCACGCACCCTCTCGCTTGGGGAGCTCGAGCGCCTGACGCGCCGCTTCACCTCGGAGCTCCTGCCGATCATCGGGCCCCAGGAGGACATCCCCGCGCCGGACATGGCGACGAACGAGCAGACGATGGCCTGGATGATGGACACCTATTCGATGCAGCGTGGCTACGCGGTGCCGGAGATCGTCACAGGCAAACCGATCTCGATTGGCGGCTCGGTCTTCCGGCACGAGGCGACGGGTGCTGGCGTCGTCATGGTCGTCAGCCGCGCGTGCGACCGCCTCGGGTGGCCCATGAACGAGCAGCGCTGTGTCGTCCAGGGCTTCGGCAACGTCGGTGGGATCGCCGCGCTCGAGCTCCAGTCGCGAGGTGCACTGGTCACAGCTGTCTCCGACGTATCGGGCGGCATCCATTCGGCCGAAGGGCTCGATATACCCCTGCTCCTCGAGCACGTGCGCGAGATCGGCTCCCTCGAGGGCTGTGACGCCGGACGGCGGGTGACGAACGAAGAGCTGCTCGAGCTCGAGTGCGACATCCTCGTCCTTGCCGCACGCGAGGATCAGATCACCGCCGACAACGCAGTTCGTGTCCAGGCTCGGTTGATCGCCGAGGGCGCGAACGGGCCGACGTCGCTCGAGGCCGACCGGATCCTCGCGATGCGCGGGATCACGGTCCTGCCCGACATCCTCACGAATGCAGGAGGCGTAACCGTCTCCTATTTCGAGTGGGTTCAAGATCTCGGGCGGCTTTTCTGGACGCGCGAGGAGATACGCGCCAAGCTGGAGGCGAAGCTCGCCGATGCCTTCGATCGCGTATGGGATCTCGCCGAGGAGCGGCACATCAGCCTGCGGACAGCCGCGCTCGTGGCCGGAATCCGCGCGGTCTCGGACGCCCTCGAGGTGCGGGGGATCTTTCCTTGAGCAACACTCGCCTTCGGCTCGCGTTCACGGGGGAAACCATGTTCGAGCGCCCCGTTGAGATGCTGGGGGAACCTCCCGGTTCCGCCAGACCCCTTCCACTGGTCCGCTTCGCGGACAAGGCGCTTCGCGCCTTCCCCACACCCCTCCCCGCTCACGGACTGGAGAACAGCCCGTGAGCCTCGTTCGCGACGCCATGGTGTCCCATCCCGGACAGCTTCCGGCCCAGGCGTCGGCCCAGGCGGCGGGTGAGCTGCTGCAGAGGCCCGAGGTGCGTGCCGTGTTCGTGACAGATGCGGAGCGGCTAGTCGGGGTGGTCACGCGCAAGACGCTCGTTCGGGAAGTTGTCGCACGAGGGCTGGATCCGAGCGTGACGACGCTCGGCGACATCGCCGAGCCTCCACACCACACCATCGGACCGGACGTCCCGCTCGAGGATGCTTTCAGGTTCCTCGAGGCCGAGGATGCTGAGCGGGTTCCGGTCGTCGACGAGCAGCACCGCCTGGTCGGAGTCCTCTCTCGTAGCGTCCTGCAACGCCGGCTGGCCGAGGACGAAGACGAAGAGGACGAGCGATGAGCCGCTTCCACCGGCGGCATAGAGATCAGCAGCAGGTGTAGGCCCCGGGCGGCGCCAGGCCTTCTTCGGGCTCCGGTAGCTCGGCGGCCGCGTAGGCCGCGCCGTGCAGAATGTCGCGCTCGGAAACCTCGATCTCGTCGAGCCCGTAGGCGTCCATGACCTCGCGCAAGACGACGAGCCCGGCGACGATCACAGGGGCGCGACCTGGCTCGATTCCAGGAACTCGGCGCCGCTCGTCGGTCGTGATAGCGGACAATCGCGCGAGGTGGTCCGCAACGGAAACGCGGGGAATCCGATGACCGTGTGTTCGTTCGGGATCGTAGGCGGCAAGGCCTAGATCGAGTGTTGCGAGCGTCGTCACCGTGCCCGCTACACCGATCGCCCTCGTCGTCTCGAGCGCGGGAAGGAGCGCGCGGACATAGGCCGCCGCCGCCGCGAGCTCCGGCTGCGTCGGTGGATCCGACACGAGGAACCGCTCCGTGAGCCGAACGCAGCCGACGTCGAGGCTGATGGAGCTCTCGAACCTCGCCCTTCGAGCTCAGCACGAGCTCGGTCGAGCCGCCGCCGATGTCGACGAGTAGCGATTCCTCGACGCCGGGACGACCGGCCGAGACCCCGCGGGCCATCATCGCCGCTTCCTCCGAGCCGTCGAGCAGGCGCGTCGTGAAGCCGTAGCTCCATTCGATCTCCCCCAAGAACGCTTCGCCGTTCTCCGCGTCGCGCACTGCGCTCGTCGCGATCGCCAGGGTCCTGGTGACCCCGTGTGACTCGATCTCTCGTCGATAATCGGAGAGGCAGTTGCGAACGCGCGCGATCGGGAGCGGGAGAAGGCGACGACGGCGGTCGACGCCTTCGCCGAGCCTCGTGATCGTGAGCCGCCTCACGACCTCCGACAGCTGATCGCGGTCGATGTCCGCGATGAGGAGCCGGGTCGAGTTCGTCCCGAGGTCGACCGCTGCGACGAGGGTCATCGAACCGGCAGGAACGCGCGCAGCCAGCGGGTGCGTCGTTGCGCCGCCTGAACTGAGCCGAGCAGGACGTCGAGGCGAGCGCGCGAGGCGCGAAGGCGCCCGAGCGCAGCTTCGAGGTCTTGATTCGAGCGGTCCGCCTCGGCGAGGAGCCGCTCGGCTCGCGCAGACCGCTCCTCGAAGGACGCGAGCTCGGCCGAGAACATGCCGCCCGTCAGCTTCGCGTGTCGCCAGAGGCGGACGCCGCGGACGACGACGAACGCGGTCGCGAGGACCGAGGCTGTCAATCCGACCAGGAACGCGTACAAGACCACTCCGTGGCGATCGTACCAGCGGTCATTCTGGGATCCGGTGAAGACATTTTTGGATCCAGAATGAGGGATTTAGAGCGATCAGATGCGCTAAATCGGACAATTTGGGATCCAATCAAGTACAATCCCGCACACAATTTCGACCGGAAGGATGCTCATGAGCACGAACGGGACAGGTGACACGAACAGGTGGGCAGGGATCGAGCGCCCGTACACGGAGGCGGACGTGGATCGGCTGCGAGGGCGGTATCGCATCGAGCACACGGTCGCACGCCTCGGCGCGGAGCAGCTGTGGCGGCTCCTTCACTCGGAGCCGTATGTCGCAGCGCTCGGTGCGCTCACGGGCGCCCAAGCGGTGCAGATGGTGAAAGCCGGCCTGAAGGCGATCTATCTGTCCGGCTGGCAGGTCGCCGCGGACGGGAATCTCGCGGCGCACACCTATCCGGACCAGAGCCTCTATCCGGCAAACAGCGCACCTGCCCTCGTCGGCCGCATCAACAACGCGTTGCTTCGCTCGGACCAGATCGACTCCGCCGAGGGGAAGAACGGGACGTACTGGCTCGCGCCGATCGTCGCCGACGCCGAGGCCGGGTTCGGCGGGCCGCTGAACGCGTTCGAGCTCATGAAGGCGTTCATCGAGGCCGGCGCCGCTGGTGTGCACTTCGAGGATCAGCTCTCGTCCGAGAAGAAGTGCGGCCATCTCGGGGGAAAGGTGCTCGTCCCCACGAGCCAGTTCGTGCGGACGCTCGTCTCGGCGCGTCTGGCCGCCGATGTCCTCGACGTCCCGACCGTCCTCGTCGCTCGCACCGACGCCCTCTCCGCGACGCTCCTCACGAGCGACGTGGACGAGCGAGACCAGGAGTTCCTCACCGGCGAGCGCACGCCCGAGGGGTTCTTCCGTGTGAAGCCTGGCATCGAGGCTCCGATCGCGCGCGCTCTGTCGTACGCACCGTACGCAGATGTCCTGTGGTGCGAGACGTCGACGCCGGACCTGGACGAGGCTGCTGCCTTTGCCGAGGCCGTGCATGCGCGCTACCCCGGCAAGCTCCTCGCCTACAACTGCTCGCCATCGTTCAACTGGAAGAAGCACCTCGATGACAAGACGATCGCCTCGTTCCAGCAGGAGCTCGCTGCGATGGGGTACAGATTCCAGTTCGTGACGCTCGCGGGCTTCCATGCTGTGTGCAACTCGATGTTCGACCTCGCTCGCGGATACGCCGAGGATGGAATGAGCGCATACGTCCGGCTCCAACAGCACGAGTTCGAGAACGAAGAGCACGGGTATACGGCGACGCGCCACCAGCGTGAGGTCGGCGCGGGGTACTTCGACGCTGTTCTCCAGGCCATCACCGGCGGCGAGAGCTCGACGCTGGCGCTGAAGGGCTCAACCGAGGAAGCCCAGTTCGAGGCGGCACCGGTCGCGTGAGCACTCGCGCCGCGACGATGAATGTGTTGGCGCCCGACGAGGCGGGCGTGCTCACGCCCGAGGCGCTCGAGCTCGTTGCGGAGCTCGAGCGCGAGTTCGGAGATCGGCGGGAGGAGCTGCTTCTCGCCCGGGCGGAACGCCAGGAGCGGATCTCCGCAGGCGAGCTCCCGGACTTCCTCGAGTCGACCCGCTCGGTGCGCGAGGGCGACTGGCGAGTCGCTCCGGCGCCGCCCGACCTCCAGGACCGCCGCGTCGAGATCACAGGGCCCGCCGGCGATCGGAAGATGGTGATCAACGCCTTCAACTCCGGTGCACGGATGTACATGGCTGACTTCGAGGATGCGAACTCCCCAACGTGGGCGAACGTCGTCGGCGGCCAGCAGAACCTCACCGACGCGATCGAGCGGACGATCTCGATCGAGACGCCGGAGAAGAGCTACGCGCTGAAGGACGAGGTCGCCGTGCTGCTCGTGCGACCGCGTGGCTGGCATCTCCTCGAGCAGAACGTCGAGCTCGACGGCAAGCCGGTCTCGGCGAGCCTCTTCGACTTCGGCGTCTACTTCCAGCGCAATGTAAAAACGCTCGTCGAGCGCGGCACCGGACCGTACTTCTATCTGCCGAAGCTCGAGAGCCACCTCGAAGCGCGGCTGTGGAACGACGTCTTCTGTCTTGCGCAAGACCGGCTCGGCGTGCCGAGAGGGACGATCAAGGCGACCGTCCTCATCGAGACGATCCTCGCGGCCTTCGAGATGGAGGAGATCCTGTACGAGCTCCGCGAGCACTCGGCAGGCCTGAACGCGGGGCGCTGGGACTACATCTTCTCCGTGATCAAGAAGTTCCACGACCGCGACGACTTCGTGCTGCCCGATCGCGTCCAGGTGACGATGACGGTGCCGTTCATGCGCGCGTACACGGAGCTTCTCGTGCGCACGTGCCACAAGCGTGGAGCGCATGCGATCGGCGGCATGGCGGCCTTCATCCCGAGCCGGCGCGATCCGGAGGTCACCGAAAACGCGCTCGCCCGCGTGCGCGAGGACAAGCTCCGCGAGTCGGGCGACGGCTTCGATGGCACCTGGGTCGCCCATCCGGATCTCGTCCCGATCGCGATGGAGCAGTTCGACGCTGCGCTCGGCGAGCGCCCGAACCAGCTCGAGCGCCTGCGCGACGACGTCTCGGTCGAGGCGGCCGACTTGCTGAACGTCGCCGCGACCCCCGGCGAGATCACCGAAGCCGGCGTGCGTGCGAACGTCTCGGTGGGGATTCGCTACATCGCGGCCTGGCTTTCCGGCGTGGGGGCGGCCGCGATCGACAACCTCATGGAGGACGCCGCTACGGCGGAGATCTCTCGCTCGCAGGTCTGGCAGTGGGTGCACCACGGCCGGGTCGCGCGGGCGGACGTCGAGCAGACGATTGCGTCGGTGGCAGCCGAGCTTCCCGCCGAACCGGTCTACAGCGACGCGCGCGAGCTCTTCGAGCAGCTCGCGCTTGCGGAGGAGTTCGCCGAGTTCCTCACGCTTCCCGCCTACGAGCGCCTGCTCGGAGCAGCGGTCGTAGTGTCCGACGGCACCAAAGCGGACGACATCGCGCTCGCACTCGAGGAGGCGATCGTCTCGGGCGAGATTCCGCCGGGGAGCGTCCTCCGCCAGGAGCATCTGTCGGAGCAGTTCCAGGTGTCGAGGACGCCGGTGCGCGAGGCGCTCAGGCGGCTTGCCGCGCTCGGCCTCGTGAGCTTCGAGCCCAATAAGGGCGTGCGCGTTCGGATGCTCTCGCAGACCGAGCTGCGCGAGGCGTTCATGGTTCGCGCCGAGCTCGAGGGCCTTGCGACGGAGCTCGCCACGCCGAAGATGTCCGACGTCGATCTCGCGGCGCTCGAGGATGCAGAGCGACGGTTCAGCCTCGCAACCCGCGAGCTCGTGGAGATGAGCCATGCCGGTCGGCAAGATCTCCAGCTCGCGCGCGAATGGCTGCTGGCCAACCACTCCTTCCACGATGTGATCTACGCGGCTGCCGACGTCCCCCTCATCGAGCGGATGGCCAAGGCTGCGCGCAGAACTTTTCTCGTAAAGCCGGTGTGGGCAACAGGCGCGGACCTCGACGAGCTGTACCTGAAGAACGATCGCCAGCATCGCGCCATCCGGGTGGCCATCGCGGCTCGCAGTCCTGAGGGCGCGCGTGTTCTAGCCCGCGAGCACGTTCTCTCGTCAGGGAGGCTGCTCGAGGCGATCCTCGGCAAGGTTTCCGCGCAGTCGCGCGACGCTGCTCAGACCGATCGAGCCAAGTTACACACTTGTAGCTCGGGGCCTTTCTCGCGGACACGCCTCGAGCGGGCGTGGTCGCGCGAACCTCAGCGAGCGAGCGTGACCTTGGAGAGCCCTCGAGGCTGGTCGGGGTCGAGGCCCTTCGCGCGCGCAAGCGCCCACGCGAAGAGCTGTCCCGGCAAGACCGAGAGGAGAGGCGAGAGGAGTGGGGAGGGAGGCTTGGGTACCGGGAGCACGTAGTCGGCGCCGGGTATCACCTCGGCGGCGCTCCCGCTCGCGACCACGGTCGCACCCGCTTCACGCGCGCGTGTCACCGCCTCGAGAACAGCCGGGAGGGTCTCGTCATCCGACGCGATTGCCCAAACCGGGAAAGAGCGAGTCGAGTGCGGCAACTGGGCCGTGGGCGAGATCGGTAGCGGTCAGCGGCTCCGCGAGGACGCGGCACGTCTCGAGGAGCTTGAGCGCGATCTCCCGTGCGGTAGCGAACTCGGCGCCGCGTCCCACGACGAACATGCGTCCGGCATAGGCGAACGGGACCGCGATGGCGGTGATCTGCGACTCGATCGCCGGAGTGAGCACGGCCATCTGCCTCGCGACGCTGCGCAGATCGTCGGCGAATCGGGACCCAACGCCGGCCGTGTAAGCCGCGAGGAGGCCGAGAGCCGCGACCTGGTTCGAGTAGGTCTTCGTGGCCGCGACGGCCCGCTCCGGTCCCGCCCCAAGTGGAAGCACCGCGTCCGCTACCGCAGCAAGCTCGGATTCGGAATCGTTCGTGAGCGCGACCGTGAAGGCGCCTCGACGACGGGCGTGCTGCAGATACTGAACGACGTCCGGCGTCCGTCCGGACTGGGAGAGAGCGAGTGCCGTACAACCCGACATGTCGAGCTCGGCGCCGTAGTAGACCGTGAGGGAGATCGAGTCCCGTAGCGCAGTCCAGTGCGGCAACAGCCCGAAGGCGTAGACGCCGTATGACGCCGCGTTGTCGGAGGAACCGTGCCCGACCATCCGCACCGTCGACGCCTTGCGCTCGAGCATCTCGGCAGCTACGCGCTCGAACTCGGGCTCCGCGTCGAGCAGATGCAGAAGGGCAGCGGGCTGCTCTCGAATCTCCTCGAGGAAGCGGGCGCCGGCTCTGATCTCGGGCGGGCTCGCGCTCCGCCTCAGCCGACGACACGTGCACGCCCCTCGACGAGGACTCGCTCGATCTCGAGCTCTTCGCTCAGTACGACGATGTCGGCGAGCACGCCGACCGCGAGTCGGCCCGCGCTGGGAAGACGAAGAATGCGCGCAGGGACCTCGGTCGCAGCCCCAATCGCATCCTCCAGCGACACGCCCAGGGCATGCAGGTTCCTGATTGCCTCGATCATCGTCAGCGTGCTGCCGGCGAGCGCCCCGCTGGATCCTCGCGCGACCCCGTCGCGAATCTGGACATCGAGCCCGCCGAGGCGATACGCACCGTCAGCGAGGCCTGCGCCGGCCATGGCGTCGGTGACGAGCGCAATGCGCCCCGCCGCAGCTCGCCATGCGAGCGCCGCGGTCACGGGCGCAACGTGGACACCGTCGAGAATGAGTTGGACGATGACGTCATCACGCGTGAGCGCAGCGCCCACGATGCCCGGGTCGCGATGGTGGAACGGACGCATCGCGTTGAAGAGGTGCGTCACGCTTCGCACACCGAGGTCGAAGGCGGTGTTCGCATCCTCGGCGGAGGCGTCCGAATGGCCGCAGGACACGACGATCTCGCGTCGCAGAAGCCGCTCGATGAGCGCGTCGGCGCGGGGGAGCTCTGGTGCGAGCGTCACGAGCTGGACGGGCCCCGCATCGAGAAGTCGCTCGAGGAGGTCCAGATCGGGATTCCGTCGGGAAGCCGCTGGGTGGATCCCGAGCCGCAGTGCGGAGAGGAACGGCCCCTCGAGGTGCGCGCCCAGGATCCGGGGGCCGTCCGATTCGATAGGCAGTTCGCGGAGGGCAGCGAGAAGCTGCTCTTCGGGCGCGGTGATGAATGTCGGTAGGTAGGCGGTGACGCCCGTCTCGAGGAGTGCCTCTCCGGCGTGCCGGTACCCCTCGGTATCGGCCTCGAGAAAGTCGACTCCGGAGAAGCCGTTGACCTGCAGATCGACGAACCCGGCAGTCGCAACCCCGCGGCCATTGGGGGACGAGAGGCCGTAGCCCGCCACGCGACCATCCACGATGTCGACGTCGCCACGTACTAGGAGACCGTCGACGAGAGCGGCTTCGACGCCGAGCCTCATGGGGTGTCGAGAGCGCGTCGGATGCTTTGGCCAGCGTCATCGAGCCTTGCGCGCGCCTCGTCCGCCTCGATTCCTTCGAGGAGTGACACGATTGCGACTCTGGTGTCCCCGTTCGACGCCGTAAGGGCGTCCTCGACGCGGTCCGGCGTAGCGCCCGTCGCCGTGCCGACGATGCGCCTGACTCGTGCTCGAAGCTTCTCGTTCGTCGCGTTGACGTCCACCATGAGGTTGCCGAACGTCTTCCCGAGACGGATCATCGAGAGCGTCGAGACGGTGTTGAGCACGAGCTTCTGTGCCGTGCCCGCCTTGAGACGTGTCGAGCCGGCGAGGAACTCCGGGCCGACGACGACTGCGATCTCGTGCTCGACGATGTGTGCGAGCTCCGAGCCGTGGACGGAGACGACACACGCGGTCAGCGCTCCTGCGGCCGATGCAGCGCTCATCGCGCCGAGCACGTAGGGCGTGCGGCCGCTCGCGCTCACGCCGACGACACAATCCGAAGCGCCGACGCCGAGTTTCTGGACGTCCGCAACGCCGGCTTCGCGATCGTCTTCGGCGGCGTCTTGTTCGAGAGTGGGTGCCTCGGCGCCGCCCGCGACGAGCGCGACGACCGCTCCAGGGGGAGTGGAGAACGTCGACTCACATTCGGAGGCATCGAGCGCGGCGATGCGACCCGACGAGCCGGCGCCGGCGTAGACGAGCCGTCCGCCCTGGAGCATGCGGGCCGCGACCGCATCCACCACGACGGCGATCGAGCTCGCCGCCTCGGCAACCGCGGCAGGAACCGTGGCGTCCTCGGCGTTCATGAGCTCGACGAGCTCGATGGTCGGGAGCACGTCGTAATCGGCCGTCGCGTCACTTCCCGCTTCGGTCGTCAGTCCTTCGAGTCCCGTGCCGCTCGCCGGGGATCGTTCACCGAGATCGTCGCGCGACTGCGCCATCGGTCGAGTCTACGCTGACGACCGGGCAGTGGTCAATACCACTTCTCGTGAGAATGTGGTATCGGTATAGCCTGCGCCATGGCAGAGATCGCGCTCGAGAGCATCACGAAGGTCTTTTCCGGGGACGTCGTCGCCATCGACGACGTCTCTCTTCGGATCGAGGACGGTGAGTTCATCGCGCTGGTCGGTCCTTCCGGATGCGGAAAGTCGACTCTACTTCGCGCGATCGCGGGCCTCGAAGAGGTCACGAGCGGACAGATCACGATCGGCGGGCGCGATGTGACCGATCTCGCACCACGCCACCGCGACATTGCAATGGTCTTCCAAAGCTACGCGCTGTACCCGCACATGAGCGTACGCGACAACCTCGGCTACGGGCTGAAGGTGCGCCGAACGTCCAAGGCCGACATCCGCCGGCGGGTCGATGAGGTGGCCGTCATGCTCGGGCTCGACGAGCTGCTCGAGCGGAAACCCGCGCAACTCTCTGGTGGGCAGCGCCAGCGCGTTGCCATGGGCCGCGCCATCGTGCGTCAGCCCCAGGCCTTCCTGATGGACGAGCCGCTGTCGAACCTCGACGCGAAGCTACGCGTGGGGATGCGAGCATCGCTGGCCCAGCTGCATCAGAGGCTCGGGGTGACGACCGTCTACGTGACGCACGACCAGGTCGAGGCGATGACGCTGGGACAGCGTGTCGCAGTCATGAAGGACGGCCGGATCCTCCAGGTCGACTCTCCACAACGTCTTTACGAGCAGCCTCGCGATCTGTTCGTCGCCGGCTTCATCGGGTCGCCGGCCATGAATCTCGTCGACGCCACGATTGACGATGGCGACGTCGTCTTCGGGCAGTTCCGGGTCCCGCTGGACGCGGCACGGCGTCCAGCGGGAGGGCGCTCGGGACGCGTGGTCGTGGGCATACGGCCCGAGAGCTTCGAGGACGCGGCGTTCGCCCCGTCCGATCTCCCCGGAATCGACGTGAACGTCGTCGTGCTCGAGGAGCTCGGTTCCGACGCGCACGTGTTCTTCCGTGTCGACGCTCCACGCATCACGGCTGAAGGGCTGGAGGCAGACGACGAAGGCGATGCGGAGCTCGTCGCGGAGCCGAAAGCACTACTGAATGCGCGGGTCGATCCGCGCACCGCGGCGAGGGTGGGAGCTCCGCTGCGTCTCAGCGTAGATCCGGCGAGGTTTCATTTCTTCGACCCGGACACGGGCGCGAGCCTCCTCCAGCACGGGACTCGCCTCCGAGATCCTGCCCCCCTCGCGCCCTGAGTCCGGGGAAGCCCATGGAGGTCGGCTCCGTGGTATTGACCACTATCTCGAGTCCGTTAGGATTGGTTGCCCGTGACGAAACAGAGTGAGACACGCGACCTCGTGCTCGACCTGATCGAGGAGATGGACGTCGGCGAGGCGATCCCGTCTGAACGGCAGCTCAGCGCCGAGCTCGGGATATCGCGCCTGACGCTTCGAGCGGCTCTCGACGACCTCGCGCGTGAGGGCTACGTCGTAAGGCGGCGCGGGGCCGGCACGTTCGTCAGCGAGCCGAAGATCGCCCAGGAGCTGACGATGACCTCCTTCACCGACGACATGCGCCGGCGGGGCCTGCGACCGGCCAGCAAGACGCTCGAGCTGCGGGTGTCGCCCGCCGGTGCCCGCCTCGGCCGTCTCTTGCATGTCTCGCCATCGGAGCCGGTCGTCATCGCAAGCCGACTGCGGCTTGCGGACGGCGAGAGCATGGCGATCGAGACGGTGCATGTCCGCGAGAAGCACGTTCCCGGGCTCACGGAGCGGGATCTCGAGGAGCAGTCGTTCTACGAGCTCCTCAAGGACAGGTACGGGCTCGTCATCGTCGGCGGGGAGCAAACCATCGAACCCACCGTCACCGACGAGGACGAATCTGCGGCACTCGGCGTACCGCTCCATTCACCTGCCTTCCGCTTCGAACGGGTCACGCACTCTCAGACGGGCGAGATCGTCGAGTTCGTGGAATCGATCTACCGCGGGGATCGCTACAGGCTCGTCACGACGCTTTCGCGACCGCAGGAGCGGCGACGTCGCAAATCGCAGCGAGCGCAGACTGACGGTCGCTTCAGATAGCCCCACCCAGTGGCTAGTACCACATCGGATCTTTCTCGGGCAGCACGCCGAACTGCGATGTATAGCCCTGGTGCAGGGAATTGACCGGACGCGATATGACGAGTTGGCTCTTGACACAGGCTGCCCGATGTGGAAACCTCCCCGCTGGTGGCAGATTGGTATAAACCACTGGACTTGCCCTCGGCAGACTGCCACGTTGGAAAGCACGACGGGCCTGGGGCGTCCAGATGCCATGGGAGATGCGCATGAGAGTTCGTCATTTCACTGCCGCCGCGCTCGTAGCCGCGCTCGCAGTTGCGGCGGTAGGAGCGACAGGAGCTTCTGGCGGCAGCGCCGCCAACACGCTTACGGTCTGGCTGCAGAACGACGCACAGAACGGCTGGCCCGAGCTGGTCGCGTCCGTGAACTCGCAGTTCGAGAAGAGCCACCCGGGGTGGAACGTCGACGTGCAGTACCAGACGTGGCCCACGCACCTGCAGAAGTTCGACGCGACGCTCGCCGGCGGCAACACAGCTGACGTCATCGAGATGGGAAACTCCGAGATGACGAAGTACATGGCCGCAGGCGCTTTCCAAGACCTCACCGCGAACAAGTCGGACTTCGACAACTCCGGTAACTGGCTCGCGGGTCTGGCCGCTTCGGCTCGATACGCCGGCAAGCTCTACGGCGTTCCGTACATACGCAGGATCCCGCGTCGTCACCTACCGCACGGACCTGTTCAAGAGTGCCGGCATCTCGAAGCTGCCGACCAGCCTTGCCGAGTACACGGCTGCCGCCAGGAAGCTCGCTGCGAAGAACAAGTCGAAGGGGTTCTCGCCCGTCTACATCGCAGGCACAGACTGGTACGTAGCGATGGGCTTCGTCTACGACTACGGGGGCAAGATCGCGATCACACGCAAAGGGAAGTGGATCGGAACGCTTGACAAGCCCGCCGCACTCGCCGGTCTGGCAGCATTCAAGAGGTTCTTCGATGTCGGGTCGCGGGCGAGCAAGACGACGATCGAAACCCGCCCTTGGCCATACGAGCCCTACGCTCAGGGCCAGGTAGCGTCGATGATCGGCTCGTCCTGGTTCAGCTGCTGCGTCGGCGACAAGTACAAGAACGTGTCGAAGCAGTTCGTGATGCCGAGCCACACGAAGGGTCAGCCGATGCCGGGGTTCGCCGGTGGATCGGAACTCGCCGTCCCCATCGGCGCCAACAAGGCGGCGGCTGTCGACTGGATCGCCGCGTTCACGAGCACTGCGTCTGAGAAGGTTCTCCAGGCGAAAGGCAACGTCCCGAACGCGACGAATCTGCTCGGGAACAGCGTGAACGAGCGCGCCGCTCGCCGGACCTGGTTCGTCCCGACCGCGAAGAACTGGGTCAACGTCGAGAACGGGAACATCCTCCGAACCATGCTCGCCCGAATCCTCACCGGCAAGATGACGATCAAGGACGCCGCCGCGACGGCGAGTGACAACATCGCGTTCACCCTGAACCAACCGTAGGAGCGCACGTGCGGGACGCGGACCTCGATGCCGAGTAGCCCAGTCCCCGACGGTACGACCGCCGCCGCCGAGACCTCGCCCTTCGAGTCTCGGCGGCGGCCGTTCGCCGGCAGCGCTCTTCGTGCGTCGGTGCCTTACCTACTGCTCCTACCTGTCGCAGCTGTCATCGGTGCGGTCCTCGGCTATCCCCTCTACAAGCTCGTCACGCTGTCGTTCCAGCGCTACGGGCTCCCTGAGCTCATCCAGCGCAAGGGCGAGTGGATCGGTCTCGACAACTACGACTCGGTCCTCCACGACTCCGTCTTCTGGGACACGCTCGAGCGCACGGTCGTCTTCACGATCGCGAACGTCGGCCTGACGATGGTGCTTGGGACGCTGATCGCACTGCTACTGGTGCGCGTGAGTAGCTGGGTGCGCGTACTCCTGACATCGGGGCTCGTGCTCGTCTGGTCGATGCCCGTTGTCGTCGCCGTCCAGATCTGGTTCTGGATGACGAACTTCCAGAACGGCGTCCTCAACCACGTCCTCACCCAGCTTCATATCGGCGACTTCTTCCAGCACGACTGGTATGCGACGACGTTCTCGAAGCTCGCCATGGTGACGCTGTTGATCGTCTGGGGCGCAACCCCGTTCGTCACGATTACGGTGTACGCGGGGCTCGCCCAGGTCCCGCGGGAGCTCGTCGACGCGGCCGAAATAGACGGCGCCGGCCCTCTGCGCGTGTTCCGCGACGTCACCTTCCCGATCCTGAAGCCGATCTTCCTCATCCTGACGAGCCTCTCGATCATCTGGGACTTTGGAGTATTCGCGCAGCCGTACCTGCTGATCAGCCCATCGAACGTCGATAGCTCGAACTACCTCATGGGTGTCTACGTCTACATCGAGGGCTATGCACAGACGAACTTCGGGCGCGGCTCGGCGATCTCGCTCGTGATGCTCGTGCTGGTGGCTGCGATGAGCATCCTCTACGTTCGCCGGATGGTGCGAACGGAGACCGTCAGGTGAGCATCGCGAGCGAGGCGACCCGAGCGGCTACGACGGGCGCTGAGCCAGTCGCCCGCAGGGCGGCGCTCGTTCGCCGCGAGAGGCGACGTCGAATCCGCCGTACAACCTGGAATCTCGTTGGGCTCGCGGTCTTCGCAGTCATGGTCTTCCCGGTCTTCTGGATGGTCTCGACGGCCCTCAAGCCGGATGCCGAGATCAACGGCTTCACGCCCACGTGGTTCTCGGCCAGCCCGACACTCGATCACTTTCGCGACGCCATCAACCGGCCGTACTTCTGGGACGCCGTCAAGAACAGCCTCATCATCGTCGGTGTCACCGTCGTGCTCTCGATCGTGCTGGCGTTCCTGGCGGCTGTCGCTCTGGCCAAGTACCGGTTCACTGGCCGTTCGCTCTTCGTCGTGGCGATGATCGGGATCCTCATGCTCCCCCAGGTCGGGTTGGTCATCCCTCTCTACGTCGTGCTCGCCAAGTACCAGCTGACGAGTGACGACCCGAAGAAGGCTTTGGCCGCCGTGATCATCACGTACATGACTTTCCTGCTTCCGTTTGCGGTCTGGACCCTGCGTGGTTTCCTCCTCGGTATCCCGAAGGAGCTCGAGGAAGCGGCGATGGTGGACGGCTCGAGTCGTCTGGGGGCCTTCGTCCGAATCCTGCTACCCCTCGTCGCGCCTGGCCTCGTCGCTACTTCCGTCTTCGTCGTCATCACAGCGTGGAACGAGTACATCTTTGCCAACGTCCTTCTGACCAGTCAGTCGAACCACACGCTGACGGTGTGGCTTTCCTACTTCACCGGCTCGAGCCGGAACACGGACTGGGGCGGCCTCATGGCTGCATCGACGCTGACGGCGATCCCGGTGGTGATCTTCTTCCTCCTCGTCCAGCGGAAGATCGCATTCGGGCTGACCGCAGGTGCCGTGAAGGGATGAGACAGGCTCCAGAGCTCGAGCGGCTCGCTTCGGCTTGCATCTTCCCCGGATTCGAAGGGCCGGTGGTACCCGACTGGCTTCCGCGAAGGCTCGCGGAAGGGCTCGGTGGCGTCGTCCTCTACGCCTGGAACGTCGAGGATCGGGAGCAGCTGGCTGCTCTGAACGCAGCGCTGCGAGCCGAGCGACCGGACCTCCTGGTCGCGATCGACGAAGAGGGAGGTGACGTGACGCGCCTCGAGGCTGCGACCGGCAGCTCGTATCCGGGAAACGCGGCGCTTGGAGCGATCGACGACATCGCCCTGACCGAACAAGTCGCGGCGGCGCTCGCGACCGATCTCAGAGAGGTCGGGGTGAACCTCGACCTCGCTCCCGTCGCCGACGTCAACACGAACCCGCTCAATCCTGTGATCGGGATTCGCTCGTTCGGCGCGGATGCAGAGCTCGCCGCCCGGCACGTCGCTGCGTCCGTGCGGGGGCTGCAGAGCGCCGGGGTCGCCGCGTGCGCGAAACACTTCCCCGGTCACGGTGACACGGCGCAGGACTCGCACCTCGAGCTTCCCGTTGTCGAGACTCTCGAGGACGACGCGCTGATCCCGTTTCGGAGTGCAATCGAAGCAGGAGTGCAGTCGATCATGACGGCGCACATCGTCGTCCGTTCGGTTGGCGAGGCTCCGGCGACGATGAACAGCGCGATCCTGCGCGACCTTCTTCGCAGGGATCTGGGGTATCGCGGACTCGTCATGACCGATGCCCTCGAAATGCGCGCGATCAGCGACACCGTCGGCGTGGAGGAGGGAGCCGTGCGAGCGATCGCCGCTGGTGCGGACGCGCTCTGCCTGGGTCACGACCTCTTCGACGAGTCGGTCGTCAGCGTCCGCAACGCTCTTGTCGCGGCGGTGCAATCCGGGCTCCTCGATGAGGAACGGCTGGCCGAGGCTGCTTCGCGAGTCGGGCAGACCGCAGAGTGGGCGATCGGGTCAAGCCACGTAGGGTCCGACGTCGTCGGACGGCGCGAAGTCGGGCGGACGGCGGCGCAGCGCGCACTCGAGTGCACCGGCGTGGCGAGCCTCTCGCGCCGCCCTCTCGTTGTCGAGCTCCAGACTGAGCCGAGCATGGCCGCCGGCCAGCTTTCGCAGGGTCCCGGCGACTGGATTCGAGG
>CAWHBH010000041.1:0-162422 GCA_963827525.1 uncultured Thermoleophilia bacterium
CGCACATGCCCGCCGATTCGCCGCGGGCGTCTCCGAGCTGCCGGGCTGCGAGGTGCTCAACGAGGTGGTCCTGAACCAGGTGTTGTTCCGCTTCGCCGACGACCAGACGACGCAGGCGGCCATGGAATGGGTTCAACGAAGCGGCGAGGCGTGGATGGGCGGAACGACCTGGAATGGCCGTGCCGCAATTCGCCTTTCCGTATCGAACTGGCGCACGACCGAGGATGACATCGACCGCACGGTCTCAGCGTTCGCGAGAGCGCTGGCCGCCTGAGCTACCCGGGCGCTACTCCTCGGCCGGCTGCGTGACGGCGCGATCGGCGATCTCGGCCACCACAGCCGGATCGGCGAGCGTCGTGGTGTCGCCGAGCGGCCGCTCCTCGGCCACGTCACGCAGAAGCCGCCGCATGATCTTTCCCGAGCGCGTCTTCGGAAGCTCGGGAGTGAAGACGATGTTCGCCGGCTTCGCGATCGGGCCGATCTTCATGGCGACGTGGTTTCGGAGCTCCTCGAGCCTTTCGACCGTTCCCTCCTCCCCGCCTTTCAGCGTCACGAAGGCGACAATCGCCTGCCCTGTCAGAGCATCATTCCGACCGCAGACCGCTGCTTCGGCGACGCTCGGATGGTCGACGAGCGCCGACTCGACCTCGATCGTCGAGATGCGGTGTCCGGAAACGTTCATGACGTCGTCGACACGGCCGAGCAGCCAGAAGTCGCCGTCCTCGTCGATCCGGGCGCCGTCGCCCGCGAAGTACATCCCCGGGAACCGCTCCCAGTACGTCGCCCGGTAACGGGCGTCGTCGCCGAAGATCCCGCGCAGCATCGCCGGCCATGGCCGCTTCAACACGAGGTAACCGCCGCCGCCGGGACCGACCTCGTTGCCGTTGTCGTCGACGACGCCGGCTACGACCCCCGGGAACGGCTTCGTCGCCGACCCTGGCTTCGTCGTCGTCACGCCGGGAAGCGGTGTAATCAGGATCATCCCCGTCTCGGTCTGCCACCACGTGTCCACGATCGGGGTTCGATCGTGGCCAATGTGCTCCCGGTACCACATCCACGCCTCCGGGTTGATCGGCTCGCCGACAGTGCCGAGCAATCGCAGCGACGAGAGATCGTGCTTTGCCGCGTGCTCGGTCCCCCATTTCATGTGTGCGCGAATCGCGGTCGGCGCCGTGTACAGAATCGTCACTCCGTAGCGCGCGACGATCTCCCACCAGCGGTCCTTGTCCGGGAAGTCGGGCGTCCCCTCGTACAACACGCTGGTCGCCCCGTTGCAGAGCGGCCCGTAGACGATGTAGCTGTGACCGGTGACCCAGCCGATGTCCGCTGCGCACCAGTAGACGTCGGTCTCGGGCTTCAAGTCGAAGACGGCGTGATGCGTCGTCGCGACGCCGACGAGGTAGCCGGCGGTCGTGTGCGCGATCCCCTTCGGCTTCGCGGTCGTCCCGCTCGTATAGAGGAGGTAGAGGAGATCCTCGGAGTCCATCGGCTCACACGGGCATGACGCGGGATCGGCCGGCTGACCCTCGATGAGCTCATTCCAGGTGAGGTCCCGCCCCTCGACCATCGGTACCTCTGCACGGGTTCGCTGGCCGACGACGACCTTCCTCACTCCCGGACACGACTCGAGCGCCTCGTCGGCGTTGCCCTTCAGCGGGACGATCTGGCCGCGGCGATAGCTCTCGTCCTGCGTGAGAAGGACTTCGCAGCGCATGTCATTGAGCCGATCGGCGAGCGCCTCGGCCGAGAAGCCGCCGAAGACGACGGTGTGGGGAGCCCCGAGACGAGCGCATGCGAGCATGGCCACGGGGAGCCCCGGCCCCATGCCCATGTAGATACCGACGGGGGTGCCTTTCCCGACACCGATCGTCTTCAGCCCGTTGGCCGCCTTGACCACCTCGTCGAGGAGCTGCGCGTAGGTGATCGCCGTCCGCTCGCCCTCCGGCTCGCCCTCGTAGTAATAAGCGATTCGGTCGCCGAGCCCCGCCTCTACATGGCGGTCGAGGCAGTTGTACGTGACGTTGATCTTCCCGCCGCCGTACCACCTCGCATATGGAAGCTCCCACTCGAGAAGCGACGTGAAGGGCTCGAACCAGGTGACGCGCTCACGCCCCGCCCGCTCCCAGAACTCCTCGAAGGGGACGTCGTAGATGTCGGCCGTCGCATTCGCCTGCGCGGCGAAGTCCGGAGGCGGCGGGTAGCGGCGTTCCTCGAGAAGGAGCGTCTCGATGGCCTTATCGCTCACTCAGACCTCCAGGTCGTACGGGCATCGACGCGTGCCGCCTCCATCGCGCTGATCGCGACGATGCGTCGCCCGTCGAGCTCCGCGTACACGAACGGGTCCGGGATCCCCAGCGGAACCTCGTGTCGAAGCTCGGGCGTGCGGATTGTGTCGCCCACGACGAGGACATTCATGGCCGCCGATCCTATCGCCGCCGGTAGAGTCCTCCGCGGTGGACGCGGACCTTCGCACGCTCAGGGAGCGCCTCGCCGAGATCTCGGACCTCCGTCGCGCCATGCTCCTGCTCGGATGGGATCAGCGCGTCACGATGCCGCCGCTGGGGACACCCGCGCGTGCGGAGGCGCTGGCGACGCTCGGTCGCATCGCGCACGACAAGTTCGTCGACGCCGAGGTCGGCTCGCTGCTCGAGCGGCTGCGTCCGCTCGAGGAGTCGCTCGCCTACGACTCGGACGACGCGAGCCTCATTCGTGTCACGCGCCGCGACTGGGAGAAGGAGCGGCGCGTGCCGTCCGACCTCCGCGCAGAGATGACACGCGCAGGCGCGCAGGGGCACCAGATCTGGGTCGAGGCTCGCGCCTCCAGCGATTTTGCGAGCTTCCTGCCTGCGCTCGAGCGGAACCTCGAGCTGAAACGACGCTACGTCGCGTGCTTCGAGTGGGACGACTCGCCCTACACACCGCTCCTCGACGACTACGAGCCGTTGATGCCGACGAGCGAGGTAGTCGAAGTCTTCGACACGATCCAGCCTGTGCTCTCCGAGCTCGTCAAGGAGGCACCTCCGATCGACGCGTCGTTCCTCGAGCTTCCCTACCCCGAGCAGCTCCAGCGCAGGTTCGCGGAGCGCGTGCTGGCGACTGTCGGCTTCACCGACGGAGCCTGGCGGCTCGACCCGACCGTCCACCCGTTCTGCACGTCGTTCTCGACGCGTGACGTCCGGCTCACGACTCGCTACCAGGAGGCGGGGATCGAGTCCCTCTGGTCCACGATGCACGAGGCCGGGCACGGCCTCTACGCTCACGGGATCGCGAGCTCGCTCGAGCGCTCGACGCTCGCGGGCGCACCGTCTCTCGGGCTGAACGAGTCCCAGAGCCGGACATGGGAGAATCTCGTCGGTCGGAGTCGTCCTTTCTGGTCGCACTGGTACGAGCCGCTGCAGACGACGTTCCCCGATCAGCTCGGCGACGTCGACTTCGACACCTTCATCGCTGCGATCAACCGCGCCGAGCCCGGCCTCGTCCGCGTCGAGGCGGACGAGACGACCTACAGCCTCCACATCATCCTCCGCTTCAACCTCGAGCGACAGCTGATCGAGGGAACGCTCGAGCCCCGGGACCTCCCGGAGGCGTGGAATGCGGCGATGCTCGACCTTCTCGGCGTCGAGGTTCCGAACGACGCGATGGGTGTGCTCCAGGACGTCCACTGGTCGAGCGGCGGCATCGGGTACTTCCCGACCTACGCACTCGGCAACGTGATCTCGCTCCAGATCTGGGCGGCGGTTCGCGACGCGATCCCCGACCTCGACGAGCAGATGGAAGCCGGCGAGCTCGAGACGCTCTCCGCATGGCTTCGCGACAACCTCTACTCCCTCGGACGCAAGCTCTCGCCCAAGGAGACGATCGAGCGCCTGACGGGCTCACCGACGATCGACCCGCAGCCGTACCTCGCGTACCTGCGCGAGAAGCTCGCCGCTCTTCCCGCCGGTGCTTGAGAGAGCTCGGTTCAGGGTGATTGCCCGTCGCGAGGCGGATGATGGACGCCGTGAGGCAAGGACGCAGGGAGCGTCCATATCGAGATATGGGCGCGACTGAGGACGCGGCATCGCGGCGTTCAGCGCCGCCTCGCGACATGGCCGATCACCCTGAATCGAGCTCTATCCTCGAGCTTTTCGTCAACGGCGAGGAGCGTTCGCTCGAGGTGGAGCCTCGGACCCTCCTCGTCCACGCCCTTCGCGACGGTCTTGGCCTCACAGGAGCGCACATCGGCTGCGACACCAGCCAGTGCGGCACGTGCACCGTGCTCCTCGACGGACGGGCCGTGAAGAGCTGCACCGTCCTCGCTCTGCAGGCCGACGACGCCGAGATCACGACCATCGAGGGGCTCGCCGAGCTCGGCGAGATACATCCCATTCAACGCGCCTTCGTCGAGCACCACGGCCTGCAGTGCGGCTTCTGCACGCCGGGGATGATCCTCACGGCCGCCGATCTGCTCTCGCGCGATCCGGACCCGACCGACGAGACCGTTCGCCACGCCCTGCGGGGCAATCTGTGCCGTTGCACGGGGTACCAGTCGGTCGTCGAGTCGATTCAAGCTGCCGGCGTCGCTCTACGGAAAGGCGATGCTCAATGATCCCCGCGCACGTCCGCTACGCCCGCGCCTCGGACCTCGATCACGCGCTGACGCTGCTCGCCGAGCCCGACGCGAAGGCCATTGCCGGTGGCCAGTCACTGCTTCCGGTCATGAAGCTCCGGATCGCCAGGCCGTCGCTCGTGGTCGACATCGCTCGGCTCGCGCTCCGTGACGTGGAGATTCGTGAGGACACGCTTCACCTCGGCCCGCTGACGACGTGGAGCCAGCTGATCGAAACGCCAGAGCTCCGCCGCCCGGCGCTCGCCGCGATCGCCGACTGCGCGGCCGATATCGGAGACCTCCAGGTGCGCAACCGCGGCACCATCGGCGGAAGTCTCGCCCATGCGGATCCGGCCTCGGACATGCCGGCTGTCCTCCTCGCGCTCGGCGCTAACCTGCAGCTGCGCTCGACGAACGGTGAGCGCGCAGTTCCACTCGCCGACTTCATCCTCGGGCCTTTTACGACCGTGCTGGAGACACAGGAGCTGATCACCGAGATCGGCATTCCGATTCCGGCGGCGGGTTCCGGCTCCGCGTACGTTTCGGTCGAGCATCCCGCATCTGGGTTCGCGCTCGCCGGTGCCGCCGTGCTCGTCGGGGCGGCGGGGGAGCGAACGGTCGCGATCACCGGTGTCGGTGGAAAACCGTTCCTCCTCGCTGCAGACGAGGATCCTGTCGAGGCCCTCGCGAAGGCCGAGATCTTCGGCGACCGGTTCGCATCCACCGATTACCGTCGCGAGCTTGCCGCCGTCGTGGCAAGCCGAGCGCTCGAGCGCGCATCCGAGCGAGCGAAGGAGGATCGATGAGCAACGCTCGCCTTCGGCGCGCGTTCGCCAGCAAACAGGTGAACGGAAACCATGTTTCCTCCTGCGACGCCCCCTTCTTTCTGAGAACGTGGGGAACCTCCCGGTTCCCCACACCCCTCCACGCTCATAGACCAACGAGGGTTGGCCTATGAGCGACCTAATCGGCGTATCGCGCCCACGGATCGACGCTCCGGACAAGGTGACAGGAGCGACCAGGTACGCCGCAGACGGGTATGTCCACGGCCTTCTCCATGCTCGCCCGATTCTCGCGACCGAAGCGCACGCTCGAATCCGCGGCGTCGACCGGGAGGCTGCGCTCGCGGTGCCCGGCGTCGTCGCAGTTCTGGTTGCAGCCGACCTTCCCACCGCGACCATGGGGTCGGACAGGACAGCCGAGCCGCTCGCTCGCGAGGAGGTGGTCTTCGCCGGCCAGCCTGTTGCGCTCGTCGTCGCAGAGAACGAAGCGGCGGCCGAGGACGGTGCCGAAAGCGTCGTCGTCGAGTACGAGGCGCTCCCGGCTGTCGTCGAGCTCGAAGCGGCGATGCTCCCGGACGCGGCGCTCGCCCGTCTGGTCGACGACGACGAGGAGGGGGGTGACCTGGAATCGATCCATGCCGGCGTCGATCACGGCCAGGAAGACGCCGAGCAGGAACAGCTTTCAGGGAATGTCCTCGATCGCATCCATCGGAAATCGGGAGACGCGGCCGCCGCGCTCGACTCGAGTGACGCCGTCGTCTCGGGAACCTTTCGTACGCCCTGGGTCTACCAGGCGTACATCGAGCCTCAGGTCGCGACCGCGTGGCTCGAGCCCTCTGGAACCCTCGTCGTCTCGACGAGTACGCAGGGCTCGTTCTTGACACGAAGCGAGCTCGCTCGGTCGTTCGGGATCCCGCTCGAGCGGATCCGCGTGATCGCGGAGCCTCTGGGAGGCGCGTTCGGAGGGAAGGTCGCGCTCGTCGAGCCGCTCGCTGCCGGGGCTGCTCTCGTACTGCGTCGACCGGTTCGCCTCGTGCTGACCCGCAGTGAGGATTTCCAAGCGACAAATCCGGCGTCCGCGCAGGTCACCCACCTTCGACTCGGCGCGCGCAAGGACGGAACGCTGACCGGGATCGAGGCCCGGATGATCGTCGACCGTGGCTCGAATGCAGGCTGGGGCGTCGAAGGGATCACCTCGCTCCTCGTCGCGGGGCCGTACCGCTGGGAAGCGCACGACCTACGCGGGTACGGCGTACAGACGAATCGGTTCACCTTCGGCGCGTACCGCGCTCCCGGCGCCCCGACAGCTGCGTTCGCGGTCGAGACGCTGCTCGACGAGCTCGCACAGAAGCTCGAGCTCGACCCGATCGACCTCCGCCTGCAAAACGCCGTCGTCGAGGGTGACATGGGCGTGAGCGGGAATCCGTTCTCGACGATTGGTGCCGTCGAGGTACTGGAACGCCTGCGCGACCATCCCCTGTGGCAGGCACGTGCATCGCTACCGGAGAACGAGGGGGTGGGCATGGCCGCCGCGTACTGGCCGGGCGGCAACGAGCCTGCAGCAGCAGTGTGCCGCGTGGACACCGACGGGACGATGACCGTCGTCACGTCCGCCGCGGACATGAGCGGCGTCAACACAGGCTTCGCGGTCATCGCGGCGGCCGCGTTCGGCCTTTCGCCCGACAAGGTTCGTGTCGTAACGGCGGACACCGCCACCGGGCCGTACGCGGGCGCAAGCGGCGGCTCGAAGGTCACCTACACGGTGGGCAAGGCAGTCGAAGGCGCTGCTCGTGCGGCGCGTGTGAAGGTCCTGGCCGCCGCCTCCCAGGAGCTCGAGATCGCGCCCGACGACCTCGAGGTCGTCGACGGCGTCGTTCGAGCCGTCGGTGCCCACGACCGCTCGATCACGGTCGAGGAGATCTCACGCAAGGCCCTCCGCTTCGGCGGACGATACGAGCCGATAGAAGGACACGGCGGCTCGGCGCAGACCAAGGGCGCGCCATCCGTGGCGGCGCACCTCTCGCATGTCCGCGTCGACCGCGAGACCGGCGAGATCGAGCTCCTTGCTCATGTGATCGCTCAAGATGTAGGGCGGGCTCTGAACCCGGCGCTCGTCGAGGGCCAGATGCGCGGCGGCGCCACACAGGGGATGGGCTGGGCGCTCTTCGAGGAGCTCGACCACGACGAGGACGGACACCTGCTCACGGGCTCGTTCCTCGACTACGCGATCCCCGCTGCCGACCGCGTCCCGGACATCGAGGCGCTGATCGTGGAAGTGCCGGCGCCCGACGGGCCGTTCGGCGCAAAGGGGATAGGCGAGGCTCCCGTAGTCGCCGCGGCAGCCGCGATTGCGAACGCGGTAGCCGCAGCAGCCGACGTTCGCCTGCGCGAGCTACCGATGACGCCTCCGCGAGTCTGGAACGCTCTTCGAGAGTCCTCGAATACCGGCAAGATCCCCGCATAGACTGAGAACGTGACACCGATCGATCGAGCGCGGACGATCGTCGACTCGTACAACTCGGACCTGCGCTCCGAGCTCCCCGCAGGCGTCCTCCTGTTCGACGCCCATACGCATCTCGGGCACGACATCGACGGGATGACCGGAAGCTACGACGAGCTGATGTCGAACCTCGACCGCTATGGCTTCTCGAGGACGTTCACGTTCTGCCTGGACGAGCACGATCGCGAGCCCGCGTTCACCGCCCCCAACAACCGGACGCTCGAGCATGCGCACCGCTCGAAGGGGAGGATCATTCCGTTCGTTCGCCTCGACCTGACCGCACAGCCCCTCGAAGAAGCCCGCCGCTGCCTCGATCTCGGCGCGAAGGGGATCAAGCTCCACCCGCGAGCGCAGGCATTCGCCCTCGACGACGAGCGTCTGGGGCCGGTCTTCGAGCTGGCAGTCGAGCGCGCGGTGCCGATCCTCATCCACGGCGGACGCGGGCTTCCCCCCATCGCGGAGAACCTCGAGCGGCTCGTTCGGCGCTACGAAGGCGTGCGTCTCATAGTCGCGCACGCCGGAATCGCGGACATGGGAGCTCTCGCGGGTCGTCTCGGCGGTATCCCGGGCGTCTACTTCGACACCTCGGTGTGGAGCGCCGTGGATCTCCTCGACCTCTACTGGCAAGTCTCCCCCGAGCAGATCGTGTACGCCTCCGACTATCCCTATGGACGCCAGCCGAACTCCCTCCTCATGGCGGTCCGATCGGCGAAGCTCGCGGGCTTCGACGACCGCCTGCTGCGAGCGATGCTCGGCGAGAACGCTCGGCGCATCGCGGACGGCGAGCCGCCACTACCGCTTTCGAGCCCGAAGGCGGCCATGTCACTCGTGCAGCCGCTGACGTTCGCGCGGATCCACCAGTACATCTCGATGGCGGTGCCCATGCTCTGGCTCCGCCAACGCGATGCGATCGGAGCTCTGGGACTGGCACTGAACGCCTCTCGGGAGCGAAACGGTCACGAAGAGGAGGCCGAGCGGATCCAGGAGCTCCTCGGCGCGGCTCAAGAGTTGTGGCGAGACGCAGGTGAGATGGCCTCAGGCGACGACGAGCGCGTGGCCTCGATGCGTGCCGCGATCCAGCTGATCAACCTCGCAGACCTCGTCACCGTTACCACCCGCGCGTAGAGCACCTAGCGCACTGCATAGAGCCTGCGCTCCCCCTGGATTCCTTTCAGCTCGTGGGTGCCGCGGTCCTCGAACTCGAGTCCGGAGCCTTCGACGAGATCATGCGTCGTTTGGGAGACCATGACCTCGCCACGCGCGGCTGCCGCAAGCACCCGAGCCGCGAGATGCACTCCGATTCCGCGAGGTCCATCTGCGGCCTGCTCTACCTCTCCGGTGTGCACTCCGGCCCTGACATCGAGCCCGATGCCGCGCAGAGCCTCGCGGATCGCGACCGCCGCCCGGATTGCGCGAGCAGGGCCGTCGAAGAGGGCAAAGAAGCCGTCGCCGGCCGTATCCGCCTCGACACCGCCGAAGAGCGAGAGCTCGCGGCGCACCAGCGCATGGTGGCGCTCGAGCAACGAAGCCCATGCGGCATCTCCGACCGCCGAGACGCGGTCGGTCGAACCGACGATGTCCGTGAAGAGCAGCGTCGCCAGTATGCGGCTGCTCATCGGCGTCGGGCGGGTGCCCGTCAGGAACTCCTCGACCTCGTCGAGCATGGGATCCATGTCGACCCACGGAACGTGGGAGTCGCCGGGCAGCTCGACGAAGCGCGAGCCGGGAATCCGCTCGGCGATGTACCGCCCCTCCTCGACCCGCGAATCGCGATCGCCGGTGCGGTGCAGGACGAGCGTGGGACAGTGCACGGCAGGCAGAAGCTCGCGGACGTCGACCTTCGCGTTCATGAGGATGAGGTCGCGGGCGGCCGCGGGGCTCAGCGAGGCCCTCCCAAGTCGCTGGAACCATGCAGTCGTCGGCCTCGTCGGCGTCGGGGATCATCGTCGAGAGGTCGACGTTCTCGCCCCAATTCTGCTCGAGCTCATTGGCGGTCGCGACGCGCTCCTCCCATGGTCGGCGCCCACGGGTAGTCGTCGCTCCGAAGCCGCTTCGCGTAGCTGCCGTAGAGGACGAGTGCGCGGGTCCGCTGCGGGTACGAGGCGGCGAAGAGCACGCTCATCGGGCCGCCCTCCGAGTACCCGAACAGCGCGGCCTCGGAGCTCCCCGCCGCATCCATGACCGCGCGTACGTCGTCCATCCGCGTCTCCAGGTCCGGGAGCCCGACAGTCGCGGTCAGAGAGACCCGTGCCGCGCTTGTCGAAGCGAATCAGCCGCGCGAACGAGCCAAGACGCTCGAGGAACCGCGCAAGGTCCGGATGCTCCCAGCCGATCTCGAGGTGTGAGAAGAACCCCGCCACAAGGACGAGGTCGAAAGGACCATCGCCCGTGACCTGATACGCGACATTTACGTCGCCGCTCTGCGCGTACTGGATCGGCGCGGTCATCCGGCCAGCTCCCCGTAGCGGAAGCAGTCCACGGTGTGGTCGTTCACGAGCCCTACCGCCTGCATGAACGCGTAGCAGACCGTCGGCCCGACGAAGCGGAAGCCGCGCTTCTTGAGATCCTTCGAAAGTGCGCCGGAGAGCTCCGTCTCGGCGGGAAGCTCCGCGAGCGCTCGCCGGCGGCCGACGATCGGCTCTCCGTCGACGAAGCTCCAAAGGTACGCGTCGAGGCTCCCGACTTCCTCCTGCACCTCGAGGACCCGGGCGGCGTTCACGACGGTCGACTCGACCTTCAGGCGGTTTCGCACGATCGCGGCGTCTTGCAGGAGGCGTTCGACATCGCGCGCGGTGAAGCCCGCAACCGCAGTCGGGTCGAAGCCTGCAAACAGACGCCGATATCCCTCACGCTTCCGCAAGATCGTCGACCACGAAAGCCCTGCCTGCGCACCTTCGAGCGTGAGCATCTCGAAGAGATGGCGGTCGTCGTGCGAGGGGACGCCCCACTCCTCGTCGTGGTAGGCGAGCATGAGCGCATCTCCGCCCGTCGCCCACTCGCACCGTTGGACGTCCACCATCGCTGGATAGGATCGCACGCGATGCGCGCCATCCTGCTTGCTCTTGCGATTCTCGCCTTCACAGCCGGCTGCGGCGGCAGCGACGAGGCGTCGGAAGGAACGACGACAACGCCGACGAGCGGTGAGTGCGAGAGCGTGGACGCCCCCGAGCCGCGCGAACCTGAATCCAAGGAGGCGCCGACCGAGCCACTAGCGGACGGGAAGACCTACATGCTCGCGTTCGAGACGAGCTGCGGCTCGTTCACGATCACCCTCGACACGGAGCTCGCGCCCAATACGGCCGCCTCGCTCGTCGCGCTCGCGAACGACGGCTACTTCGACGACACGATCTTCCACCGTGTCGTGCCCGGCTTCGTGATCCAGGGTGGCGATCCGACGCAGTCCGGCTCAGGCGGGCCGGGGTACTCGACGGTCGACGCGCCGCCGGACGACGCAAGCTACGTCAAGGGGGACGTCGCGATGGCGAAGACCGAGCTCGAACCCGCAGGCACCTCCGGCAGCCAGTTCTTCGTCGTCACGGCTGACGAGAACGGCCTGACTCCGGACTACGCGATCGTCGGCAAGGTGACCGAGGGCATCGACACGATCGAGCGCATCGAGGCGCTCGGTGTCGGGGACGGGCCTCCGTCGCAGCCGGTCGTCATCTCGAGCGTCACGGTCACCGAGAGCTAGTGGGGCAAGTCGCCGCGATCGTCCTCGCGGCCGGCGAGGCATCGCGGTTCGGCGCTCCCAAGCAGCGCCTGCTCCTCCCCCGCGTTTTGGCCCGCCTCGGTGACGCCCCGGTCGACGAGATCGTCGTCGTCGAGGGCGCCTACGAGCTCGAGCCTCGTGTCTCTGAGCCACAAGCGCGCCCTGGCCGGGTCGTGAGCTGCCATGAGTGGGCTCGCGGACCGGGAGCGTCGCTTCGGTGCGGGCTCGCCGCGCTCGGAGACGAAGTCGAGGCCGCGGTCGTCGTCCTCGCAGACGGCCCCCACCTCGCGCCCACGGCGGTCGAGCGTGTCCTTGAAGCCTGGCGCGAAACCGGAGGCGTCGTCGCAGCCTCGTACGGCGGGGAGCGCGGTCATCCGCTCGTCCTCGGTCGCGCCGACTGGGCGGGGATCCCGGACGAAGGTCTTCGCGATCGCCCAGTGCGTCTCGTCCCGTGTGACGACCTCGGCGCGCCGGGCGATGTCGATCGGCCCGAAGACCTGTTCTAGGCAGTTGCGTCGAGGCCGCGAAGCTCGTCGAGCTTCGACATCAGCCCCGGCGGCATCCGCTCGACCGCACTCGTCTTCACATACCTGCGCAAGCTCGCCTCGAAGCGATACCGACGCGAGCAATAGTCGCACCCGGCGAGGTGCCCTTCGGCCTCCTGCCACTCGGCGTCGGTGAGCGTTCGATCCAGGAAGTCCTGGAGAAGCTCTTCACAGCGATCGCACGGTTCCCGGCTCACGTGAGTGCCTCCTCTGCGAGGCGCTGCTTCAGAGCACGTCGCCCGCGATGTAGACGAGACATCACCGTTCCGATCGGGATGTCGAGGATTTGCGCGGCATCGGCATACGTGAAGTCGCCGATATCCACGAGCACGACGACGTCGCGAAACTGGGGCTGGATCTCCGCGAGCGCATTCACGATGGAATCTTGCGACAAGCGCTCGACGACCTCGTCCGTCTCGAGCACCTCCTCGCCACCGGCGGATGCGAGCTTGTTCGCGAGGTAGTAGTCGGTCTCCTCGAGCGGCTGCGTCTGAGGGGTGCGCTGGACTTTGCGGCCGCGGTCGACATTCAGGTTTGTGAGGATACGCAGCAGCCAGGCGCGCATGTTGGTGCCGGGCGTGAAGGAGCGCCAGCTTCGGAATGCTCTCGCGTACGTCTCTTGCACCAGGTCCTCTGCCTCCTCACGCGAGCCGACGAGCCGCCTCGCTACGCGATAGACCTGGTCAGCGAAAGAGAGCGCGTCCTCCTCGAAGCGAGCACGGTCGCGAGCTTCCTTTGCGATGCGTCGCGCTTCGGTGTCCGGCTCGGGCTCGCTCACACGGCCTACCGTACCCTTGTCCGTTACAGGAGGCTGCAACGAGGCCCGAGAGCAGGCTATTCCCGCTCTGGCCGGGCTTCCGGGAACCCGGACCGGGCGAGCACGGCCAGAATTGCGTCTCGTGACGTCTCCTCTTCGTCCCAGGTGAGAGTGACGTCGCCAACGAGATTGGCATTCGCGTACTCGAGCCCTTCGTGTCCACGGAGTGCGGCCGCAAGCCTTCCGACACACCGCTCACAGCGGATCCCGCTCACTCTCAGCGTCTCGGTCGCCGTTGCCATCAGGTCGATGCTAGCGACACCGATTCGCGAAGACGCACCTCGCGATCGGCGAGCTCGATGAGGAGCGGGTCGTGCGTCGCGCACACGACGGTGGTACCGGTGCTCCGAGCCAGATCGGCGAGAAGCTCGCCAATCGCACGCGTCGTTGCGGCGTCCAGTCGGGAGGTCGGCTCGTCGGCGATCACGATCGCCCTTCTCGCGGCGAACGCGCGCGCGAGAGCTACGCGCTCGCGCTGTCCGGCCGAGAGGAGATCGACACGCCGGTCAGCGTGCGCGGCGAGGCCGACTGCGGCGAGAGCGCTTGCTGCACGCTCAGCCGCGTCGTCCGTTTCTACGCCGCGGATTCGGAGACCGAGCACGACGTTCTCGCGCGCAGACAGAAAGCCCCAGAGTCCCGGCGCTTGCCCCACGATCGCGATGCGCTCGCTTCGTACGGCGGCTCGCGCGCCACGGTCGAGAGCAGAGATGGGTTCGCCATCGACGAAGACCTCGCCTTCGTCCGGCACGTCGAGGCCCGAGAGCAGCGCCAAGAGAGTCGACTTGCCGGATCCGGAAGGCCCGGTGACCACGGTGAGCTCACCGGGAGAAAACGTCGCGTCGACTCGATCGAGAGCTACGTGAGCTCCATACCGCCGGGTGACGCCACGGGCCTCGAGGACGACTCCCTGTGCACCGTCGAGCTTCGCAGCCCGGATCTCGGGCGATGCCTGCCGTCCGTCAACAGGATGGAGCTCGACGAATCCGTCGCTCGGAACGATAAGCGCCCGGTCGTGGATCCCCGCGGCGTGGAGCACGTCCTCCGAAACGCGCAGCCAGCCTCCGGCACCGACGACCGCAGTCTCGAACACACCGTGCTGCTCCTCGCTCACCCGCCCGTCACGGATGTGCACGACCCGATCGGAGATGTATGTCGAAGCAGGATCGTGGCTGACGATGATTGCCGCGGCGCGGTACTCGGCGACGAGCTCGGCAAGGAGGGCGTAGATGTCCCGTGCAGCCTCGGCGTCGAGATCTCCGGTCGGCTCGTCGGCGATGAGCAGACGGGGCCGATGCGCAACGGCCGCGCAGAGCGCGATCCGCTGCTGCTCGCCGCCGGACAGCTCTCCGGCGTGGGCATCTGAGCGATCGAGAAGGCCGACCCGCTCGAGCAGCTCACGTGCCCGAGACCGGCGCAGATCTTCCGGCACCGACGCGAGGCCCAGCGGCACCCCGATGAGCTCCTCGGCCGTCAGCTCACCGGCGAGAGCACGCCAGTAGTGCTGGTCGGCATATCCGAGCACGTGGCTTCGGTAGCGCATGAGCGCTCGCCCCGATGCGCGCACGAGGTCGAGCCCCGCGACGACCGCCGTTCCCGCCGACGGGCGGTGGAGGCCGGCAAGCACGCGCATGAGCGTCGTCTTCCCCGACCCGCTCGGGCCGAGCACCACGCAGATCTCGCCTTCCTCGACCGTGAGGGTGAGCCCCTGAAGCGCGGCGACACCGCCCGTCGGTGACGGATACACGGCGAACAGGTCGCGCGTCTCGACGAGCGCCATCGCTACTCGACGTCCCGGAACGTTGGTCCGCGCGCATTCGCGAACGCACGTCGTGTCGTCGCCCCGACGAGGAGCAGCGCCAGGACGATGTAGACCGCGCCACCCACGGCGATCACGGCTGGATCGAGGCTGGGTGCGAGTGGTGGCTCCGCAGCGCCTCCTCGCGCCGTGACCGCGACCATGCGGGTCACGAGCATCACGAGCGCGGCTCCGACGACTGCCCCTGCGGCCAGGCCGGCTATCGAGAGCGCGAGGGCGCGAAGGCGTACAACGCGTCGAAGGAGGGATGGAGAAGCACCCTGCGCTTCGAGGTCGTACAGGTCGCCGCGTTCGTCGCGCAGGTCGGACCGAACGGCGAGAGCAAGTCCCGCAGCGGCAAGCAGGAGCGCGATCACGGCCGCGGCACCCAGAGCCAGGAGCGTTCCACGTGCGAGCGGATCGCGTCGCGCATCAGCCTCGAGCTCCCTGCGCGTCGTCGCGGAGAGCGCGCGAAGCGGCGGCCGTGCCAGCGCCGCGTTCACCGCCGATGCGCGCGCATCCGGGACGTCGAGCCACACCTCGTTCTCCCGTGCCGCCCCGGGCGCGACCGCGTTGACGGCTGTGCGAAGAGCTGAGCGGTCTCCGACGACAAGCTGTCCCGCCGCGCCGGGGAACCGGTCTACGACACCGGCAACGGTGACCGAGACACGCGCCCCGCCGATCTGGACCGGGAGGATGCCGCCCACCCCGCCGGCGAGCTCTGCGAGCCTTGGCGTGACGAGGACACGCGGAGGCGCGGTGTCGGTCGGCTGAGGCGCCCGGATACGAGCCCGACGCTGCGGTGTGAGCACGTAGCGGAGGTCGATCCCACCCGGCGCCGGACTGACCTCGACTCCGTCGAACCCGATCCAGCCCCTGAGCTCCGCGGCTATCTCGCCAGTCAGACGCGACGTCCCGGCAAGAGCGTTCCCGGCATCGGCACCACCCTCGATCAGCCGCGGCGGGGGAATCACCTGCAGCGACACGAGCTTCGACCCGCGCGGCACCGTCGCGCGAAGCGTTCTGGATTGCGTGGGATGCGCCTCCCCCAGCTCGACCCGACGAAAGTCGCCGTCGAGCGTCTCCACTGCTGCGGCGAACGACACGAGACCTGGCCCCACACGAAGGACGATGGCGTTCCCAGGGATGGCAGCTCCGCGCAACCCGACCTCCGCGCCAGGATCGACGATCTCCGCCAGCCTCGTCCGGCTCGCGCCGCCCGCCCACTCCGGACGCCAGATCCCCAGCCGCTCGATCGCACCTCGATCGAGCCCGAGCACCGTGACGCCGCTGATCTCCTCCGCGCGGCCAGCCCCTCCGCTCACACGGAGAACCGGGTACGCGGCTCCCTCCTTCCCGGCGAGCTCACGAAACCGGTCGAGAGGAGCCGCATCGAAGACGCGGACGAGCGTGCGGACGTCCTCACGCACCGACACGTCAAGCGGAACCGCGAACGCCGACTGCTCGTGCTCCCCGCGGGTCAGCGTTGCGCGGTACCCCTCGGCGACGAGCGCGAGCGCAAACGCGATCGTGAGAAAGCCGACGGTCGTGACGGCTGCACCCGAGCCGCGCCCGAGGCCCACCGCGGCCAGACGCCCTGCGAGCCCTCGCCTGGACCCGCCGGCGATGAGCCGCGCCAGCGGCGGGAAGAGGCGGGCGACGATGATCGCCGCCGCGAGTGCGACGAGGCCCGGCATCAGGAGGAGGAGCAGCGCCGGGCCCTCGCCCGACGCGAGGCTTTCGCGGTCCGCGGCGCCGGCAAGCAGTGCGATACCGACGACGAGCAGCGCCGCTCCTGCGATGAGCTCGAGAGGACCGAATCTCGCATTCCTCGATCGGACCGACACGACGACGGCGATCACTGCGGCCGTCGTGACGACCGCTGCCAGAGCCAGGCCGAGCCCAGCCGCCGAGAAGATGCTGTGATCGAGCACGGGCACTGCTGGAGCACCCGCGAGTCGGGCCGCCAGCGCACCCGCAGCAGTGCCGAGGATCCAGCCGACCACCACACCCGAAACTGCGACTGCCGCGCTCTCGATGCCGACGAGGAGCCAGAGCTGCCACCGGCGAGCCCCGTACCAGGTGAGACGGCGGCGCGCAGCTTCGAGGTCGCGCCGCATGCTTCGTGCGGCGAGAACGGCAAATGCGAGCAGCAGCGCAGCGACTTCGCCGCCGACGAGCAACAGCCGTCGCCCCGAGATGGTCGCGGACTCCTGCACCGCCCGAAGCTCTTCCTGCGGTGCGTCGACGGCGAATGACCTCGAATATGCCGCGAGCTCGATCCTGGCTCGCTCGACGCGATCGATCAGACGATCGATCTCCCACAATCGAGGTGCTCCCGGCGCCAACGGCCAAACCCATGCATAGCTCCGATACGTTCGACCCAGCACCGGAGACGAGGCCAGTGTCGAAGTCCCTTCCGCGACCACGAGCGGAGGAAGCTCCGGGCGGTGATAGCGCCCCGCCCGCCGAAGCGCGGGCGCGAGCACCGCGTCGGCCGTGGCCCGGTCGGTCGGCTCGAGGAAATCCCCGAAGAGCTGCCGCGAGCGAAGCGTCCCGGTTCCGACCTCCACGATCCGCAGTCCGGGAGCGCTCGGAAGGCGACCTTCGCCGCGAAGACGCAGCACCTCACAGCGCTCCGGCCGACAGAGCCGTGGCAGCCGCCCGGATCGCAGGATCACGTGTGGAGCCAGCCCGTCGACACCGGTGAGCCCGACGAACTCGCCCTCGACGGTGCTCTCGCGGACGAGAGCGAGAGAAACCGGCCCGGCGAGCGGCAGTCCGGCGAACACGTCTCGGACCTGCCGATCGAGGATCGGCAGCGACTCACCCTCCCCAGAAGGCACCCCGAACCAGACAGCGCGAATCGAGCGACCGTCAGCCGGAATGCGCTCTACCGCCTGGGCTGTCGCGCGATCGGTCGCGATCGTGACGCCCACGTGAACCGTGGCGAGAACGGCGGCGGCCGCAGCCAGGCCGAGCGCTGTAAAGACCGCTCCGCTGTCATGTCGGCGAAGCCGTCGCCAGGCGAGCCAGCCCACGAATGCCGCGGACCTCATGGCGTCTTTCCTTGCCGTCGGCGGTACGCGGCGGTCTTTGCGCGGTTCCCGCAGATCGACATCGAGCACCATGTCGACGAGCCGTTCCGCGAGCCGTCGTAGAACAGCCAGCCGCAACCCTCCTTACGACACGCCTTGAGGCGCGCCCAGGCACCGGAGGCCTGCGTCTCCATGACGACCGCGGCGATCGCGGCGAGTGCCCGCTTCGCGCCGTCCCCGCCGGGCACCGCGACGAGGCGTCCGTCCTCGTGGACGACGACGACGAGCTGGAGATCGGAAACGGCTCTCGCAACATCATCCCGAAGGCCGGACTCGAGAAGTCCGCCCACGTTGTTCAGGAGCGCCAGGGCGCGGATCGTCGAACGCAGGGCTCTTGCCGCGACGAACGCGTCTCCGTCGACGCGCTCGTGGTCACCGAGAAGCGAGCGTGTCCGGAGCCAGTTCTCGAGCTGCTCGGGACTACCGATGTCGTCCCGGGCCCAGTCGGGGATCTCCGTGTTGACGAAGTCCTGTACGAGATCGAGCGGCGCCGGGGCAGGCGCTCGGCCCCCTGGCTGAAACCCGTCCGCACCCACACGGCCACGGTACTGCCAACGGCGTCGAGAATCAACACCTTCCAACAGCGTTTATCGGTGTCTCGAACACCGGCTAAAGCTCTTAGCGGGTGCTGCGCCCCTTCACCCCGTGCACCGGACGGCCGGCGGCTTCCCACGCGTAGTACGAGGCGCTCGGACCGAACCCGGTCTCGTAGGCGACGACTCGCGGGTTTCGTCCGACCTCCTTTGCACGCTGCGCGTGCCAGAGGAGGTTGGGGTCGTCTCGCTCTTCCCACACCAGGACCAGATGCGCAGCAGTCATGAAGTCCGCCACGAAGGTGCATCCCTGCGCCGGGCAGGGGAAGGGATTCGTCCGCACACAGAACCAGCCGCCGTGGTCTTCTGAGCCGTCGTCCTCCCAGAGCTCCTCGTCCGTTTCGAGGTCGAGATCGGACAGCACAGCGCGACCGGGACGAAGCTCCGAGACCCGGTCTCATGATGAGCTTCGTCGGCGGGGCACGCTGGGCAATGAGTGCGCTGTGCAGGGACGCGAGGGAGCGCCAATATGCGGCCATCAGTTGCGCGCGATGGAGGACGCCGCAGCGTGCCGTCCAGCGTGTTCCGGCGACACAACGCCTCATTGTGAGACAGGCTCCTGGCTCCACGGGGTCACAATAGCCCCGTGTCCGACTCCTCCCAACGCGACGTGGCGGTCGTGCTCTCGGGTGGCGGCATCAACGGCGTTCTCCTCGAGCTCGGCTTCCTCAAACGCTTGCGCGAAGACTCGCTCTGGATACGTGTCGGGTGGATCTACGGCACTTCGGCCGGAGCCCTCGCGGGAACGATGGCGGCCCTCGATCGCCTCGAGGACCTCGAGGAGTTCCTCCTCGGCATCCAGCCCGAGGACGCGTTCAGGCCGCGTGCTATGTGGCGATTGCCCGGAGGGCCGCACGACTACACGCTCCCCGCGACGATTGCGGGTCGGATCGGCGGGCCCGAAGAGCTCGGCACCGCACTCGCTGCCGCGGAGATCGAGCTTGTCGTCTTCGCCACCGATTTGAGCGACCACCCCGATGCGGACGAGACGCGCGACTTCGAGCTCATGTACGGATCCCACTCGGCCGCACCCGAAACGATGGGCCGCGCAATCCTCGCGTCAGCCGCGATCAGCGGGCTCGTGCTGCCGGTAAGGGTCGACGACGTCGTCGCAACCGACGGCGGCTGGGTGCGCAACTTCCCCTTCGAGCACGCCTATCGCAACCCCGACGTTGCCGCGATCGCTGCGTTTCGGTACATCCCGAGCTACCAGCCCCCCGACACGGCAGTTCTCGAACGAACCCGGGAGCGGCTCGAACGCTTTCGCGCCGTACCACCTGTCCGTGCTCTTCTTGCTGAGGTTCGACTCGCGCAGGAACGCGCGTCACGCGGAGAACCCGCGCACTACGGCGAGATGATCGCGCGGCTCATGCGTGTCGCGTTTGCCCGAAACGCCGTGCTCGACGAGCGGCTCGCGCAGGAGCGCGAGACATCGGTCGCCGAGCTGAGAAGGCTTCGAGAGGAGGTGATGTCGACCGCGGTCGCGGCCGCTTCGCCCTGGCGTCGCCGTCGTCTTCGCTCGGAGCTCGACCGCCTCTTCAAAGCCGCACGCTTTCCGTTCCGCCATGACCGGCACGTGCCGACACTGATCGTTCGAAGCACGGCCGGCGATGACAGCCTCGATCCCACATTTCGAAGCGGGAGCTGGCCGGAGGAGCACAAGCGAGCGCTGATCGAACGTGGTTACCGCCTCGCCGACGATGCGCTGCGCGAGCGTGGGGGTCTCGAGGAGGTGGTTCGACCCGATCGCTGATGCGACGCACCGCCCTCGTATGGCTCAAAGAGGTCGGCAGGGGTCCGGGCAGGCGGTCGGACCCCTTGCCGAGGTTAGAGTCAGGCCCCGGCGCGCCGGGGCCTGATGTTGCGACTAGCCCTGGGGGGAAGCGGGCTGCCGCCCGAGCGTGACGGTCACGCTCGTCTTTTTCGCTTCGCGATAGATCACGAGTGAGACCTTGTCGCCAGGCTTATGGCCGGCGATCGCGTCGCGGAGCTGTTCGATCGAGGAAATCTGCTTGCCGTCGAAGGAGACGATGATGTCGCCGCCGAGGACGTAGGTCTCACCGGCGACGACCACTTGCCTCTCGCCACCCTGCACGCCGGCCTTGCCGGCGCCGCTGCCGCTGGTGACCGACTCGACGAGAACACCCTTCTCGACCGGAAGGTTGTACGTATCCGCGAGGTCCGAGCTCACGGCCTGGCCGCTGATACCGAGATATGCATGTTCCACGCGGCCCGTTTGGATGATCTGCGCAACGACGTCCTTGACGGTGTTGGAGGGAACGGAGAACCCGATACCGACGTTCCCGGAGTCCGGAGCGCCCCCGGTCTCGATCTGCGTGTTGACGCCGATGACCTGGCCACGAGAGTTGAGGAGCGGGCCGCCCGAGTTGCCGTGATTGATCGGTGCGTCGGTCTGGATGACGTGGTCGATCGTGAAGCGGTTCGGTGCGGTGATCAGGCGCTGGAGCGCGCTCACGATTCCCGAAGTTGCGGTCCGGTCGAGGCCGAACGGGTTGCCGATCGCGACGACGGGGTCTCCGACCTCCACCTTGTCGGAGTCTCCGAGCGGAAGCGGTGTCAGCGCCGATGCGCTGGTCTCCACCTGGAGCACCGCGAGATCGGTCGAAGGATCGCTGCCGACGAGTAGAGCCTCGACGGTGTCGCGGTTGGAGAAGCTCACCCGAATCTCGTCGGCGCCCTGGATGACGTGGTAGTTCGTCACGATGTGCCCGGCCTTGTCGAGGACGAAGCCCGAGCCGAGGGCTGACTGCGGCGAAGTGCCTCCTATGTTCCCGCTCGTCGAGGTGATCTGGACGACGCCCGACGCAGCGCGCTCGTAGATCTCGTTGACGCTCATCGCAGCGCCTGTCGGGATCGCGGACGAGCGGGGAGTGGCGACTGTCTCGGTAACGACCGTCGTCTCGCCCTCGAGCCCGCCGAGCAACGCCACGGCGCCGACCGCGACGAGTCCGCCGACGGCGGCTGTCGCGACGAGCGCGACGTACGGGCGGGCGGAGCGGAACGCGGACATGCCGCTCCGTTATAGACGGCAGGCCGTGAACGCCGGGTTAGCGCGAGTTAAGACGCAGTTCAGCGACCCGAGGATCGCTGAGCATCAAGGCTGACTGGAGTCAGCCCGCGAGGACGCCAGTGACGAACATCGCAGCGATCCCGGCAAGGAATCCGACGATCGCGTAGCCGGAGCGAAGACCACCTGGAGCCTGACGCGCGACGTAGCGACCGACCTCCACCACGACCTGGAAGGCAGCACCTGCGGCGATCGCGAAGAAGAGAGCGCCGAGGACGTCGTTCGAGGTGTAGCCACCGATCCAGGTCCCGAGGATCGTCGGCGCACCCGCAACCAGGGCAAGCCCGACGAGCGTGAGGATGGTCACGCGCGTCTTGGCGACGGGCGTCGCGATCCCGAGGCCTTCGGTGATGTTGTGGATCATGAACCCGACAATCAGAAACGCCCCGAGCTGCAGCTCGCCGAGCGCGAACGACGCGCCGATCGCAAGGCCCTCTCCGAGGTTATGGAGCCCGATCCCGATCGCGATGAGGAGTGCGAGGGCAATACCGGTCGCCGCGGTTCCTCCGCTCAACCTGCCGGCAAGAGCCGTCATCCCGAGGAAGCTGAGAGCAACCCCGAGGAGGACAAGGCCCGTACCGCCGAGCGCCGAGGGGAGTGTCGCCTGGAGCTGGAAGGACTCGCTCAGCGCTTCGACGCCCAGGAACGTGAGGAGTCCCGCCGTGAACGCCATGAATGCCGAGAGCCATGCGGGGCCGGCGTGTCGCAGGGCCGGAAGCCAGAGGAGCCCCAGCGCCACGGGCAACACCCCGACCAGCACACCGATCAGCGCGTAGCCGAGAAAACCTTCGACAGAGGGCGTCGGCGTCTCGATCGCAGCGGGGATCTCCTCCACCGTCTCGATCCCGGTCGACGACGTGACACCGACCGTGATCGGATCGTTCTCCACCCAGTCGAACGGGACGACGATCGTGCTCGACCGCAGACGGCCGAGCGTCGTCGGGCCGTCGACCGTATACAGAACGATCGCGTCGTCGACGTTCACGTTCGCGATCGTCAGGTCGTCCGGCTGCGGGTTGCGGACGGTGATGCGGATCTCGCCGGGGGAGAACTCGACCCGACGGATGTCGAACTCGTCGGCGGGAGGAGGGTTGGAGCCCACCAGGTCGACGAGCGACGAGCTCGACGTGACGACTACGCCGACAGCGAGAGCCAGAACCAACACCGGAACGACGGCCCAGAGCCTCCAGCCGATGCGTCCCAGCCCGGTCGCCGAGCCGGCTTCCATCAGTGGTCTCCGGGAGCGACCACTAGTCGACGACCTCGAAGAACCCCATCCAGCCGAGCTCGGCGAACTCGGACTGGTGCGCGTGGAACATGTGCAGACCGGTGCCGGCGAACTCGATCTCGAGGACGCCGCGCTGCCCCTGGCACTGCATGACGGTGTCCGTGTACTCCCAGTTGTCGCCCGTGCCCGTCGGCTGATACCGGAAGAAGTCCGCGTGGAGGTGGAGCGAGTTGATGAGATCGAACTCGGTGAGATTCGCGAGGTAGATACGTACGAGCTCCGAGCGCTTCACCCGGATCGGGTAGCGCGCGTAGTAGAAGGAGCGGCCGTTCACGGTGTAGAAGTTGTTCCCGCCGTCCGCGTCCGTATCGAAGCCGTTCATGACCATGACGAGCTCCTTGGCGGGCGGACGCGGCTCCTTGGGATCGATGATGAAGGCGCCGTAGAGACCTTTGTGGATGTGCTTCTTGAGCGGAGTCGAGTGGCAGTGGTAGAGGTGGAGGCCGGCCGGACGCGCCTCGAACTCGTAGGTGAAGTTGCCTCCCGGCTCGACGATCTGGAAGACGCCGTCCATGTTCGTCGGATGGATTCCGTGGAAATGGATGGTGTGCGGATGGGATCCGGCATTCGAGAAGCGGACGCGCAGGATGTCGCCTTCGGTCGCCCGGATGACGGGGCCGGGAGCGGTGCCGTTGTAGACCCAGGCCGGGAAGAAGACGCCAGGTGCCACCTCCAAGTCCACGTCCGTCGCCGTGAGGACGTACTCGCGGACGCGACCCGGCTCGTAGGGGAGAGCCGCAGGCGGGTAGAGAAGAGCGTCGAGATCGTTCGGCCCGCCCACAGCAGGCACTTCGGCGCCGACCATGGCCGCGTGGCCCATGGCTCCCTGGATGTGGACAGCCGGCATGCGCGTGTGGCTGTGGCTCGAATGGTCGTGCCCGCCCGCCTCCGCCTGTCCGTCGAACGCAAGCTTCCCGACGATTGGCACCGCCGCCAGCGGAGCGGCGGCCGCCAGCAGCTTCCCTCGGGTGAGAGTCTTTTTAGACATAGCTAAATCCGATCCGCAGTGTAACCTAAGTCAACTCAGATGAGTACCCAGACCGCAGATCTCACCGTCGCCGTCCAGGACTACCTGAAGGCGATCTACGCGCTCGAGTCCTCGGGTGAGCGCGTCACGACGTCGGCGCTCGCCGCGCGAATGGGCGTGAGCGCTCCCTCCGCGACCGCGATGACCAAGCGCCTCGCAGAGCTTGGTCTCGTCGAACGGGCCCCTTACCGTGGCGTCGCGCTGACAGAGGAGGGGAGTCGCGGCGCTCTCGAAGTGCTCCGCCACCACCGCCTGCTCGAGCGCTACCTCGTCGACCGACTCGGACTGTCGCTCGACCAGGTGCACGCCGAAGCTGAGCTACTCGAGCATGCACTCTCGGAGGAGCTCGAGGCGAAGATCGACGCTGAGCTCGGCTTTCCGACACACGATCCACACGGAGATCCGATCCCCGACAGCGAGCTCCGGGTGGCCCCAGGTCAGCACCGAACACTGGTCGACCTCGAGCCGGGGAGTCGAACGACGATCACCCGGGTCCCCGACGGTGACCCAGAGCTCCTCCGCTATCTGGGCGAGCTCGGGCTCGTTCCGGGTTCGGACGCCGAGCTCGTCTCGTTCGGCCCGTTCGGGGGACCGGTCACAGTGCGAACGGACACCGGCGACCACGCCATCGCGCGCGAGCTGGCAGACCGCATCGCCGCATCCTGAGCAGCCGCCGCGGCCGCGAAGGCGGCCGCCTTCAGGGATCTTCGCGCGACCGGAATCTGCGCGAGCGGATTCCGGTCTTGCGCAAGCTAGGAGTCCAGAGCCAGCGCGACGACCTTGACGTCCTGCGCGCGGTCCGCGCCTAACGCATCGTCCACCTTCCGCTGGAGGTCGCCCGACGCGAGCAGCTCCTCGGTGATGTCCGCCCCGCCGATCAGCTCGCCTTTCACGAAGACCTGGGGAATCGTCGGCCAGCCCGAGATCTCCGAGAGCTCCTGGCGGATACGCGGATCGGGGAGGATGTCGATCGTCGCGATCGGCGCACCGACTGCGTGGAGCGCATTCAGCGCGCGATACGAGTTTCCGCACATGACCATCTCTGGCGTGCCCTTCATGAACAACGCGACCGGCTCTTTCTCGATGACCTCGGCGATCTGATCCTTGATCGTCATGCAGTTCCTTTCGTCTTGATCCGGAGCTCGTGAATGGAGCCGTCGCCGAGCGGCGCCGCGAGGGCGGCGTTCACGCGGCGATGTTGATCCAACAGCGAGAGCCCGTCGAACTCGGCGCTCGCAACCGTCACCTGGAAGTGGTCGCCGGTTCCCGTACGGTCCTCGACGTCGAGCTCGGCGGCGCTCGGAAACGCCTGTTCGAGGAGCGCGTGGATCGTCTCGGCTTCCATCTCGGGCCATGCTAGCGACGGTACCCTCGGTGGCGATGCGGATTTTCCGAGCCCTGGGACTGACAACCCTCGGTGCGTTCGCCGGCTTCGCGGGGGCCGCGGTCGTCATGAAGCGAGTGCTGCAATCGCGCGGCGACTCCACTAGCAGCGAGCTGGCGCTCGTCGCGATCTTCGATGGCATCGACCTGAGCAGCCGGGCAAATCCGTTCAGCGGAGGCTCGATGCTCACCTGGTTCGGCGGTATCGCGGTCGACTTGCGTGAGGCGAAGCTCGCCCCGGACGCGCATCTCTCGGTCCACGCGTTGCTAGGGGGTATCGCCATCCGGGTGCCACCAGGGTGGCGAGTCGAGTCGAACGTGCACGCGATCGGCGGAGGCGTCGCAGTTGATGCGCCGGACACCGGCGACGCCGAGGCACCGCGTCTCGTCCTCGACGGTTTCACCCTCTTCGGTGGAGTCGCCGTCGGCGCGAAGGCGTACGCCGCCGAGCCCGCGAGCTAGCGGATGCTCCGCCCGGTTCGGTTCCTGCTTTCGCTTCCCGAGCGAATCGTTCGTGCCGGCGCCGCTGCGGGCGGAGGTGCCGTGCACGAGACCGCACAGCTCGTCCTTCCACGGCTTGTCCGCTCGTCCCGTCTCTACGAAGCCACGGCGAAGAACCTCCTCCGCATCACCGTCGAGCTCGTCGGTGGTGTCGAGCGCCCGGCCGGAACGGTTGCGGGAGAGTTCGAGCAGTCTCCCAAGAAGCTCGCCATCCGAAAAGCGGGTGGCAACATCGTCGAGCTCGGTTCGATCTTCGCCTTCGGGTTCTCTCCGCTCTGGCTTCTGGCCGCAGCGGCGGACGTGACGCACGGAACGCGCGTATATCTCGACGCTCTCGTCTCCGAGCTCAAGAGTGCCGGAATCCTCGTCGCACGACCTCGAGCTCGCCTCCGTGGACGACCTCCTCGCGGCACTCGAAGGGGCGAGCGGCACGACGGCCCGCCTGATCGACATCCCGCCGCTCGAGGTCGAGGCGCTCAAACAGTCGCTGGCCGATCTCCGCGACGACGCCAAGGGGCTGCCCACCCCACCAGAGCTCGCCGCCGTCTATCAGGGGCTCGTCGCGGAGGCCGACCGAGAGAAACGGAGCCTGCTCGAGGTCTCCGTAGGGATGGGGATCGCGTTCTTCAACTCGGCTCGGAAGGTCGGGCGCCAGCACGTCCTCGACCCCTACACCGACGACCTCCGACCGGTCCGCGACGAGGGCTTCGCCGCCTACGCGTGGCGGGTGGGAAAGCCGTATGGACAGGCGGTTGTGCGCAACTTCGACCCGCGCCAGCCGTCGTTGACCGAGCGCGGCCTCGAGCGGCTCGGAGGCTCGAAACTGGTTGAATCGGAGGCGATGCAGCATCCCGACAGCTTCGGAGCCCGCGGGCAGCTCTCTATCGGAGGGCGTGAGCTCGAAGTGTTCCGACTCGCCGCGCTCCAGGAGCGGTTCGACGTCTACCGGCTTCCGTACACGCTGCGGATCCTCCTCGAGAACGTCCTGCGCCACGAGGACGGCGTGAACGTGACCGCAGAGGATGTCGAAGCGGTGGCGAGCTGGGTGGCCACCGACGAGCCCTCACGCGAGATCTCGTTCACGCCCGCACGCGTGCTCCTCCAGGACTTCACCGGCGTGCCTGCCGTTGTCGACCTGGCTGCGATGCGAGACGCGATGCGAGATCTGGGCGGCGATCCCGAGAGGATCAACCCGCAGCTTCCCGTCGAGCTGGTGATCGACCACTCGGTGCAGGTGGACGAGTTCGCGAACCGCATCGCGATCTTCCGCAACGCGGAGCTCGAGTTCGAGCGGAACCGCGAGCGCTACGCGTTCCTGCGCTGGGGGCAGGGCGCGTTCGACAACTTCAAGGTGGTCCCGCCGAGCACGGGCATCGTTCACCAGGTCAACCTCGAGTTTCTCGCGCGGGTCGTGGACGAGCGCGGCGGCGTCGCCTTTCCGGACACGCTCGTCGGAACCGACTCACATACGACGATGATCAACGGGCTCGGAGTCCTCGGGTGGGGCGTCGGCGGGATCGAGGCCGAAGCCGCGATGCTCGGCGAGGCAATCTCGATGCTCGTGCCTCAAGTTGTGGGTTTCCAGCTCACAGGCAAGCTCCCCGAGGGTGCGACCGCGACCGACCTCGTCCTCACCGTCACCCAGATCCTGCGAGCGGCCGGTGTGGTCGGAAAGTTCGTCGAGTACTACGGGCATGGCCTCGCAGGGCTCCCGCTCGCCGATCGGGCGACCATCGGGAACATGTCCCCCGAGTACGGGGCAACGTGCGGATTCTTCCCTGTGGACGCCGAGACGCTCCGCTACCTGCGCCTCACGGGCCGGCCGGCAGAGCGAATCGCGCTCGTCGAGGCCTACTGCAAGGAGAACGGCCTCTGGCACGACCCGGACGAGCCGGCGACCTACTCGCAGGTGATCGAGCTCGATCTCTCCACCGTCGAACCGTCGCTCGCCGGCCCGCGCAGGCCGCAGGACCGCGTGCCGCTGCGCGAGTCGAAGCACGCGTTTCTCGAGGCACTCCCGAGCTTCGGCGTCGACTACGGCAACTCGCACGACGAGGCGGTGGCGGAGAGCTTCCCCGCAAGCGACCCGCCGGCGGACACCGCTCCCGGGAGCCAGCACCCCGAGCAGGGTGGCGTCGTCGCGGTGACGCCGCCCGTCGTCCTCGCCGAGCGACCCGCCGCCAAGGCGACCGTAGATGGCCAGACGTTCGAGCTCGAACACGGCGCCGTGGTCATCGCCGCGATCACCTCGTGTACGAACACGTCCAATCCGGCAGTCATGGTCGGAGCCGGCCTGCTCGCAAAGAAAGCGGTCGAGCGCGGCCTCGCTCGCAAGCCGTGGGTGAAGACGAGCCTCGCGCCGGGCTCGAAGGTGGTGACCCAGTACTACGACAAGGCAGGCCTGACGCCGTACCTCGAGGAGCTCGGGTTCTTCACGGTCGGGTACGGCTGCACGACATGCATCGGGAACTCCGGGCCGCTGCAGGAGCCGATCTCCGAAGCGATTGCCCAGGCCGACCTCGTCGTCTGCGCGGTTCTCTCCGGCAACCGGAACTTCGAGGCTCGAATTCACCCCGAGGTGAAGGCGAACTATCTCGCGTCTCCTCCCCTCGTCGTGGCCTATGCGCTCGCAGGGCGGATGGACATCGACCTCGCAACCGAGCCGCTCGGAGTGGGATCGGACGGCCAGGACGTGTTCCTGGCTGACGTCTGGCCCTCACCGGCCGAGGTGCAGGAGACGATCGCGAGCGCGATCGGCGAGGAGATGTTCCGGTCGACGTACGCCGACGTCTATACCGGCGACGAGACGTGGCGCGAGCTGCCGGTTCCGGAGGGTGAGCTCTTCGCCTGGGAGCCCGAGTCGACCTACGTCCGCTTGCCGCCCTACTTCGACGGCATGCCGAGGACTCCGGAGGCCGTCGAGGACTTCGCAGGGGCGCGCTGCCTCGTGTCGATCGGCGACTCGGTGACCACCGACCACATCTCGCCGGCGGGGTCGATCAAACCCGACTCTCCGGCAGGGTCGCTACCTCCTCGAGCACGGAGTCGAAAGACGGGACTTCAACTCGTACGGCTCGCGCCGCGGAAACCATGAGGTGATGGTGCGCGGCACGTTCGCGAACGTTCGCCTCAGGAACCTCCTCGTCCCCGGCTCGGAGGGGACGTGGACGGTGCACATGCCCTCTGGCGAGCAGACGACGATCTACGAGGCAGCCGAGCGCTACCGAGGCGAGGGTGTCCCGCTCATCGTTCTCGCGGGCAAGGAGTACGGCTCGGGATCCTCACGCGACTGGGCGGCCAAGGGGCCGAAGCTCCTCGGCGTTCGTGCGGTGATCGCAGAAAGCTACGAGCGGATCCACCGCTCGAACCTGCTCGTGATGGGCGTGCTCCCGCTCCAGTACCTGCCCGGCGAGACGCGCGAGACGCTCGGCTTGAGCGGGCTCGAGGAGTATGCGATCTCGGGGATCGAGAACGGCGCCGCGCGCGAGGTCATGGTGCGAGCCGACGAAAAGGAGTTCCGGGCGACCCTCAGGCTCGACACCCCGCGCGAGCGCGAGTATCTGCAGCACGGCGGGATCCTCCAGTACGTGCTCCGTCGCCTGCTCGCCGTCCTAGAGCCGTCGACAAAGTCCGACGGCCGCAGCGCGCTCGACCGCGACGGCGTGCGCGGGATCACGGCGCGATTCTCGCACGGTGCGACTAACCTCCTCGACCGAATGGCGGCCCCACAGAGGACCGAAGGAAGCTGGGGAACCGACCCGGTTCCCGAGCGGCTCCGCGTCCTCAGCGGGCTCGACACGAGCCTCCTCTGGGGCAACCTCGGTGTGTCGCTTCTCGTCATCGTCGCCGGGGCGGCACTCGTCCCCGCACTCTCGCTGCCCGCTGCACTCGTCGCGATCCTCGTCGGCTGCCTGATCGGCAACCTCATGCTTGCCGTCGCAGGCGCGATCGGTGCCGACGCGCGGGTGCCCGGAATGGTGCTCATGCGCGCGCCGCTCGGCCAGCGCGGCTCGTACCTGCCGACTGGGATCAACGTGCTCCAGGGCATCGGCTGGTCCGTCTTCGAGCTCCTGATCATTGCGACGGCGGCGGCCGCGCTCTCGGACGAGCTCTTCGGATTCCGCGCCCAGTGGCTGTGGACGCTCGTCTTCGGTGGCGTGGCGTTGATCCTCGCCCTGCTCGGGCCGATCGGCTTCGTGCGGCGATTCGTACGCCGGTTCGCCGTCTGGACGGTGCCGCTCGCACTCGGCTACCTGACCTGGTGGGCACTCGACGGAGCAGACCTCGGCGCTGTTTGGGATCAACCGGGCGAGGGTGGGATCTCTGTTTGGCAAGGCGCGGACGTCGTCGTCGGCATCACCGTCTCCTGGATTCCCTATGCCGCGGACTACACGCGTTTCTCGAAGTCGCGACGCGGAGCGTTCTGGGGGACCGGCCTCGGCTACCTCGTGCCGGACGCCTGGCTGCTCGGTCTCGGTGTCGTCCTCGTCCTCTCTCGCGATCTTGGCGACCCAGCTGCTCTTCCCGCGGCGGTCGTCGCCGGAGGCTTCGCTGCGATCGTCGCGCTTTTCGCACTGCTCGTGACCGAGACGGACGAGGCCTTCGCGAACGTCTATTCCGCCGCCGTATCCCTTCAGAACATCGTGCCGACGGCCCCTCAGAAGTTGCTCCTCGTGCTCGTCACCGGGATCGCGACCGCAGGTGCGCTGGTCATCGATCTCGTGAGCTACCAGAGCTTCCTGCTCCTGCTCGGTTCGGTGTTCGTGCCGCTCTTCGCGGTTCTGCTCGCAGACTGGCTCTCCGCGGGTCGGCATTACTCCTACGACGACGTGTTCCACACACCCGCATGGCGCCCGGGGCTCATCGCGGCCTGGATCGCCGGATTCGCGCTCTACCAGTGGCTGTACCCGACCGGGCCTTCGTGGTGGATCGACCTGGTCTCGGAGTTGAATCCACCGGACTGGGGCGTAGGCGCAACCGTTCCGAGCTTCCTCGTGTCGTTCGGCCTGGCGAGCATCGTTGCGGCGTTGTCCCCGCGCACGGCAGCCGCGCAGGCATGACGAACATCGCAGCTCTCGGACACCTCACGCTCGACGTGGTCGCAGATGCCGCACCGCGGCCCGGAGGCGGCGTCTTTTACGCCGCGCGAGCACTTTCCCGCCTAGGTGCAGACGCGCGCATCGCCGCTTCGTGCGCCGCACGCGACCGGCCGGCGCTGCTTCCGCCGCTCGAGGCTTTCGGCCTCCCGGTCACATGGCACGAGTCCACAGTGACGACGGCGTACAGCTTTCATTACGAGGGCGATCGCAGGATCATGAGGCAGGACGCCGTCGGCGATCCGTGGACACCTGCACAGGCAGTCTCGGCTGCGGGGGACGCCGAGTGGGTCGACGTCGGCGCACTTGTCCGCACCGACTTCTCGCCCGAGACACTGGCGGCGCTCGCAGCCGGCGGCCGGCGACTTCTCGTGGATGCCCAGGGCCTTGTCCGCACGGCCACCACCGGGCGGCTCAACACCGATGGAGACATCGGCGACGCTCTCGAGCACATCGAGATCCTGAAGCTGAACGACGAGGAAGCGGAGACGCTCGTCGGAAGCGCGGACCCAGGGGCCCTCCGCGCGCTCGGAGTTCCCGAGATCGTGTTGACCCTGGGCGCGCAAGGGTCGTGGGTCATTACGCCCGATCTCATCGAGCATGTGGCTGCCGTCGAGGTCGATGGCCCAGTGGATCCAACCGGCGCGGGCGACACGTTCTCCGTCGCGTATCTCACGCGTAGAGCCAATGGCGCGGAGCCCGTGGAGGCGGCCCGAGATGCCGCCGCGACGGTCGCCACGCTTCTCGCAAGCCCGTAAGCTGCCAAGAAGCCGTTTCGCCTCTCACCCGTGGGGCGCTACAGCCTGAACTCTCCCCGGGCGACGACGACAGCCCGCCCGCCGACCTCGACGCGCTGGATTCCGGCATCGCTCCCTTCCGCTCGCGCGTACAGCGTCGACGGACGCCCGATCTCGTCTCCCTGGGAGATCTCGATCTCGGTTCCCCACGGGACGAGGCCGTGCCGACAAACGTGGCATGCGAGTGGACCTGCCGAGGAGCCGGTCGCGGGATCCTCGGGGACCCCCGACGCCGGCGCGAACATGCGCGACTTCCACGATGTGCCCGAACCTGCGATGCAGCTGAGGTTCGCCTCGAAGTCTGCGAGCGCCGCGAAGTCCGGGCGCAGACGAGCGACGGCCTCACGCGAGTCGAGCACGACGAAGATATGGACAAGACCGTTGTCGTAGCGCTCGACCGGTAGCGCAGAGCCAGACACGCCAAGCGCACTGAGCAACGCTTCCCGATCGGGAAACGGTTCGACGCTCGGGATGGGTTGCACCATTCGCCCGTAGACGATCGCGCCGGACTCGTCCCGCTCGAGCTCGACCGGGACAATGCCGCTTCCCGTTTCGAGCTCGACGACCGAGCGCTGCAGCGGAGTCCCGAGCACCCAGGCAGTGCCTAGGATCGGGTGGCCCGCGAACGGCAGCTCGCGCGCAGGGGTGAAGATCCGGATCCGAGCCGTTCCACTCGCCTCCGCCGGGAGCACGAAGGTGGTCTCGGAGAAGCCGATCTCGAACGCGAGCGCCTGCATCGTCTCGGAATCGACCTCGCGCCCGTCCGTGAACACAGCAAGCTGATTGCCGGCAAACGCGCGGTCGGTGAAGACATCGACGATCACATACCGCAGCGTCGGCACGGCCGCACCCTACAGCGCCGAATCAGCCGTCCGAACCCAGCCGCTGCTCGAGCTCCCCCCACCACGCTGCGTTCCAGTCCATGAGCTCGATCCCGTAACGGAGCACCTCTGCGCTCGGCCCCTCGACCTCGCCGAGGGATGCCGAGATCGATCGGAAGTGCGCGCCCGAAGCTTCGAACGCCTCCCGACGTCTGCGCACCAGAGACAGCAGCTCTTCACCAGCCAGCAGCTCGCCGAAGAAGAGCCGGAGAAGCCCTTCGTCCCGGAGCTCGTACACATCGCTCGTCGCGAGCAGCCAGTCACGTAACGCGCGTTCGCCCTTCGGAGTCAGCCCGTAGACGCGCCGTGGGCGACGCCCCCTCGGCTCCTCGGAAACGTGCACGAGTCCGGCCGCTGTCAGAGCGCGCAGCTCCGGATAGATCTGCCCGTAGCTCGCACGCCAGAAGAATCGCGTCGAGAAGTCGGTAACACGCTTGACGTCGTACCCGGTTCTCGGGCTGAACTTGAGAAGCCCGAGGATCACCCGGGCGGTCGCGTTCAGGCTTGACATATCACTTCGATATATTTTAATGTATCGGCCAGATATGTCCAGCGCGATCGTCGTACGGGATCTGAGGAAGTCCTATGACGGGGTAGAGGCGCTCCGCGGCATTAGCTTCGAGGTCACCGAGGGCGAGGTCTTCGGGCTGCTCGGCCCCAATGGAGCCGGCAAGACGACGACGGTCGAGATCCTCGAGGGCTACCGCTCCCGCGACGGCGGTGAAGCGTCTGTCCTGGGGCACGATCCCGGCAACTCGCCACGGGCGCTGCGGGAGCGCATCGGCGTCGTCCTCCAGCACTCCGAGATCACGCCGCTCTTGACAGTGCGGGAGGCCCACCTCCTCTTCGCCGGGTACTACGCGAAGCCGCGTGACGTCGACGAGGTCGTCGACCTCGTGGGGCTAGCCGAGAAGCGAGACGCCCGAGTGAAGACGCTGTCGGGCGGCCAGAAGCGCCGGCTCGACCTCGGCATCGCGCTCGTGGGCGACCCCGATCTGGTCTTCCTCGACGAGCCGACGACCGGATTCGATCCGGCGGCTCGGCGCTCGGCATGGGAGTTGATCCTCGCGCTGCGTGCACTCGGCAAGACGATCCTCCTCACCACGCACTACCTGGACGAAGCACAGCGGCTCGCCGATCGTGTCGCCGTGATCCGCGCAGGGACGATCGTCAGCCTCGGAACGCCCGCCGAGCTGATCGGCGACGTGCACACGACCGAGATCCGCTTCGTGAAGGACGGCGAACAGGTCGTGATCGAGACGGACGATCCGACCCGAGCACTCAACGATCTGACGACCGAAGCGTTGGCGTCGGGGGTCGAGCTCGAACGCCTCGAGGTGCGGCGACCGACGCTCGAGGACGTCTACCTGGACCTCGTCGATCAGGACGGCGGAGCCCCAGAGTGACCCTGCTCCTGCATCAACTCACGTTCGAGCAGCGCGTCTTCTGGCGAAGCCGCGAGGCGGCCGTGTTCATCTTCATCTTCCCGCTGCTCCTCTACGCACTCCTCGGCTCCGTGTACGAGGGTGAGATCGACGGTGCGCCGGCCGTCGACGTGCTCCTCGCCGGGCTCTTCGGCTACGGAGCCGCCAATACCGCGCTCGCGGGACTCGCGATCATCCTCGTCGGCCGGCGCGAGGCTGGCGTGCTCAAGCGATTGCGTGCGACCCCGCTCCCACCGGCGACGTACATGGCCGCGGTGCTCCTCTCGATGCTGGTCATCTTCGCCTTGCAGTCGGCGGGGCTCGTCGCACTCGGCACCCTCGCCTTCGGCGCAACCACGCCCGCGAACTGGCTCGGGTTCGCGGGGGCGATCGTTCTCGGCGTCGCGTGCTTCGCCGGCCTTGGCCTCGGGGCAGCCGCGCTGATTCGATCAGCGGAGGGAGTCTCGGCGGTCGTCAACGTCATTGTGCTGCCGATGGCGTTCCTCTCGGGCTCGTTCGGCCCAACCGACGAGTACCCGGCGCTCCTGGAAGCCGTGGCCGATGTCCTACCGCTCACGTACTTCCTCGACATCGTCTACGGCGTCTATCTCGACGGCGACTCGCTCTTCGCGGACGGGAAAGCACTCGCGGTGGTGGCCGCATGGGGCGTCGCGGGCCTTGCGGTCGCCTTGCGGCGGTTCAGCTGGATGCCGCGCGAGAGATAGGGGTCGGACCCTCAGGGCCCGACCCCGACTCTGGAGTTACCTGTTGCTGAGCAGCGACAGGTAGTAGAGGAGAATCGCGACCGCGGCGAGCGCGCCTGCGACGTACGTCCAAGCGGCAGCCCTGAGCACGCTCTTCACGCCCGCGCCTTCGGACGCAACGACGAGGCCGAGCTCGTTGAGCTGGCGCTTTGCACGGTTCGACGCGTCGAACTCGACCGGAAGCGTGACGATCTGGAAGAGAACCGCGATGGCATAGAGCGCAACGGCGAGGACGACGAAACCGGTGATCTGGAAGAAGATGCCGCCGATCAAGAAGAGCACCCAGATGTTCGACGCGAACTGCACGGCGGGGAACATCGCGCTGCGGACCCTGAAGAACGCGTAGGCCTGCGCGTGCTGGATCGCATGGCCCACCTCATGCGCGGCGACGGAGGTCGAAGCGATCGATACACCGCGAAACACCTCGGGCGAGAGATGGACGGACTTGCTCCGCGGGTCGTAGTGGTCGGACAGAGAACCTGGTGTCTCTTCGATGGGAACCTCGTTCAGGCCGTTGGCATCGAGGACGCGCCGCGCAACCTGCGCACCGGTCATACCGTTTGCGACCGGTACCTCGAGGTTGCGCGCGAACGTGCTCTTCACACGATGCTGGGCCCAGAAGCCGAGGATCATCGGGACGATGAAGGCGATGAGAAAAGTCATGGGAAAGATCGTAGCTCCCACCGTCGTCATCGCTGCAGAACCGGAGCAACGACTACGCGCTTTCTTAACGGTCGGCCTGACGCCGCCTGCGTCCTACAGCAACCGCATGAGTAGCGCGGCGATCGCGATCGAAACGATCCCGACCACGATCGCGGCTACGAACCAGTTCTGGCGCACGGCTGCGAGTCTAATGCCGAGGTGGCGGAGCTAGGCGGCGCCCGCTACCACTTCGACCGGCGGCCGCGGCGGCTCGTGTAGACGAGGCGCGGCTGGGCGGTACGGAGTCCGGCTTCTTCGAACTGCTCGCGGTGCCCGAGTCGGTTGGCGACGCGGCTCGTCTCGTCCTGCTGATCGGGGAGGACGAAGGTGATCGCGATTCCGCTGCGCCCCGCACGACCCGTTCGCCCGGTGCGATGGACGTATCCCTTGTCCTCCTCCGGCGGGTCGTAGTTGATGACGTGGGCGACGTCGTCGATGTCGAGGCCGCGCGCGGCCACGTCGGTCGCAACGAGAACCGACACCTTCCCGCTCGAAAAGCGCTGAAGCGCACGCTGCCGCACCGACTGCGAGAGGTCGCCGTGCATCGCGACCGCGTCGACCTGATGGAAGGCCAGCTTGCGCACGAGCTTGTCGGCGCCGCGCTTCGTTCGCACGAAGACGAGCGTCAGCCCGTCGGTGCCGCGGATGTGCTCGACGAGAGTCTCCAACTTGGTGTCGGGCCGCACGGCGACGAAGCGATGCGCGATCTCGCCGGACTCACGATCGGCAGGCGGCTCGGCCTCGAAGCGGGACGGGCTGCTGGTGTACGCGTGAGCGAGCGTGCCGACCTCGCCGTCGAGCGTTGCCGAGAAGAACATGGTCTGGCGGTTCCGCGGTACGAGCCGGAGGATCTTGTCGACCTGAGGCTTGAACCCCATGTCGAGCATGCGGTCGGCCTCGTCGAGAACGAGGATCTTGATCGCGGACAGATCGAGGAGACGCCGATCGGCGAGATCCTGGAGCCGGCCCGGCGTTGCGACCACGATCTGCGCTTTGCTCGCGCGCTCCGCCTGCGACCGCAAGGGCGTACCGCCGTACACGGCAGCGACTCGGAGCCCGTTCGCGGGTGCGATCGCCTGGAGATCTTCGGTTACCTGAACCGCGAGCTCACGCGTCGGTACGAGCACGAGCGCGCTCGGGCGCCGGTCGCGATCTGTCGTCCGCTCGACGATCGGGATCGCAAACGCGAGTGTCTTGCCCGAGCCGGTTTGCGACTTCGCGAGAATGTCGAGCCCCGCGATCGCGTCGGGGAGGACAAGGGATTGCACCGGAAAGGGTGCGTGAATCGAGTGAGCGGCGAGCGCGTCGATGACGCGCGCGGACACGCCGAGCTCACGGAAAGACTGCTGGGACAACTGTTCAACTCCTTTTCGAACGTCGAGATTCGCCTGCCTCGAACGTCCGACGGAGGAACGAGAAGCTCATCTCACGGGCCAGCGGTATTGCCGACCGTGACACCACGGTAGCAGTCGCGCCGCTCGAGAGCCCCGTTTTAGACCGGAGCGAGGCCGCGCGCCTTCCGGCTGGAAGCCGACTGGCGGCGCTGCGCGGAGAGCTCGAGCTTGCGCAGACGGACGTTCGTGGGCGTCACCTCGACGCACTCGTCCACGCGGATGTACTCGAGCGCCTGATCGAGCGAGAGCGGGCGCGGAGGGATCATGCGAACGTGCTCCTCGGCGTTGGGGGAGCGCATGTTCGTCATCTTCTTCTCCTTCGTCGCGTTCACGTCGAGATCCTCGCCGCGCGCGTTCTCGCCCACGATCATCCCTTCGTAGACATCGACGGCCGGGCCGACGAAGAGCGACCCCCGTTCCTGCAGGTTGAGCAGTGCAAACGTCGTCGTCTTGCCACGACGATCGGCGACGAGAGCGCCCGTCGGTCGGGTGCGGAGCTCGCCGAACCAAGGCTCGAAGCGCTCGAAGACGTGGTGCAGGATGCCTGTGCCGCGCGTCTCGGTCAGGAACTCCGTGCGGAACCCGATCAACCCGCGCGCCGGTACGACGACGTCCATGCGCACCCAACCGCTGCCGTGGTTGACGAGCGCCTCGGTGCGTCCCTTGCGCAGCGCGAAGAGCTGGGTGATCACGCCCAGGTAGTCCTCGGGCGCGTCGATCGACACTCGCTCGACCGGCTCGTGCAGGACGCCGCCGATCTCGCGCGTCACCACCTGCGGCTTGCCGACCGTCAGCTCGAAGCCCTCACGCCGCATCTGCTCGACGAGAATCGCGAGTTGGAGCTCGCCGCGGCCATGCACCTCCCACGCATCCGGCGACTCGGTCGGAAGGACGCGCAGGGAGACGTTGCCCACGAGCTCCGCGCGAAGCCGGCTCTCCACGAGGGTCGCCGTCAGCTTGTCCCCGTCGAGACCCGAAAGCGGCGAGGTGTTGATCCCGATCGTCATGGAGAGCGAAGGCTCGTCGACCGAGATCACCGGCAGCGGGCGCGGATCGTCGAGATCCGCGAGCGTCTCGCCGATCGTCACCTCGGGGATCCCCGCGACGGCGATGATCTCGCCCGGGCCGGCCTCCTCGGCATCGACGCGGTCGAGCGCCTCGGTCACGTACAGCTCCGTCACCTTCGCTCGCTCGATCGTCCCGTCCGAGCGACACCAAGCGACCTGCTGCGCGCGGCGAATCGTCCCGTGCAGGACGCGACAGAGTGCGAGCCGACCGACGTATGGGGATGCGTCGAGGTTCGTGACGAGCGCCTGGAGTGGGTGGTTCTCGTCGAAGGTGGGCGCGGGAATGCGCTCGAGGATGAGGTCGAGCAGAGGCCGGAGATCCGGCTCGAGCCCGTCGGGGTCGGGATCGAGCGAGGCGCGACCGGCTCTCGCGTTGCAGTAGACGATCGGAAACTCGATCTGGCTCTCGTCCGCATCGAGATCGAGGAACAGCTCATAGACCTCGTTGACGACTGCGCTGATTCGCGCGTCGGGGCGATCGACCTTGTTGACTACCAGGATCACGGGCAGTCGCGACTCGAGCGCCTTGCGCAGCACGAACCGCGTCTGCGGAAGCGGCCCCTCGCTCGCGTCGACGAGCAGGAGCACGCCGTCCACCATCGTCAGCCCGCGCTCCACCTCGCCGCCGAAGTCGGCATGGCCGGGCGTGTCGATGATGTTGATCTTCGTCCCGCCGTAGCGAACGGCCGTGTTCTTGGACAGGATCGTGATGCCCTTCTCGCGCTCGAGATCCATCGTGTCGAGGACACGCTCGGCGACGTCCTGGTTCTCGCGAAAAGCGCCCGACTCCCAGAGGAGAGCGTCGACGAGCGTCGTCTTGCCATGGTCGACGTGCGCGACGATCGCGACATTGCGGATCTCTGAACGTTCGGCCACCGACCGAGGGTATAGGCCCCGATCCGCGCGCCGGAGAAACCCGCCGCTACTCGCGGCTCGACGCGGCCCAGATGTTGATCTCGCTCTCGGTCGCATAGCGGTCGATCTCCGCGAGCTCGTCGGTGGTGAACTCGATGCTCCCGAGAGCGGCCACGTTGTCCTCGAGCTGGGCGACGCTCGAAGCCCCTATGAGTGCCGAGGTCACACGAGCATCGCGCAACGTCCACGCGAGAGCCATCTGGGCCAACGTCTGTCCACGCTGCTCGGCGATGTCGTTCAGGGCGCGGATCTTCGCGAGTGCCTCGTCGGTCACCAGATCCGGTGTGAGCGAGCTCGGCCGGCTCGCGCGCGAACCTTCGGGAATGCCGCCCAGGTACTTGTCGGTGAGCATCCCCTGGGCCAGTGGGGAGAAGACGATGCAGCCCAGTCCGAGCTCGTCGAGCGTGTCGAGGAGCTCGGGCTCGATCCAGCGGTTGAGCATCGAGTACGAGGGCTGGTGGATCAGGAACGGCGTTCCGAGCTCACGGAGGATCGCCGCCGCCGCCCTCGTCTTGTCCGCTGAGTAGGACGAGATTCCGACGTAGAGCGCCTTCCCCTGGCGGACCGCGGTGTCGAGCGCGCCCATCGTCTCCTCGAGAGGCGTCTCGGGGTCGAAGCGGTGCGAGTAGAAGATGTCGACGTAGTCGAGCCCCAGCCGCTCGAGGCTCTGGTCGAGACTCGCGAGCAAGTACTTGCGCGACCCGTGATCGCCGTAGGGTCCCGGCCACATGTCGTAGCCGGCCTTGGTGGAGACGACGAGCTCGTCTCGATACGGCTCGAGATCGTTTCGCAGCAGCCGCCCGAAGTTCTCCTCCGCCGAGCCGTACGGCGGCCCGTAGTTGTTCGCGAGATCGAAGTGCGTGATCCCGAGGTCGAACGCGCGGCGCACGATTGCCCGGCTCGTGTCGAACGGGCGGTCGTGCCCGAAGTTCCACCACAGCCCCAGCGAAATCGCAGGGAGCTTCAAGCCGCTGAGACCCGTGCGGCGGTAGAGCATCCGGTCATAGCGATCGTCCGCCGGCACGTACCTCATCCAGGCCGAGAATAGACCCTGTGAGGCCGGCGGGATGCGGCGCTACCCTTGCCCGGCGCCCCCGTAGCTCAGTGGATAGAGCAGCGGATTCGTGCTCTGCTGAAATCGCGCAATCCCGCATGAGATACTGGGAAACCGGCATCGGCAGTTTCCTCAACGTTACCGCAGTCCGCGGGAGCCCGCTCTCTGTTTCCTCTGAAGAGGCTCTGCTACCGAACGGATGGCTGCGACGCAGAATCTAAGTAGTCACGCCGGCGGTAAGGCACCCAGATAAGACCCTCAGACGTTCTGGACGTAGGGGAGCGGCGGTTTCATGATCCCTAAACCGTCGATGCGGCCCGACCTTCCGACCGGCACCGTCACCTTCCTCTTCACAGACGTCGAGGGATCGACCAGGCTGCTCGAGGAGATCGGGGACGAGGCGTACGAAGAGGCGCTCTCAGCGCATCGAAGGATCGTGCGAGCGGCTTGTCAGGCACACCACGGAGTCGAGGTGGACACGCAGGGGGACGCCTTCTTCTTCGCGTTCTCCTCGGCAACGGCCGCGGCATCGGCGGCCTCCGCGGCAAGGGAGGCGCTCGCCCCAGGCCCGATCCATGTTCGTATCGGCCTACACACGGGGACGCCGCGCGTCACAAATGAGGGCTACGTGGGAAAGGACGTGCACTTCGCCGCCCGTGTCGCCGCGGCAGGCCATGGTGGGCAGATCGTCCTCTCCAAGGCGACGGCCGAACTCGTCGACGGCTCGCTCACCGACCTCGGCGAGCATCGCCTGAAGGACATCGAGCACGCGGTCGCCATCTTCCAGCTCGGCGACGAGAGCTTCCCCCCACTCAAGACGATCTCGAACACGAACCTCCCGCGCCCGGCGAGTTCCTTCGTCGGCAGGGAGCAGGAGCTCGAAGCGGTCCTCGCCCTGATCGAGGAGGGGGCCCGACTCGTGACACTGACCGGGCCAGGGGGCTCCGGCAAGACCCGGCTCGCACTCGAGGCGGCTTCCACACTCGTCCCGGAGTACAAGGCGGGCGTCTTCTGGGTTGGGCTCGCCGCCCTGCGCGACCCCGCGCTCGTCACGGAGACGGTCACTCAGACCCTCGGCGCAAAGGACGGCCTCGCCGAGCACATCGGCGAGAGAGAGATGCTGCTCCTCCTCGACAACCTGGAGCAGGTGGTAGAGGCGGCGCCCGAGCTCTCCTCCCTGCTTCAGGGCTGCCCCAACCTCACCCTCCTCGTCACGAGCCGCGAGCTCCTGCGCGTGCAGGGCGAGGTCGAGTACGCAGGTCCCGCCACTGCAGAGCCCGGAGGCCGTCTCCCTCTTCTGCGAGCGCTCGCAGCTCGAGCCGAGCGAGGAGATCGCGGAGCTCTGCCGCCGCCTCGACTCGCTCCCGCTCGCGGTCGAGCTCGCCGCCGCCCGCACGAAGGCGCTCTCGCCCGCCCAGATCCTGGAGCGCCTCTCGCAGCGCCTCGACCTGCTCAAGGGCGGCCGCGACGCCGATCCCCGCCAGCAGACGCTCCGGGCAACAATTGAATGGAGCTACGACCTCCTCTCACCGCGCAGGAGCAGCGCCTCTTCGCCCGCTCTCCGTCTTCGCCGGCGGCTGCACGCTCGAAGCCGCCGAAGAGGTCTGCAGACGCGGAGGTCGACACGCTGCAATCGCTCGTCGAGAAGAGCCTCCTGCGCTTCACCGACGAGCGCTACTGGATGCTCGAGACGATCCGGGAGTACGCGGGGGAGCGGCTGACGGAGACTCGAGACGCCGCGGAGGTTCGGCGGCGCCACTCAGATTTCGTGCGCCGCCTGATCGCGCGGGCGGAGCCGGAACTCGGAGGCGCAGGGCAACGCGTGTGGTTCGAGATCCTCGAGCACGAGGAGAACAACATCCGGGAGGCGCTCGCCTGCCTGCACGACTCGGGTGACACGGTTGGCCAGCTAGACGTGGTAGTCGGTCTCCACCCCTTCTGGTACCTCCGCGGCAACTGGATCGAAGGCGGTCGCTGGACCGAAAGTGCGATCAGTCGCAGCACTGGGTTGCGAAGCGTCCAACGAGCGAAGGCACTCAACGCCGCGGCAGCGTACGCCGAGAAGCTCGGTGACCCTTGGGCGACGCGGCGCCATGCGGAGGAGGCGCTCGCGATGAGTCGCGACCTCGGCGACATGCGCGAGCTGGCCACTGCGCTCATGGCGCTCAGCGCCGCGAGTCGTTGGGACGGTGACTACGTGGCCGCGGTCGCATTGCTCGGAGAAGCTGTGAACGCGGCACGCGAAGCAGGAGGGCACACCCTCGCGGAGGCGCTGGGCGGCCTCGCGTTCATGGCCATGGAGCAGCAGGACTACGGTCGCGCGCTCGCGTCGGCCGGGGAAGTGACGGCGCTCTTCCGTGAGCTCGGAGACGAAAGCGGCGTAGCCTGGGCTCGCGGGATCGTCGTGAACTGCCTCGTCTGCACTGGGCGGGAGGAGGAAGCTCTGGACGCAGCCAGGGAGGTTCTTCGCCTCTCGTGCGATGCGGGTTTCGTCGCGGTCCTCGCGGGCGTGCTGGGGCTCGTGGCCGCGGCGCTTGGCAGGCGAGGGAACGCGGCTGTCGGAGCGACGTTGCTTGGAGCCGAGGATGCGCTGCGCGAACAGGTGCATCTAGACCGTAGCGGTGCGTACAAGCATCTCCACGCCGTGATCGTCGACGAGATCCGAGGGAGCCTCGGTGTCGATCCGTACGACGACGCGTTCGCCGTGGGTCGACAGATGTCGATGCAAACCGCGGTCGAGTACGCGCTCGCGTCCATAGACTGACTGCGCCTTGGCGCCGCCCCGAGATCTTCGCGAGTGAAGCACATCTCCTTCGCGCCCCTCGCCCCGGTAATCCTCTCGAACGAACTTGACTGCTACCGAGTGAGGGGGTGCGTGCGAAACACACGCGCTGAACGTGCCACTTGAGGACGCGCTACAGCTCGTCCATCTCTAATTGTCACCGTGACCACGGCCCCCTGGTCAACGGGGCGCCAAGGCTGACAACACCGGCAGGACCCTACCCACTTACCAACCCGAGAGACCAAGCCTTAGGGTTCCTCTAACGTGTCCATACGGCCTCGTAGCTCAGGGGATAGAGCACAGGTTTCCTAAACCTGGTGTCGGAGGTTCGAGTCCTCCCGGGGCCATCCTGTCGGGCCACTTCGGACGGTCGTGGTTTTGTCAGTCGAGATCGGTGAGATCCTTTTGACTATTGCGGAGGCGAGGGTGTTTGGAACCTGGGCCGACGGGAGAGTGTGAAGCTCGAGGCGACCGAGCTCCCTAGTAGGAGAGAACCCAGAGCCGACGTCGCCGTACGGAAGGCCTGCATAGCGAGACGACAAGGGAGAGCACGAGAAGAGCTCTAAGCCCTAGCCCATGTCCGGGTCGCGATCGAGGCAGCGACGAACACGAGGAGCAGCTCGGCGCCCTCTCCCTTGGAAAGCAGCTTGACTCCTACAAAGAAACTTGGTAACTTTGCAACCGAGCATACTGCAGAGAGGTTACAATGTCACCAACGATTCGTATCGACGACGATGTTTTCAATGAGCTGAAGGGCCATGCGGAGCCATTCGTCGACACTCCTAACTCTGTACTGCGTCGGCTCCTAGGGCTTGCTCCGAAGGCGGATTCAGCCGAGGAGCCTGCGAGCGATGAGTCCACGGTTGGTGACGGCCGCAGTAAGAACGGACGGAGTACGCAGTCTCGATCTGCGCGGCGGCGTAAGAAGGCGCCGCGCGCAGCCACGGGAACAATGCTGCCCGACGTGGACTACGAGGTGCCGATCCTCGAGATCCTCCGAGACAGCGGCGGGCGTGCCCCAACTCGCGAGGTTATCGATGCCCTTGGCGAGCGTCTTGGCGGTCGCCTGACGGAGACTGACCACGAGCGACTGTCTTCGGGAGACGTCCGCTGGCGAAACCGCTCACAGTTCGTGCGCCTCAAGCTGGTCGAGAAGGGCGAAATGAGCAAGGGCTCGCCACGCGGGGTTTGGGAGATCAGTCGGCCGGCCTCAAGCGCGTGGGGCGCTGACGTTGAAAGGCGGGAAGAACAACGTCGCCGAGGCAGAAGTTCATCCAAGGTCGCCGATACAGCGCATCGAGCCCTGGCGAACCATGAGGTGGTAACGATCGCTGTCTTCTTGCTCGGGGGCGACCAAGCTTCACAAAGACACCGAGGACGTCGCAAAGAAGGCGAACGCGATCGCCCCTGGTCGCTTCACTTGGCGCAAGTACAAGGACCAGATCAACCTCGAGATCATCCGCGTCTATCTGTCGGACGCGAAGAAGAAGTCAAAGGGCGAGTACGTCATTGGCTCCGGAAACGCCGGTTGGTCACTCTCAGAAGCCGGGCTCGCGTTTGCGCAGCGCGTATTTCGACGATCTCGAGGCGACTGGAAGCACGGACCGCCGCGTAAGAGCTGTCGGACAGGATCGTGTTCGCCTGCAACGCGAACGCGCGCGGCTGATGTCAACGGAGGCTTTCGCAAAGATCGCGCTGCGGACATACAGATGAGTCTGACGCGCCGCGACGCCGAGGCTTTCTTCCGGATCGACAGCTATGTCCAGGGAGAGGCGCGCAAGACGGCGGATCGCAACCATCGCTAACGCTCACGGCGACGATCCTGAACTGGCCAGTAATCAAGCAGCTCGCAGAAATAGCTAGGAGAAAGGATGGCAACTGAGCAAGACCTCAGCGTCACGAGAGACTCCGCTCGAGACCTACTTCAGTCCGCCGACGGCTTCTCGAACGAGAAGCTCGTCGCCTCGAAGTTCATGTCGAACGGAGGCCATTACTTCGATCCAGGTACGTCACCGCACGTCGATGTCGTCGTCGACACGAAACAGAAGCGGATGGTGGTGAGCGACAACGGACGCGGCATGGACTCTTGACGGGCCTGCGAGAACTTCTTCGTCATGCATGGAGAGAACGTCGATCGAAAAACAGGGCGAGCCTGGTCGAGGCTCTTCGGGACAGGTAAGTCAGCCGCCTTTGGATCGGACGAGCTTGCGGATCACGACCGTCCGAGATGCGAAGCGCTCGGTCGTCGAGCTGACCGCGCCGACATCGATGCGCGCGCGCAAGGAACGATGAGCCGGTCGAACGAGTTCCGGTACGCATACTTGTGCGAGCAGCCCGTTGACGAAGCGAACGGCACGACGGTCGAGATCAGCGGAATCAAGCTCGCGAAGCTAGATCCGCAGGCAATCGTCAACTATGTGGAGCGGCACCTTGCCGCATGGCCTAACAAGGACGCCGTAGTGACTGTCAACGGGCACGTCTGCGAGTACCACGAGCCACCATCCGCTTCGAGTTCATCATCATGCCCGACTACCGAGCGAAGCGGCAGATGGTCGGAGCCGTCAACCTGATCGTCAAGGTTGACGAAAGCGCCGCTCGACGAGGAGCTCCGCGGCATCGCGATTTTCGCGAATGGTGTGTGGCACGAAACGACCTGGCCGGGCTCGAGAGGAAGGAATACGCCGAATACCTCTTCGGTGAAATCGACGTTCCTGCTCTGGACGAGCGAACACGAGCGCCGGCGTTCGATGCGACTCGAAGGATGCAGCTCAACCGGGAGAACCCCGTGGTTCGAGCCTGATTCCTTCGCGGGCGGTGTCTGGACGAGGTGCGGGGCGAGCTGGCGGAGGAAGCAAGGCAGCAGAAGGAGACAGAACAGGCTAAGCGGCTGGCCGAGAGGCGGCCCGAATCGAGGACATCATCAACGAGGACTTCCGGTCGTGGCGCCGCAACTCACGAAGATGCTTGGCTAAGGCGAGAGCAGGTGCGGATGCCGGCACGCCGACGACGCTGGTGGCGACGGACCCAACCGAACTGATCATCGGCGGCGACATTGCCGCCGATGGTTGTCGACCCTGGCGACATCGGCCATGGCCACGGAACAGGGGAGGCGGTGGCGAAGACGCCGACAGCCGGACCGATCCTTGAAACGCAAGGGCGAAGGAGCCGACATCGGCACTCCAGCGGGAGGTCAAACGGAGCGAAGCGCTCGCGAGGTGGCTTCAGCGTTGAGTTCGAGCACCTCGGCGAGAGCGACCACCGCGCGAAGTATGTGCCCGAACACCGCGCGATCTACATCAACCTCGATCACGCACAGGTTCAAGCGGCGATGAATGGGCGTGATCAGTCTGATCCAGTCTTTCGCCGACTTGCGTACGAAGTCGCATTGACGGAATACGCGCTTGCGTTGGCACGAGAACTCGACGCCGACAGTGGTTCAGCGACACTGGCGACGCGCTGTTCGAGATCCGCGACACGATCGACAGAGTCGCGAGCTCGCCGCCGGCGCTCTATGCAGAGTGATGGCGAGGCCGATGCACACCTCGGTACCCACCACGTAGCTGCTTTTCAAGACCCAGGCGGAGATGGACGCGATGAGCAGCTAATCGCAGAGACGCAAGCGCTTCTAGAGTCGCTAGTCGGCACAAGGCTCGCGACGACAAACGGACAACCAAACATGATCCTCCGGGTCGACCACGACGAAGTCGTCGTAGCAACACACGCGATCGCCCGATAGGACGAGCCGTTCCGATCGAATGGGTGGAATCGGGACTGAAGCGCTTGTACGACGATGGTGAAGTCGAAATCAGTGTCCCGTCTCTCGGCCATCGCAGCTCATTCGTCGGAGCCGTCCTGCTTCGTGTGCCTGGAGCAGTTCTCGTTTCGACGACACCTCCCGAGTCCGCTTGACGGGGCGCACGCATCCCGACCCCACGGCGGAAACGCCTCGTGTGAATGCGTGGTGGTCCGGTGAGCCGAGCGAGCGCTTTTGGCTCGAGATCACGGATCGTCCTGACATCGGCGCCGACCTGCACTGTCCGCAGAGGGACGCGATCGGCAATCGCAGCCCAGGCTACTCCTTGATTTGGTGGGTTCAGCCAGGCGACATCGTCTTTCACTATGACCGCAAGGCACGTGCGATCAGATGGCTGGTCTCGTGCTGTCGGCTCCGTGATGGAGGCACCGACCATGTGGCTATCCCATCGTGGAGATACCCGTCGCCGGCTCGGGGAAGCTCAGACGCAGACCGGGCTGGTGGCTGGATCTTGAAGGAGCTTTTCGTCTAACGAACCCGCTCACGCTCCTTCAGCTGCGACGCGAGGTGAGGAATTCAAAAGGCTTCTTCCTGGATCGCCAAGCCACGATACCGCCGGAAGCGTGTACTTCCGATCTTCTTTTGGAGAGGGCGAGACCTGGGCCCAGCAGTCGTACTGGAATAAGCATCCCAGCTGGAGTCGTCGCTATGTTTCCTCAACTCGCCGCGGTGGCCGAGGGCACATCGTCCGGTGCAATGTCGCCATCAGACCTTTCCCTTCGCCCACACTGCATCGAGTCGGACTTAGTCAGTGAACGCTACGGCTGAACACACCGGTCGGAGTAGGGAGTCTCCGTCAACATCGGCGGCCATACGAACACTCGAGCAAGAGCTGGCGGATGTCGTTGTGGCTTCGCGCCTTAGCCCGCGCCAAGCGGAGGGGGTCGCGGCACGCCTTGGTTGGGACGGGAAAGGCGGCTTGACTCTCGATGCGGCTGGCGCTGTTGCAGGGGTGACACGAGAGCGGCTCCGTCAGCTTGAGGGAACGCGTTGACGACCACGTCAGCAGCACGAACCCCTCCCTTCCTACGCTGACCGCTGCTGCCAATCTCCTGGCCGCCAATGTGCCTATCTCGCGCATGGCTGCCGCACGATTGCTCAAGAAGAACGGACTCTCGCGTTCGCTTTTCGATCCAGTCGGTGTCGTTCGCGGTTTGGACATGTTGGGCGACGCCCCACTCGTCGTCGTGGGGTCAGCCGTGTTCCCGAAGGGCAAGGAGAGCTACGTCAGCAAGATTCATCTCGGTCGCGCGCAAGCTCGTCACGCATCACGGAGCGGGCAACATCACCACGCTTGTCGATCTACTCGCCGGCGACGGACTCGATCCACCGCTCGCTAGGCGCTACCGCAACCTCGACGACAGTCTGGTCTGGTTAGACGCAGGAGCAGGAATGGTTTTTCCTTCAGACAACGCGCAATCGCGCCGCAAACCACATGCGCAAGATGTTCTCGGTCGCCGAATCGTTGACACTCAACGATCTTCGCGAGGGATGCCGAAGACCCGCGGGCCGGGAGGTCGCACTCTCAAGTGACGTCCTTCGCGGCCTGTGACAAGTCGCTCGGTTGGATCGCTGTAGACGGGGATGTTGCGACCACCCTGGTCGACCTCGATTACATAGAGGTACTCGAGAACACAGAGGAAACGCTGGTGGACGTCTTTCGCGCGCTCGGCCCGGTCCTCGATCGACAGACCGCTCTTGACGCCGCTAGTGACAGAGGCCTTGATCGAACTACCGCAGGTCTCTATCTCCACTGGTCTCCCGTCATCCAGCGGATCGCGCAAAACCGCTACGCGCTTCGCGGCGCTGACATTCCAGCAGGGACTCTCGAGGCAATGCCGGCGCCGCAGAGACGGCGCGTGCTGCTCGACTATGGATGGACTACCGAGCGGACGACTGCGAATCGTGTATCGCATCTCACAGGGTGTGCTGGACTCCAAGGTTGTCGGTGTGCCCGGAGGCTTGAAGAATGAACTATCCGGACGTTTTGTCATTGAGTCGGATCACGCATCCGGCGAACTGGCCACCGATGGCGCAAATGTTTGGGGATTCGGACCAATGCTGAGGCAGTCGGGGGCCGAGGTCGGAGACGTCCTCGCCCTCGAGTTCGACCTCGCAGCGCACTGCGTACGTGTGGCCGTCGGGGGTGACGATCTTCTCGACCGACTCGATGAGCGGAGCGCCGGATCGGGGCACTCGGGGACCTGAGGGGCCCAAGAGAACGGATCCAGCCGTTTCTCCGATCGCCGGCACACCCCTCCTCGTTCTTCGAGCGAAGGCGACCGGTGCACGGAAAGGGACTCCGGTACCTCCCCTAGCTGCCGAATGACCCTCCCCTTCCTTCCTGCAGAGCCACTAGCCCCCACTGTTTCGGAGGCGGGATCGAGAGGAGCTCGAGGAGACCCAAAGAGAGTCGTCGGGCGCCTGAGCTCAAACAGGCCAAAGCTGTATCGACGTCTTTCCGAGCGCGCACTCGTGTCACGGTCAGCCGTCGGAGTCGCGCGCAGATGGGACCCGCTGGCGCGCGGGTGGGTCCCCCTTGGCGCTGCCAACGACGACTCAGGAAAGTGCAGCTCTCTGATCGTTGGGGAGCGACCGCGCTCCCGGTCACCAGTACCGGATTCCCTGCCCGCTCACGCGCCCACGCGGGTGTGGGGCATCGGTCCCGTGGGTGCGGTAGCCCGGCCCGTTGAGGAAACTCCAACTCTCGCAACTGCATCTGCCGTAAGCGAGGTCAGATCCAGCCGAGCAGCCGCAGCACCGCCACGACAAGCGAGCTGCCACGCGAGCCCCTCACGGTGAGCGCCGGAAGGGCACCCCGCCGAGGGACAAGGTCAAACTCCTCACAGACCGCGACGAGATCAGGATGGCTAGGTGTAAGTCGCTCGGCGTCACCCGTTGGGAGCAACCTTGCTCGCTCCTCGAAGAGTGCGACACACAATCCACTATCGAGGTTTGACCGAAACACGACGCCGGCGTAACCATCGTCGTAGGTCGTCCTACTGATCGCCTGCGAAAGAGGACGTACTTTGCTTCGTGCTTCGCTGAGGTCGATGTGCGCCATACCGAGCCTCACGAGGAGCTTCGCATGAACCTTCTCGAGCTCCCGACGCTGATTGACGTCCTCCAGATCCGCAAGACCGCGGCTAGCGTCAACGTCGACGCTAGCGGAGACCAAGACGCGCTTCCGCAGCCATGCATGAGGGACGCTGCCCATCACCTCGAGATCCGACGTTGTGCCGAAGACCTCCTGGAATTCCGATCGAACCGCTGCATTCGGACGAAAGTCCTGCAGAACCTCGCGCAGCGCGGTTGATCGCGTCTCGGCGGCGTACAGAGTTCGGTAGACGCCCTCCGGGTCGTCGAACCGATTGGACCAGCCGTAGAGATGAAGCGGTGTGAACTCGAGTGGCCCTCCGACGTGCCCGACCCGCCACACGGGGTCGGGAATGCTCAGTCCAGTCCCCCTACGAACGTCCGCGCAGTCGGCACGACCATCCTGATGTCCTCCTGCGATTCCGCATGTCGGATGAGAAACGCAGGTGCTTCACCGTCCAACCGAGAGTTGCTCCCTACCAGCCACGCCTTAGCGGTCTCGGCGTCGTATGCGTCAGCAGCCAGCTTCGTGACTTGGAAAGCCGTACGTAGCCGGAGAGTGACGGGCCCGCGTGGCTGGTGCTTACCGCGTATCCATCTCCCAACCATCTTGGCGTCGCTCACACCCGCAAGATATGCAGTCATCCGCTGACCGAGCGTTTGCTGCAAGTACTCGGCGATGTGGGGCACGTCCGTGACGGTCGCCTCGTGCTCGACGTGCTGAATATGCTCCGCAGTAAGCGTGCTCACACGCTCTCCTCTCGTCTCTGGGCGGCACAGCTACACCACTAACTACACCGGTAACTCTACGCATGGCGCAGATGACTGGAGTCTAGGTTTAGGTCTAGTTCATCTTTTGCAGCGATGACGCGCGCTCCAATGATGAACGGCATCAGCGACCGCTCGTACGAGCCGATTACGCCCGCCGACCTCGACCGGCTCGCCTCACTGGCCGCGGCTGACCTCGACGCGCGCTTCGCCCGGCGTCCGCGCTGGCGCGTATACGGAGATCGCATCATCTGCGTAGCCCTTTGTCAGGGCGCTGCGCTGCATTACGTCGACGGCACGCGCGGCATCAAAGGACTTCGATGTCTGGACGTTTCGCCGAACACCCCACCGGGACGTTTCCCTACCGCTGGCTGACCGCCGCCGATCTCGGCCGCTCGCACTTTGGCCGCCGTGTCTCCGAGCCCGGCAGGCGCCTGTTCACCGGCCGCCGGGTCGACTTCAACGCCCGATCGCTGCCGGAGCCCCCAGATGCGGAGCCGACCGAAGCGTTAGTTCGCTACCTCAGCGTCGGCCGCACGGAGTCGGCTCGACGGCTGGCCGAGAAGGCTGTTGTCCTTCTCGAGCCCCTGCCACTACGCGGGGATGTCGCGTGGCCGCTCGATGGATAGGCGCTGCTACTCCCACCTCGCCCACCGCGACGCGGACGCCATACTCGGGCGACCCACACTCGTGTCTCGGTGCCCAAGCGGGCGACCCGAGAGATGGGACCCGCTCGCGCGGGGGTGCCGGGTTCCCCCCAAGTGCTCGCGAGCTTGTTCGTGCCGGTGAGGAAAGATCGATTTCCTAAACCGTGCGCGCAGGTTCGACTCCTGCCGGGGCATCTCGCACAACCAGGCCGGATTCGTTATTGCCACAGCTTGTGGTGTCGGAATCAAAAAGCTGCGCACGCCCTCGCTCCCGTCCGACGTCCAGTGCCCGTTCCTGGGACTTTGCGATGCCCCTTTTCGGAAGCCGATTCAGTTAGGGCACCGACTCCGGAGCCCGCTTCCAGAAAAGTGCGCGGTCGGCCCGCTTTGAATCGATCTAGGCGCGTAGACGGAGCCGACGTCGAGGCATCGTAATGCCGTCCCCGGAGTCAGTGGTCTGGCGATCACCGCGCGGGCGCCGGCGATACCAAAGAATCACCCCATTCTTGGGGCTCTCGCAATGTATTTCGGCAGCCGATGCAGTTACGGCGATGGCTTCAGAGCCTGCTTCCAAAAGAGCACGCGGTCGTCCACGCGTCTTCTCGGACGAGACGCTCCGACGAGCTGAAGGCTTCTCGTATGCGCGCCGGGTCCGAACGCGGCGAGGAGCGCAAGATCTGGTCTATCGAAAGTTCGCTGTCGCGGCTATCGAGCTCTATCGCGAGGCCCACCCCGAAAGGGCCGCGCCGCTCAACTGGCTCCTCACGCCCAGGCGGCGTCACGTCCTGCTCTCCGAGCTCGGTCGAGTTGGGCGACCGAAGTCGGACGACCAGGGCGTGCTCCTGTGGTCCGAGCGCGAGGTCTCCCGTCTCATCCACGTCGCTCTTCACGTTGCGGAGGCCAAGCCGTCGACCAAGGCTGGCGTGGCAATGATCCGCGACCTCCGCCGCCGTGCGAGGAACCCGCAGCAGGACGGCTCGTAAGAAGCGGGGAGGCGGCTACGCGTGCCGGGCGGCGTCGTCGACCGCGGCCTTGACGTCGCGGTAATGACCTCTCGCCTCGTCCAGGGTGTCGCCGACAGCAGTCACGCCGATGCGGCCTGCCACTGCGATCGCGCTGATCATGTGCAGGACGACCCCGGTCTGGCGTTCGGAGTCCCATCCGAGCTTGCGCTCCGCGACGACATCGAGAAGATCGTCAGGAGTGAGGGACTGATACGCGGGCGAATCGAGGTGATCCGTTGCCGCGTAATGCTTGATGTGGCCGAATCTGGTTCGGTACTCAGCCGAAAGCGCGTCGTACGCACCGTCGGTGAGCGTGGTCAGTGCGAACAGCGGATGGGTGGTGCCACCGCAACGGAGGTTGATCTCGAGTGCGTACGGTCGCCAGCCGTTCCCGTCCTTGACCGCAGCGAAGTCCACGCCGGCGCGACCGATGACTCCCTCGCGCGCCAGCCGACGTCCGACCTTCAACGACTCCGCGGCGATGCGTTCGGCGTACTCCTGATCGGCGGGGAAGTGACAGCCGAAGTACGTGTGGCCGTGGAGGCCGCCGAGCACCTGGTCGTGCGTAGACATGACGTCGACCTGCCCCGCGGGGCTCATCCGGAGCTGGACGCTGGGGCTGCGGAACGCGGGCCCTTCGATCCGCTCTTCGACGATGCCACCCTCGTCATCGAGCGCGACGAGGTACTGCTCGACGCTCAGCTCCTCGTCCTCGAGCTCGATCGCGCCATGCAGATCGCGGCTCGCGACCTCGAGGTCGAGCAGCGCATTTCCGAGACCGCTTATGCCCCGATCGAGCTTGAGGACCGCGCCGCGCGCGCCCGGGCTCCGTGCTCGAAGCTCCTGGAGCGCGTCCGCCAGATCGTCGGTGCCGCCGACATCGAGGCCGACCGGATGCGGAACATCCTCCTCGACGAACACGCGGCGACTCCCCGTCTTCGAGCCTAGCCAGTTGAGCTCGGGGTCGCTCCCGTAGATCGGTATCCCGAGGCTCTCCGCCAAGCCGACCTCGTCGGCGGTCATGCAGAACGGCAGGATCATCGCGAACTCGGGCTCGCCGACGAGATCCTTGATCCGGCGGATCGCACCGGGACGCGCCAGGAGCTTGCGGGACAGCGGGACGTTGCGACCATCGACGAGCGAGACGGGGACGAAGCGCGCACGCGCCTCCGGGGTGTCGAGCTCGGGGACGAGGCCGAAGTAGTAGTCGAGCACGCGTGTATGGATCGGCTGCGATGTCACGTAGATGACGCGCGACCTAGGGGCCCGGAGGAGGCTCAGCACCATGCAGAGGAATCGCTCCTCGTACGCCGGGAAGACGGGGATCAGCTGGTCCGGGACGTCGAAGCTGATCGAGTGGACGACGACGACCGTGCGCTCGACGTCGATCGCGCGCAGCGTCACCGTCGGCCAGAACTCTCGGAATGTGGCCTGAAGCTCGGCGAACGTCGGTTCTGCCACGGGTGGACGGTACTGCATGCAGGAGCGGCTTTCGTTGCTAGCGTGGCGGAGTGGCGACGTCGCTCGAAGGCCGCGTAGTCGCGATAGCGGGTGCAGGCGGGCTCCTCGGGCCGACCGTCGTCCAGCGACTCGCGCCAGCTGGCGCACGGCTGTCGCTGGCGGGACGTGACAAGGCCCCTCTCGACGCGCTCGCTACAGACGCAGGCTCCGGGGTGGACGCGGTCTCCGTCGACCTGCTCGACGCGGAGGCTACGCGGGCATGGGCACGCGGGATCGCCGAGCGCCACGGCCGCGTGGACGCGCTCGTCCACCTGGTCGGCGGCTGGTGGCCCAGCGCCCCGATCGAGGAAGCCTCGCTAGAGGACTGGGGCCGTTTTCACGACCTCCTCATCACGACGTACCAACACACGACGCAGGCGTTCGTGCCCCATCTCCTGGCAAGCGGCCGCGGGCGCGTGATGATCGTCTCGACGAGCCAGGCGCAGGCCCCGAACCACAAGAATGCTTCCTACGCAGCGGCAAAAGCAGCGGCGGAAGCGTGGACGCTCGCGCTCGCAGACCGGTTTCGCGGAACCGGTTCGACCGCGAACATCATCGTCGTCGGATCGATCGTCACCGCCTCTATGCGCGCCGAGAGCCCCGACAAGGACTTTTCGACGTTCACGCCCGCCGAGGAGATCGCAGAGGCGGTCGCCTATCTGTGCTCCGACACAACCTCCTCGATGAACGGCCAGCGCCTCACTCTCCGCGGAGGCGCGTGAGCTCACGCGGCCGGGTCGGACGCCCGTAGGCCCGACCCCAAGGCCGCTGCTCTTCGCGCCAGCCGCTCACGACGTAGCTGGAGCAAGGGGAGCAGCCCGAGCGACCCGAGCACGAGCCAGAGGTATGCCTCAGGAGCGTCGATCGCGAGACACAGCCCGAGAACGAGAAGTTGCGTCGACAAGCCCATGTTCGCGAGGACGGTCACCGTGAGGTGATCGTGGTACGCGAGAGTCGCCGCCTCGCGCCGCCCCTCCGAGATGACCGGGCCCTGTTGCCGCTCGAGTCGCGCCGCGGCGAACGCCCGAATGAGACGGTCCTGCGGGGAAAACAAGACGCCGTAGACCCGCCCGAGCAAGCTCTCGACCCATCCGCCCGCCCTGGCCGGTAGCTGCGTCGCCTGACCGCGCACCTCCCTGTACAGCTCTGACATGTTGAAGTCGACGGCGAGGAGGAACGTGAGTGCGAGGAAGGCGGCGAGCGCGAGCCACGGCTGTCCGGTGACCGAGCCGAGTGCGGCGAAGATCGCAGCGTTCACGACGAGATCGGCCTCGGTGTCCAGGTATCTGCCTGTGAGCGTCACGCGCCCCGAAGCACGCGCCAGCCGACCGTCGGCGTTGTCGAGCACTGTCTTCACTTGCAGGAGGAGTGCCGCGAGAACGAGCTCCCCGCGGGCGAGTGCGAATGCGGCACACAGCCCGGTTACCGCATTCGCGAGCACGACCGCGGGGGGTGGGATGCGCGCTCGGAGAAGCGACGGCACGAGGGCGCCTGCCAGCGGGCGGAAGACGAGCTCGAGCACGAGCTCCCGGCCGGCGCGCCGCTCATGCGGAGAGACGGGCGAGGCGGAAGCATTCTCCGTTCCGACGGTCATGCGGTGCCGCCGATCGTAGATACTGGCGTTGTGGCCACCGAAGGATGGAGCGAGGTCGACGACGCTCTCGAGCGGAAGTTCGAGTTCGGCAACTTCGTCGAGGCGCTCGCTTTCGTGAACCGGGTCGGTGACCTCGCCGAGGCCGAGAACCATCACCCGGACATCGCGATCAGCTACAACCGGGTGACGCTCCGCTGGTGGACACATACCGCCGGCGGGATCACGGAGCGTGACCGCGAGCTCGCCGAGAAGACGAGCGCTCTCTCGGCTGGTTAGCTCGACGCCTTCAACACGACCACGGGGCACACGGCGTGGTCGATCACGTGTCTCGAAACCGAGCCGAGAAGCGCGGCCCTGAAGCCGGATCGTCCGTGGGAGCCGACGACCACGAGATCTGCCGCAGCGCTCTCCGACACGAGCACCTCGCCGGGGTCGCCCTCGACCAATCGCTTTTCGAGCTCGATCGTCGACCCGCTACCCAGCACCTCGGCGATCGCTTGGTCGAAGTCCGCACTCGCGGCGGCGCGTTCCGCCTCGAGCTGACCTGGTAGATCGACGGCGGGCATCGGGATCATTCCCGGATCTCCGAGCGGTGCGACTGAGACGTAAGCCCATACGTGGACGGCAACGAGCCGGGCGCTGCGAAGCTCGGCTTCCTGCGCCGCCCAGCGCAGCGCCTCGTGAGAAGCGGCCGACCCGTCGACTCCTACGAGGATCGTTCCCGGCATGCGATTCAGCCTACATCGACCGCGCTAAGGTGGCCGCGTGGAGCCTGGCTCAGGCGTGACTGTCTATGAAGTCGGCCCCCGCGACGGTCTCCAGAACGAGCCCGACGTCCTCGAGCCGGCCGTTCGAGCAGAGCTCGTGCGGCGCCTTGTCGGTGCCGGAGTACGGGCCGTGGAAGTGGCGAGCTTCGTCGATCCAAGGCGGGTGCCCCAGATGGCCGGCGCCGAGGAAGTCGTCGCCGCTCTGCAGCGCACGCAGGGAGTCGTCTACGCGGGGCTCGCGCTCAACGAGCGTGGGTTCGACCGCCTTGTTGCGGCGGGTCTCGATGAAGTGCGGTTCGCGTTCGGCGTCACGGAATCGTTCAACCAGCGCAATCAGGGTGCCGCGGTGGACGAATCGTTGGAGGCTGCCTCCACCATCGTGACCCACGGGCGAGCGAGCGGACTTCGCACGACGGTGACGCTCAGCGTCGCATTCGGATGCCCGTTCGAAGGGCCGGTGGACTCAGCAACGGTGCTCGCGCTGGCCGAGCGCGTAGCGGCCCTGAAGCCCAGCGTGATCGTGCTCGCCGACACCATCGGGGTCGCCGTGCCCGGAGAGGTACGGAGGCTGACCGTAAGCGCACTCGAGCTCGGAGTCCCCGTGGGGGGTCACTTCCACAACACTCGGAACACCGGGTATGCGAACGCGCTGGCAGCGCTCGAAGCGGGCGCGACGGTGCTCGACGCCTCGGTCGGCGGCCTCGGCGGCTGTCCGTTCGCGCCGCGGGCGACCGGGAACATCGCCACGGAGGATCTCGTCTACCTCCTGCACCGTGAGGGCATCGAGACTGGGATCGATCTCGACGCGATGATCGAGGTCTCCGAGTGGCTCGAGGGCATTCTCGGCCGGCAGCTCGAGGGGCAGGTCTACCGGGCGGGCGGCTTTCCGGCAGCGACAGCCTGACTGGGTCGAACCCGTGGGTCAGGTCGCTGGCGCGGGGAGAATCGTTCCGCGCACTTCCCCGAGCTCGAGCTCCCCGGCGTGCCCTCGAAGAACCACCTCGTCGCCGTCCTCGAGGAACGCCCTCGTACTCCCGTCGCCGACGCGGATGGGATGTGCGCCGTTCGACGTGAGCTCGATCAACGAGCCTTCACCTCCGTGCTCGGGGCCCGAGATCGTGCCGGAGGCAAACAGGTCTCCGGTCCGGATCGCCGCGCCATTCACGGTCGCGTGCGCGAGCTGCTGCGGCATCGTCCAGTACAGGCCGCGCGCATTCGTGCGGGACACGACCGTGCCCGCGAGCTCCACCTCGAGCTCGATGTCGAGCGCCGAGTCACCCGGAGCGCGCAGGTACGGAAGGGGCTCGGGATCCTGCGGCGGCGGCGCAACGAACCGGTCCTCCAGCAGCGCAAGGGGAGTCACCCACGCGGAGATCGAGGTGGCGAACGACTTCCCGAGAAACGGGCCGAGCGGCTGGTACTCCCAGGCCTGGATGTCGCGTGCGCTCCAGTCGTTCACGAGGACGACGCCGAAGACGTGCTCGCGAAACGCAGATCCGGGCACTCGCTCCCCGAGCCGGCTTCCGACTCCCACGACGAAGCCGAGCTCGAGCTCGATGTCGAGGCGCCGGCTCGGGCCGAAGCTCGGTACCGGCTCGTCGGGCCCTTTCGACTGACCGCAAGGCCGCACTGACAGGCGTCCCGCTGACGACCACCGTCCCACTACGGCCGTGGTAGCCGACCGGAAGATGGCGCCAGTTCGGAAGGAGGGGCTCATCGTCCGGTCGGAAGAGGCGCCCGAGATTCGTCGCGTGCTCGAGCGAGGAGTAGAAGTCGACGTAGTCGCCGACCGTGAACGGGAGATACGTCGACGCCTGCTCGAGCGGGACGACCTCTGCACCGCCCGTGACGAGCTCGTCGATGCGGGCCAGCGTGTCCTCCCACGCCGTCCGGCCAAGCGCCAGGAACGGGTTGAGGCTCACGGCTTCGAACACCGAGCCGAGCCCGACCGCAGCGAGATCGAGGATGCCGTGACCTACGCGGAACCCGACCCGAGGCGCGTCGCCGTCGACCGTAAAGATTCCGAAGCCGACCCCTCCCGTCACAACGGGAGCACCCCCATCCCCTCGAGCTCCTCGACCGGCTCGAAGAAGCTGCAGCTGCCGATCGAATGAAGCCTCTCCCGGCGTGCCGCGGCGAGCTCCGGCGCCGATCCAGCCCGCCCCGCCACGAAAAGGCGTCCGCGTCGAGCTCGAACGCCGCCGGGTCGGCCTCAGCCAAGGCGTGCTCCTCGTCGCCGAAGACCACGGCGGCCAGCAGGTTCAGGAAGCCGTGCTCTCCGTTCGTCCTCACCGCATGGTGAAGCCCGGCAGTGGCCTTGAAGACGAGGTCGCGTGCTCGGCAGCCGCGGATGAAGGCAGAGAGCGCCGCGTCGCTCGGAGCCGATGCTCCTCCGCAACGCACCTTCGCACGGAACCCGTGCGCCGCAAGCGCATCGAGGCGTGCGTCGAGCGTGTCGTCGAGTCGGACCTCGACATAGACCTCCGGAGCGAGGGTCGACAGCGATCCGAGCTCGTCTCCCATCGGCACCTCGACCGCCTCGACGCTCGAGTCGGCCGGCAGCGGTCCGTCGAGCACGACGCTGATCGCTCGATCGAGGTCGCCGAGCTCACCGAATTGAGTCGCGGGACACACGAACCGCGCAAGCATGAACGCATCCCGGCTCACCTGAGCGCGCGCATCCTCTGCGATCGCAGCGGGTAACGGTAGGGAGGCGGGCGGAAACAGCGGCGCGTGGTCGATCAGCCGCGAGAGCAGCGCGATCCGCGCATCGTCGTGCGCCTCCATAGCCTCTGATCTTTGCAGAGGCGTGCTCAAGCGCACTCGGCGGCCGTCCGATGAGATCGAAGCGACCTCGCATGCCCGACCCTGCGCCAATCGATCCCGCTCCGCGGCCCCAGATGAGCCTCGTCTCGACGGGCTCGGCCGAGCCGTACCGTCGGCTGGCCGAGATCTTCCACGACGTGCTCTCGGAGCAGAGCCTCGACGCACTCCTCGATCGCATCGCCGACACGCTCGCCGAGCTCATCCCGTACGAAGACGTCCATATCTACGAGGCTGACGAGGCAAAGCGCGAGCTGATCCCGGTGCTTGCTCGCAGCAAGTGGGCGGAGGAGATCATGAGCGAGACGTTCTCCTTCGGCGAGGGGATCACCGGCTGGGCCGTCGAGCACCGCGAGGCCGTCCTCGCGAACAGGGCCCACCTCGATCCTCGAGTGCGGTTCGTCCCCGGGACGCCGGTCGACCCCGAGGCCCTCATTGCGGTTCCGTTGATCGCCCGTGGCCACCTCAAGGGAACGCTCAACATCTACCGCGTCGGAGAACACGCCGTCTTCACCGACGAGGAGTTCCTCCTCGCGAAGCGCTTCGGCGACGCAGCCGCGCTCGCCATCGACAACGCACATGTCAAGGCTCGACTCGAGCACCAGGCCGAGACCGACGCGCTCACGGGCTTGTACAACCACCGCGCGTTCCATGACCGCTTGCGCCGAGCTGTGATGCGCGCCTCCGCAGAGCACGACACGGTCGCTCTCCTAATGCTCGACCTCGACGACTTCAAGCGGGTCAACGATGTCTACGGCCACGGGATCGGCGACCACTTCCTCCAGCAGGTCGCCGACGTGCTTCGCGCGACCGTCCGGACGAGTGACGTCGTCTGCCGGGTCGGTGGCGAGGAGTTCGGCGTGATCCTGCCGGGCGGTGATCTGCGCAGCTCGATGGCGCTTGCGGAGCGCATCGGGCACGAGCTCGGAAAGCTCCAGGCCGACGCCGCGGGACGACTCACGGTCTCGACGGGAATTGCCCTCGGGCCGGAGCATGCAGCCAACCCGCGAGAGCTCGTCGCCTGCGCGGAAGCGGCGATGATGACGGCGAAGACGCGCGGGAAGGGCCTCGTCATCCCGTTCGACGAGACCGCGCGGGAACGCCCCTCTGAAGCGTCCATACGGCGCGACGACGTGCGCTCGATCGCACACTTGAAGATGCTTCAGAGCCTCTCCGGAAAACTCTCGCGGCTCAACGACGTGGCGCAGATCGGCCTCACCATCGCGGACGAGCTTCGACTCCTGATCGACTACCACAACTGTCGCGTCTTTCTCCGCGACGGTGAGGAACTGCTGCCGGTGGCATTCCGCGGGGAGCTGATGGCGGTGGAGCCCGGGTCGCCCGTCGAGCTCCTCCCCACGGCCGTAGGGCGGGGTATCACGGGGCGTGTAGCGGAGACCGGCGAATCGCTCCTCGTGCACGACGCAGCTCACCACGAGTCCGGCAAGCAGATCGCGGGAACGGTCGAGATCGAAGAGTCGCTGCTCGCAGTCCCGTTGAGGTTCGGTGCGCACGTGATCGGCGTCATCGTCATCTCGAAACTCGGTCTCAACCAGTTCGACGCCGACGATCTCCGCGTGCTCGAGGTTCTCGCCGGGCATGCATCCGTCGCCCTCGAGAACGCGCGGCTGTACGAAGCGCAGCGCCGCGAAGCCGAGAGCGCGAAGGCGCTTCTTGCATTCGGGCGTGAAGTTGCGGAAGCCAAGGGGATCACCGACGTCGCCGAGCGGGTCGTGGCCGGTTCGGTGCGAATCCTCTCCAGCCCCAATGCCTCGATTTGGCTTCAAGACACGGCGAGCGGGGATCTCATTCGCCTGGCAGGCGTACCGGACGATCGGCCTGCGGAAGAGCCCGCTCTCGTCGTAGTCCCGGTGGAGCACCTCGAGCCGTGGCTCACGAGGACGGAGCCGTATTTCATCGAAGCTGTCGATTACGCCGCGATCGCAGCTCCGCCTCCGGGAACGGACGGCCGCTTTGCGATCGCACCGTTCGTCGTCGACGGACGCTGGGGCGTCATCGCGGCCGCCTTTCCGTCGACAACCGTCCTCGGTGATCGCGAGCTCGAGGTCCTCGGCGGCCTCGCTCGCCAGACACAGCTCGCTCTCCAGAGCGCAGCGAGCTACGAGACGCTCGAGCGGACATTCCTCGCGACGGTGGAGGCGCTCGCGAACGCGCTCGAGGCCAACGACGAGTACACGTCGACGCACGCGCGCTGGATCACCGATCTCGCGCTGAAAGTTGGAGAGGAGCTCGGGCTAGAGGCGGAAGAGCTCAAGCGCCTCGAGCTCGGCGCGCTGTTCCACGACATCGGCAAGATCGGGATCCCGTCGCGCATCCTCACCAAGCCCGGCCCGCTCACGGAGGAAGAGCGCAGGATGGTCGAAACGCACCCCATTCTCGGCGAGCGCATCCTCGCGCCGATCGAGCAGCTCGGAGAAGTGCGACGCATCGTCCGCAGCGCTCACGAGCACTACGACGGCAGCGGCTACCCCGATCGGTTGGCCGGAAGTGAGATCCCCCTCGAGTCGCGAATCGTGCTCGCGTGCGATGCCTTTCACGCCATGACGACAGACCGGCCGTATCGCAAGACGCTCGGCGTCGAGGAGGCGCGCCGCCGCCTCGTGGAGGCGTCGGGCTCGCAGTTCGACCCGCAGATCGTGGACGCGCTCCTACGCGTCCTCGCCGACTGAATGCGAGGTCAAGCCCCTGCGGCCTCGGCCTTGCGTAGACCCAGAAACGCCCACGTCCAGAAGACGACGCCGAGCCCGATGGCGATCGCGAACGCGCCGAGGACGTGCGGAGCGTCACCGGCGACGAACCCGCGGCCGGTCTCGAGCAGGTACGTCACCGGGTTGGCGGAAGCGACTGCTTCGATCCAGCCCTGGAGCAGCTCCAACGGGACGTAGACGGGCGCGAAGAAGAGCACGAGGAAGACGGGCATCTGCATGAGCGGCGCCGCCTGGATCGTGCGGAAGCGCATAGCGATCCCGCCCGACCAGAAGAAGCCGCAGAAGTTGACCAGCGCGGCGAGAACGAAGAGGCCGAAGAGGTCGACGACCCCACCGCTGACGTTCATCCCCACGACGAGCGCGAGGACGGTGAGGACCGTTGCGACGACCAGCCAGCGGACGAGCGCGGCGAGCGCGTAGCCGAGGACGATCCCGCTTCGATGAGGCGCCGCGAGTAGCAGCCGCTTGGCGAACCCGCCCTCGAAGTCGCGCGCGAGGCCGAACCCGGTGAAGACTCCACTGAAGGCCGCAGACTGGAGCAGCACGAAGACGAACTGAAAAGCCGTGTAGCCCGGCTCGTAGTCGAAACCTGGGATCTCGTTCAGCTGGGAGAGACCGCCCGCGAACGCGGTGAAGAAGAACAGCGGAAACAGCATCGTCGGCAGGAGGATCTGCGGGTTCGTGAGCGCGTTCTTCAGTGTCCGCCACGCCACGCCCGAGATCACGTCCCACATCCGCACGCCTCTAGGTCCTCGTCATCCGGGTTCGAAGCGCCCGCGAGGCGAGCGCCAGAGAGACGATGCCGAGGATGATCGTGAACCCGAATCCCAGCGCAAGCGCCTGCGGGTCCCAGCCCGTGATGATCAGGCTCCGGACACACTCGATCATGTACGAGACGGGATTGAGAGTGGCCGCGATCCGGAACCACTCGACCCCGATCAGGTTGCGCGGCGTGTTCATCGAGGAGATGAAGAGGAAGACGAAGAGAACCGGGAAGAGCGCCTGGATCGTCTCGCCCGAGCCCGTCCGGAACGCGAGCCACGCACCGAGCGCGCCGAACGACAACGCCACGATCGCTCCGTAGACGAGAAGGACAGCGATCCCGGCAGGCCCAGACTCGAAGCGCACGCCGGCCGAGAGGCCGACCACGAGGTAGAAGATCACCTGAACCATCCCGAGAACGACGACACCGGCGAGCTGTCCGGTGAGGAGCGCCCAGTCTCGAAGCGCGGTCAGCGAGAGGCGGTTGATGAACCCGGTCTGGACATCACGCGCAAGATCGGTGCCGGCGTTCATCGTCGAGAAGAGCGCGCCCTGGATGAAGGGCACCGCGAGCGCAAACGCGAGAAACGAGGCAGTCGGGAAGCCCGGAAGCTCGGTCGACGAGCGCAGACCGCCCGCGTTCACCGCCATCAATGCGATCGGGAAGATGAGCGGCGGGATGACACTCGCCGGCTGGCGCGACGTGCGAACGACCGACCGGCGGGCGATCGCGCCGACCTGAGGCCACGTGCTCATCTCCGACGTTTCTCCGGCTCTTCGGTCTCGGCCTCCTCGGTCGCGCCCTCGAGCGTGCGTCCCGTCTTGGCGAGGAACACGTCGTCGAGAGTCGGCGCGCGCAGCTCGAGGTCGGCGACGTCGACGCCGTTCTGGTCGACGGCCCGCACGATGTCGGTCAGTCCGAGGCCGTCTCGCAACCGCACTGCGACGTCCCGCCCCGAGTCGAGCGGCTCCCCGAACTGCGCGAGGAACTCGGCGATCCGCGGACGGTCCTCCTCTCGCTGCGGAATCGCATGGACGCTCGGTCGCCCGATCTCCGCCTTGAGATCCGCGGGTGTCCCCTCGGCGACGAGCTTCCCCTGGTCGATGATTCCGACGCGATCGGCGAGGACGTCCGCCTCCTCGAGGTACTGGGTCGTCAGGAACACGGTGACGCGGTCCTCCCGGCGCAGGAGCGAGACCTCCTCCCAGAGCGCCGTCCGGCTCAGCGGGTCGAGGCCGGTCGTGGGCTCGTCGAGAAAGAGGATGCGCGGGCTGTGAATGAGTGCGAGCGCCAGGTCGAGCCGCCGCTTCATCCCTCCCGAGTAGCCGGAGACCTTCCGGTCAGCGGCGTCGGCGAGGCCGACGCGGTGAAGCAGCTCCTCTGCACGTGACTGGCGCTGGTCCTTACGGACGCCCTGGAGCGTGGCCTGGAGTCGAAGGTGGTCGCGCCCGGTCAGGAGCGGATCGAGTGCGGCTTCCTGCAGGGCGACGCCGATCAGAGAGCGCACCTTCGGCCCGTCCTTCACGACGTCGAAGCCACCGACGCGCGCCGTTCCCGCCGTCGGCGGCAGCAGCGTCGTCAGAACGTGGACGGTCGTCGACTTGCCAGCGCCGTTCGGGCCGAGGAAGCCGTAGATCTCACCGGGGGCGACGCTGATGTCGATGCCGTCGACCGCGCGTGGGCCTTTCTTGTACTCGCGAACGAGCCCCTCGACCTCGATTCCGTTGGACGCCTCCATCCGGCCAACAGTACCGGCGGCCCTATTTGCCTCAGCCGAGCGGCTCGAGTGGGAGCTTCGTCGCGACCACCGGCTTTCCGCCGCGCTGGTAGGCGACGTCGACCGAGTCGTTTTGCCGGTACGTCCCGGCGACGCCGACCAGGATCGACGCCCAGCGCCAGAACCCGAGTGAGCCCTCGCTCTTGAGCTCCCGGTCGAAGACGAGCGTCCGCCCGTCGACGCGGAAGTCGCTCCCTTCCTCCTGCTGAACGGCGTTCACGAAAACCTGGAATGGCCGGACGACATCGCCGGGCAGCCGTACGCGAGTTCCCCGATACGCGCCCTCCACCACGTTCATAGAATGGCAGGCGGTGCGCGCGAAGCTGCTTGTCACGTGTGGACTGCTGCTCCTCGCCGCGATCGTCGCGCCGGTGGCACTCGGCGACAACGGGGGATTCACGCCTGTCGCGCCGGAGTCGCCGAACGCCGAGGGGATCCGCGACAGCTTCCTCTTCGTCTCGATCTTCGTGCTGGGGATCTTCGTGCTCGTCGAAGGTCTCCTGATCGCGTTCATCATTCGCTACCGCCGCCAGAAGCGCGCCCGTTTCGAGGACGGAGCCCAGGTACACGGCGCCACGAAGCTCGAGCTCGCCTGGACCGCGTTCCCTGTCGTCGTCCTGTTCCTCATCGGGGCGTTCGTCTTCATCGAGCTTCCGGGCATCAAGAACATCCCCTCGGCCGGCGCGAGCGGACAGCTCGAGGTCAGCGTGACGGGCCGCCAGTTCTACTGGCAGTACGAGTATCCGAACGGCGTCGTCGCGATCGACACGATGCGTGCCCCTGCGGGGGTTCCCGTAAGGCTCGAGGTCAGCGCGCCGGACTCAGACGTCATCCACTCGTGGTGGATTCCCGCGCTCGGCGGCAAGATCGACGCGATCCCGGGCATCGTCAACGACACCTGGTTCGAGGCGGAGAACCCTGGCACGTACACGGGTCAGTGCGCTGAGCTCTGCGGTCTCGAGCACGCGAACATGCTCGCCTCGGTCGAAGTGATGCCGGCACTCGAGTTCGCAGAGTGGCTCGAACAGCGCCGCGAAGAGCAAACCGCCGGCACGGGCGAGCTCGGGAAGGAGACCTGGGAAGGCGTCTGCGCGAAGTGCCACGATCTCTCCGGCGAGGGCGGCATCGGACCGCGGATCGCGGGGTCCCTCGTCCTCGGCGACCCAGCTGCCGTCGAGAGCCTCGTCCGAAACGGCCGCCGCACCATGCCCGCGGTCGGGTCGGGCTGGAGCGACGAGCAGGTCCTCGCGCTGACGAACTACTTGAAGGAGAACCCACCGAGTGGCAGCTAGAGCGGAGACCACGCCAGCCTGGCAGCACGGCAAGGTCGCGAGCTGGCTCGTCACGACGGACCACAAGCGAATCGGGATCCTCTACATCTCGACCTCGCTCGTCTTCTTCGTCCTGGCAGGGCTCATGGCCCTTCTCTTCAGGCTCCAGCTCTCGCAGGCGAACGCAGATGTGTTGAGCGCGGATCGCTACAACGAGCTGATCACGATCCACGGCACGGCGATGGTGTTCCTCGTCGCCGTCCCGCTGCTTGCCGGCTTCGCGAACTACCTCGTGCCCCTGATGATCGGCGCTCGGGATGTCGCCTTCCCACGGCTCAACGCGCTCTCGTACTGGCTGTTCTTCCTCGGCGGCGCGATCCTGATGCTGAGCTTCTTCGCGGATGGCGGCGCGGCGGATACCGGCTGGACCGCGTATCCACCGCTCTCGACGCAGGCACCGGGCAACGGCCAGGACCTCTGGATCCTGTCGCTCCACATCCTCACGGCCTCGTCGCTGGCAGGCGCGATCAACTTCATCGTGACCATCCACAACCTGCGGGCGCGGGGCATGACGTGGATGCGCATGCCGCTCTTCGTCTGGTCGATCGAGATCTATGCGGTGCTGCTCATCGTGATCCTCCCGGTCCTCGCAGCTGGCCTGACGCTGCTGCTGCTCGACCGGGGCGTCTCGATCGGCCCCTGGGACGTCCAGACGAACTTCTTCAATCCCGCCGAGGGAGGCTCGGCTGTCCTCTATCAGCACGCGTTCTGGTTCTTCGGCCACCCCGAGGTGTACGTGATCATCCTCCCGGCCTTCGGAATCATCTCCGAGGTGCTGCCGGTGTTCGCCCGCAAGCCGGTGTTCGGGTACAAGGCGATTGCCGTCTCGACCGTGGCGATCGGCTTCTTCTCGATGCTCGTGTGGGCCCACCACATGTTCACGGTCGGGCTTCCGATCTCGCTGCAGGCGTTCTTCATGATCGCGTCGATGGTCATCGCGGTCCCGACGGGCATCAAGATCTTCAACTGGCTCGCGACTCTCTGGCGCGGGAACCTGAGCTTCGACACGCCGATGCTGTACGCGCTCGGGTTCCTCTCGGTCTTCGTCATCGGCGGACTCACCGGGATCTACCTCGCCGCCTTCCCGATCGACTGGCAGGTGCACGACAGCTACTTCGTGGTCGCCCACTTCCACTACACGCTCTTCGGCGGCGCGATGTTCGCGATCTTCGCCGGCCTCTTCTACTGGTGGCCGAAGATGTTCGGCCGACGCCTGAACGAGAAGCTCGGCAAGTGGCAGTTCTGGACCCTCTTCGTCGGCTTCAACCTTGCGTTCTTCCCCCAGCACCTGGTCGGGCTCGAGGGGATGCCGCGGCGCGTCTACACGTACGCCGACGAGAGCTGGGAGGGTTACAACCTCGCCTCGACGATCGGCTCCTACGTCATGGGGATCGCGATCCTCCTGTTCGTCGTCAATGCCGTCAGGACGTCGAAGAGCGGGCCGAGAGTGGGGAACGATCCCTGGCAAGCCGACACGCTCGAGTGGTACACGAGCTCGCCGCCGCCGGCCTACAACTTCGATGAGGTTCCGTACGTCACGAGCGCACGTCCGCTCTACGATCTACGACGGAGGCTGCGTGAGGAACGTGGAGAGCGAGAGCTTGGCTAGCGCGTCGGGACCGGGCGCGCTCCTCCGACTGTCTGCTGCTGCTGCGGCGTTCGGTGTGGGTCTCGTCGTCGTGAGCGCCGTACTCGAGCTCGGCGCTACGCACTGGGGCCTGGCTGCGATCGCGCTGCCGCTGCTCGTCGCAAACGCGATCGTCGCGCGGATGGCTTATCCGGACATGTTCGTGAGAGCCGTGGCCGCAGTCACCTTGTTCCTGTTCGCGGTCGCGCTTGGCGGTGCCGTTGCGTGGAGCGATGGAGCGACCTGGGCGAGCGTGCTTCATGTCGGAGCGGCAGGGTCGGCGTTCGCCGCAAGCCTGCTCGTGCTGGTGGCGGCATTCCGCGGTACGCCTGTGCCGCTTGCGACGGCGCGCGACTACCTGACGCTGACGAAGCCCCGGATCATGACCTTGCTCCTGCTCACCGGTGCCGCCGGGATGTTCGTCGGAGCACAGGGCGTACCTCCCGTCGGTCTCTTCGTCGTCACCATGGTCGGGCTTGCGCTGGCCTGCGGCGGAGCATCTGCGCTGAATCACGTCCTCGATCGGGACATCGACGTTCTCATGGGCAGCCGGACGAAGAAGCGCCCCGTCGCCTCGGGTCGTGTGACGCCCGAGCAGGCGCTCGAGTTCGGTGTCCTGCTGTCGGCGCTCTCGTTCGCGCTGCTCGCCTCGGCGGTGAACGTGCTGACTGCGGTGCTGGCGCTCGTCGGCAACCTCTTCTACGTCGTCGTCTACACGCGCTGGCTGAAGCGCTCGACCCCTCAGAACATCGTCATCGGAGGTGCTGCGGGCGCTGTGCCTCCGCTCGTCGGCTACGCCGCGGCAACCGGAAGCCTCGCACTGCCGGCTCTCTGGCTCTTCCTCATCGTCTTCCTGTGGACGCCGCCGCACTTTTGGGCACTTGCGCTGATGATCAAGAACGCCTACGCGGCCGCCGGTGTCCCGATGCTCCCGGTCGTGCGAGGGGACCGCGAGACGGCACGCCAGATCGTGCTCTACTCGATCGCGCTGGTGGCGTTCACCGTCGCCGTCGGATACTGGCTCGGCCCCCTCTACACCGCGGCGGCGGTCGTCCTCGGCGCGGCGTTCCTTACCCTCGCAGTGCTCCTGCGACGAGACCTCTCGCGCGCACGTGCCCAGGTGCTCTTCCACTACTCGCTCGCCTATCTCGCGCTCCTCTTTGCAGCGGCTGCGCTCGACCCGGTGATCCTGTGAACGACCGAGAGCTCGAGCGCAAGAACCTCCGCTTCGGCTGGGCGCTCTTCGGCCTCTTCTGGCTCCTCTTTGCCGGCACGGCGATCATCGCGGTGCTGTATCTCCAGCTCGATTAGTTGAAGCCTCGGAATTGTCCGCCGGGCGTGTTCCTGGCGCTCCCGGACGCCGAGCCCGAAGGACGCCCGCTCGCCGTCAAGGATCTCTTCGACACGGCCGGGCTCGTGACGACGTACGGATCGCCTCTGTTCGGCGAGCATGTCCCGACGGAGACTGCACCCGCGGTCGCCGCGCTCGAGGCAGCCGGATGGGGCGTCGTCGGAAAGACGAACCTGCACGAGTTCGCGTTCGGTACGACCTCCGAGAATCCGCACTTCGGCGTCGTCCCGAACCCGAGAGCAGCCGGGCGCGTCGCCGGTGGTTCGAGTGGCGGAAACGCAGCCGCTCTCGTGCTCGGAGCTGCCGACCTCGCTCTCGGAACAGATTCCGGCGGCTCGATCCGCATCCCGGCGGCCTGTTGCGGCGTCGTCGGCTTCAAGCCCACCTACGGGCTCGTCTCGCTCGATGGCTGCTTCCCGCTCGCTCCGACCTTCGATCATGCGGGCCCGATGGCGCGGGACGTTGTGACGTGCGCGAGAGCGATGGAAGCACTGGTGCCGCGTTTCGACGCTCATGCGCTCGAGACGCTCGACGAGTTGAGCGTTGGCGTCGTGTGGGCCGACGAGCCCGCCCCGCTCGTTCGCGCACGTGTGAACGAAGCTGCGGCGCTCTTTGAGCATCGTCGAACCGTCGCGCTCTCCACCGCCGACGACATCGACGACCTGTTCGGGCACGAGGTCGCTGACGTCCACCGCGAGCTCTTCGCCGAGAACGCCGACCTCTACGGCGACGACGTTCGCGGCAAGATCGAACGTTGTCTCGAGGTGACGGATGCGGAGGCCGAGCGCGCTGCAGAAGCTCGAGTGGTGTTTCGCGAGGAGGCTGAAGGCGCCATCGAGGGACTCGACCTCCTGATCACGCCAACTCTCGCTTTCGTCGCACCGGAGATCGGTGAAGGCGAGCCTGGAGACCTCCGATTTCGACGGTCGATGATTCGCTTCACGTTCCCCTTCAACGCGCTGGGCTGGCCCGTGCTCGCACTGCCTTGCGGCTCGGCCGAGCACGGCCTTCCGGCATCGGTGCAGCTCGCGGGACGGCCCGGCAGCGATGGGCTCGTCCTTGCGGCGGGGCGCCTGCTCGAAGCCGCGCTCGCGCAACACGGCTCATAGGCGATACGCGGCGCGCCGCAGAGCGGCAGCCTCTACTCGACGCAGCTCGCCCGGTGCTGGTCATGTCGCCGACGTTCAGGTCAGAAGCGGCTAACTGCGCGATAGGGTCGTTTGGTGAGTCCCGATCTGGCTCTTGCGCTCCGGCTCGCAGACGCAGCGGACGCGATCTCGCTACCGCTCTTTCGCTCGGGCCTCTCGATCGAGACGAAGTCCGATCTCACGCCCGTCACCGAGGCCGATCGCGCGGTAGAGACCGAGTTGCGTCGGCTGCTCGGAGCCGAACATCCGGCGGACGCGATCCTCGGCGAGGAGCAAGGAGCGAGTGGCGCCGGCGGGCGGCGCTGGATCCTGGATCCGATCGACGGTACCCGTAGCTACGCGCGCGGAATCCCCACTTGGGCGACGCTCGTAGCGCTCGAGGAACCCGGCGGCATGCGCCTCGGAGTCGTGTCAGCCCCGGCCCTTGGACGGCGCTGGTGGGCCGAGCGCGGAGCGGGCGCGTTCGTGGACGGCGAGCGGATGAGCGTCTCGACCGTCGCCCGTGTCGAGGATGCCGTGCTCTGCCTTCCGCTAGACACCAGACTCAGCGAAATCGCGGCACGCGCCTGGCACGCGCGGGGGCTCGGTGACTTCTGGGGGCACATGCTCGTGGCCGAAGGCGCGGTTGACGGCACCGTCGACGGCTCCTACGGACTGGGCGAGTGGGATCTGGCCGCAGTACAGGTGATCGTCGAGGAGGCCGGGGGTCGCTTCACCGACTTCTCAGGGGCGCGTCGCATCGACGGCGGCACGGCGATCACGTCGAACGGGCTCCTTCACGAGGAACTGCTCTCGGCTCTCTCGACGAGCTGATGCGCACGAGCACGCCTCGTGGCTCAGAGCCACAAGGCGTGCAACTAGCGTTCCTGGATCAGATCGAAGGAGCGGGCTCGGACGATGGCGCCGCGGCGGTCTCGTCGCGAAGCCTCCGCACGAGATCGTGGATGTCGGCGATCTCCTCTTCGAGATCCTTCTGTCGCTCGTCGAGCGCGCGAAGCAGATCCTCGCGGTTCGGCATGCGCCGCTGCCACATCCTGTGGGCGTGCTTCCTACACATGGTCACCTCCTCTCCGAGCGTCGTCGAGGAATGCAGTCAAGCCATCACGCAAAGCTCCGATGGAGTCGAGCCACGCCAGGAGCACTCCTCGGCCGTCCTCGGTCAGCGTGTACGTGCGCTTCGTCGGGCCGGGAAGATCCGCCTGCCACTCCGATTCGACCAGTCCCTCGTCCTCGAACGCACGAAGCGCCCGGTACACGTTGCCGACGTCGACGCGATCCTCACCGATGAGCCCGGGCAGCCTCTCGAGGAGCTCATACCCATGGGTCGGCCCGTCGGAGACGAGTAGCAACAAGGCCGGCTCGCCGAAGCGTTCGACCCGCGCCCGTATCTCCCAACTCCCGTCCGGAAGCCGCCGGCGACTGCGGGCTCGGTGCCTCTTGCGGTGCACGCGCCCAGTATATGTGAATTACATATGTACTGGGACGACTAAGCGACGAGCGCTTCCCGCTTCGCTTCGATGCCTGCGAGGAGCGTGCTGAATGAATCCGAGAACTTCTGGACGCCCTCGGTCTCGAGCGTGGCCACGACGTCGTCGTAGTCGACACCGGCCTCCGCGAGTTGCTCGAGGAGCTGCTCGGCCTCGTCCACGTCCTGCGTGAGCGTGTCCCTCACGATGCCATGGTCCTGGAACGCCTCGATCGTCTCGAGCGGCATCGTGTTCACCGTGTCGGGGCCGATGAGCTCCTCGACGTAAAGGACATCTCGGTACGCGGGGTTCTTCGTGGAGGTCGATGCCCACAGACAGCGCTGCGGCTTGGCTCCAGCGGAGGCGAGCGCTGTCCACCGTTCGCCGGAGAACGCCTCGAGGTAGTGCTGATATGCGAGCTTCGCGTTCGCCACGGCGAGGCGCCCCTGGAGATCCTTCCGCTGAAGCTCCTCGAGGCGCCGATCGGCCTCGGTATCGACACGGGAGACGAAGAAGCTCGCCACCGAGACGACGTGCGTGGGGTCACCTCCGGAAGCGACCAGCCGTTCGAGTCCTCGAACGTAGGCCTCGGCAACCGCGCGATGGCGCTCGAGCGAGAAGATGAGAGTCACGTTGATCGAGCGACCCGCGGCGATACAGTCCTCGATCGCTCCCAGGCCCGGCTCGGTGCCGGGGATCTTCACGTACGCGTTCGGCCGGTCGACGAGCTCGTGCAGCTTGATCGCCTCGTCGTAGGTCGCGTTCCGGTCGTAGGCGAGACCCGGGTCCACCTCGAGGGAGACGTAGCCGTCGACACCCTCCGACTGGTCCCAGGCCGAGTGCAGGAGATCGCATGCGCGCTGGACGTCCTCGACCGCCAGGTCGAGGAAGATCTCCTTGGAGTCGTCGCTTCGCTCGAGTGCCTCGCGAAGCTGATCGTCGTACCAAGGCCCGGTCGAGAGGGCCTTCTCGAAGATCGTCGGGTTGGATGTCACACCGACGACTGCGTCTTCCCGCAGGAGCCGATCGAGCTCGCCGGTCTCCAGCATCTCGCGCGAAAGCGAATCGATCCACACGCTGACGCCGTGGTTCGAAAGCTCGTGAAGTCGGCTGCTGCTCGTCATGGCATCCCGAACGTTACCGCGCAGCGAGACCCGTACACACCAACATAGTGCTCCCCGCCGCAACTACATCCGCGCTTCGCGCGCCTGCGAACGCTTCGCATGCCGTCGTCCTCAGTCGCGCCAATATTCAAGAATATTGGCGCTCCCTGCGTCCTAGGCCTGCTCGGTTCTCGCCGGCGAATCACGACTGTAGTTGCGGCGGGAAGCACTTAGAATGGCGCGCATGGAAGCAGTCGAACGCAGGCGAGAGCTCGGGCAGCAGTTCCGGGTCGACTCTGTACGAATGAGCGCCGCCGCAAAGTCCGGGCACCCGACCTCGGCGATGTCCGCAGCTGATCTCATGGCCGTCCTGGTCGACGGCTATCTGCGCTACGACTTCTCGGAGCCGAAGAGCCCCGCGAACGATCGTCTTGTGTTCTCGAAGGGGCACGCGTCGGTGCTCCTCTACGCGATCTACCGCGCGGCCGGCGTGGTCACCGACGCCGAGTTGCTCGACTACCGCAAGCTCGGCAGCCCGCTCGAGGGGCATCCGACCCCCGTCCTTCCCTGGGTCGATGTCGCGACCGGCTCTCTTGGCCAGGGCCTGCCTATCGGAGTCGGGATGGCACTTGCCGGCAAGCGCCTCGAACGGCTCGACAACCGCGTCTGGGTGCTCTGCGGAGACAGCGAGATGGCGGAGGGCTCGATGTGGGAGGCGTTCGAGCACGCCGGGCACTTCGAGCTCGACAACCTGACGGCGATCATCGACGTGAACCGGCTCGGTCAGCGAGGGGAGACGATGGTCGGATGGAACGTCGACGTCTACGCAGAGCGTGCGCGTGCTTTCGGCTGGCATGCCGTGCTCGTCGACGGACACGATGTCGAAGCAATCGACCGCGCGTATGCGGAGGCCGATGCGACAACCGGGAAGCCGACCGTGATCGTCGCTCGCACCATCAAGGGGAAAGGCGTCGCCGCAGTGGAGAACAAGAACGGCTTCCACGGCAAGCCTCTCGACGACCCGGACGCAGCGATCGCCGAGCTCGGTGGTCTTCGCGACATCCGCATCGAGGTTGCGAAGCCCGAAGCCGGCCCCACGCCCAGGCCGGCCCCTACCGCTCTCGACCTTCCGCGCTACGAGGTCGGCTCCGAGGTGGCGACGCGGAAGGCGTACGGCGAGGCACTCGCCGCCCTCGGCGCCGCGCGGCCCGATGTCGTCGTCCTCGACGGGGAAGTCTCCAACTCGACCTTCGCAGAGCTCTTCGCGAAGGCCCACCCTGAGCGGTACTTCGAGATGTACATCGCAGAGCAGCAGCTGGTGGCCGCCGCGGTCGGGCTCCAGGCCGTGGGCTGGCGGCCGTTCGTCTCGACGTTCGCGGCTTTCTTCTCGCGCGCATACGACTTCGCCCGCATGGCGGCGGTGAGCCGGGCGACCTTCGCACTCTGCGGCTCGCACGCAGGCGTCTCGATCGGCGAGGACGGCCCCTCGCAGATGGGCCTCGAGGACATCGCCGCGTTCCGTGCGATTCACGGAAGCACCGTCCTCCACCCGTGCGATGCAAACCAGACGGCTCACCTCGTCGCGGCGATGGCCGACACCACCGGCATCTCGTATCTGCGCACCTTGCGCCCAGCCCTACCGGTCTTGTACGAACCCGACGAAGATTTTGCGATCGGGGGTAGTCGAGTTCTGCGGTCCTCGGATGACGACGAAGTCGTGCTCATCGGCGCCGGGATCACGGTTCACGAAGCGCTGAAGGCAGCCGATCTGCTCGCCGAGGATGGAGTCTCCGCGCGGGTCATCGACCTGTACTCGATCAAGCCGCTGGATTTGGAGACGTTGCTCGTCGCCGTCGAGGCGACGCAGGGACGGCTCGTGACGGTCGAGGACCACTGGCCCGAAGGCGGCCTTGGCGACGCAGTTCGCGCGGCGCTCGCCGACACGGAGGATCCTCCGCGTGTCGTCTCACTCGCGGTGCAGGGAATGCCCAGCTCGGGTAAGCCGGAGGAGCTTCTCTCACGCGCGGGGATCGACGCCGAGCACATCGCCGCTGCGGCGCGGCAGCTCGTTGCCGCGCCCTCGCTCCGCGCTTCCCGCTAGTCGGCTACAGCGAGCAGAGAGCGTACGCCGTCACGGTCATCGTCTGTCCCGCGCCGAGTGCGGCTATCCCGACGACTCCGATCGCCGTCCATTGCGTGGCTGAGCTCGGATAGGACGCAGTTACATGAACGCGCTCCTTCTGCGCCGCGGTGGTCGTGACGAGCCCGCCACCGCCGAGGAGCACCTTCCCGGCCGGGCATGAAGCAGTGGCCGTGACCGTCGTGTTGCGAGCCGCGTTCGCCACCGACGTCACGGGTGTGCCGACTATCAGCTGTGAACCTGAGGGCCCAATCGGTCCCTGAGGGCCGATCGGACCTTGCGGGCCTGTCGCTCCCGGTGCGCCGTCGACACCGTCAGCTCCGTCAGTTCCGGGGGTGCCTTGCGCGCCGGGTGCTCCGGGTGCGCCGTCAACACCGTCGGTGCCGTCAGCTCCAGGCGGGCCTTGCGGGCCAGGTACGCCGTCAACGCCGTCACTGCCGGCCGGACCCTGGGGTCCGATCGGCCCAACGTTGCCCTGTGCGCCCGCCGGGCCCTGTGTTCCAGGGGTGCCCTGCGGTCCTTGAGAACCGCTCAGGCCTGTCGACCCACGCTCCCCGGTCGCCCCCTTGGGACCCGTGTCGCCCTGCGGCCCCGCCGGCCCAGGCTGGCCCTGGACGTTCCACGTCACCCGTTCTTCCCCGGCTCGGCAACGCTTCCACCCGGGAACCAATCGCACCGCACCGGTCACCCGCTGATAGCACCCGGTGTAGACGCCGCGTGCGTTCGGAATCCCCATTCGGGCGGCGGCCTGCTCGGGTGCTCCGCTCGCTGCCGCCCCGCTGAAGAGAACCAGCGCAAGGGCCGAGGCGAGCACAGCAAAACGAACGATCGTAGTGGTCATGTCGCGAGTCAAGCTACGAGAGTTCCCTCACGAGGGGCGAGTCGAACCCCCCGATGGGGGTACATAAGCAGGTGTTCCGGTCGGGCTGAGCAGAGATTAGACAAGGTGTGCCGGTTACCTCGACTCGCCCGTCCCGAGCCGCGGAACGGTGCTCACTACCCTTCGCTCACCGTGTCCGTGCTGATCGCATCCAGCCTCCGGAAGGAGTTCTCCGGCGACCCGCTCTTCGAGGGCGTCTCGTTCAGCGTCGGCCGTCGTGACCGTCTCTCGCTCGCAGGGCCGAACGGCGCAGGCAAGACCACGCTCCTGCGAGCTATCGCCGGCGAGACCTCGCTCCAGGGGGGCGACCTCGCATTTGCCAAGGGCACGCGCGTCGCTCTCCATGACCAGCGGCCACCACGCGATCTCGACCTGACGCTCCGGGAGTACGTCCTCTCAGGCGCACGCGATCTTCTCGCTGTCGAGGACGATTTGCGACGGCTCGAGCGAGAGATGGCCGCCGGTTCACACGACGAGGCCACGCTTCGGCGGTACGCGGACGCACAGGCTCGCCTGGAGCACGCCGGAGGCTGGAACTGGCGTGACCGTATCGCCCAGGCGACGCGTGGGCTCGGCTTCCGCGACGACGACTTCGAGCGAAAGCTCGAGACGTTCTCCGGTGGGGAGCTGACGCGCGCATCGCTTGCCCGCTCGCTCTCGGTTGATCCGGACCTGCTCCTTCTCGACGAACCGACGAACCATCTCGACGTCGAGAGTCTCGAATGGCTCGAACGAGAGCTCGAGACGCTCGACACCGCGGTCATCCTCGTCGCCCACGATCGTTGGTTCCTCGAGGCGGTCACGACTGCCGTTCTCGAGATGTCTCCCGGAGGCGTTCACTACTTCGCCGGCCCGTGGCACGAATGGCGCCGCGAGAAGGCGGCGCGCGCAGCCGCGGCAGAGAAGACGGCTGACCGCGTTTCGGAGGACATCGCGCGCCTCGAACGCTTCGTCGCTCGCTTCCGTTACAAGAAGTCGAAGGCGAGGCAGGCCCAGGCCAAGCTCACACAGATCGACCGCCTGGAGAAGGAGCGCGCGTCCGCGCGAGGCGAGCTGGAAGCGTTGACGCGTCGCCGTCGCACACTCGGCTTCGATTTCATCCAACCCCCGCGAACGGGTCGGATCGTGCTCGAGGCCGACGACATTTCGCTCTCGGCCGGCGACAAGCGCTTGCTCGCAGACGCGACCATGGTGATCGAGCGCGGTGAGAAGGTCGCGCTCGTCGGCCCGAACGGGAGTGGCAAGACGACCCTCCTCGAAGCAGATCCTCGGCGACACCGAGTTCGACGAAGGCAGTGCCACGCTGGGGCATGGAGTCGTCCCCGCGTACTTCTCGCAGCACACGCAAGAGCTGCCCAAGCAGGGGTCGGTACTCGACGCGACATCGGCGGCGACAGGTCTTCCCCGACCGCAGGCGCAGAACCTTCTCGGCCGGTTTCTCTTCTCGGGCTGGGAGACCCACGAACGAGCCGTAACCGACCTCTCGGGAGGAGAGCGGAGGCGCCTCGCGCTCGCGCTGCTCGTCGCATCGGGCGCGAACTTCCTCGTGCTCGACGAGCCCACGAACCACCTCGACCTGGAGAGCCGTGAGGCGCTCGAAGCCGCGCTCGAGGCGTTCCCGGGGACCGTGCTGATCGTCTCGCACGACCGCGCGCTCCTCGACGCGGTCCCCGACCGCATCGTCGCCGTCGAAGACGGGACGCTCCGCTCCTACGAGGGCGGCTGGGCGGATCTCACACGGGAGCGGGCCGCACCCGAGCCTGCCGAAGAGGCGGCCAAGGAACGGAAGGCTCGTCCCACGCGCACTCGTTCGGAGCGCACGCGACCCACCGAGCTCGAGCGCTTGGAGGCAAGCATCTCCGCCACGGAGCTCCGGATCTCCGAGCTGGAAGGCAAGCTGGCCGGAGACTGGACCGACATGGACGTCCTCACTGCCCACCGAGCCGCCCGCGACGAGCTGCAACAGCTCCTCGTCCGCTGGGAGGTGCTCTTCGAGGAAACGTCCACCCGGTGACACGCGGGTGTCTGGGCGGCGTAGAGGAAGCATGCACGCGGTGACTCTCGACGCGCCCCGCTCTGCCGACGCGACGGCGCCAACGTTCGCGGTAGTGGCAGAGGAGCTCCTCGACGACGTGTACGGCTATCTCCTGTACCTGACCAAGAACTGGGCGGTTGCCGAGGACCTCACGAGCGAGACCTTCGAAACGGCGTTCAAGAAGTGGCGCCGCTTCGACCCGCGTCGTGGAACGCCACGCGCGTGGCTGTTGGCGATTGCACGCACGACCGCGCTCGACTTCTTCCGTGCAGACATGAGGAGACGGCGGCGCGAGGAACGTGCTGACGCCGGAGCGTCCCACCGCGACGACGAGGGCGGCCTCGGTGAGGGGCTCTCACCGGCGCTCGAGGAGGGGCTCCGTGCGCTGACAGCCGGCGAGCGTGAGGTCGTTGCCCTGCGGGTCGTCCTCGACCTGGACGGTGAGGAGACCGCCCGCTTGCTCGGAATTTCGCCCACTGCAGTCTCGACACGGCTGAGCCGGGCGCTCGCAAAGCTCGAGGAGAGGATGAGAGACGATGACATCGCCTGACCTGATGCACGAGCTGCGGGCTTCGCGGCCCATTGCCCCAACGACGCTGAGAGCGCGTGTCCGTGAGATCTCCGCACAGGAGACTGGGCGCGCGCCGTGGAGCCGATTCCACTTCCCCGTACGGCGGGTGAGCCTCATCGCGATTCCCGCCGCAGCTGCGCTCGCTTTTGCAAGCGCAGGGGTTCTCGGTATCGCCAAGTCGGACGTCTCCCCAGAGGCATACCGGCAGGAGTCGCTCGAGGCGGGCAAGGGCACGGCCGAATCCGCGCCGTCGACGAACCTCGGTGTGCCAGGGCAAGCCGTGCCAGGACAAGGCACTAGGACTCGGCGATCGGGCCGACCTCGGATCGCGCCACGCGCGTCAGCGCAACGTTGACGGTCGAGGTCGCGGATCCCGACGCCGTCTCTCGTGCGGCGCAGGACGCACTCGACCTCACGCGGTCGCTCGGCGGTCACGTCGTCAACGCGTCCGTCGCGACAGGTGAGGAAGGCAGCGCGGCGCTGACCGTTCGCGTCCCAGTTGCGAAGGTGCAGGAGGCGATCGTGGGCCTTTCCGGCCTCGGCAGGATCGTCTCGCAGCAGGTGACGATCGACGACCTGCAGGCGAGCCTCGACGCGCTCGAGCGGCGGGAGGCCAGCGTTCGGAATCAGATCGCCCGCATCGTCGCCCGGCTCGAGACCGAGTCGCTCGATGCCGAGACCGAGGCAGTGCTGCGGTGCGCGGCTGCAGACGCTGCGCGGAGAGCTCCGAGGACTGCGCGCCGGGATCGCGTCCACGAACGCCGAGGCGCGGATGTCGACGATCCAGCTCACCGTCGTCACGCCGGGAGCGTTCGGCGCGGTCGCGCCGCCCGCGCGGCTCGACCGAACCATTGACGAAGCGCTGAACGTCCTCGCCTGGGAGGCGGTCATCGTGCTCGCCGTCCTGATCGTGCTGGCGCCGTTCGCGCTCGTCGCGTTCGCCGCCTGGCTCGGACGCCGGCTCTATCGCCGGCGCGAGGAAGAGCGGCTGCTTGCCGTGTGATGGGGTGCGGGGTCAGCCCCCACGGGCCTGACCCCGCTCCTGCCCGTCGCCGAGCGTCGCGATGAGCGCCTCGGCGACGACCTTGAGAGGACGCCCGGAGATCTGGCTCGCCTTGCGGAGTCGCGCGAAAGCCTCCTCCTCCGAGAGGCCTTCGCGCTTCATGAGAATCCCCTTCGCACGCTCGATCGCCTTCCGCGCCGCGAGTGCCTCCGCGAGCGAGTCGGCCTCCTCCCTCAGTGCGACGAGCTCGTCGTGCCGCGCGGTCGCCGTCGCGATCGCGGGCAGCAAGTCGGTCTCGCGGAAGGGCTTCACGAGGTACCCGAACACACCCGCCTCCACCGCACGCGACACGAGCTCCCGCTCACCGTACGCCGTCACCATGACGATCGGGATCGGGCGTTCGTCGAGGATCCGGCGCGCTGCCTCGATTCCGTCGAGCCGCGGCATCTTCACATCGAGAAGTGCGACATCCGGCTCGGTCTCCCGGGCGAGGGCTACCGCCTCCTCGCCGTCGCGCGCCTCCGCGCACACCTCGAGCCCTGCTGCCTCGAGCAACCCTTTCAGGTCGAGCCGGATGATCGTCTCGTCTTCCGCAATCAGAACGCGCGTCACGCCGGGAACACCACCTCGGCGCGAAGCCCGTCGTCGCTGTCGAGCGCGATCTCGCCGCGCAGCTCGTCGCGCACGAGAGCTCGCACGATCGAGAGGCCCGTTCCCGAACCGTCCCCCCGAATCCCGTCGCCGTCGTCGACGATCGTCAGCACGACCTCGCCGTTTCGCTGCGCGAGCGCGATCGAGACGTGCTCACCTCCGTGCTCGAGCGCGTTCTGGAAGAGCTCCGTGAAGACGAGCGCAAGCGCAGTCGCACGCTGGCCGGCGAGCGATACCGACTCCAGGTCGGAGCTGATCTCCTTTCCGGCGACGAGTCCCTGGACGAGCATCGCCCGCAGACCGGTCGACGAGCTCGCCGAGGTCGACGTCGTCCTCGCGGTGCTCGGTGAGCACCTCGTGAACGGCCGCGATGGCGAGTATCCGATTGACCGAGTCCTGCAGCGCCTTGCGCGGGTCGACGTGCTCGGCCCGGGCCTGCAGTCGGAGGAGCGATGCCACCGACTGGAGGTTGTTCTTGACCCGGTGATGGATCTCCTGGGCCAGGACGCCGCGCATGACCGCGCGCCCGTGTTCGAGCGCGACGGCTGCGTGGTGCGCGATCGCCTCCAGCAGCGCCTCGTCGTCTTCGGAGAATGGGGTATCCCGGTCGCAGACCAGCTCCCCTATCTGCCTCCGTTTCCAGCGCAGGGGCAGTCGGACGTTGTACGCACCCGCGCGCCCCTCCGGCCAGGCGATCTTCCCGTCCTCCAGGACGAGCGCCGCGCCCGTCGCGTGCAGAGACTCCATCGTCGTCTTCACGATCGCCTCGAGCGACTCCTCGAGGTAGAGGGACTCCGAGACCGCCTCCGAGATCCGCGCGAGCGCCTCGAGCTCGGCGACCCGACGTTGGGCACGCTCGTAGATCCTCGCGTGCTCGATCGTCTGAGCGACCTGCGTCGCGATCGCGACCAGAAGCTCGATCTCGGCCTCCGTGAACGTCCGCGGCTCCCGCGTTCGCACGTTGAGCGCGCCCTCGAGCTTGTCCCGGGCGAGGATGGGGACGGCGAGGATCGACTCGTACTCGTCCTCGGGCAGGTTGGGAAAGAGCTTGAAGCGGGGGTCGAGGTGCGCCTGCTCGGGGATCATCACGGGAGCTCGATCGGCAGCAGCGACGCCCGTGATTCCCTCGCCCGGGCGCATCCGCGGCGTACGCGTCATCTCCTCGACGCGGCTCCCCCGCGTGGCGCGGAGGACGAGCTCGTCCGCGCGTTCGTCGTAGAGATAGACGAAGCACGCGTCCGTATCGAGCGCGTCGGCGACCTTGCTGGCGACCAGCTCGAGAACTTCCTGCAAGTCGAGCGACGAGTTGACGGCCGCGATCGTCTCGGTCAGGAGCCGCAGGTGACGGGCAGTCGCGTCCACAGAGTTCATTGTCGCCGTTGAGACACCGGACGAGCTGTCATAGGATCCCGGCGCGTGAGCTTCGACGACTGGATCCTCTCGCTCCACGTGCTCAGCGCGTTCGCCTACGTCGCCGGGATGGTGATCTTCTGGGTCCTGATCGTCGCCGTACGCCGAACGGACACCCCCGAAGGCACGATCCGGATGGAACCCATCGTGAAGGTGGGCAACGCCGCGGTGGGGATCGGCGCCGGTGGCACGATCGTGCTCGGGATCTGGCTGGCGTTCTCCTACGGCGGGTACGACATCTGGGACGGCTGGATCATCGCCGCGATCGTGCTCTGGGCGCTCGCCGCGGCGGTCGGGCAGCGAACCGGCGCGCCTGTACATGGCCGGGATGAACGAAGGCACAAGAGCTCCAGGCTGCCGGTCACACTGGGCCGAGCGCGGAGCTGCTCGCGATGAACCGGACGGCAGCGCGGCCTCCTGCTGCACGCGCTCGCGACAGTGCTCGTGCTCCTCATCCTCATCGACATGATCTGGAAGCCCGGCGCATGAGCGTGATCGCAGCCATCCGTCCGGACAGCTGGAACTTCCCGCTCTTCCTCCACGTCCTCGGCGCGATGATCCTCGTCGGCGGCTTGCTCACCGGAGCGAGCGCACTCCTCTACGCCCGCGGGGAGGCGCGCTTCCTGAGGCTCGGCTACTGGACGCTCGCTTGCGGTCGCGCTGCCCGGGCTTCATCCTCATGCGCATCGGTGCAGGTTGGATCTACTCGAAGGAGGGTCTGGGACGACCTACCCGACGAGGTGTCCGAGCCGGCCTGGCTCGGGATCGGGCTCGTCACTGCCGATCGCCGGCGGCCTCCTCTTTCTCATCTCGCTGATCGTCGGCGGGATCGGCGTGTATCGACTGCGCGAGAACAAGGGCGCGGGTCTCCTGAAGGCGACGATGGTCATCTCGCTCGTCCTGCTCGCGGCGTACGTCGTCGCGGTGTGGGCGATGTCCGGCAAGCCGGACTAGAAGCGACCGAAACCGACGCAGCGACCGAGCCGGAGGCCGGCTTCGCCGGCCGGGAGGCATGACGCAGCGTGCTCTCAGCCCGAGACGGAAGGGAGGGGGGCTCGTGGGGGGAACCGTAGGTTCCACCCACGCCTGAACGACCACGGGCTCCACACCAGGGAGCCCGCGATCGGCCGTCAGATACAGAGCTCGCCACTCGCCTTGCGGCGCGCCCTGCAGCGCGCATCATGGAACTTTCGTCGGCTGAGTTCAAGTGCAAGTTGTGCGCAAGGACGGAATCCGCTCGCGCGGATTCCGTCGCGCCAAATCCCTAAAGGCGGCCGCTGGGCGCGGCCGCGCCTGTTGCCGTCCTTCAGACCGTTCCGTCACAGAGCCGCCAGGTACTTCTCCTTTTCCCATTCGGTGACCTGGACGCGATACTCGTCCCACTCCTTGCGCTTCAGCTCGATGTAGCGCGGAAAGATGTGCTCTCCGAGCGCAAGCCGCATCACGTCCGAGCTCGCGAGCTCGTCGATGGCCTCTCCGAGCGACTCCGGAAGCGCGATGATCCCGCGCTCGCGCCGCTGCTCGGTCGTCAGCCGATAGAGGTTCGTCTCCATCGAGTCGGGGAGCTCGTAGCCCTTCTCGATCCCCTCCAGGCCGGCCTGGAGCAGAGCGGCGAACGCCAGATACGGGTTGCACGCCGGATCAGGGCAGCGAATCTCGGCGCGGGTCGCCTGCTCGGAGCCCGGCTTGTAGAGCGGGATCCGGATGAGCGCGGAGCGGTTCCGCTGCGACCACGCCACGTACACCGGCGCTTCGTAGCCGGGCACGAGCCGCTTGTACGAGTTCACCCACTGCGCCAGGACTGCAGACATCTCGCGCGCGTGCACGAGCAGTCCGGCGATGAAGCTCTTCGCCGCCTTCGAGAGGTGATGCGGGTCGCGCCGGTCGAAGAACTGGTTGCGCCCACCCTTGAAGAGCGACATGTGGGTGTGCATTCCCGACCCGTTCTCACCGAAGAGCGGCTTCGGCATGAAGGTCGCGTAGTAGCCGTGCCAGGCGGCCACCTCTTTGACGATGAGCCGGTACGTGATGGTGTAGTCGGCCATCGCCAGCGCGTCCGCGTAGCGCATGTCGATCTCGTGCTGGGAGGGACCCACCTCGTGGTGGTGGTACTCGATCGGGATCCCGACCGACTCGAGCGCGGCGATGGTGTCGTTCCGCATCTCCGTTGCGGCGTCCTGGGCGGTCATCGCGAAGTAGCCACCCTCGTCGATCGTCTCGGTGCCCTTGTCGTCCTCGAAGACGAAGTACTCGAGCTCGGGGCCTACGTTGAATGCATCGAAGCCCATGCTCTTCATGCGCTCGAGAGCCTTCCGAAGGGCAAAGCGCGGATCGCCTTCGTAGGGAGCGCCGTCGGGTGTCACGACGTCGCAGATCATGCGCGCGACCTTCGCCCCGATCGCCTGACCGTGCTCGTCGAGCGGCCGCGGCATGAGCTGAAAGCTGGCGGGATCGGGGATCGCGACCATGTCCGACTCCTCGATCGCGTTGAAGCCGGTGATCGAGGAGCCGTCGAAGCCCATCCCGTCGTTCAGCGCTTCCTGCATCTCGGAAGGTGTGATCGCGAACGACTTGAGGTGGCCCTCGAGATCGGTGAACCAGAAGAGGACGTGCTCCACGTCCTCGTCCCTGATCCGCTTCAGCACCGCCCGTCTCGCGACCACGCTCGAGGTCGCGCGGTCACGACTTTTGACCATGGTCCCCTTGGCCTGCGTCCTCGGTCTTGCCATTGAAAACCTCCCTTGAAAAACAAAAAGACCCCGGGCGGGATCGCCCGAGGCCACGTTGCCTCACACAGACGGCCGGACTCTAGCAGGAGATCCGGATCAGGATCTCCACCTGCGGACATCCGTTCTCGCGGGCGCCCGGCGGGGCGATCCGACTCTCGGCGGCGATCGCGTAACGGCGTCCGTTTGCCGCCCGCCAGGCTCGTTATCCGGAAAGGCGATGCTTGTCCGAAGCGCGTGCTACAAAGAAAACTTTGCAAATATATCTTTGTATGAAGCGAAACGTCGAGCTACGTGACCCGCGCGCACTGCGCGCGCTTGCGCACCCGATTCGGATTCGCCTCCTCGGCATGCTTCGGCGTGAAGGGCCGCTGACGGCCACGGAAGCCGGCCGCAGGATCGACGAGAGTTCGGGTAGCGCCTCGTACCACCTGCGCCAGCTCGCACGCTTCGGGCTCGTCGAGGACGCGGCCGGTGGACACGGTCGCGAGCGCCCCTGGCGGGCGACCGCCCTGTACACATCCTGGTCGAACGTGGCCGAGACGCCGGAGCTCGCGGAGGCGTCGGAGGTGTTCGCGCAGTTTGTGCTCGGGCGCTACGTGGAGCGTCTCGAGCAGTGGCTCGGCCGACGTGCGAACGAGCCTCCAGAGTGGCAGGAGGCGGCTTCGTTCGGCGACAGCCTGCTCTACCTCACGGTCGAGGAGCTCGCAGAGCTCCGGGGCACCCTCCAAGGGCTGGCGGAGTCGTACCTGGAGCGCGTCTCCCGGCCAGAGCTTCGACCCCCGGGGGCCCGGCCCATCGCGCTGCTTCAGATTGCGTTCCCGGACGAGGAGTCGTGACCTCGGACAGCCAGCCGGTCCGCCGGCGGGCGCCGCGGGCCGTTCCACGGCTGCTCCGCGAGAGCCCAATCTTTCGCCGCTACTGGGGCGCCCACACCGTCTCGCTCTTCGGCGATCAGATCTCGCTGCTTGCACTGCCCCTTGTCGCGGTGCTCTCGCTCGACGCCACAGCCGCGGAGATGGGCTACCTCACGGCCGCCGCGCTCGCGCCGAACCTCCTCTTCGCACTGCACGCCGGCGAGTGGATCGACCGGCGGGGACGGCGACGGCAGACGATGATCGCGGCCGACATCGGTCGCGCGGCGCTGCTTTGCACCGTCCCCATTGCGTACGCGCTCGACGCTCTCACGCTGGAACAGCTGTACGGCGTGGCGTTCGTCACCGGTGCACTGACGGTCGTGTTCGGCGTGTCGGACGCGTCGCTCTTCGTGGCCATCGTCCGGCGCGAGCGGTTCGTCGAGGCGAACTCCCTGCTCAACGGCAGCCGTGCGTTCTCGTTGGTCGCCGGGCCCGCATTGGCAGGAGCTCTCGTCCAGGTGCTCTCGGCACCGGGCGCGCTGCTGCTCGATGCAGCCTCGTATCTCGGCTCGGGCACGCTCCTCGCGAGCATCGACCCCGACGAGCCGCCGCCAGACTCCGAACGCGCGGGTGTCACAGTCGGCCTGCGGTGGGTAGCCGGCTCGGCCGTCGTCCGCGCCACGCTCTTCGCAACGGCGACGATCAACTTCTTCAACTTCGTCTTCTGGGCGCTGTTCGTCCTCTACGCGACCCGGACGCTCGGCGTCTCTCCGGGAACGCTCGGCCTCGTGCTGGGCGCAGGCGCTGCGGGCGCCCTTGTTGGCTCGGTGATCACGACGCCGGTGACGCGCCGGATCGGCATCGGGCCCGCGCTCGTGGCGGGCTGCGTGCTGTTCCCCCTACCGCTTCTGCTCGTTCCGCTGGCAGCCGGATCCGAAACCGTCGTGCTGACGTGTCTCTTCCTCGCCGAGTTCGGTTCGGGGCTTGGCGTGATGCTGCTCGACATCAGCGCAGGATCGATCTTTGCGGCCGTGATCCCGCACCGGTTGCGCTCGCGCGTCTCCGGCGCGTACACGTTCGTCAACTACGGCGTACGCGTGCTCGGCTCGTTGGTCGGCGGGCTTCTCGGAAGCACGCTCGGGCTGCGACCGACGCTCTGGATCGGCGCCGTCGGTGCGCTTCTGGGTGTGCTCTGGCTTCTGCCCTCACCGGTGCCGCGACTCCGCGACCTGCCCGAGACCGCTGAGGAGTAAGGCGCGTACGCTTGGCCGAGGCCTGCTGAATCGTGCGCAAGGGGACTGCGCTCGCACGGGCTTCGCGACCGCGGACGCTGCGTCTCACGTCAGGTCTCCGGCTGAGGAACGACGTCGACCCTCGGTGCCTCGTCGCTGCGGCTAAGCGCCAAGCCGTAGAGAGCCAACGCAGGCGCGAGAGCCGCCGCGCCTGCCGCGAGCGCCGCGCGAATCCCGAACACGTTGCCGACGACGCCGAGAGCTGGCCCGCCTCCCCACTGACCTGCCGAGTCGCCGAGGTTCGTCATCGAGATGACCGTCGCGCGGACGCTCGAGTCCTCGATGCTCGCGTTGAGCCAGGTCGCGTAGACGGGACCGGCCAGCGAGCGAAAGACCCTTGTCGCCCAGTACGCGGTGACCGCCAGAGCGAAGCTCCCGGCGAGTGCGAAGGCGAGCGTCCCGACGATGGTGACCGCGTCGAATGCGAACAGCGTCCGCGTCATCCCCGCTCGGCTAAGCCGTTCGAACCGCCGGACTAGCGGCTGTGCAACGAGAATCGCCAGCAGCAAGACGCCAGCGCTCAGCACGCCGAACCAGACCACCGGATCGAGGCTTCCGAATCCCGGCACGCCGACGTCGAGGAGGAAGTGCGCCTCCCAGAGACGATCGATCCCCTCACTCCACATGCCGGCGAAGAAGGCGATGCCGACGATGAGCAGCAGGATCGGCTGCCCACGCAGCAGGCGCCCTCCCTGCGCACCGGTGCGCGCCATCGCGCGGACTGCCCCAACGCCTTCGTACCGGACTGGGCGGAAGCCGGTCTCGGGCATGAGCAGCGCGAGAAGAAATCCGAGCCCGAGCATCACGAGCCCACCCGCCACAATCGGGACGCGGAGATCGATGAGCGCGAGACCGACTGCTGCACCGATTCCGGCCAGCGCTCCCACACGAGCAACCTGCGCGCCCCGCTGGTACGAGCGCGCAACGTTCTCCAGTCCTACCTCATCGGCGAGCCAGGCGTCCTCGGCGCCGCTCTTGAACGTCCAGCCGAACCCCGTGGCCGCGGCCGCGATCAGCACCACCGCGACCCCCGGGGCGAGCCCGGTTGCGACGAAGGAAAGGCCCATCACGAACATCGCGATGACGATCGATGTCCGCCTGCTGTACGTGTCGGCGACGATCCCCGTCGGCACCTCGAACAGGAAGTACGCGACCTCCATCGCCGTGCCCGTGAGGATCAGCGTGAGCGGGCTCATCTCGAGCTCGGTCACGAAGAAGACGGCCGCCACCGTCCACCCAAGCCCCATAGCAAAGGAGTCGACGCCCTGGTAGACAAGCCAGGTCCGGTGGGCGTCCAGGCGTCGCATCGCCTACGCCGAGGCGCCGGTGTAGTTCCGGAGGCCGAAGCGCCAGAGCCAGCGGGTTGCAGCGACGAGCGTTTCGCCGCCGCTGGCGGGGTGCTCAGGGGCGTCGAAGACCTTCTCCAAGGCTTCGACGCGGACTGCAGCGTCCGTCATCCCGACCTCTTCAGCTTCCCGTGCCGCTTGGCGTACAGCTCACCACGGCTGAAGACCCAGAGGCCGAGCGGGATCGATACCGCGCCGATGACGAGCAGCGGCCAGATCTCGTCCCACATCGCGGACAGCGGAGCACCCTCGAGAATCGCCTCGCGGGCACCTTCGAGCGCATACGTCGCGGGCGAGAACTTCGCGATCCACTGCATCCACGTGGGGAGAACCTCGATCGGGTAGTAGACGCCCGACACAACGAGGAGCGTGCCCTGAGCGACGAACCCGAGCTGCGTGCCCTTCTCCGGTGAGATCAGCGGCAGCACCGACGTCATCACGCCGATCCCGATGAACGAGATCGAGGCGATCGCGAGCACGATGAACGCCGCGAGGAAGTTCGCGTTCGGCATCGACAGGTCGAAGAACAGGAAGCAGGCGGTGAACAGAAAGACAGCCCGGAGAAGGCCGTACGAGATCGCAAAGACGCCCTGACCGGCGAGATGCATGGCGCGCGAGAGTGGAGCCATGAAGGTGTACTCGATGGTCCCCTCCCAGCGTTCCCAGGCGACAGTCTCCATGAGGAACTCGAAGAGCACGCCGAGGTACGCCCAGACGACGGCACCGATGAGCAGGCTCGTCGCCACGGTGTTGACGTCGATCTGACCTCCGGTCGCCTCGATGCCTTGCGCGATGAAGACGATCGTGAGCGTGTTCGCGACCGTCCAGAAGAACCAGGCGAGGTCCCACCAGATGTAGCGCTTGGTGAGGTAGAAGTTGCGCTCGACGACACCGCCGGCTCCGACGAGCTCGGCTCGCAAAGTCATTCCGAAGGCTTTCATGCGAACACCTCCCTGATCGTCGTCCTCGTCGTCGCGCTCCGCCTCGAACTCCCGGCCGGTCGCGGCGAAGAAAGCCTCCTCGAGCGTGTCTGCGTTGAAGCGACGCTTGAGGTCCTCCACCGGCTCGAGCGCAAGCAGCCGACCGCGGTCGAGGATGCCGATGCGACCTGCAAGCGTCTCCGCCTCGGCGAGGTCGTGGGTGCAGAGCAGGATCGTCGAGTCGTGGCTCTCCCGTATCTCACGGATGAACTCCTGCACCTCGAGCTTCGACCGCGGGTCGAGGCCCGTTGTCGGCTCGTCGAGCAAGAGAACGACCGGTGAGGTCAGGAGAGCCCGCGCGAGCGCCACCTTCTGCTGCATTCCGCGCGAGAGGTTCTCCATCGGCTCGTCCCGCCGGTCCCGCGGAAAGCCGACGCGCTCGAGGATCGCCGGGATCTTGTCGCGCGTCTCCTTCGAGGTCATGCCGTAGTAGCGCGCGGCGTAGCCGAGGTTCTCGGCGGCTGACATCTTCTTGAAGAACGACGCCTCCACCGAGACCCGGTTCACGAGCCTGCGAACCGCGCGGCCGTCCCTGAGGACGTCGTGGCCGTGAATGCGCGCCGAGCCGCCGTCAGGAAGCAGAAGCGTTGAGAGCAGACGGACGAGGGTCGACTTCCCCGAGCCATTCTGGCCGAGGATGGCGACCGTCTCACCCTTCTCCATGGTGAACGAGACGCTGTCGAGGGCGACGCGCACGCGACGCTCACCGCGGCGGCGCTTACCGTCGCGGCGGCGGAACTCCTTGCGCAACTCGTCGACCTCGACAGCCGAGTCCAGTCGACGGGGTACGGCCTCCATCAGTGCTGCTCCTTGTACGTCGGTCATTTGATGCTCCTTCGTGGTACTGCGTAGCGAGAAACGGGCAAGCCAGAACCGGGCCCAAGGGGAGGGCCACGGGAACGGGTGTCTCAGCTACGGGCGAGTCGCATCAAGTCGCGGACGATAGCAGCGCGTCCGGCCTACGGCAACGACTCACGCGGAGTAGGCGTGGACAGGCCAACTTGTCAAGACATCGGAGAGTCCCACGCTACGACTCGGCAACCGCCCAGGACCTGTAGCCCTCGATCACGAGCGCTATCGCGACGATCGCCGCCAGCGCCGGCACCTGAGCAATGGCCGAGATCTCGGTGCCGAGGGGAATCGTCGCAAGCGCTGCGGCAGCGGCGCCGAGTCTCACCCAGCTCTTCTCGATTCCCAGGGTTCGCCGAAACCCGGCGTCGCAGGCAGCGAACAGCGCTACACCGGCCGCGAGCTCGAAGGCGATCACGGTGTCGAGCGGATCGTCAGGAGCGCCGATTGCTTTCTTGAGCCCTGCGGCCACGCCGATGATTCCGAGGATCAGTCCGTAGTGCCAGTACCCGAACGCGTTCAGCGCCAGACGCGCGCGACGCGCTTCTGCAGCGTCCTTCATCGCTCGCTCAACAGCGGTCTCATCACTGAAGTACATCCACCACAGCGACGCACTGAGAGCGAGCCCGAGAAGGCCTACGAGGATGATCCCGGCGTCGAGATCTTGCCCCACGGCGCCTGCGCCGATGACCACGATGGACTCACCCAGCGCGACGATGATCACGAGGCCGTGGCGCTCGACGAAGTGCGCCGGAGCGATCACGAAGCCTTCGGTACTCGTCACCCACGGCGTTATCCAGAGGACGCCCGCTGCCAGCGCCCAGAGTGCCCACTGGACATCGCCGCCCACTATCCCGCCGGCGAGCACGAGCGCGGCGGCCGCGAGGTTGAAGGGAACCAACCGCAGAATCGCTCGGACTTCCGAAAACGAGGTTCCCTTCACGTACATGCCGGCGTGCAACAGGACGACCACGAGGTAGCCCACGCCGAACGCGAGGCCCTCGCCCTCGTAGGCGTTCGGCACGGCCAACGCAATGATGAGGAAGCCCCCCATGCCACCGATGAGCAGGATCCGGTGGCGCAGATGGTCGGTGTCGATCGCGTTGGTCAGCCAGGCGTAGCCGTCGTACATCCACCAGATGACCGCGAGCAGCACGACGACCTGAGCGATCGCGGCGGCGTCGCCGCCGGTCACGAGCACCCCGGTCAGCTGCGTGATCGTGAAGACGAAGACGAGGTCGAAGAAGAGCTCGAGCGTCGAGACGCGGGCGCTGCGGTCCGGGGCGATCGAAGACATCGCTGCATCATCTCGGAGGCGCGCGCCAAATGAGCGCCGCGGCCGCGAAGCGGACGCCTTCAGGGAAGGCGCGGAGCGCCTTGTCCGCCAAGCGGACCAGTGGAGGGGGTCTGGGGGGACCGGGAGGTTCCCCCAGCTTGTGCCGCCGTGCGAGCGGATTCCGCTCTTGCGCATGTACAGGGCGCCGCCGGCCAGAACGGCGGCGCCCTGCAGCCCTTCGGACTAGCGGAGGGAGAAGGTGACGCTGATCGTCGCGGTCGTCTCCTGCTGACCGGGAACGATCGGGGTGGACTGCGCGGAGTCCAACGCAGCCCGCTCGGCATAGGGAAGGGGCGTCGCAGCTCCTCCCTCGACGATTGCAGTGATCTCACCGAGCGAACGCCCGGCTGCCTTGGCGAGGGCCTCCGCCCGCGCACGGGCCTCGGCGACGGCCTTCGCAAGTGCCTGCCGGTAGAGCGCCTCGGCGTTGCTCGAGCTCAGACCTGGGCCGGAGACCTGGTTCGCCCCCGCCTCAGCTGCAGCGTCGATCAGGCCCGCTGCGTCGTCCACGTCGCTGACTGCGGACACACTGTTCGAGGCCGAATAGCCATTGACGCCGCCGGTCTCGTCGGTGAACGGGTAAACGCTGACCCACTGCGTCGCGATCTCACGTGCACCGGCCTGCCGCAACGCGTTGATCACCTTGCGCATGGCATCCGCGTTCGCGGCGACCGCAGCTTGCGCCGTCGGCCGGCGAGTCTCCACGCCGAACGACATCTGTGCTTCGTCGGGAACCGCCTTGACGGTGCCGACGCCGTTGACCGTGATCGCGTCTTCGGTCGGCGCGGCGTCCTGAGCGCCTGCGAGATCGGGCAGCCCGACGGCGCCCGCAAGGGCCACGACGGTGAGACCTGCAGCTACGGCGAGGAGCAATCGCTTCATCGAGAACCTCCGAGTCGGTGTCTCCTGCGATACGCCGCCGGCGCTGGTCTGCGTCACATCACCCACCCGAACTTCACGTCAGAGGACAACGCCGCGACCGCGAAGCGGACGCTTCAGGGAAGGCGCGGAGCGCCTTGTCCGCGAAGCGGACCAGTGGAGGGGTCTGGGGGGACCGGGAGGTTCCCCCAGCTTGTGCCGCCGCGCAAGCGGACTCCGATCTTGCGCCAGCAGATCAGCCGAGATACGGAGCGGCGCCGCGCTTGAAGACACCACGAGAGATGACCCAGCGCTGGATCTCGCTCGTGCCCTCCCAGATCCGGTCGACCCGCAGCTCACGGTAGAACCGCGCGGCTGGGTTTTCGATCATGTAGCCCCGTCCACCGAGCGCTCTGGACGGCTCGATCTGCGACACGCCCCGCCATCTCGGAGGCGTACAGCTTCGCCATCGAGACCTTCCCGTGGACGACGCTCCGGTCGGAGAGCGTGTCGAACGCGTGGGCAGCGTGGTACGTGAGCAGCCGCGCCGCGTGCAGCTCGGTGAGAGAGTCGGCGAGCGGAAACGAGACCCCTTGGTACTCGGCGATGGGTGAGCCGAACGCCTCACGTTCCTGCGCCCACTCGGCCGTCAAGTCGACGAGTCGCAACGCAGCTCCGCAGCAGCGAGCGGCGATGAACAGCCGCTCGACGAGGATCCACTCCTTCGCTCCGGCGTCGCCGCTCGCCGGGACGCGGTTGGCGTCCGGCACGCGACAGTCCGTAAAGGCGATCTCGGGATGGTGGTCGATGTACGGGTCGTGGAGGAATCTCGGAGTTCTCCGGATCTCGAGACCCGAAGCGCCGGGATCCACGAGGAACAGCGTTTGCACGCCTTCGGCGACCGCGAGGACGATGTAGACGCCTGGTTCGCCCTCGCTGGTCACGAACCACTTTTCGCCGTTCAGCACCCACTCGTCGCCGTCACGGACCGCCGTCGCCTGCAGGCCGTTGAGGTCCGATCCGGCTCCAGGCTCGGTCAGCGCCCAGGCCTCGCGGTACTCGCCGCGAACGATCGGGAGGACGTAGCGCTCGACCTGCTCCGGCGTGGCGATCTCGAAGAGCTCGCGCGGTCCGCGATCGACGACTGCGAAGCCGAGCCCATTCGTCGCCTTCCCCGACTCTTCCTCGAGTGCGACCTGACCGAGCATGGAGAGCGCCTGCCCGCCGAGCTCTGTCGGCATGTTCAGCATCGCGAAGCCCTCGCTCCGTGCCTTCTTGCGGAGTGCGTCGAGCTCGCCGGGATCGATCGAGCCCTGCTCGGCCACGCGCAACTCGAGCGGGTAGACCTCGGCCTCGACGAAGCGGCCTACCGCTTCCTTCAGCGCCTGGATGTCGGCGGGCAGCTCGGGGACGATCATCGCGGCGGAGCCTACGACAACGCTCCCACCCGGCGGGCGGCGAGTGTGCCTTCGAGAACCGCCTCCTCGAGCGACCGCGGCGAGAGACAGTCACCTGCCTCCTCGACCTCTAGGCCGGCCTCTCGAAGCGCAGGCGCGAGATCGCGCTTCGGGTACCCGCCCCTGGGCAAGCACGAGCAAATCGGCCGAGACGCGCAGCCGCAATTCGGGCGCGAACACGTTCGAAAGCTCGACCTCGCCATCGGCGGCGCCCGCGAGCGCGTGATGCTGGACCAGTTTCACGCCTGCGCGATAGAGACGCTGTAGGTAGAGGTTGCGACGGTACTGATGCACAGCCTCGCCTACCGCCACCGAGGCGACGGCGAGTGTGACTTCGTTTCCGCCGAGCGCGAGCACCTCTGCCGCGTCGAGGCCGGAGGGATCGCCACCCCAGTCGGCGACGAGCACTCGGAGGCCCTTCGGAGCAGCCTCACCCAGTACGTCCCAGGACTGTGTCAGCTGAACGCCCGCGAGCGGGAGATCGGGCGTAAATGGCCGTGCACCGGTCGCGGCGATGACGAGATCGGGCTCGAGATCGCGAACGATCTTCGCGTCGCACGGGGTATCGAGCCGAACCTCGACGCCCGCGTCTTCCAGTCGACCCTCGAAGAGTGCGACGAGACGAGCGCCGATCTCAGCAGTGCCCGGAGCGGAGGCCGTGAGGCTCATCTGGCCACCGAGTCGGCTCGAGCGCTCGAGCAGGACGACCGTATGTCCGGCCTCGCCCGCCTCTGCGGCTGCAGCGAGCCCTGCCGGACCGCCTCCCACGACGACTACGCGGCGTCGCCGCGGCGCTCGTGTCGCGACTGGAAGCGTTCGTTCGCGACCGGTCCGCGGATTGACGGCGCACGCGATCGCCGTTCCCGCGTGGTAGTGCGCGATGCACGTGTTGCAGCCGATGCAGCGCAGGATCCGCCGCGACTCACCTGCGCCGGCTTTCGCGAGCAGCTCCGGATCGGCGATCAGAGCACGGGTCATGCCCACCGCGTCGACGATCCCGCCTGCGATCAGCCGCTCTGCGTGCTCGGGATCGACGATGCGGGAGTTGGCGATCAGCGGAGGACCGACCCGGAAGCGCTCGGCGTGAGCTACGACCGCGTTCTCTTCCACGGGTGGGGGAGGCACGATTCCGACGGATCCGAGGTAGCTCGAAGAGTCTCCAAGCGCGACCGATACGTAGTCCACTCCTTCCGCTGCTGCGGCCTCGGCGATCGCGAAGCCTGCTTCCGAGTCGCCCGACACGCGCACGCCGAGGCAGAGATCCGGCGCGGCCGCGCGCACTACTCGCAGGACGGCCTCGAGAAACCGCCTGCCGTCGTCCCACTCGTCGTCTCGTCGGTTCAGCGCGGGGTCGAAGAACTGCTCGATCAGGTAGCGATGCGCAGCCGAGACCTCGATCCCGTCGAGTCCTGCCTCGGCGGCGAAGGAAGCCGAGCGGCCGTACCCCGCGACGATTCGTTCGATATCGGCCGGCTGAGCTGCGCGCGGCTCGGTGCGAAACCGCGGGCTCGGAACCGGCGACGGTGCGATCGCCGGCGGTCTGGGCGCGCTCGCGATCTGCTCACGACCTCCGTGGAAGAGCTGCACGAAGAGCCGTGTCCCGTGCGGTTTCACGGCGGTCGCGACCCGCCGGTACCCGTCCACGATCTCGGGCAGGTATCCGCCAAGCGTGTGGGAGGTCAGCAGGCCGCTCTCGTCGACTGCCGTCGCCTCGAGCACGATCAAGCCGACGCCACCGCGAGCGCGCGCTTCGTGGTACGCGACGAAGTCGTCCGTCGGGAGGTGATCGTGGACGAGCGTCGTCTGGTGCGCCGTCGAGACGATCCGGTTCGGAAGCTCGACCGGCCCGAGCCGGAGAGGGCTAAGAAGGCTCGAGAACACGCTCGAAGGCTGTTCGCTCACTGTCACTCAGTGGACGAGAGCGCCCTGCCTTGCGATCGCGCGCGACGAGCACGGCCTCCGCCTCGGCGGAGAGCTCTCCCTCACGCGTGCGGATCTGCTCGCGGAGCGTGACGCTCGAGTTGCCGATCCGCACGAGGGTGCACGAGACCACGACCTCCTCGTCTTCGAGGCGCAGCTCGCGTCGAAAGTCGATGGCAACGCGCGCCAGAACGAAGTCCCACGTGTCGCTCGCTCCGTCCAGCGTGCGGTCGACCCATTCGTCCCGGCACTCTTCGAGGTAGGTCGCGTAGACCGCGTTGTTGACATGCTGGTAGGCGTCGACGTCGCCCCAGCGGATCTCGACTCGTTTCTCGTGAGCCATGGCCCGCGATGCTAACCGCGAGAATGCGCCCATGAGCAACACTCGCCTTCGGCTCGCGTTCACGGGGGAAACCATGTTTCCCCGTGTGCCCCCTTCTTCTCGAGAGCGCGGGGAACCTCCCGGTTCCCCGCACCCCTCCACGCTCACCGGCCGGAGCCCGGCCCGTGAGCAACGTTCGCTCGCTCGTCTTTCCGCGCTCGCTCGCAGTCGTCGGCGCCTCGCCACGAAACCCGGCGGCCGTCGCGACCGTGGTGCGCAGCGGAATGAAGGCCTGGGGCGTCAATCCGAACCATGACGAGGTGGCCGGGCTGCGCTGCTACCCGAGCGTCGCCGCCCTGCCGGAGGTGCCCGAGGCCGTGCTCTTGATGGTGAATCACGAGCGTGTAGAGGACGCGTTCGAGGAAGCCGCATCGGCGGGTGTGCGGGCGTTCGTCATCCCAGGCGTCGGAGCCGAGGCTGGCGCAGCCGCAAAGCCGACGACCGAGCGGCTCGCGCTGCGGGCACGTGAGCTCGACGCGGTGATGCTCGGGCCAAACTGCATGGGTGTCGTCGTCCCGAACGGACCTGCTGCGTGGAACGGCAGTCCACCGGAGTCGACCGCGCCGGGCCACGTCGCCGTCCTCTGTCAGTCCGGGTCGATCGCGGACGCGTTCCTCTCGCTGGGAGGTCGTATCGGCCTTCGCTGCGTGATCTCGTCGGGGGCCGAGGCGGTGACGGACGCGGCAGACTTCCTCGCCTTCTTTGCGGAGGACAAAGAGACACAGGCCGTCGGGCTCTTCCTCGAGACGGTTCGCCGCCCGGATGCGTTCGTGCAGGCACTCGCTGCCTGCGCTGCTACCGGCAAGCCAGTCGTCTGCCTGAAGGTCGGTCGGTCGGAGGCGGCCGCACAGGCAGCCCTCTCCCATACTGGCGCGCTGGTTGGCTCGGACCGAGCGTTCTCGGCCGTGCTCCGGCGGTACGGCGCGATCGAGGTGGACGATTTCCACGAGCTCGTGGAGACACTCGAGATCCTCGGCCGGCGCCTCTGGCCCGGGGGCGCGCGAATCGGCGCGATCTCCGAGTCGGGCGGAGAGTGTGCGCTTCTGGCCGACCACGCCGAGGCCGCCGGCATCGGGTTCGAACCGCTCCCGAGCGAGCTCGCGGTGGCGCTGAGCGATGCGTTCCCCAACTTCCTCGCGCCCGGAAACCCGCTCGACGCCTGGGGTATCGCCGACGAGAGCGACGTTTATCCGCGCTCCCTGGAGCTGATGGCCGAATCGGGCGCGTTCGACATCCTCCTCGGCCAGGCCGATCTGTCCCAGTTTCGCGACGTGTCGAACGACGGCTGGTGCGAGCTCACGCTACGTACACTCGCTCGCCTCTCCGACGAGCGAGACATCTTCTGCGCGATGACGACTGTGCACAGCGCAGATCCGCCTCGTCGCTTTCAGGAGCTCGCGCGCGAGCTCGACGTCGCGCTGTTGCGCGGACCACGCGACTCGATGCGGGCGCTCGCGAACGTTGCATTGCGACGTCCCTGGCGACCACCGACAACTGATGGCGACGCGCCTCCTCTGCGAGACCTTCTCTCCTCCGGCTCGCTTGCAGAGCACGAGTCGGCGCTCATCCTCGAGCGCTACGGCGTGCCGTTCGCCCCGCGCCTTCGAGCAGCCGGGCCCGAGGAGGCCGCCCGCGTGGCGGAAGAGCTCGGATCGCCGCTCGTCGTGAAGCGCGACGGCCCGGCGCACAAGAGTCGCGAGGGCGGGGTGGTGCTGAACGTCGACTCGCCCGAGAAGGCAGCCGAAGCCGCCCGCCGGTTGGGCGGCCCGGTCCTCGTCGCGAAGCAGATCGCCCGCGGCGCCGAGGTGCTCTGCGGGATGACGCGAGACCCGGACTACGGCCCCGTGCTCGTTGTAGGCACCGGCGGAGGCGCCGTTGAGGAGCTCGACCACGTCACGGCCACCATCCCACCCCTCGATCTGGATACGGCTCGCGAGCTCGTCGCCGATGCGGGCGTGAACGACGCCGCCGACGGGGTCGCACGCACACTCGTCGCGCTGGGCAGGATCGCGACCGCGTACCCGGAGATCGAGTCGATCGACGTCAACCCGTTGATTCTCGGCCCCACCGGGGCCATCGCAGTGGATGCTCTCATCGTCGTACGCGAGGCGGTTAAGGATTGAACAAGCGATCGCACTGTGCTTGAGTGAGCAGGCCCGGAGCGGTAGAAAGCACGGGTTACCTGCCGGGGGGCAGAAGGGAGCGATTGGGGATGGCCACGTTTCACCCGCGCGAGTCACGCTACGCACGTCGGGAGTTCCTCCAACGCGGCGCCGCCGGAGCCTTCGCGCTCTCGAGCATGGGCACGCTGCTGGCAGCGTGCGGCGGAAGCGACAACGGCGAGTTCCGGCCGCCTGAGCTTCAGCTCGCGCGGCCCGACAACCCCGTGACGCATCCGTACTTCGACGACAACCCGATGATCGCGTCCGGACTCGAGCCGGAGAGCGGAACACTGCGGATCTACAACTGGAACGGCTACATGTGGCCGAGGACCAAGAAGGACTTCGCGAAGGAGTACGGGGTCAAGGTCGAAGAGACGTTCTTCGCGACGATGGACGAGGCGATCGCGAAGATCTCCTCCGGCGCGGTCGACTTCGACGTCTTCTTCCCGACGACTGACCGCATGAGCCGCCTCGTCGTCGGCAAGTCGCTCCAGCCGCTGAACCGCGACTACCTCCCGAATCTCGCGAACGTCTGGCCCTCCGTACAGGACCCCTGGTACGACAAGGGCTCGCGGTACACCGTGCCGTACGTCACCTGGACAACAGGGATCGGATACCGCACGGACAAGGTGTCGACGACACCCGTCGAGCCTCTCGAATCCGTACGAGATCTACTGGGACGAGGCGAACAAGGGCAAGATGTACCTCCTCGACGATGGCCGCGACGCGTCGGGCACATGCTCCTGAAGAACGGGATCAACGGACATCAACTCCGAGGATCCCGAGCACATCGAGCTCGCGAAGAGCGAGCTCAAGTCACTCATCGGTGCAGTGAACGTCAAGCTCTCGACGGACGACTACACGAACCTCCCCGAGGGCCGCGCATGGGTGCACCAGATGTGGTCGGGAAGCGCGATCTCGGCGCAGTGGTATCTGCCGGAGGGAATCGGAGCCGAGGCTCTCGGGTACTGGTTCCCACCCAGCGGCGAGGGAATCGATCGGGAACGACATGATCGCCATCCCGAAGGCGGCGAAGAACCCTGTCCTCGCGCACCACTTCCTGAACTACCTGCTCGACGAGAAGCACGGGTACGACAACTTCTCCAACTACGTCGGATACCAGCCGCCGTTCACGAAGCTCGATCCCGACCGGCTCGTCGCCGACGGTGTCGTACCGGCGAACCTGAAAACCGCAATCGTTCGGGAGAGCGACTTCGACAACGCATACTTCACGACCGAGCTGACGCCAACGGGCCAGACCGAGTGGCAGAACGCCTGGGCCGAGTTCAAGGCGGGTGTCTGAGCCAAACCGCCAGCTAGGCGGAAAGAAGGGAGACGCCCTCTGGGCGGGACTGGCGCTGCCCGGAGTCGTCTGGCTCTGCCTCTTCTTCCTGCTTCCGTTCTACGTCATCCTCTGCGTCGCGCTCGGCACGGTCGATCCGATCTTCCAAACGCCGGCGCCGGAGTGGAACCCGCTCCAGTGGAACACCGCCGCGTTCGAGTTCGTCTTCGAAGGGTTGTTCACCAGCGGTGCGGGCTTCCAGACGGTGTTCCTGCGAACGCTCGTGTACGTCGTCGTCGCGACCGCGCTGTCGCTTCTCATTGCGTATCCGGTGGCGTACTACGTCGCGCGGTACGGAGGGCGTTGGAAGACGCTCCTGCTCCTCGGGCTGATCGCGCCGTTCTTCATCAGCTATCTGATGCGGATGCTCGCCTGGATCAACCTGCTGCAGGACGACGGCTGGGTGAACGACGTGCTCATCTGGATCGGAGTCCTGGACGCGCCGCGCAACTGGCTCGACGGGCGTGCGTCGTCCGTGATCCTGGGCCTCGTCTACGGCTACATCCCGTTCATGATCCTGGCGCTGTACGCGTTCCTCGACAGAATCGACCGAAGCCTGCTCGAGGCTGCGCGAGACCTCGGCGCGAGCCCCTTTCAGGCGTTTCGGCTCGTGACGCTCCCGCTCTCGATGCCCGCGATCCTCGCGGGGATCGTGATCATCGCGCTGCCGATGTTCGGCGACTACTACACGCCGGACCTGCTCTCCCAATCGCCGAGCACGAGCATGATCGGCAACCAGATCAACCTCTACATCCGCGGCGGCCAGCAGATCCCGGTCGGGGCCGCGCTGGTCGTCGTCCTGATGATGTTCCTCGCCGTCCTGATGGGCTACTACATCGTCTCGACCGCGCGAGCGCAGCGGAGGCTCGGAGCATGACGACCGTGGAAGCCGCCGTGGCCGGCACCCAGCGAAGAACGCTCGGTCGCTTACGCGACTGGTGGGCGAACCCGTGGGGGAAGCCACGATTTCTCGTCCTCTTCACGGTGCTCTACCTCGTCTGGTCGATCGTCCCGATCCTGATCGCGATCCGCTTTTCCTTCAACGAAGGCCGGTCGCGATCGACGGCCCAGGGCTGGTCGCTGCGCTGGTACCTCGACGACCCCGATCTCTCGGTGCTCCACGACCCGGATCTGAGGTCGGCCCTCTTTCAGAGCCTGCGGCTCGCCGCGATCGCGGTGCTCGTCACCGTCCCGCTCGGCGTCGCGCTGGCCATCGGACTGACGCGCTGGCGAGGGCGCGGCGCAGGAACCTCGCGTGCGGTCTCGCTGGCCACGCTCGTCACGCCCGAGATCGTCATGGGCACGGCACTCCTGCTCGTCTTCATCCACCTGCTCACGTTCATCCAGCTCGGCACCATGGCCCAGGCGATCGGCCACATAACGTTCTCCCTCGTCTTCGTTCTCATCATCGTCCGAGGGCGGCTGCTCGCGATCGGGCCCCAGTACGAGGAGGCCGCTCGCGATCTCGGTGCCTCGGCGTTTCAGGCGGTGCGGCTCGCGCTGCTGCCGATGCTGGTACCGGCGATCGTGGCCAGCGGAATCGTCGTGTTCGCGATCTCGATGGACGACTTCGTGATCACCCAGTTCCTCTCGTCGGGCACGAACACCGACACCGTCCCCGTCAGGATCTACTCGCAGGGCCGTACAGCGCCGACGCCGGCGCTGAACGCCCTCGCCGCGCTGACGCTCGGGATCACGATCGTGATCGCGGCTATTGCGTTCCTGCTCTGGAAGGCCGTTCGTGCGGCCAGAGGTCAGACGGGATCGGCGGTGCAGGAGTTCGCGACCATCGACGCCGACACGATTCGCTAGAGGCTTGATAACACCGCGTCGGCGGCGGCCTCGCCCGAGCGGATGCCACCCTCCATGTGCATGTGCCCGAAGCCGGCGATGTCCGAGCACGCCCAGTGGATCGGGCCGACTGGACGTCGCAGATCCTCGCCGAAGCGGGTGAGGCCGCCCACACCGAAGGTCGCCGCATAGGCGCCGCGCGTCCATTCCTCCGCCGACCAGTCGGTCTCGATGTAGTCGGTCGCGTCGAGCGCGCGAGGCCCGACGAACTTCGCCATGCCCTCGAGAACCGCGGCCTTGCGTGCGTCAGGGCTCATGCGAGCCGCAGTCTCGGCATTCTCACCCGGGACGAACGTGCACAGAACGCCGACCGACGCTGACGGCGGCGAGTTGTCGTAGAGCTCGCGGACGAACTGGCGCGGAGCGAACCCCTCGCCCGAGAGCCCGTCGGCGCGCCAGAACGGCTCGTCGTAGGCGGCAAGGAACTTCATCACGAAGCCCTGCGAGATCAGCTGCTGGAGTCGCATGCGCCAGCCGGGAAGCGCCGGCTCGAAGTGGATGGAGCCGGTCAGGTTCGGCGGGATCGCAACGATCGCGGTGCGCGCACGGGCGCGCACCTCTCCCGCATCGACCTCGACGCCCTCATCCGACCAGCGGACCGCACGCACCGGCGCGTCGAGAACGACTCGATCGCCCAAGCGCTCGGCGAGACGGATCGGGATCAGCTGCGAGCCGCCGACGACCCGGTAGGCAAGGCACTGCTCCGCGGCGAAGAGCTCGTACGTTCCACCTGCGCCGGCGATCGCCCACAGCCCCTGCAGTAAGCGAGAAGGAGTGGGCGGGCTTCGTCAGGAAGCCGTCGGCGAGGTAGGAGCGGAGGTTCTCGCGCGCGACCTCGTCTGTTACTTCGCGACGAAGCCACTCGTCGAAGGTGATGGTGTCGAGTGCACGAGCCTCCGGATGCGCCCACGGCGCGTCGGGATCGAGCTCCTTCGCGAGGGCATCCAGCTTGGCATCGGCCTCTTCCAGAGCTCGTTCGGAGCTCGGGGAGAGACCGGTCTCGGATCCGGAGTGCCGGTGCGCGCGCCCGGCTTCGTCGACGTAGACGTCATCGCCGTCCCGGTAGGCCGGAAAGAGCTCGATGCCGAGCTCAGGCAAGAGAGCGTGCAACCTCGAGTGATACGGCGCCACCCACTCGCCGCCGAGCTCGTTTGCCTCACCGCCGATCTCCGTGTTCCAGAGCCGGCCGCCAACGCGACCGCGCGCCTCGAGGACGACGACGCTCCTGCCCGCGGCGACAACGTGCGCGGCTGCAGCGAGACCTGCCACTCCAGCTCCGACAACCACGACATCGGCTTCGATCAGGCGGGCGTCCACGCTTCCTTCCCCAGCGCCGCGGCGGCTGCAGCGCGACCTGTGCGAACGGCGCCTTCCATGTAGCCCGCGACCCACTGGTCGGAGCCACACACGTAGAAGGGCGGATCGTGCGTTCCGTGCAACGGGCCCACCCGAAGCACGTCTCCCGGCCACCAGTGCGTCGTGTACCCCAGCGTGTAGCGGATCGGTGGCCCAGAGCCGGAGGAACGTCAGGCGTGGCGCAGCCGCCTCCTCTCCGTACATTCGTGCGAGCTCGGCGTGCAGAACGCGCTCGCGGTCGTCCTCCGCCGTCGCGAGCAGCCACGCGACCCGCTCGGGCGGAACCAGTCCGGAGAGCACGCCCGGACGTTGTGGCCACGTCGACGCGAGGAGTTGCTCCCCCTCTGAAAGGCCGTTTGCGCCCACATCGGCCCAGACGGCGCGGTCGTACACCGTCACGACCTTGGCGGCACGCGCCTGACGCTGCGCGCGGAGTGAGGCCAGCCGCTCCGGCGCCACGCCCTCGATCCGCACACCGTGCAGCACGCTGACCGGCAGTGCGCAGACGACCGCCTCCGCCCGGACCTCCTCCCCGGAGGAGAGCGTCACGCGACACCCGTGTGCTGCAACGTCGATCGACACCACTTCCGAGCCGAACCGAATCCGTCCCTCGAGCTCCTCGCCCATCCGCAGTGCGACCTCTGCGCTCCCTTCTGCGACCTGGAACGACTCCCACAGGTCGTACGAGTAGAAGCCCGTGTCGCCGACCGCGGCGGCCTTGCGCAGCTCGGACAGGAGCGACGTTCGCTCGCTCGAGCCCGCGGCGAGGGCGAGCGCGCCCGCCTCGACGGCACGCAGCGTCGACGGAAGCGCGCCGACCGACCGCAGCCAGCTCGCGACGGAGGCGTCGTCGAGTCGCGGGGCGTCAGGGTGGGACCAGGGATCGTCAGGATCGACCGTGGCGAGAAGCTCGCCGAACAACCGCTCCACGCGCTCGGTAGTCCGCATGCTGCTCCGCCGTCGCGAACGGGAACCCGTCCTCGGAGCGAAGGACGCCGTCGACGAGGTCGTAGGTCGTCGCGCCTTCGGCAGCCGTGTACGTGGAGGTGAGCGAGAGGCCCAGCTCCTCGACCAGGCCGAGATACGACGTGTGCGCCTCTCCGACGAGCTCGCCCCCGAGCTGCACCGGACGGCCGTCGTCGACCGAGACCTGCTCGACGCGGCCGCCGACTCGGTCTCGAGCTTCCAGCACCAGGACGTCGGCGCCGGCGCGGTCGAGATCGCGTGCGGCCGCGAGCCCCGCCAGAGCCGGCGCCGAGGACCACGACGTCCGTCATGCCGCCGTGTCCTCCGAAGCCTCGAGCACGCGTAAAGCATCGGGCGGGAGATGCGCGACCACGGCGTCTCCGCGCTCGTACGGGAGCGCTTGGCCCGTGTTCGCGAGCAACGCCTGGAGCGTTGCTCCGCTCAGCGTGCGGACAATGACCTGGGTGGTGGAGCCCAGATAGACGAGCTCGCTCACCGTCGTCGCAAGACGGTTGGGCCCCGCCGACCCGGAAGGCTCGATCTCGACCCGCTCGGGACGGATCGTGAGGCGGACTCCGCCCTGGACATCGACGTCTCCCTGGCGGGCATCGAGCGTCACCCCTTCCACCGTCACCCGGCCGCCGCCTTCACCGGTTCCCGGCATGAGGTTCGAGACGCCGAGGAAGTCGGCCACGAACGAGGTCGCCGGCGCCTCGTACACCTCGCGCGGGCTTCCCAGCTGGCGGATGCGACCGCCGTGCATGACGGCTAGCCGATCCGACATGGTCAACGCTTCCTCCTGATCGTGCGTCACGTAGAGGAAGGTGATGCCCACGTCACGCTGGATGCTCTTGAGCTCGACCTGGAGACCGCGCCGGAGCTTCGCGTCCAGGGCGCCCAAGGGCTCGTCGAGGAGGAGCACCGACGGCGAGAGCACGAGCGCGCGGGCGAGCGCAACCCGCTGCTGCTGACCTCCGGAGAGCTGGTGCGGTCGACGCTCACCGTACCCACCGAGCCGAACGAGCTCGAGCACCTCCGAGACGCGCCGGCGTCCCTCGTCCTTGAGAACGTTCGTGAAGCGAAGCCCGAACGCGACGTTCTGCTCGACGCTCAGGTGGGGAAAGAGCGCGTAGCTCTGGAAGACCGTGTTCACGGGGCGCCGGTGTGGTGGCGTCTGCGTGACGTCCTCGGCTCCGATCAGGATCCGACCCGCGTCCGGGCGCTCGAAGCCCGCGATCATGCGCAGGCTCGTCGTCTTCCCGCAGCCCGACGGGCCGAGAAGCGAGAAGAACTCGCCGCTGCGCACCTCGAGCGAGACGTCGTCGACTGCGGTAACCGACTCGAACCGCTTGCTGACGCCCTCCAAGTGTGATTGCCTGCGACAGCGTCACGGTGCAAGCTCCTTCTCCACGGAAGCTGCCAGGAGCGCCCGAGCCTGCTCATGATCGAGCAGACCGAGATAGAGGATCGACTCGAGCCCGTCAGCTGTCGCAGCGAGACGCCAGCCGGCTTCCTGCGGGTCGACTGAATCCGAGACCGACCCGTCCTCCCGACCGGCCTCGAGGAGCCGGATGACGCGCTCAGCCCAAGCGCGATAGCGCTCACGAACGAGCGGCCCGAGCTCCGCGTCGTCGCGGAGGCTGCTCCAGACCTCGTTCCAGAGCGCGGGCGCAGCCTCGAGTGCCGGCTCGACCGTGCGCAGAAGCGCTCGCTCGGCCTTCTCCGCCCCTGTCGAGAGCCCGGCGAGCTCGACCTCGAGCGCGTCGACGCGACGGTCTTCGGCGTACGCGAAAGCTGCCCGCAGAAGCTCCTGCCGCGTCTGGAAGTAGTAGTGGACGAGCGTCCGCGAAACTCCGGCCTCGACCGCGACGCCGCCGATCCGCAGAGCGTGAGCACCCTCGGCGACGACCACCCGGCACGCGGCGCGCAGGATCTCGTCGACGCGGTCGCCCGCCGGACGAGCCGGAGCTTGCTCGATTCCGGGCATCCGCGATATCCTGACTGACAGGACAGTCAGGAGGCAAGTAGGGAATGCTGACAAGCGGAACGGACACGATCTCGATCGCTCCCATCGAGCAGCCACTCGAGGACGGCTGGACGCTTCCCGCGGGCTGGTACTCGGACGCGGGGGTGTACGCGCTCGAGCGCGAGCGCATCTTCGCTGCCGCCTGGCACTACGCCGGTCCTCTCGAATGGGTGGTCGATCGGGGGTGCTTCTTCTCGGCGCAGATCGGTCACGTTCCGGTCGCCGTCGTCCGCGGTGCGGACGGGACACTGCGTGGGTTCGTCAACGTCTGCCGGCATCGTGGCCATCTCGTCGTTGAGGGTGAGGGCTGCCGGGAGACTCTGCAGTGTCCGTACCACGCGTGGACGTACGACCTCGACGGAACGCTGCGCAAGGCGCCGCGCTCCGAGCGGGAGCCCGGCTTCGACCCGGCGGGGTTCTCGCTCCTCCCTGTGTCGGTCGGCACCTGGGGCCCGTTCGTCTTCGTCAATCCCGACCCCGATGCCGCGCCACTCGAAGACGTCCTCGGAGGGCTGCCTGCAATCGTCGCGCGCTCTGGGATCGATCTCGAGACCATCCGCTTCCACTCCCACCACGAATGGCCCATCGCGGCGAACTGGAAGATCGCGATGGAGAACTTCCTCGAGTGCTACCACTGCCCGACCGCGCATCCCGGTTTCAGCAAGGTGATCGACGTCGCGCCCGACGAGTACCGGTTGCAGGTGCACGCGACGTTCTCGACCCAGCTCGGCTCCGTTCGTCCCGCGGCCCTCGCCGGAGACGGGCGCGGGGCGTACAAGCCTCGAGCGGACGTCGCCCAGGCGCAGTACCACTTCCTCTTCCCGGCCACGACGATCAACATCGCCCCGGGAATACCGAACATCGGACTCGAGCGCTACATCCCGGACGGCGCCGCACGGACGATCGAGGTGACCGACTACTACTTCGGGCCTGAAGCGTCGTCCGAGGAGATCGAAGAGCTCATGGCGTGGGACAGCCAGGTCGGGCAAGAGGACGTCTCCCTCGTCGAGTCCGTTCAGCGCGGCCTCGACTCGGGCACGGTCCCGCAAGGTCGCCTGATGACCGAAAGCGAGCAGCTCATCGCAGACTTCCAGCGCCGCGTGCGCGACGCGCTACTCACCTAACGCCGAGATCCCAGAAACCGCAGCGGCGGCGCAGCCGACGCCTTCAGGGGTGTTCGCGCGACCGGGATCCGGCGCCAGCCGGATCCAGGTCTTGCGCACAATCAGAGATTGTCGACGAAGCGGTGGCGTGCTTCGGCGAGCGCGTCACGAATGCCGCCGGGGCCGGGAGCGGGGCGCGCCGGCCTCTTGCGAGGCCGTTTGAAGGTTCCCTCGCGGACGCTCGACGCAACCTCCTCGTGAGCGTCGCGGAACGGGATGCCCTGTTGTACGAGGGCCTCCGCGACGTCCGTTGCAAGCAGAAGCGGGTCAGGCGGCGGCTTTCGCGAGGCGAGCGCGATCGACCTCGAGACCGCTGACGAGCATGGTGAGCGCCTCGAGCGCAAGCCTCGCGTCCCGCCGCGTCGCGAAGACGGGCGCCTTGTCCTCCTGGAGATCGCGGTCGTATGCGAGCGGGAGGCCCTTCACCGTGGCCAATAGTCCCGTGAGCCGTCCGATGGCAGTGCCGGCTTTCCCTCGCGCAAGCTCCGCGACATCGGGGTTCAGCTTCTGCGGCATCATCGAGGAGCCGGTCGCGGCGGACTCCGGAAGGCGGACGAAGCCGAACTCCGAGGTCGCCCAGAGGACGATCTCCTCCCCGATCCGCGAGAGGTGCGTGAAGAGCACCGCGGCGGCATAGAGGTAGTCGAGCGCAAAGTCGCGATCCGCGACGGCATCGATCGAATTGCGCATCTGGCGCTGTGGCGGAGGAAGCGCGAGTGTCGAGCCGGCGAGCGCGCCAGCTCCGAGCGGGCTTTCGGAAGCGGCTTCCGCCGCGGCGGCGAAACGGGTCCGGTCGCGATCGAGCATCTCCACCCAGGCGAGCAGGTGGTGACCGAGAGTGACCGGCTGCGCTCGCTGCATGTGCGTGTAGCCGGGCATGACGGTGTCGGCCTCGGACTCGGCGAAGGAGAGGACGACGAGCGCGAGCGCGTCGACCGCCTCACGCGCCTCGGCGCACGCGTCGAGCACATAGAGGCGAAACGCGGCGGCGACCTGGTCGTTCCTCGACCGGCCCGCATGGATCTTGCGGCCGACGTCCCCGAGCAGCCGCTCGATCGCCGAGTGGACGTCCTCGTCGGAATCGAGGTAGGCAGAGGGATCCTGGGCGATCTCTGCGAGGCGAGCCTCGACTTCGTCGAGCTCGTCCGCAGTCAGAAGCTCCACGGCAGCCAATCGTCTCGCGTGGAGAGCAGTCGCTTCACAGTCGTAGGGCAGAAGCTCCGCGTCATCCCCGCGGAGAAACGCCCACACCTCTTCGTCGAGCGCTCCCTCGACTCGCCCCGACCAGGTCGCCACGTGCGGGCGATTATGCCCGGCTGAGGGCGCGAGCGCGCGCGGCGTGGAGCTCGGTCTCGAGCGACGAGATCCGGATGAAGCCTTCGGCCGCGTCATGCGGGAACGTCTCGCCGGTGCCGTAGGAGGCGAGATCGGCGGCGTAGATCATGTGCGAAGAGCGTCGCCCGGTGACGACTGCGGCGTTGGGCCGAAGCTCGACCCGCACCTCGCCGGTGACGAGCTCTTGCGTCGAGTCGACGAACGCGTCGATCGCCTCGCGCGCGGGGCTGAACCAGCGGCCCTCGTACACGAGCTCCGTCCAGCGCTGCTCGAGAGGTCGCTTGAGCCGCCCTTCGTCCTTGGTCAGGACGACGTCTTCGAGCGCCGAGTGCGCGGCGATGAGCATGATCGCGCCCGGCGCCTCGTACACCTCACGACTCTTGATGCCGACGGCGCGGTTTTCGATCATGTCGATCCGGCCGATGCCGTATGCGCCGGCGAGCCGGTTCGCTTGAGCGATCAGTTCTGCAAGCGAGAGCTCCTCGCCGTCGAGCGACACAGGGACGCCTCGCTCGAATCCGACCGTCACCTCGACTGGAGCGGGCGCCGTCGACGGATCGAACGTAAGGGCGTAGGGCTCGTCAGGAGGCGAGTTCCACGGATCCTCGAGCACGCCCGCCTCGATGGCACGGCCGAAGAGATTCTCGTCGATCGAGTACGGCGACGACGTTGTCTGGACGACGGGGATCCCCTTCACGAGCGCGTACTCGATCTCCTCGTCGCGCGTCCAGACCCGGTCGCGGAGCGGCGCGATCACCCTGACGCTCGGATAGAGCGCCTTGAACGCGAGCTCGAACCGGAGCTGGTCGTTCCCTTTGCCGGTGCAACCGTGGACGACGGCTTCGGCGCCGAGCTCGAGCGCGATCTCTGCGACGGCGCCGGCGATGACGGGGCGCGAGAGCGCCGAGACGAGCGGGTACTTCCCTTCGTAGAGGGCGTTGGTGAGGATTGCTCGTGCGCACTGCTCCTCGGCGAAAGCGTCCTTCCGATCCACGAGGAGAACGTCGTCGGCGCCCGCGGCGTTAGCGCGCGTGATCGACTCCTGGAGGTCGAACTCCTGCCCGACGTCGACGAGTACCGCCACGACCTCGTCGTAGCCGTACCAGTCCTCCTTGAGCCAGGCGAGGATGCAGGACGTGTCGAGGCCACCCGAGTACGCGACAACCGCGGTCTTGGTCATGGGCCGGCGCCCGGCGCATGAGCGTGGAGGGGTGTGGGGAACCGGGAGGTTCCCCACGATCTCAGGAAGAAGGGGGCACACGCGAGCCGAAGGCGAGCGTTGCTCATGCAGCGCCTTGCAGGAGATGCCCGGACAGGTCATCCCGGAGCGCGGCCGCCGAGATGCCGTCTCGAGCGGCGACGAAGATCACGTTGTCGCCGGCGACAGTGCCCGCGACCCCTGGATGTGCTGCTTCGTCGATGGCCTGCGCGAGGGCGCTCGCGTAGCCGGACGGTGTCGTCAGCACGACGAGCGTGCCGGCGGCCTCCGCGCCCATGGCATACCGGCGAATTGCTGCACCGAGCGCCCGCATACGATCGCCGTCACTCGTGCCAGGCGACGCATAGACGAGCCGCCCGCTCGGCGCGCGCACCTTCACGAGCCCGAGGTCCGCGATGTCGCGTGAGACCGTTGTCTGCACGACCTCGAAGCCCGCTTCCCTGAGCGCGGACGCGACCTCGGCCTGCGTCGAGAGCGCGCGCTCGCGTACGAGCTCCGAGATCGCGTGCTGGCGTTCCAGTCGATTCATAGTATGCAAAAATCTAGCACAATATGCAGTCTAGATTGCGATGTGTGACTCGCTGTCGTGGGTCGCGTCGAATGCTGAACCAAGGATCGCCAGTGCACTCGCGACGTCTGCTTCGTCAATCGTCAACGGTGGAGCGAGCCGTAGAACGTCGTCGCCGGCAGTCAACACAAGCAGCCCGCGCTCGCGACATGCCGCGACGACGTCGCTTGCCGGCCTATCGACGACGGCTCCGAGGAGAAGGCCCCTCCCTCGGACCTCCCGCACACCGGACAGGGCCGCAACGCCCTCGGCGAGAGCGATGCCGTGCTCGACGACGCCGTCGAGCAGCTCTTCGTCGATCGCGTCGACGACGGCGCACGCCGCGGCGCACGAGACGGGATCCCGCCGAAGGTGGAGCCGTGGTCTCCGGGCGAGAACGCGCCTCGAGCCTCGTCGGCGACGAGCAGCGCGCCGATGGGAAGCCCGTTCGCGAGTCCCTTGGCGAGCGCCACGAGATCGGGTCGAACCCCGAGCTGCTCGAACGCGAAGAAGGTGCCCGTGCGGCCGACCCCGGTCTGCACTTCGTCGAAGCAGAGCAACGGCGGGAGCTCGGCGGCAGCCGAGACGAACTCCACGTCGAGCGGGATCACGCCTCCCTCACCGAGGATCGGCTCGAGCAGGATGAGGCCGACTTCGGCGTCGACCGCGCCCACGAGTGCCTCGGTGTCGTTCGGGGGCACGAAGCGCACGCCGGGTAGAAGCGGCTCGAAGGCTCCACTCTTCGCCGGCTGCCCGGTCACCGAGAGAGCGCCGAGCGTACGACCGTGGAAGCTTCCTTCCAGCGCGACGACCCCGGGCCTCCCGGTTGCCTTCCGCGCGTATTTGAGAGCCGCCTCCACCGCCTCCGCTCCCGAGTTGCAGAGAAAAGCCTGCGCGCCGCCGAAGCGCTCCGAGAGCCGCCTCGCGAGCTCCTCTGCCGGCGCCGTGCGATAGAGATTCGACGCGTGCCAGAGCAGTGCGAGCTGCTCCTGCGCTGCAGCGAGAGGGGCGGCGTGGCAGTGGCCGAGCGAGACAACCGCGATCCCGCCGGCGAAGTCGAGGTACTCGCGGCCCTCGGAGTCCCAGACCCGTGCTCCCTCACCGCGAGCGATCGTCAGATCGGCGCGCGCATACGTCGGTAACAACCGTTCGAGCGCCTGCGGTGTGTCGCTTACCGGACTCAGGCGATCACCACCGTGTCGCCGATCTCCGCCTCGATACCGAGCCGCGCCGCCCGCACGGCGGCGAGGAGCTTGGGAACGATCCCGCCGTCGAAGACGCCGGAATCCAGCAGCTCACCAGCTTGATCCGCGTGTAGTCGGCGGACGACTGCGCCCTCGACGTAGACACCGGAGACATCGGATATGAACGCGATCCGATCGGCCTCGAGCCCGGCCGCGAACGCCGTTGCCGCCTCGTCGGCGTTGATGTTCAGCGGGCCGACCGCAATCGGCGTGACGACGGGGATGCGGCGACCCGCGAGTGCGTCCTCCACGGCGGTGGGCCTGCAAAGCAGCGGCTCTCCGACGAGACCGAGCTCCGGAAGCGGGTGCGCGCGAAGGCCGATCTCGTCTCCGACGAGGTGTAACGCAGCCGGGCCGAGTGCGACGGACACGTCAGCCCCCACAGCAACCAGCGACTCGCGTACGACGGCGAGGGTCGCCGCGTCTGTGAAACGACGGCCACGTACGAATCTCACCGGAATCCCTCGCGCATGAAGCTCGGCGGTGATCTGAGGGCCGGCACCGTGAACGACGACGACCTCGTTCCCCGCGGCGTGAAGCTCGAGTGCGTACCGAGCAGCCGCCGTGGCGACGCGTCCGCCGAGCTTGACGACGATCCGGGTCACGTCGTGTACTCGGCGTTCAGTCGGACGTAGTCGTAGGTCAGGTCCGAGCCGAGATAGGCGGCCGAGCCAGAGCCCAGCCCGATATCCAGGTCGATCGAGACGGCCGCGCCGGCAAGACTGGGCACGACACCCGTCGGCGTTCCGCGCTCGAAGACAGCGGTGCCGTCGAACGACACGGTGAGCCGGTCGACGTCGATGCGGGCGAAGCCGCCGTTCCAGGGGGCGGATCCGGCTGCGGCCAGCACGCGGCCCCAGTTCGGATCGTGCCCGAACGCCGCGGTCTTGACGAGCGATGACGTCGCTATCCGGCGCGCGACTGCGACTGCTTCGTCGTCGGATGTGGCTCCGACAACGCGGATCTCGAGGAGGACCGTCGCTCCTTCGCCGTCCTCGACGATCTCGCGCGCCAACGCCGCGCAGACCCCCTCCAGCGCGGCGGCGAAGTCCGCGTCTCGCCCCTCGTTCCGGGTGACATCACTGGCACCGTTCGCGAGTAGCACCACAGCGTCGTTCGTGGAGCACTCTCCGTCGACGGATATCCGGTTGAAGCTTGCGTCAACTGCGGGGCGGAGGAACGTGGTCGACTCTCCCGGGTCGAGCGGATAGTCGGTCGTGACGACCGCGAGCATCGTCGCCAGGCGTGGATGGATCATCCCCGCCCCCTTCGCCATGGCTCCGACGACGAAGCCGTCGCAGGACGCCACCGACTGCTTCGGCCCGCGATCGGTCGTAAGGATCGCCTCCGCCGCGTCGGCTCCGCCGTTGGCGTCGAGTGACGTCGCCGCCTCCCGCAGGCCGGCGAGCACCTTCTCGATCGGGAGCGGCACGCCGATCACGCCGGTCGACAGCACGAGCACCTGCTCGGCGTCGAGGCCGAGTTGGTCGGCAGCCTCCTGCGACGTGCGCTCGGCATCGGCCAATCCGGCCGTACCGGTCGCGGCGTTCGCAACGCCGGCGTTCACGACGACTGCCTGCGGGTCGGCCGCCTCGAGATGCCGCTTCGACACGACGACCGGTGCGGCGAGGACTTGGTTCGTAGTCCAAACTGCTCCGCCGACGGCAGGAACGACGGAGCGGACGAGGGCGAGATCGCGCCCCGAGCGTCGGATACCCGCGTGGACGCCGCTCGCCTCGAACCCTTGTGCCGCAGTAACCGACATGGTTAGACGAGCACTCCGGCGAGCCGGAGCCCGGCGGCCTCGTCGAACCCATAGAGGAGATTGACATTCTGGACTGCCTGACCAGCCGCGCCCTTGCCGAGATTGTCGAGCGCGCAGATCACGATGCCGCCGCCCGTCAGCCGATCCTCGAAGACCCCGATCTCGGCACCGTCGGTGTGCTGAACGCGGGCGAGATCGGGGACGACGCCCTCCGGAAGAACCGTCACGACGTAGCTCGCCGAATAGTGATCCTCGAGCACCGCGCGCAGGTCGGGGCCGTGCGACCGGACGAAGCACGTCGCCAGAAGGCCGCGCCGCACCGGCAGGAGGTGCGGGACGAACGTGACGGGAAAGCCGAGAAGCGAGGCGATCTCCGGAGCGTGCTGGTGCTCGCCGACCCGATACGGGGTCACGTTCTCGAGCACGACGCCCGCATGCGAGGACTCCTTCGGTGAACGGCCGGCGCCCGTCATCCCGGACATCGCGTCGACGACGACGCCGTCGTGTGCGATCTCACCCGCGATCGGTGCGAGGGCAAGAAGTGCCGCCGTCGCATAGCAACCCGGGTTGGCGATCAGGCGCCCTCTCGGCGGGCTCACCTCGGGAAGCCCGTACGACCAGGAGTCGAGGCCTGCCGGGTTCGGATGCTCGAACCCGTACCAGGACTCGTAAACGCGCGGCTCGGAGAAGCGATGCGCACCGGAGAGGTCGACGACGACACCCCGTGGCGGAGGCGTGAGCTGCGCGGACTCCTCGTGCGAAAGACAGAGGAAGGTCACGTCCGCACCGCACTCGAGAGCTGCCTCGTTCGTGATGAACTGCGGGATGCGGCTCCAACCGTTGCGTCCAAGCCGAGGATCGAGAGCAGTGGCGGGTTGACCCGCGAGCGAGTCGGATCCGAGCGCGTAGAGCTCGAGTCCGGGATGCCCGAGCACCCGGTCGAGAGTCTCCTGACCCGCATACCCGGACGCTCCGGCGATGGCGACTGTTGCCATGAAGCGTATTATGCATACTAGTCGCGTATCATGCAGATAGCCTGACGCTCTGCCATTGCAGGAAAGGCATAGACGGGTGCTACGCTGCGCGCGCGGTGGAGCGCGTCCTCGTCCTCAATGCGAGCTACGAGCCCTTGAACGTCTGTTCGCTCCGCCGCGCGCACGTACTCGTCTGGAAGGGAAAGGCGGAGATCCTCGAGAGCCACGACCGGCCGCTCCGCTCCGCGTGCACGAGCTTTCAGCGGCCGCACGTGATCCGCCTCAGGACGTACGTCCGGGTTCCTCGCGGTGTCACCCGGCGAATCTCGCGCCGCGTCCTCTTCGCGCGTGACGGGTGGCAGTGCGCGTACTGCGGGTCGGGTGGAAACCGGCTGACGCTCGACCACGTCGTCCCGAGGTCGCGCGGGGGCACTTCCGTCTGGGAGAACGTGGTCACCTCCTGCGCTCCGTGCAACCATCGCAAGGGCGATCGTCTGCTCGAAGAGACGAGCATGACCCTCCACACCACGCCACGGCCGCCGACGCCCGTGCTCTTCATCCGCCTTGCAGCGGATCACGTCCCGGACGTCTGGCGGCGATACCTGCCAGGTCTCGAAGCCGCGGCTGCAGCCGCGTAGCGCTAACGTTCTTACCTGGACATCGCGCGCTCGACGGCCTCCTGCTCTTCGGGCGAGAGCGCAACCGAGGACCGCCCTCGATCGAGGTCCTTGACGTAGATGCGAGCGTAGTCACGGCCCTGGATCGCCGTCATGACCGTGCCCGTCCGCGTGGCGTCGAGGAGCGCGAGCGACGCCGACTGCTGGCCACCCGTCCCCTCATAGGCGTCGTAGCGAACGACTGCGGTGTTCGAAACCGACCCGTCGACGCGTCGATCGACCCGCGAGAGCCCCGCGGCAACCTCGTCCACGGCCCGGTAGAGGTCGTCGATACGACCCTGTAGCGAGACGGCGAAGTCGAGCAGGTCGCCGCGATCGCTGCCGAGAACGACGGCCTGGGAGGTCTGCAGTCGCGAGAGCCGGCGCCAGAGCACGAACGCGAGAGCGAGGCCGAGCACTGCCGCCACGCAGGCCGCTATCGCCACCGCCAATGAGGTGGTCACAACGTGAAGATGACAGGGTACTCGGCCGTGTTGTTCGCGGTGTTCGTCTCACCGGCGACGGGATCGACGTCGACTTTCACCGATATCTGCTCCCCGAACGGAACGAGCGCGCCGACTTTGAGCACCACGGACTTGACTTCGCCGGGGTCGATGATCGAGATGATCGCGGTCTTCACGATCGGGTCGGGCTGCTTCGGAATCGTGAGTGTGACCTTGATCCGCACCTCCTGGCTCTCACCCGTGTCCTCGACGGCGACCTCGAATGCAAGCTCGTCCGTCACCTTGATCGTCGTCTCGGTCGTCGTGGACAGAACCTGCCCGCTCGGCAACGCCGTCACGGACGCGATCCCGCTTCCGTGCGACCCCGTCGGCGTGCCGCCAGTCGACGCACCCTGGATGCGCTGCCAGATGGCCGCTAGCGCGCTCGGGTTGATGAGATCGTCGGCGGTGACGAACTCCGAGGACGGGATGTCGATACCTTCGACGCCCTCCTCCTGGAGCACTACCTCGGCAGGGGCCTGGAACGAGTCCGTCCACACGACATCGCTCGCCAGAAGCCTTCTGGTCTGCGCGGCGAGGCTCTCACCCGCCACGCTGGCGTCCGTCTCGTCGGTCGTCTGCTTGAACGCCGTCCGAAGCCCGACGAGCCCGTTGACGCGGTACTGGAGCGCCTCGACCGCGCCCTCGTTCGGACCGACCATCGGGCCCGGCGGGTCGAGTCCCTCGGCCTTCTGAACCTGGTTCTCGGCGGTTTGGACATAGCCACCGAGCTTTGCATCGAGATCCTCCTGATTCAGGCCCGGCGTGGTGAGAGTCGTGTAGACCTCCTGCCCGAGGCGCGCCGAAGCATTGCCGACTGCGCCGATCTCGGCCATGTAGTCCCGGTACCGATCCGCCTTGGCCTCCGCGCTACAGCCCTCGACCCAGACGACGAGCAACACGACGATGAGGATCGCCAGCGCGATCAGCGCAATCAGCCGCAACAGTGGCGTAAAGCCACCTGGAGCACGAAAACGCGGGCCTGCGGCGTCGTGGGCCACGATCACGCGGGGGTCCAGGCCCGCGCTCCGCGGGCTCGTCCCACGACGGTGGGTCTTCCTCGTCGAAGAAGTCGAAATCGAGGATGTCGTCGTCGCGCGTGCTCATGTGCGCCCCTCGCCGGCCACGGCTCCCGGCCCGCGGAGCCGGCCTCCGCCGCGGCCTGACGCCCCTCGCGGCACCCGGCTCTCCGGGCCCGTACTCGCGTACTGTGCCCTCCGGCCAGGCACCGCGAGGGTCGCCCGAGGAACGCACCCGAGGGCGAGTGTTAGAACAGGGCGTCGCATGACCGCCTCGCCACTCTAAAGGAGGCGCAGGAGCACAACCTCGGACATCGCGCGAGGAGTTCCCGGCACGGTGGCAAACAGTGCCCTACCGGTGTCCTCAGTCGCATTCGCCCCTTCGACCCAGGAGCTCGTTCTCGGCCGTTACCGCCCCATGCGCCCGCTCGGGAGTGGCGGCTCCGGCTCGGTCTGGCTCGCGCTCGACGAACGCAACGGTCTGGATGTCGCGCTCAAGATCATCCCTCGAGAAGGGAAAGCGGCTGCACGGGCCGAGCGCGAGGCTCTTGCCGCGCGCCGCCTCCGGCACGATCGCTGCGTGCGGGCGTACGACGTCGGCCATGACGCAAGCCACGTCTACATCGCGTACGAGTACATCCCTGGCCGCACGGTTCGAGAGGCTCTCAGAACGGGTGCGCTGTCGGAAGCAGACACCGTCGAGGTCGCTGCGCAGGTGCTCGACGCCCTCGCGCATGCGCACCGCGCCGGAATCGTCCATCGCGACGTCAAACCATCCAACATCCTGCTCGAGGACCGCGACGAGATCGCGGTACGGCTCCTCGACTTCGGTCTCGCACAGTTCGACGGTGCCGACACGCTCACGGCGGTCGGAGACGTACCCGGGACGCTGGCCTATATCGCTCCTGAACGTCTCGCCGGGGAGGAGGCGACTCCTGAGAGCGACGTCTGGTCGGTCGGCGTGCTGCTCTGGGAGGCGCTCGCGGAACGCCATCCGTTCTGGGGTGTCCCGCTCCAGGAGGTCGCTCGGGCGATTCAGGCAGGCGCACCTCCGCTCGCGAGCGAGCGAAAGCACCTGCCGCGTCGGCTGGTGAGCGCTGTCGACAGCGCTCTCGCAGCCGATCCGGACGCGCGGCCGCGAGCGTCGGCACTCGCCGCAGACCTTCGAAACTCGATTCGACAGGCTCCGGCTCGCCAGCGGCGCGCGTCACGCGAGAACCGGTCACAGGCCGTCAGCGCGCCCGCGCATCTCCTTGCCCAACGGTTTGCTCCGATAGGTCTTGCTGTCGCGGCCGCCGCGCTCGGAGCGACGCTGCTCCCGTTCTGGCCGCCTGCCCTCGTCGTGGCAATCGCACTCGGGGCCGGCCTTGCTACCTGGCTCGATCCGCGGATCGGACTGGCCGTCGCACTCGCCGCACCGATCCTCCCGCTCGGGAACTACGCCGAGAGCGCCGCCATTCTCTATGGGGCGTTCGCCGTCGGCTGGCTCGTGCTCTGCTGGCGTGACGCACGCTGGGGGCTGCTCTTCGTGTGTGGGCCGCTTCTCGCCGGCCCCGGTCTGCTCGCACTGGTTCCCCTGGCAGTTCAGCCTGCACGCGGCATCGTCAGGCGGGCTGCACAGGCGGGGCTCGCCGTGCTGTCGGCTTTTCTCGTCGCGGGGGTTGCGGGCGACGAGCTCCCGCTCGTAAGCCGGCCCGCGGAGCGGCTCGCCATCGGCCCGCTCGACTCCATGAGCGACACGTCGCTCGCAGTCTGGGCTTCGCTGACAGCGCATCCCGGGGCACTCGCCGGAGTCGCAGCGGCTGCGGTGACGGCGGGGATCCTCCAGTGGGCGCGTCGACGTTCACGCTTCGGTGTGGCTGTCGATCGGGCTCGCGCTCACGGCGGCGGCTATCGCAGCTGGGGCAGGAGCGGGAAGTACGCTCGTGCTCGTCCTCGTCTGGGCCGTCGCAGCAGCCGTTGCGGCGGCGTCACACCGCCAGCGCTGACGCCGTCTCGGCCCGGAGCGACCTCTACACTCGTCGCGGGAACCCGACGGAATGCCTGTTCTGCGCAACATCGAGTCCAAGATCGAGGGCCTGTTCGAGGGAGTCTTCGGCCGCGCTTTCCGGACGAACGTCCAGCCGATCGAGCTCGCACGAAAGCTCGTCAAGGAGATGGACGACCACCGCAACGTGTCCGTCTCGCGTGTCTACGTTCCCAACGAGTACACGATCTACCTTTCACCCAAGGATCGGAAGCAGTTCGCGGGATACGAGGCGTCCCTCATCGGCGAGCTCTCCGAGTACATCGCCGAGCACGCCCGGCGCGAGCGTTACGCGCTCCTCACGGATCCGATCGTCCTCGTGACCACGGACGACGACCTCGCCGTCGGCGAGTTCGGTATTGCGACGCGCCTCGTTGCGGACGAGTCGTCTGTCGATTCGCCACCCGCGGAGCTGGACGTGGAGCAGCCTGCGCACACGATGATCTATCGCGCTCCGACCGCGCCTGTTGTCGACGCTCCTCCACCCACGCCCGAGCCCGCGCGAGAGGTCGTGACCCTCACGATGGCGGGCAAGCGGCATGAGATCACCGAGGAGAGCGTCGTCGTGGGACGCTCACGGGAAGCGGATATTCGTATCTCCGACGTCAACAGCTCGCGGCGGCACGCGGAGCTCCGCCAGGAGGGAGGAACCTTCTGGATCGTCGATCTGGGCTCGACGAACGGCACCAGCGTGAACGGCAAGCGCGTCGACCGGCAGCGGCTCCGGGACGGTGACCGGATCGAGATCGGCACGACGGAGATCGTCTTCGGACGCTCACTCTCGAAACCGTGACCGTAGAAGCGCTCGCAACCGACGAGACGCTCCTGATCCTGAAGATCGCCTTTCTGGTGCTCCTTTACGGCTTCATCGTGCTCGTCGTCCGCACGGCGACGAAGGACATCGGCGGAGCTCCGCAGGAGAGCATCATCCTTGGCGCCGCGGAAGCGGCGAAGCTACGCGCGGAGCACGGTGTGGACGCGGCGCGGCTCCTTGTCGTGGCGAGTCCCGAGCTCCAGCAGGGAAGCACCATCGAGGTCGCGGCGTCGACGGTCGTCGGCCGAGACGCGGCGAGCGGTATCCGACTCGACCGCGACGAGTTCGCTTCCGCGCGTCATGCCCGCATCGAGCCACGCCAGGACGGCGTCTGGGTGAACGACCTCGGCTCCACCAACGGGACCTACGTCAACGGTGCGCGCCTGAAGGCTGCACGACTCCTCCGACCCGGGGACGTCGTTCGCATCGGTGAGACCGAGCTCGAGGTGCAGCGGTGAGAATCGGCCGCGCAGCGGGTTTCACCGACACGGGGCGGCGGAGGCTTCGGAACGAGGATGCTTTCATCTGCGAGCCTCCCTTGTTCGCCGTCGCCGACGGCATGGGCGGGGCTCGCGCCGGTGAGGTCGCAGCGCGTCTGGCCGCGGGGGCGCTCGAGGAAGAAGCAGGAGCCGAGACGCGCGGCGAGGAGGGCGTAAAGGCGTTGATCGTCGAGGCCAATCGGCGCATCTGGGAGCGCGCGCTCGCAGATCCCACAACCGCCGGGATGGGAACGACGGTCACGGCGGCTCTGGTCGACGCGGAGCGGGGAACCGTCGCGATCGGCCACGTCGGAGACTCGCGCGCCTATCTGTTGCGAGACGGTGTTCTCGAGCAGCTCACGACCGATCACTCGCTCGTCGCCGAGCTCGTCGAGAGTGGCGTCCTCACACCCGAGGAGGCCGAACGACACCCTCAGCGCTCCGCGATCACCCGCGCGCTCGGGACCGAGCCGACGGTCGAGGTCGAGACGTTCACGGTCTCCGGTCAAGAGGGCGATCTCTTCCTGCTCTGCTCGGACGGCGTCACCGTGATGCTGAGCGACGAAGACGTTGCGGCTGCGCTCGAGACTGCAGAGCGAGACCCCGAAGCCGGCGCGGAAGCGGTCGTCGCCGCTGCGAACGCGCGGGGAGGCGAGGACAACATCACCGTCGTCCTCTTCGAGCTCACGGAGGGAGAGCCGCCTGCCGTCGAGCCGACGAGCGGCGAGCAGGAACGGGCGGTGCCGGAAGACACAGCGCCTGATCTCGTCAGCGATCCCGCGCAGGAAGCCGACGATCCAGAGGCCGACCTCCGTCGTCACGGCGCCGGGCCGGGAGGCCGGTTCGCGGCGCTCGCTCTCATCGCGACGGTGCTGGTGGTCGCCGCACTCGCCCTGTACTGGGGCATCAGCAGATGAGCGCGCGAAATCGCGAGCTCTTCGGCGTGATCGTCGCGGGCCTGATCGCCAGCACAGCGCTCGCGAGCGTGACCATCGCCCGAGATGCCGAAGTGGCGGCAGGCGCAGCGACGTGGGGTGCCCTTTTCATCGCGCTGTACGTCGTCGCACACGTCGTGGTGCGACGCACCGTCCCGTACGCCGATGGCGCGCTCTTGCCTCTGACCGCGGTCCTGACGGCTTTCGGCCTCGCCTCGATCTACCGGCTCGATTCGGGCGACGGGGGCCGCCAGGCGGTATGGGTCGCGGTGGGGGTCGCCGCCCTCGCGGGAGCGCTGATCTGGCTTCGGCACGACTACCGCGTCCTCGAGTCGTACCGCTACATCTTCGGCGTCGCCGCGGTCGCGCTGCTTCTCCTCCCCTCCGTTCCCGGGTTGGGCGAGCGCGTCAACGGCGTGCGCCTGTGGGTGGACATCGGGCCGCTTCAGTTTCAGCCCGGCGAGCTCGCGAAGATCTTCCTGATCATCTTCCTCGCGGGCTACCTGCGCGAGAAGCGGGAAGTGCTGGCGCAGGGCCGGCTCAAGGACTTCGGTCCGCTGTTCGTCATCTGGGGCGCGGCGATGCTCGTGATAGTCCAGACGAACGACCTCGGAAGCGCACTTCTCAACTTCGGGATCTTCCTCGCGATGCTGTACGTCGCAACGGGCCGAGCGCTCTACGTCGCAGCCGGGCTCGGGCTCTTCCTCGCCGGGGCCGCCGTCCTCTACAACGCGCTCCAGCACGTTCAGGACCGCGTCACGATCTGGCTGCAGCCGTGGACCGACGAACGGGTCTACTGCGCGTTGAACGGAGAGCTCGAGCTCCGCCAGAACTGTGCGTCGTACCAACTCGTCAAGAGCCTGTACTCGATTGCCAACGGAGGCTTCGGCGGCACCGGCCTCGGTGAGGGCACATTCCAGTCCACGGACGGCGCGCAGCTCATCCCCTATCTCCGCACCGACTTCATCTTCTCCGCGATCGCGCAGGAGCTCGGGCTGATCGGAGCCGCAGCGCTCCTCCTCGTGTTCATGCTCTTCGTCGTTCGCGGGATGCGCGTCGCGCTCCAGGCGCAGGACGGCTTCTCCAAGCTCGCCGCCGCGGGCCTCACGTTTGGCTTCGCGCTGCAGACGTTCATCATCGTCGGAGGCGTGCTCCGCGTCGTCCCGCTGACGGGGATCACGCTCCCGTTCGTCTCCTACGGCGGAACGAGCATCGTCGCCAACTTCCTACTGCTCGCCGGCCTCCTGCTCATCTCCAACCGCGCGAATACGCCGCGATGAACAAGCAGATCATCCGTCTCACCTACGTCGCGCTCGCCCTCGTGGCTGTGCTTGTCGTGATGACGACCTACTGGCAGACCTGGGCTGCGGCGAGCCTCGCGGACCGGCAGGACAACGCCATCAGGCGCGTCGCGGAGTTCAGCATCGACCGCGGGCTGATCTTCTCGTTCGAACCGCGCAAGCGCCTCGCCCGCAACGTCGAGCGCGAGATCGACCGCCAGACGCTCTTCTTCCGTCGCTACCCCTTCGGCTCGCTCGCGGCCCACGTGGTGGGGTACTCGACGGTGGAGCGCTCCCGCACGGGGCTCGAGCGGTCGTTGAACGACTACCTCACCGCCTCGAACGCGAACCTCTCCACGCTGGTCGACAAGGCCCTCGACGAGCTCAGAGGAAAGCCCGTGCAGGGAAACGACGTGGTGACGACCCTCGACCTCGACGCGCAGGCGGTCGCGGTGGAGGAGCTCGGCACGAACTGCGGCGCCGTCGTCGCGCTCGATCCGCGGAGCGGAGAGGTAAAGGTCATGGCGTCCACGCCCGGCTTCGATCCGAATCTCGTAGAGGAGAGCTACGAGCGGATCTCGCGCATCACCGCCGACTGCACGCCGGCTGCGCCGCTGCTGAACCGCGGAAGTGCAGGGCTATTCGTCCCGGGCTCCATCTTCAAGGTCATCACCGCCTCGGCGGCGCTCGAGTCAGGTAAGTACGGCCCGGAGGCGCCCTTCGTCGATCCGGGATACTGCACGGTCTACGGCAAACGGGTGAACAACTTCGACACGACGCGGCCGTATGGGGCGATCGACCTCACGAATGCGCTCGCGAACTCGGTCAACTCCGTGTTCTGCAAGATCGGCCTGAAGCTCGGTGCCAAGCGTATCCTCGACATGGCCAAGCAGTTCGGCTTCTACGAGCGCCCGCCCCTCGAGACCCCCGCCGACGAGCGCCTGGCGAGCGGTCTCTACCGCAACGGGCAGCTCTACTACCCGAGAGTGGATTCCAACGTCGACGCCGGCAGGATGGCCTTCGGCCAGGAGCGCATGCTCGTGACACCGCTCCAGATGGCGATGGTCGCAGGAGCGATCGGCGTGAACGGCAGGCTGATGGAGCCACACGTCGTCGACCGGATCGTCGCTCCTGGCGGCAAGGTGATCGAGGAAACGCAGCCGCAGCTCATTCGCCGTGCCGTCAGCCGGAAGACCGCCGACTCCGTCGCAGAGATGATGCGGCTCGCCGTCGAGCGAGGCACAGGAACGGCGGCGCAGATCTTCGGGTACTCCGTGGGCGGCAAGACGGGAACGGGGGAGACGGGCGTCCCCGGCTCGAACACCACCTGGTTCATCGCGTTCGCAGGCGAGGACGAGGAGAAGCCTGCGGAGCTCGCCATCGCGGTCGTTCTGCAGAACCAAAGCGGGACGGGTGGCGTCACGGCCGCGCCGATTGCCCGTGCCGTCATGCAGGCCATCCTGCAAGGTACGGAGAATCCCTAACCTCTAGGACGCGCATGGCAACCCAAGACACTCTCTCCGGAACCCTCTTCGCAGGCCGCTACCGCATGTCACGAAAGCTCGGCGGTGGCGGAATGGCCGACGTCTACCTCGCGGAGGATCAGGAGCTCGGCCGTCATGTGGCGATCAAGATGCTGCACGGCCGGTATGCCAATGACGAGCAGTTCGTCGAGCGGTTCCGGCGCGAAGCGACACACGCCGCCGGTCTTTCGCATCCGAACATCGTCTCGATCTTCGACCGCGGCGAGACCGACGGCTCGTACTTCATCGTCATGGAGTACGTCGAGGGAAAGACGCTCAAGGAGCTGATCCGCTCCCGCGGCCCGTGCCCGGTCCCGGTCGCAATCGCCTATACGCGCCAGATCCTCGCGGCACTTCGCTACGCGCACCGCAACGGCGTCGTCCATCGCGACATCAAGCCCCACAACGTCATCGTCGACCCCGAAGGCGTGATCAAGGTGACCGACTTCGGGATCGCGCGCGCCGGAGCGAGCCAGATGACCGAGGAAGGCGCGATCATCGGCACCGCGCAGTACCTGTCTCCGGAGCAGGCGCGCGGCGCGCCGGTCGATCAGACCTCCGATCTCTACTCCACCGGCATCGTGCTCTTCGAGCTTCTGACCGGAGAGGTTCCCTTCACGGGCGACAGTCCGGTCGAAATTGCGATGAAGCACCTGGCGGAAGTGCCGCCGACGCCGTCCGAGCTCAGGCCGGACGTTCCCGACGATCTCGACCTGATCGTCGTTCGCGCGCTCGCGAAGGAGCCGGCCGACCGGTACCAGTCTGCAGCAGCCATGGATGCAGATCTCGAGACCGTCGCCCGCGGCGGTCGCGTGGCGGCGGAGACCGCGGATGCAGCCACCATGGTGCTCGCCGGAGACCGGGGCATCGACGCGACGGCGGTGACGCAGCTGACGCGGCGCGCGCCGCCCCCGCTGTACGAGCCACCGTCCCGAAGCCGCCCGATCTGGCCCTGGCTGGTAGGAGTGGGCGCGCTACTCGCCGTGCTCGTGGGCGGCTGGTTCCTCTTCGACTCGATCCAGGATCGGTTGCGGGGCGCCGAGACGGTCGCCGTGCCTTACGTCGTGGGCATCCCAGCGGCGTCCGCGGTGAACGACATCGAAGACAACGGTCTTACCCCCCAGGTACGACGAATATCCAACTCCGACGTCGAGGAGGGAATCGTCTTCGCGCAGAACCCGACCGAGGGAACGCGCGTGGACAAGGAGACCGTCGTCCGGATCGACGTGTCCTCGGGCAAGCCCGAGGTGACGGTTCCGAGCGTCGTCGGCCAGAGCGTCGAGGATGCGGTGGCGGAGCTCACCCGTGTCGGACTCACCGCCCAGGTCGTCGAGGTCTTCTCGGACCAGAACCCCGGGACGGTCACCGGCCAATCGCTCGACCCCGGGACAGTTGTCGTCGAGGGAACCGGAGTCCGGATCAACGTCTCCAAGGGCTCCAAGCCCGTCACGGTGCCCAACGTGGTCAACTTGCCGTTCGAGCAGGCTCAGTTGGAGCTTCAGCAAGCAGGGTTCAACGTTTCCCGAATCGACGTGGCCTCCGAGCTCGCCGCCGGAATCGTCACGAATCAGGATCCTGATGGCGGCTCGTCCAGCTCGAAGGGCTCGACCATCACGCTCTCGGTGTCTAGTGGGCCTACGACGTCCGCCGTTCCGGATGTGACCACTCAGGATGTGGCAATCGCACAGACGACGCTCGAAGCAGCCGGTTTTCGGACACGCGTCGTCCTGGAGGACACCGACAGACTCGAGCTCCGACGGCATCGTCACCTCGCAGGATCCCGTAGGCGGGTCGCAGGAAAAGCCGAACACCCTGGTCACGCTCTTCGTCGGGCGATTCATCGGCGAGACGACCACGACGTCAGAGGGGTGAACCGCCGCGTCCGCGTTGCGGTCCTCGCGGGCGGCCGGTCGAGCGAGCACGCAATCTCTGTCGCGTCGGCCCGCTCGGTGATCGACGCGCTCGATCCGGACCGGTACGAGACGAGCGTGATCGAGATCGGACGCGATGGGCGCTGGCAGTTGTCGAGTGGGGACAAACCCGGAGGGTCAGGCCCGTCGTCGCTGGAGCTCGGAGTTGACTCCACCGGTTTGACCCCGTCCACCACAGACACCCTCCCCGTCGTCGCCAACTCCGCCCCCGCGGCCGAGCTCGGACGCGTCGACGTCGTACTGCCGATCCTCCACGGCCCGTTCGGCGAGGACGGCACCGTGCAGGGCCTGCTCGAGCTGGCAGGCGTGCCCTATGTCGGTGCGGGCGTCGCCGCATCGGCGCTGTGCATGGACAAGGACCTCTTCAAGGCAGTGCTCCGCGATCGGGGGATCCCAGTTGCGCAGAACGTGACGCTGCGCGAGGGAGATCCGCTAGAGCATCCGTTCTCCTATCCCGTCTTCGTGAAGCCGGCCCGCCTCGGCTCCTCGGTCGGGATCTCGAAAGCGCACGACGCAGTCGAGCTCGACGCCGCCGTCGTTCTCGCGCGCAAGCACGACGACAAGGTCCTGATCGAGGAGTTCGTCGTAGGAACCGAGGTCGAATGCGGCGTGCTCGGCAATCGCGACCCGGTGGCGTCGGTCGTCGGCGAGATCGTGGCTCACGCCGAGTGGTACGACTACGCCGCGAAGTACGACGAGGGCGGGATGGAGCTCGTGATCCCCGCCCGGATCTCCCCCGAGGTAGACCAGCGGGTGCGCGACCTCGCGATCGAGTCGTTCGTGGCCACGGAATGCGAGGGAATGGCCCGCATCGACCTCTTCGTCCGCCTCGGCGGCGAGGTGGTCGTCAACGAGATCAACACGATCCCGGGCTTCACATCGACGAGCGTCTACGCGAAGCTCTTCGAGGCGTCCGGCATCTCCTACGCCGACCTGCTCGACCGGCTCGTCGAGCTCGCGCTCGAGCGCCATGAACGCAAATCACGAGCTCGCGTACTAGACCACTAGAGCCCTTGGAGCAGGCGCTCGGTCTGAGCGCGATGCCAGTCCAGTCCGAGAGCGACGAAGCGCTCATCGGCCTTGGCAAGAAGATCATCGTCTCCACGTGCGGCTCCGAGCGCGCGCAGCGCAAATGGCTCAGATCGATGGTCCCGGCCTGAACCAGTCCGTCGCCTCGCGCTCGATGAGGTCGTGCCGATGCAGCGCGATGAAGCACATCGAGACGGGCCGAGACCACGGCGCCTACGCCCCACACGATTGGTGCGCTCGACGGTAGATCGACGAGCGAGGCCTCGGCCGCCTAGCTGGTCCGCGCGCTGCTAGCGCGATGCGGAGCATTGGCCCAGCCAGGTAGACTCGAACCCCTCGCCCGGCAAGACGCGACCGCGTCGCGCTCGAGCTCAGCCGCGCGCGACTCGTCGCCCAGGACAAAGGTGCGCGACTCCGCAAAGGAGGAGATCGCGAGGGTTCCGCACGCAGGGAGTCGCAAGGTTCGCGGAGATCGAGATCTCCAGGCCCGATCCGGTCTGCGGACGGCGATGACGCCCAATGCGCCGAGCGCGTCCGCGAGCTCCAGCTCGAGCGAAACCGAGTGGACGCGATGGTGCGGCGACAGGCGCCGTGCAAGGTTCACATGGAGCTCCGTCAAGTCGCCGCGACTTCGTCGAAGCGGCAGAGGCGGCGGCGACGGGCGCTCCCGCCTCGTAGGCCTCGCAACGGTGATCGGGATCGTCGATCCCGGCGAAGAAGCTCGAGCCTCTGCTCGCTCCAGGTCGCAGCTTCCTGGAACCGCCGCCGGTCGAAGGCAGCCTGGCTTCGGGCACCGAGCGCAAAGGAACGCAGCTCGAGGCTGTCGAGAGACGCTGCCAAGCGCGCCACCTCGTCCAGCATCTCATCCGGTCGCGTCGAGCGGCTCGATGTTGGCCAGCGCAAGCATCGCACGAGCACGGGCCTCGGTCCCGTCTGCCGCAAGCGCGAGCGCGTTCTCGGCCCACTCGTCGATCGGTGCCGGTTCAGCCGAATCGAGAACATCGCCGAGCGGATCGAAGACTGGAAGGCAAGAAACGCGTACGCGTCGGCGCGCTCGTCGTCGTCGAGCCGGCCCTCGATCGCTCTGCAGGAGGGCGACCCGCATCGCCTCGCCGTCGTACCGAAGTGCCTGGGCTCGACCTACCTCGCGCCACAACCTCGCGCGCTCGTGCGCGTCGTCGCAGAGTTCGAGCGCACGGGTGAAGAGATCGACAGCTTCGTCCATCTCGTACCGTCCGCGCGCGAGCTCGCCAGCGCGACGGAGCCAGTAGACCGCCCGTCCGCGCAACCGAGCGAGCTCCTCGAGATCATCGGTCCAGACGAGATCGACGTCCTCGGGCTTGATGGCCTCGGAGTAGTGGTACGCGAGCAGAGAGGAGTGCTCGTCTTTACCCAGACCACCTGTTTCGAGCCAGTCGGCGAGCATCGCGTGGAGCCGACCCCGCCGTGCCTTCGGAATGCTGGCGTACGCGACCTCACGCGTGAGCGCGTGCTTGATCGCGTACTCGCGATCGCCCGCGATCATCGACCCTCGGTTGCTCCGGATGAGATCGCGCTCCTCGAGGAGGTCGAAGTCGGGCTCCTCGCCGCCCATGAGATGGACGACCGGCCTCGTCCAGAACACGCGTCCGATGACGGCTCCCGCCTGTAGCGCCGCCTTCTCGGTTGGAGGCAGCCGGTCGATGCGGGCTGCGAGCACCGCGTGAACGGTGTCGGGCATCGTGAACTCCGGCTGCTGAGTTCCGAGCACCCACTCGCCGTCCCGCTTCTCGAGGACGCCCGCATCGATGAGCTCTCCAACGAGCTCTTCGAGGAAGAAGGGGTTTCCTTCGGCTCTCTGGACAACCTCCTCGCGGAGGCCGGTCGGGAGAGCGGCGGGAACCATCTCGTCGAGCATGCGTGATGCCTCCCCGGCTGGAAGCGGCGCGAGCCAGATGACGGTCGCGTTCCGCCGGCCGGCTCCCCAGCCTGGGCGACGGTCCTGGAGCTCCGGTCGCGCCGTCGCTAGCAACACGACGGGAGCCCGAACGTCGGCGACAATCCGCTCGAGCAGGTCGAGGAGATCGTCCTCGGCCCAGTGAATGTCCTCGATCAACACGACTGCCGGTCTCACCGAGGCGAGCTCGTCGATGAAGGCGACAACAGCTTCATGGAGTCGTTCGCGGGCATCGAGCGGATGGAGCTCACGAGCGACATCGAGGCCGAGGGCGAGGCCCAGGATCTCGCGTCCCTCGAGCTTCCGCAGCACCTGATCCGGCCGATCGCTGTCGCGCAGCCCCAGGTGCTCTTTCAGAAGCTCACCGAGTGGCCAGTACGTGATCCCGTCCCCATACGGGAGGCACCGACCGGTGCGTCGGAGTGGTATCGACTCCTCGTCGGCGAGCGACTCCCAGAGCTCACGAACGAGCCGCGTCTTTCCGACGCCCGGCTCGCCGACGATCGTCACGAGATGCGGCTCGGCCTGGGCGGCCGCGCGCCGATAGGTCGCCCGAAGCAGCTCGAGTTCGGTCTCGCGACCCACGAAGATGCGATGGACGCCCCCTAGACCACGCGGTCGCATGAGGGTCAGAGCGCGAAGAACCGTTCGACACGCGACCCCTCCGGGCTTGCCCTTCGCATCCACGTTCTGTAACTCGCCGAACTCGAACGCCCCGATCGCGGCCGCAACGGTTCGCTCGCCCGCGAGAACCGCTCCGGGCGTCGCCGCCTTCTGAAGACGGTCGCACACGTTGACAGCGTCGCCGGTGACGAAGGAACTTCCCTCCCGCGGAAACCCGACCACGACGTCTCCGGTGTTGACCCCGACGCGAAGCTCGAGCTCGCGATCGAACAGCTCCCGAAGTCGTCGCTGCATCGCAAGAGCCGCATGCAGCGCTCTTTCCGCATGATCCTCGAGCGCAACAGGCGCTCCGAAGACCGCCATGACCGCGTCGCCTGCGAACTTCTCGACCGTGCCGCCCGTTCGCTCGATCTCGTCGGCCATCGCGTCATAGAAGCGCTCGAGCCGGACTCGAACTCGCTCCGGATCCTCGTCGCTCGCAAGAGCCGTCGAGCCGACGAGGTCGGCGAAGAGAACCGTGACGAGCTTTCGCTCCTCCCCAACGCTCACGGTGCAAGTCTCGCCGAGTTAGATATGCTCGTGCTACTTGAGCACTGCGGCGAGCGCGTCTTCCCACGCGCTCAGCCCCTCGTCGAGCTCTGCATCCGCGATCGTCAGCGGACAGAGAACGCGGATGCAGTTCCCGAAAGTGCCGGCCTTCAAGAGGATGAGCCCGCGCTGGAGGGCGTCGTCGACGACGGCTTCCGCGAGCTCTGGCGCAGGGGTCTTCGACTCCGCGTCGCGGACGAGCTCGATTGCGAGCATCGCTCCCATCCCTCGCACATCCCCGATCTGCGACCAGCGACGCTGCCAGTCGAGCATCCTCAGGCGGATCACCTCGCCGACGAGCCCAGCCCGTTCGACGAGCGCTTCCTCCTCGAAAGCGTCGAGAACCGCCGCGGCCGCGGCGAGCGCGACCGGATTCCCGATGAAGGTGCCGCCGATCGCTCCCGAATGGGGATGATCCATGATCTCCGCGCGACCGACCACTCCCGAGAGCGGAAGCCCTCCGGCGATGGACTTGGCGACGATGAGGAGATCGACCTCGACATCGAAGTGCTCCATCGCGAACATCCGGCCGGTGCGCCCGAACCCGGTCTGCACCTCGTCCGCCACGAGGACGATCCCGTGCTCATCGCAGATTCGACGCAGACCGGTTACGAACTCGGGCGGTGCGGGTAGGAACCCACCTTCGCCCTGCTGAGGCTCGAAGACGATCGCGGCGATGTGCTCGGCGGGAACGTGAGTGGCGAACATCCGCTCGACGGAGGCGAGCGCCATATCGGCGTCAGGCCCCCTATACGAGTTTGGATAGGGCGCCCGATAGACCTCCGGCGCGAACGGGCCGAGGCCGGTTTTGTACGGGTGCGTTCGCGAGGTCATGGTCAAGGCCAACAGGGTGCGCCCGTGAAAGGCACCCTCGAATGCGATCACGCCGTGTCGTCCCGTGTAGAGCCGGGCGAGCTTGACCGCGTTCTCGACCGCCTCGGCGCCCGCGTTGAAGAACGCACCCCTGGTCGGTCCCGTGATCGGGACGAGCGCTCCGAGCCGCTCGGCCAGCTCGATGTAACCCTCGTACGCAACCACGGTGAAATCGGTGTGAAGAAATCGCGCGGCCTGTTCCGTGATCGCCTCGACGACGCGCGGGTGGTTGTGCCCGACGTTCGCGACTCCCACGCCACCGACGAAGTCGACGAACGTGTTGCCGTCCACATCCGTGATGGTCGCGCCGAGGGCTTCGGCGGCGACGATCGGCCCGTGCACGATGAGGGGGCCTGCAACGGCGTGCCGTTCCCGCTCGAGGATCTCGCGAGTGCGAGGGCCCGGAATCTCTGTTCGAAGCTCGATTACGCGGGTCGCAGCCACGCGCGGCAGCCTATCCGAGGCTGCCGTCAGTGCCCGAGACCGTTCCTAGCGGTAGCGACTCTTGGCGGCCCGCGCACTCGCGGACGCGATGTCCACGGCCACGGCCAGACCGACCAGGATCCACTCCGCCCCTTCCACCCCTCCGACCGGTGACCAGAGAAGCGCATACATGATCCCCGTCCACGGCAGGAAGATGAGCAGGAGAAGCGGCCAGACGAAGGATCCGAACGCGAGATCGACGCGATCTCCGAAGATCCACATGAGAGCGAACGCGACTCGCGGGGCAAAGAGCGCGAGCAGGAAGATCAGGCACATCAGCGGAGAGTCTCGTTCCTGCTTTCGAGCAAGTCAATAGGCATCCTGTCGATCGATGGACGAGCATGATCTCGCCGACGATCCGATCGCCCAGCTGCAAGTCTGGCTCGGAGAGGCGCGAGAGAGCGTGTCTCAGCCTGAAGCCATGACGCTCGCGACGGCAGACCCGAGTGGCCGCCCCTCGGCGCGAGTCGTGCTCCTGCGCGGCATCGACGACCGCGGGCTCGCCTTCTTCACCAATCGGGCGTCGCGGAAGGCCGACGAGCTGCGGCAAAACCCGCGCGCAGCCAGTTGTGCTGCATTGGTGGGAGCTCGGGCGTCAAGTGCGAGTCGAGGGCTCAGTCGTCGAGGTCGACCCCGACGGAGTCGGCCGCCTATTGGAGCACGCGGCCGCGTGCGAGCCAGATTGCGGGCTGGGCGTCCCCTCAGTCAAAACCGCTCGACGGACGATCCGACCTCGACGTTCGCGTCGCCGCTGCCGAATCCCGATTTGCCGGAGGCGAGGTTCCGTTGCCGCCGTTCTGGGGCGGCTATCGCCTCGTCCCCGAGACCATCGAGTTCTGGTCACACCGCGATGATCGGCTTCACGACCGCGTGCGCTACGCACGCTCGAGCGAGGACGCGCGCTGGCTACGCGAACGGCTCGCACCCTGACGCCGTGTCAGCGGCCGCAAGGCCGCCTTCAGGGAGGCGGCGAAGCCGCCTGTCCGCGATAGCGGACCAGTGGAGGGGGTCTGGGGGAACCGGGAGGTTCCCCCGGCTCGCTGATTCCGATCTGGCGCTATGAGGAGGGCGGTGCCAGAGCGCCGTCCGTGTAGACGCCCTCCGCGTTCCAGAGCATGAACCCCTTTGCTCCCGCGCGCCGTGCCGCATCGATCTGAGCGCGAACCTGCTCGAGCTCGAAACGTGTCGTGAAGCTGAAGTCCTGCACCCACGGGAGCACGAGAGTGTTCGAGCCCCGAAGCGCGACCTGGAATCGTCGCAGCGCTCGGGAGACCGTCTCTCCGGGTGACGCACTGGGATCGGCGATCCCGAGCTCGCCGCGGCCGAAGAGCGACGGATACGTCATCGCGTACAACGAGTCGAGGTGCGGTGCCATGCGTCTCGGAAGCTGGCCGATTCCGAGGTCACGGGCCGCGGAGAGGCCGAACACGGCCGCCGAGACCCGGACGTCGTGGCGCTCGAGGCGACCGGCTGCGTATCGGAGGAACGCAGGCACTGCATCGCGTTTCGTCAGCGGGCGTTGGTGCCGGTACACGGCGCTCTGGACATCACCGTCGGAAGGGAACCGGACGTAGTCGAACATGATCTCGTCGAAGCCCGCGCGCGCGGCGATGACCGCGATGTCGACGTTGTAGTCCCACACTCGGCGGTCGTACGGGTTCGTCCACCCGAGGCCCGCAGCATCACGCCAGACCGAGCCGTCAGACCTCCGAATCGCCAGGTCAGGCCGCGCGCGGGACAGGATCGGGTCCTCGAACACCACAATCCGCCCGATCAGATAGACGCCGCGATCGTGGGCGAGTCGCGCGACGGCACGAGGGGAGTAGAAGTCTCGCGCGGCTCCCGCGATCGTTGCGAGCGGGATCTGCCGCGACGTGAAGCCGATCTGGCCGTTCTCGTCCTTGATGTCGAGCTCGAGCGCCGTGAGACCGTCCTGCTCGAGATCGAGGTATTCCTCGAGCTTGCCCGGTAGCGACGCAAGCCCCACCGTGACATGCACTCCCCTGATCTCGACTGGAAGTGCGCGCGGGCCAGACGCCTTCGTGCGCGCGACCGGAGCCTGAGCGTCGGTCGCCTGGCGGTCGTTACCGGTGCTTACGAACTGCGCGCCCGCGCCGAGGAGCACAACACCGGTCAGCGCCGCGCCGACGGTGAGACTACGCCTGAGGCGCTTTCTCCGCCTCGCCGCAGCCCGACGTCCCCGAAACCGTTCGTTCGGGTCGATGGGTGGGAACAGCATCGACACCGGGCGTGGACCCTATCGCAGTCCACGCCTCCAACACGCGACGGACTTCCGCAGCTCATGTGACAACTTGTCACAAGCCGTCCCTGCCTAGAATCGCCCGGTGGTCCTCTCCGACCGAACAATCCGGCGCCTCATCGCCGACGGGCGCATCGGTATCGAGCCGTTCGACCCGGAGCTCATGCAGCCGTCGAGCCTCGACGTACGCGTAGATCGCTACTTCCGCGTCTTCCGGAACTCTCGCTACCCGTTCATCGACGTCAAGGCGCAGCAGGAGGAGCTGACCGAGCTCGTCGAGGTGACGGGCGACGAGGCGTTCATCCTCCACCCGGGCGAGTTCGTGCTCGGCTCGACCCTCGAGCGCATCACACTTCCCGACGACCTCGTCGCGAGATTGGAAGGAAAGAGCTCGCTTGGCCGCTTGGGCCTGCTGATCCACTCGACGGCCGGCTTCATCGATCCGGGCTGGGATGGCCACGTCACCCTCGAGCTGTCGAACGTCGCCAACCTCCCTATCACCATCTACCCGGAGATGAAGATCGGTCAGATCTCGTTCGTGCAGCTGTCAGAGCCCGCCGAGCGACCCTACGGCTCCGAGGGAATCGGCTCCAAGTACCAGGGGCAACGTGGCCCGACGCCTAGCCGCTACTGGCAGAACTTCACCGACGGCGACCAGCGCTAGGCGTCAGGGTCGCACTCGCCCGAACCCGTCCCTCCGAGTCGGCTGAGGAGATCGCCCACCGTGTCGAGCTGATCCCCGTCGAAGCGCTCCCCGAAGAACTCGTCGATCTGGGCGACATGGCTTCTGGATGCCTCGCGCACCTTCGTCAGCCCCGCATCGGTCAAGACCGCATACACGACACGCCGGTCGGTCGCACACGAGCCTCGCTCGACGAGCCCGCTTCGCTCTAGTCCGTCGAGCAGGCGGGTGATGCCCGATGCCGTGAGCACGCACTTGCTCCGAGAGATCCACGCGCCGCATCCTGCGGTCAGGCGCTCGGGCGAGGCGGAGCAGCACCTCGTAGTCGCTGATCGTCAGCCCGTGGTCGGCCGTCAGCTGCGCGCTCAGCCGCCGTGATCGCGAAGGAATGGGCACGCACCAGCGCCGTAAACGCGCGGACCCCAGAAGATTGCTCACTCAATACTTGACTCATCAGCTTTATCCTTGTATAGTTGTTTGCGTACTCAATAGTACACGCACTCAATAGGAGGTAGCAATGTCCATCGTCGCAGACAGACCGGCCACAAAGATCCCCTCAGGGACCTGGTCGATCGACCCAGTCTGGTCGGCACTCGAGTTCGAGGTCAAGAAGATCGGGCTCATCTACGTAAAGGGGCGTGTGCTCGGGTTCACGGGAACGATTCGTGGCGGAGAGCAACCGTCCATCGAAGGGACGGCCGACGTCTCGAGCATCACGACATTCGACGAGACGCGCGACACGCATCTGCAGGCGCCAGACTTCTTCGATACCGCACGCTATCCCGAGCTCCGCTTCGAGTCGAAGTCGGTCGAGGCAGACGGCGACGAGCTCGTCGCGCAGGGCGACCTGACGATCAAGGGTGTCACGAAGCCCGTCGAGCTCAGAGGCCGCTTCCTCGGCTACAGAGACCGACCCGATGGGGAACGAGCGAATCGCACTCGAGCTCTCCGGCACGATCGATCGCACCGGCTACGGGCTCAAGTGGAACATGCAACTTCCGGGCGGCGGCTTCATGCTGCCGAACGAGGTCGTCCTGAAGGCGAGCTTCGCGGCGGTAAAGGCCGCCTAACCATGAAGATCCTCGCCATCTCGGGAAGCCTGAGGGCGGACTCCTACAACACGGCCCTGGCGCGCGCCGCCGCCGAGCGCGCGCCGGAGGGCACAAGTGTCGAGCTGTACGACCGGCTGGGTGAGATTCCGCCGTTCGACGCCGACCGCGATGGCGAGGTCACCCCCGAGGCGGTGCGCGATCTGCGCGAGCGAATCGCTCGCGCGGACGCGCTTCTCTTCGTCACCCCCGAATACAACGGCTCGATCTCCGGCGTGCTGAAGAACGCGATCGACTGGGCGTCACGACCCCCCCGAGGCGGAGCGGCGCTCTGGGGCAAGACGGCAGCCGTCGCAGGCGCTACGACGGGTCAGTACGGCGCCATCTGGGCCCAGCAGGATCTCCGCCGGGTTCTCGGGCTCGCGGGGGCGCGCGTGATCGAAGGCGAGCTGCCAGTCGCACAAGCGCAGAACGTCTTCGACGAAGAGGGGCGACTCCGCGATCCGCTTCTAGCGGAGCGGCTACGGATCCACCTCGAGAACCTGGCGCACGAGGCTGCCGCGATTGAGCTGGCCGCCTGACGCCTGAACCCGGAACGTCGAGGGGCCGCACTAAGGCGGCCCCTCGTTCCGGATACCAGCGTTGGATTAGTAGAGGCGCTTCCGGCACTCCTCTCTCGTCGAGACGAGTGCGGCGCGACGCGCGAGCCCCCTACGTTGGCTAGACGCTTCCCGGTGGTCCCGGGGGCACGCCTCTACCCGCTGGTACCTCCACTGCCCGTACTGTCATCGCTCAAGCCGGACCACCTCCTTTCCGCGGTAGCGTCAGCATACGCACTTCGTGCGGATGGAGGAAGGCTCTACACGTCGCCGAGAACCACCGAGAGCTCCAAGCCCCGGTCGAGCGGGACGGTGACGCTCGAGAGCGTGGGGTCCGCCTGCCGAGCGGCGGAGTACGCAGCAAGCGTCTCCGCGTGTGAGAGCACGTTGTCTGCGACGACCAGCCCGCCAGGCTCGAGGAGCGGGCGAGCAAGCGCGAAGAGCTCCTCGTAGTCGTCTTTCTCGGCATCGAGGAAGACGAGGTCGAAGGTGTCCTCGGTGGAAGCGAGGGTCGCGAACGCATCGCCTGCGACGAGCTCGGCCCATTCCTCGAGGCCCGCGCCAGCGACATTCGCGCGCCAGGCCTCGCACTTCACGGGATCGTGCTCGAGCGAGAGCAGCCGGCCTCCGAGGACACGGGCGCCCGCTGCCAGCCAGATCGAGGAGTAGCCGCGCGAGGCGCCGATCTCCAGCACCTCGATCCCGGCTTGCGAAGCGGCTAGCGCAAAGAGGAAGCGGCCGGTCGTAGGCGCGACCTGTCGCGAGCGCTGCGCGGCCGGAACACCGGCATCGCGTTCGACGCGATCCTCGTCCTCCAAACGCTCGAGCACCGAGAGCACGCGCTCGTCGAGCATCAGTGGTCTTCCCGAGAGACCACTACTCCGGGACCTCGACGACGACGACCCCGTCCTCGCGAACGGCGACCGGATACGTCGGAACCATCTCGAACGCAGGAAGGCTCATCGGAATCCCTGTCTGCAAGTCGAAGCGCGACCCGTGGCGCGGGCACACGACGACACACAGCTCCGGCTCCCAATCTCCCTCGCACAACGGGCCGTCGTCGTGCGAGCACCGATCCTCGATCGCGTAGAACGTGCCGGCGCAGTTGTAGACACCGATCGTGATGGAACCGGCCGGGATGAGCCGCATCGTCCCGGACGGCAGCTCCGCGACCGGAGCGACCTCGATCTCGGGCACTACTCGTACCCTGCGCAAGTCCGGAATCCGCTAGTGCAGATTCCGGTCGCGCACAAATCCCTGAAGGCGGCCGCGTAGCGGCCGCGATGCTTTCGTTCCAGCCCGACACGACGGCTCACTCGAGCACGAGGTCGCGAGACGAGGTACCCCACTCCTCGGGAAGCGGCGTTCCTTTCGCCTTGTGGAGGGCGAGCTTGAGAACGCCGAGGCCGAGGATCGCGCACTTGAGCCGGATCGGGCTGAGCGGGATCCCGAGCTCCTCGAGGAGCTCCTCTTTCGGCATCGCTGCAACCTCCTCCGCGGTACGCCCCTTGACGAGGTCGCTGAGCATCGAGGCCGCCGCCTGGCTGATCGCGCAGCCTCGGCCGTCGAAGCCGACCTCCTCGACGACGTCGCCGTCGCCAAGCCGCACGGAGACTGTGATCTCGTCCCCGCAGAGCGGGTTCTGGCCCTCGGCCTGCGCATCCGCGGGATCGAGGAGACCGTGGTTCCGCGGATTCTTGTAGTGATCGAGAATCAGCTCTCGATACAGCTGGTCGAACTCGGACATAGCTAGCCGAGCGACGTCTTGGCCTTGTGGAGGCCGTCGAGCAGTCGATCGACCTCTTCCGGGATGGAATAGACGTAGAAGCTGGCGCGAATCGTCGCGCTCACTCCCAGCTTCGCCATGAGGGGCTGCGTGCAGTGATGCCCGGCTCGTACGGCGACACCCTCCCAGTCGAGCACTTGGGCGACGTCGTGCGGATGGACGCCGTCGACGTTGAACGAGACGATTCCGGCCCGCCGCTCAGGCGGCGGCCCGTACGTGTCCACCCAAGGAACCTCGCCAAGGCGCCCGAGCGTGTACTCCACGAGCTCGTGCTCATGGCGCTCGATCGCGTCGAGCCCGACCTCCGTCACGTAGTCGATCGCCGCCCCGAAGCCGACAGCCTCGGCGATCGCCGGTGTCCCGGCCTCGAACTTGTACGGGAGCTCGTTCCAGGTCGTCCGCTCCATCGACACCGAGCGGATCATCTCGCCACCGAGATTGAAAGGAGCCATCGTCTCGAGCAGCTCGCGGCGCCCCCAGAGAGCACCGATACCGCTCGGGCCACACATCTTGTGCGACGAGAACGCGAGAAACTCGCAGTCGAGCGCCTGAACGTCGATCGGGCGATGAGGAGCCGCCTGCGCGGCGTCCACGACCATGATCGCTCCGCGCTCGTGGGCCCAGGCGGCGAGGCTTTGCACCGGATTGACGGTTCCGAGCGTGTTCGAGACCAGATTCGACGCAACAACCTTCACGTTCCCTTCGCGCTCGAACTCGTCGAGCGCCTCGAGGCGGAGCTCACCGCTCTCATCGATGGGGATCGCGCGAAATGTCGCTCCGGTTCGACCTGCAACGTACTGCCATGGGACGAAGCTCGAATGGTGCTCCAGATCGGTGACGACGACGACATCGCCCTTTTGGAGATTGTCGAGGCCCCAGGCATACGCGACGAGATTGAGCGCCTCGGTGGCGCTACGGGTGAAGATCACCTCACGCTCGGACGGTGCGTTGACGTACGACGCGACCTTGCGACGCGCAGTCTCGTAGCCGGTCGTCGCCCGTTCCGCAAGCCGGTAGACGCCGCGGTGGACGTTCGCATACGAGTGCTCGTAGAAGTCTCGCATCGCGTCCAGCACCTGGCGCGGCTTCTGTGTCGAAGCCGCGGAATCGAGGTATGCGACGGGCTTCCCGTTGACGAGCTCGTCGAACACCGCGAAGTCGGTGCGCAGGCGTTCCGCGTCGAGCTTCGGATGTGCGGTTACGGCCACGACCGCATCGTACCCCCGAGCTATCGGCTCACCCCAGGATCAAGCATCTAGGTGGACCCGGCCGTTCGTGGCCGCGCGCTCTGCCGCTGTCCGAACGCGGCGAGCCGTCGACACCGCGTTCTCGAGCAGGTCGCACAGCTGGCTCATGCGGCTCCGCTCGGACAGATCGGTCAGGAGCTGCAGCTTCTCGGCTGGTGGAAGCTCGACTCGCCCGGCAATGGCATAGGAGAGTTGGGGGACCACCGGATCAGGAACGTCGACATCGCTTCCGGTCAGCTCGCGCAGGCGCTCGAAGAGACCGAGCGCCCTGTCGATCGAGTCCGCCCCGGCGGGATCGTCGTCGTCTTCGACCGGGGAGACGAGAGCCGTACGAAAGCTCCGTCCGGTCGTGAGCTCGAAGAGCCTGAAGCGTGCACCGCCCTCGACGAGGATGTCCATCCTCCCGTCAGGGAGCCGGGAGAGCACCTCGGTGACGCTCGCGCGCGTGCCGACGTCGCGAACCCCCTCATCGTCCGCGTACACGAGTCCGAAATCCTCGCCCGAGTCGAGGCACTCAGCGATGAGCTCGCGATAGCGCTCCTCGAAGATGTGAAGGGGAACGCGCTCCGTCGGAAGCAGCACCAACGGCAAGGGGAAGAGCCCGAGCTCGGTCATGCCGCACGGCGCAACGTCGCCCACTGCCAGAAGACCCCGCGGTCGCCCTCTCGGAGATGAACGCCCTCGTCTGCCGCCGCTGCGAGCAGGTCAGCCGGCCGATGAACGTAGACCCTGAACGAGCTCCGGCTCAGCCAGAGGCCCGTGTTCAGCAGCCGGATCCCAGCGCGCACCCAAAAGACATCGCGCGGGAAGCTGAGCACCAACGTCCGCCGTGCGAGCCTCCCCGCTGCAGCCGCAAGCGCGACCCCGTCCGGAGAGCAACAGACGACGCGGTTGAGGACGACGATGTCGGCGGGCTCAACGGCGTCAGGCTCGTCGAGGATGTCGACGACGTGGAACGACGTACGCCCGTTCAGGCCCTTCTCTCGGGCGAGCTCGCGCGCGTACGGCTCGTACGCGGGCACCAGCTCGACGATCTCGCCCTGTTCGGCGCCAACGCCGAGTAGCTCTGCCTGGATGCGACCGATGCCACCTCCGATCTCGAGAACACGCGCGCCGTCGAGCGGCTCGGCCGCGAGGCTCGCAACCATCTGGCGCTCCTGTGCGTCGAGCCCCTTCCTGCGGTACGTCTCGAGACTGCGGCGTGCGACGCCCGGCTTGAAGAACTGCTCACACGACGTCGCGCGACAGCAGCTCCTCATGCGTCGACGATAGCGACCGTCAGGATTCGCGCTCGAGATCGAGCGAGCACGAGTTGATGCAGTAACGCTTCCCGGTGGGAGCAGGCCCGTCGTCGAAGAGGTGGCCGAGATGGCCGCCGCATGACGCACACAGCACCTCGGTGCGGATCATCCCGTAGCTCGCATCCGTCTCGGTGACGACGCTGTCGAGCGCCGCCGGCTCGAAGAAGCTCGGCCACCCCGTGCCCGAGTCGAACTTCGTCTCCGAGCGGAAAACCTCGGCGCCACACCCCGCACAGCGGTAGATCCCGGGCGCATGCTCGTCCCAGTATGTTCCGGTGAACGCCCGTTCGGTCCCCTTCCGGCGCAGGACCTCGTACTGCTCGGGCGAAAGCCGCTCGCGCCACTCTTCTTCTGTGAAGTGCATCTTGGTTTCCATACTTCGAGGGTACCGCGCCGAGGTCAGACCACGACGAGCGCGAGCGCGACGAACTGGACGACTGCGGCAGCGATCACGAGCAGATGAAACACCTCGTGGAACCCGAACGTTGCCGGAAAAGGGTTGGGCCACGTCGTTGCGTACGTCACGGCACCGATGGTGTAGAGGGCCGCTCCGACGATCAGGAGCACCGCAACGGCGACGCCGAGCTTCGGGAAGAACTGCGGCAACGCGATGATCCCGATCCAGCCGACCGCGAGGTAGGCGACCGCCGACACCCAGCGCGGGGCGTGGATCCAATGAAGCTCGAGAACGACGCCGAGCGCAGCGCCACCCCAGACGGAGGCCAGAACGACGGCTCTCAACGCTCCGGTGAAGGCGAGAAGCACGAATGGCGTATAGGTCCCGGCTATGAAGACGAAGATCATCGCGTGGTCGAGCCGCCGTGCACGAAGACGCGCGGTCGCAGTGCGCCAGGGGAAGCGGTGGTAGAGCGCACTCGCCCCGAACATCGCAGCGAGCGCGACCGCGTAGACCCAGACGGCGAACCGCTCGAGGTATCCGTCCGCCAGGACGACGAGCACTATGCCTGCGACGACCGCTGCTACGAACGCGTACTGATGGAACACGCCGCGTAAGCGCGGTGCGAGCACGGGCTCCATCGACCGATTTTGCCCGATCAAGGGCTAGGCCTGCGGGATGCGCGCCTCGAGAGCGGCTGCGAGCGCGTCGCGCACAGGTTCGAGCTCGACACGGTCGAGGACATCCTGGAAGAAACCGCGCACGATGAGCCGCTCCGCCTCGGCGCGCGGGAGCCCGCGGGCCATGAGATAGAAGAGCTGCTCTCGGTCGACCTGGCTGAGGGTCGCACCGTGGGTGCAGCGGACGTCGTTGGCCATGATCTCGAGCCCTGGAATCGAGTCGGCATGCGCGGTCTTCGAGAGCAGGAGATTGCGGTTCTCCTGGTACGCGTTCGTCTTCTGAGCGCCTTCCTCGACCCGGATCATCCCGCGCCAGACAGCGCGCGCCGTGTCGCGAAGAGCTCCCTTGAAAGCGAAGTCCGAGGTGGTGTTGGGCGCGATGTGCTCCTGGAACGTGTCGTAGTCCAGGTGCTGCGTCCCGTCGGCGAAGTACGCGCCAGTGACACGGGACGTCGCCCCTGGACCGGCGAGGTCGTTCTGGATCCGGACCTTCCCCTTCGCGGAACCGAAACCGCCGGCGACCCAGTCGAGCTCGGCGTCGCGATCGACGCGCGCGTGGTGGGACGCGAAGTGCCAGGTGCTGCGCGAGAGGTTTTGAATCGATACGTACTCGACCTTTGCCGCATCCTTCACGACGATCTCCACGGCAGCATTCGAGTACGAGGTGAGCTCCGGGCTGGACGACGTGTACTCCTCGATCAGCGTAAATCGACTCTCGGGCTCGGCGACGACGAGCAGGCGCCAGAAGAGCGACCCGTGCTCGGCGGAGTTCGTGATCCGCACGTACAGCGGCTTGTCGAGCACGACGCCGCGCGGGACGTGAACCAGGAGACCGTTCTTCCACATCGCCGCGTTGTGCGCTGCGAACTTCTCGTCCCAGCCGACCAGCGAGTAGAGGAGCTCGTGGTCCTCGGGAAGAGGCGCGAAGGTGATGCCGGCCGGCGCGTTGGCGATCTCGATTCTCCCTTCGCTCACGTGCGCGACGCCGGCGACGTCGAGCTCGAGCATGGACGTTTGCGCCGCGATCGTCGCAGCGCCGTTCCCCGTCCAGCCATCCGGGTCGAACCCACGAAGGTCGGTGAACCGCCAGTGCTCGTCCTTCGTCGTCGGGAGGGGAAGGGCTGCGTAGCGCTCGAGCAATCTCAGCTCTCGATACGGTGCACTCGCGGGGAGTACCGACGGTGCAGGATGAGGACGTTGCCGTCCGGATCCTTGACGAAGCCCATGTGGCAGACACCGGTATCGACTCGATCTCTCCGTCGAACTCGACTCCCTTCGCCTCGAGCTCGGCGCGGCTGCGTCGACGTCGGGTACGCGAAGCGCGAGCCCCGCAGGGCTTGGCGCGAAGGGTCGTCTGATCCTCGCGGGTCGAAGACATCGAGCGTCACCTGGCCCGCCCGGAACTCCAGGTCGTGCTCGCCCTCGGTCTCGATCTCGAGCTCGAGAACCTCCGAGTAGAAGCGCTTCGCACGCGGAATGTCCTGTGTCAGGAACGACACGAAGTCAACCCGCTCGACGTCGATCACGACGTTGCGTCGTCGGAGTATGGCGCGTACCGACGATGCAGCATCACATCGTTGCCGTCGGGATCCACGAACAACGCCATCTTGCAAACCCCGGTGTCGAAGGTGTCGCCGATGAACTCGACGCCCTTCGCCTCGAGTTCCTTTCGAGTGGCGTCGACGTCGTCGGCGCGAAGGGCAAGGGCCGCGTTCTTCTGGGGGGCGAACTCGATGCCGAACCGCTGCGGCTCGTAGATCGCGAAGCACGTCTCCCCGACCCAGAACTCCGCCTGCGAATGCTCGTCGGGGTGCAGGCCGAGCGTCTCGACGTAGAAAGCGCGCGTTCTCTGCCAGTCCGTCGACGGGACGCCGACGAAGTCGAGCCCCACGACGCCCTCAGCCAACGCTGCCTTCCATCTGTAGCTGGATCAGGCGGTTCATCTCGACCGCGTACTCGAGCGGGAGCTCCTTCGTGATCGGCTCGACGAAGCCCGACACGATCATCGCGCTCGCCTCGGACTCGGAGAGCCCGCGGCTCATGAGGTAGAAGAGCTGCTCCTCGCCGATCTTCGAGACCGTTGCCTCGTGCCCGAGATCGACCTCGTTCTCGTCGACCTGGATGTACGGGTACGTGTCGGAGCGAGACTCCTCATCGAGGATCAGCGCGTCGCAGACCACCTTCGACTTCGAGCCGACGGCGCCCTTCGCCACTTGCAAGAGCCCGCGATAGCCGGCGCGGCCGCCGTCCTTCGAGATCGACTTCGAGGTGATGACCGACGTCGTGTGCGGCGCCACGTGCACGACCTTGCCGCCCGCGTCCTGGTGCTGGCCCTTGCCGCCGAACGCGATCGACAGCACCTCGCCGTGCGCGCGCTCGCCCATGAGCCAGATAGCCGGATACTTCATGGTCACCTTCGAACCGAGGTTCCCGTCCACCCACTCCATCGTCGCGTCCTCGTAGGCCACTGCCCGCTTGGTCACGAGGTTGTAGACGTTGTTCGACCAGTTCTGGATCGTCGTGTACCGACAGCGTCCACCACGCTTGACGATGATCTCCACCACGGCCGAGTGCAGCGAGTCGGACGAGTAGATCGGCGCGGTGCAGCCCTCCACGTAGTGCACGTACGCGCCTTCGTCGACGATGATCAGCGTGCGCTCGAACTGGCCCATGTTCTCCGCGTTGATGCGGAAGTAGGCCTGGAGCGGCATCTCGATCTTGACTCCGGGTGGGACATAGATGAAGGAGCCGCCTGACCACACGGCAGAGTTGAGCGCGGCGAACTTGTTGTCGTTCTGCGGGATGATCGTTCCCATGTGCTGCTTGACGATGTCCTCGTGCTCGCGTAGAGCCGTGTCCATGTCGAGGAAGATCACGCCCTTCGCCTCGAGGTCGGCTTGGAGCTTGTGGTAGACGACCTCGGACTCGTACTGCGCACCGACGCCGGCGAGGTACTTCTTCTCCGCCTCGGGAATCCCTAGCTTGTCCCAGGTGTCGAGGATCTCGGCCGGCAGGTCCTCCCACGAGTCCGCCTGCTTCTCGGTGGGCTTGATGTAGTAGTAGATGTTCTCGAAGTCGATCCCGGAGAGGTCAGCTCCCCAGTTCGGCATCGGCCGCGCGAAGAAGTAGTCGAGCGACTTGTGGCGGAACTGCCGCATCCAGTCGGGCTCGTTCTTGTGCTCGGCGATCGCTTCGACCACCTCGTGCGAGATGCCTCGTCCCGACTTGAAGAAGTAGTCCTTCGCCGCGTCGGGGTTCGAGAACCCGTACTTGTAGTCCGAGCGGATCCCGCGAACAACCTCAGTCTCATGGGTACTCATTCGCCACCTCCGGTGACACCTGCGGGCGTGAAAGCCTCGTAGCCCTCCGCCTCGAGCTTATGGGCGAGCTCCGGGCCGCCTTCGGCCACGATACGCCCGTCCACGAAGACGTGCACGAAATCTGGCGTGACGTAGTTGAGGATCCGCTGATAGTGCGTGATCACGAGCGCGCCCATCTCCGGGCCTACGAGCGCGTTCACGCCATTCGCGACGATCTTGAGCGCATCGATGTCGAGTCCGGAATCGGTCTCGTCGAGCACCGCGATCTTCGGCTTGAGCATGGCCATCTGCAGGATCTCGACGCGTTTCTTCTCCCCACCGGAGAAGCCGTCGTTCAGGTACCGCGATGCAAGCTCACGCGGGACCTTCAGCTCCTCCATCGCAGCCAGCAGCTCGGTGCGAAACTCGGGAATCGGCACCGGGTTGTCCTCCCCGCCGTTCGCCGCCTTGCGCTGCGCGTTGATCGCGCTTCGCAGGAAGCTCGTCACGGTTACGCCGGGGATCGCATGTGGATACTGGAATGCGAGGAAGAGGCCGCGCTGGGCACGTTCGTCCGCGCCGAGCTCGCTGACGTCCTCGCCGTCGAAGAGGATTTGGCCCTCGGTGATCTCGTAGGCCGGATGCCCCATGAGGGCGTAGGCGAGTGTGGACTTGCCCGATCCGTTGGGCCCCATGACCGCGTGCTTCTCGTTTGAGGCGACGACGAGGTCGACACCTTTGACGATCTCGGTGCCGTCTTCCAGAGCGACGTGAAGATTCTTGATCTCGAGCTGAGCCACGTGAAAAGGACCTCGCTTGCGTAGAACCGGCAGCAGAACAAGTCCGCCTGACCGCATGGTAGCCGGACCCTGGTCGGGCGTCCGGCCGGTGGTATCGTGCGTGCATGCCCTTTGGCATCTCGATCTGGGAGCTTCTCATCCTCCTTGTGGTGCTGCTCCTCATCTTCGGCGCGAAACGACTGCCCGAGATGGGACGCTCACTCGGCAAGGGAATGCGCGAATTCAAAGACTCGGTCACGGGAGTCGAAGAGGCCGTGAGCACAACCGAACCGACGACCGCGCCGCCCTCCGAGCTTCCGGCCGCTCCTTCCACACCGACTTCGCCAACCGTCGAGTCGGAAGCGGAAACCGAGCGGGAAACCGTTCGCTAGGAAGACTTCTCCGATGGTGCGTCGGTGGTTACCGCGCCGTCTCCTCCATGGCGAGGAGGCAACCCTCGTGGAGCACCTCGACGAGCTCCGCACGCGACTCATCCTCGCGCTGCTCGCATTCGTCCCGGCGTTCTTGGTGGCGTTCGCCTTCCATGAGCAAATCATGGAGTGGCTGGTCGGGCCACTTCCGGACGACAAGAGGCTCGTGACGCTCGGAGTGACCGAGCCGTTCACGACCTCCGTGAAGGTGAGCTTGATCGCGGGTCTTGCCATCGCCTTACCCGTGGTGCTCTGGCAGGTCTGGGGCTTCCTCGCCCCTGCGGTCGAGCCGCACTTCCAGCGCGTCGTTCTCGTCTTCGTCGTGCTCGCAACGGCCCTCTTCGCCACAGGCGTGGTGTTCATGTACTACGTCGTCCTGCCGCGGGCGCTCGACTTCCTCACATCGTACGACGCCGACCTGTACGACATCCAGATACGCGCGAGCTACTACTACAACTTCGCTGCGGTCACCCTCCTCGCGGGAGGGCTCGCGTTCCTGATGCCGATCTTCCTCCTGGCACTCGTGCGCCTTCGGGTGCTGACCTCCGCGCGCCTGCGCAGCAATCGGCGAATTGCATTCGTCGTGCTGCTCGTCTTCGCCATCTTGCTTCCGACGGTCGATCCCGTCTCGCTGGCTTTCGAGGTCGTCCCGCTGGTGTTCCTGTTCGAGCTGTCGATCTGGCTCTCCGTGCTCATGGAGCGGCGCTGGCAGCGCGGCTGGGACGAGGACTTCGCCGAAGCCGGGATCCCGTGAGAGTGCTGTCTGCGGACTGGGTGGTCCCCGTCGAGGGGCCTGCGATTCGCGATGGCGCGGTAGCGATCGAAGACGGCCTCATCGTCGCCGTGGGGTCCTCGGCGGAAATCGGAGCCGGAGAACGGTACCGAGACGCGGTGATCCTTCCTGGCTTCGTGAATGCCCACAGTCACCTCGAGTACGCGGTCTACGGTGGCTTCGGCGACGGCCTCTCGTTCGGACCGTGGATCGCCCTCCACGTGGAGCGCAAGGCGCGGATCGACCTCGAGGACATGGAGGCGATCGCAAGATTCGGTGCGATCGAGTGCCTGCGCTCCGGGATCACGACGGTGGGCGACTGCAGCTTCAGCGGAGCTGCGGCTACGGCATGCGCCGACGTCGGGCTACGGGGGATCGTGTACCTCGAGGTCTTCGGCACGGACGACTCTCCGATCCGCGATCGGTTCACGCCGATGCGCGAGCGAATTGCAGAGGATCTCTCCGAAACAGTCAAAGTCGGCATCTCTCCGCATGCTCCGTACACGTGCACGCTCGATCTCTACCGGTCGTGCGCGGAGCTCGGTCTTCCCCTCGCGACTCATCTCGCCGAGAGCGAGGCCGAAACGGAGTTCCTTCGGACCGGCGAGGGCAGCTGGCAGACGTTTGCGGAGATGCTGGTGACGCCGCCTGGCACCACCGGGATCCGCGCGCTCGCGGAGGAAGGGCTGCTCGGTTCGCACCTGCTCGCGGCGCACTGCGTACAGGCTGACGATGAGGAGATCGAGCTGCTCGCGACCAACGACGTGGCGGTAGCGCATTGCCCGCGCTCGAACGCCATCCTGGGCTGCGGAATTGCGCCGTTGAGTGAACTTCGAGCGGCAGGTATACGGGTTTGCATCGCGACCGACAGCCCCGCCTCGACGCCCTCGTTCGACATGTTCGACGAGATGCGCGCGGCGATCGCTGCGGCGCGCGCCCGCGAACGCCGCCCCGACGCACTCACCGCCGCGGATGCGCTCGAGCTCGCGACGCTCGGGGGTGCGCGCGCCCTCGGCTGGGACACGGAGCTCGGATCGATCGCGGCCGGGAAGAGGGCCGATCTGACGGTTCTCTCGCTCGCCGAGACACCGTTCGTACCATGGGAAGATCCTGTTACGGCGGCTGTTCTCGGAGGGTCCCCACAACACGTCATCGCTACTCTCGTGTCCGGTGAAGAGCGGTATGAGAGAGGAGGGAAGACATGGCTCGAGCTGATCGACGCCGCGCGCAACGCCCGCGGCCGGCTGCTGTCACACGCAGACCCGACGTCGTAATCGAGGACACCATGTTCTTCCCTCGTCTTCGCAGGCATGCGAAGTGGATGTTCCTTTTCCTCGCCCTGGCGTTCGGCCTCGGCTTCGTCGGTTTCGGAGTAGGCGCCGGGGGTATCGGCATCGGCGACGTCTTCCGGGGAACCGGAGGAGCGAGCGGGGTGCCTTCGATCTCCGACTCGGAGCAGCGGGTGCTCGAAAACCCTAAGGATGCGCAGGCCTTCCGCGATCTCGCCACCGCGCACCAGGCAGAAGGGAACACCGACGAAGCGATCGAGGCACTCGAGAGCTTCGTCGCACTGCGCCCTCGCAATACCGACGTCCTCCGCGAGCTCGCGTCGCTCTACCTCACGAAGGCCTCAGCAGCGCAGGAACGCGGCCAGATCGCCGATTTTCGAGCTGCGTACCTTGCCCCTGGAACGGCCATCGCCGGTGCGATTCGCCTCGGCGACAAGACTCTCGATCCCGACCCGATCTCACAGGCGGTAAGCGGGCTCATCGCACAAGAGAGCTCCGAGGCGTACGCCGAGGCGCAACAGGCCTCCGGGCAGGCTGTCGACGCGTACCGACGCATCACCGTGGTCTTGCCGAACGACCCGACGGTTCAGCTCGAGCTGGCGCAGGCGGCCCAGGGAGCTGGTGACACGGCCACGACGATCGCGGCCTACGAGGCATTCCTGAAGATCGCGCCCGAGGATCCGACCGCCGTCGAGGTCCGGCGCATCCTGAAGCAGCTCCGCCTGTTCGGTACCACGGGTTAGACTCGCCTCCCGTGAGGCCCGCCGTACTCGTGACTGCCGTGTGCGCGGCCGTGCTTTCGCTCGGACTCGCGGGTTGCGGAAGCGGTGGCTATTCGACCGAGGGAAGCCAGGGCGCGGGCAAGCAGCTATTCCTCGACGCCAACTGCGGAGCGTGCCACACACTTGCGGCCGCAGGGACGAACGGGACGATCGGGCCCAATCTCGACGACGCGTTCGCGCAAGCTCGCGATGCGGGCATGACGCCTGCGACTTTTACGCAGGTCATCCGGGGTCAGATCCTCTTCCCGATCACCGAGACCTCGACTGGATCGCCTGGAATGCCCGGACCGGACACGACGATCCCGGAGTGCACCGATGTCACGGGCGACGCGTTCTGCGTCACCGATCAATACCAAGCAGCCAATGACATCGCCATCTACGTCGCGGCGGTCGCGGGCACGGGGGTAACGCCGGAGCCACCAGCCGGCGAGCAGACCGACGGCAAGTCCATCTTCGAGACCGCTGGCTGCGCCGGTTGCCACACGCTCGCGGATGCAGGCTCTACCGGAACTGTGGGACCGAACCTCGATCAGGCGAAGCCCTCGAAGGAGCTCGTTGTCGATCGAGTGACGAACGGTAAGGGCGCGATGCCGTCGTTCAAGGGCTCGCTCGACGAGGCGCAGATCCAGGCAGTCGCCGACTACGTCTCTTCAACCGCCGGGAAGTAGCCACGCCAACACCGCGTCGTCCGGCCGACACTGCCGGGCTTACGACTGCGCTTCGAGGTCGACCACGACGTGCGTGACGGGTACATCGAACCGCACGCGGACGGAGTCGACGATTCCGCGTTCGAGCCAGTTGGAGCGGCCTGCCGGGTGCGTCGAGATCACGATCTCGTCAGGGTGGAACGTGCGCACGGCGTCCTCGACAGCGACGAGGGGATCGCCGTCGCCCACCTCGCCGCGCGCGTCGATTCCGACCGACCCAAGCCGAGCGAGCGTTGCATCCAGCCGCTTCTGGGCCGCGGCCCGCGCAGGGTCTTCGTCCGAGGTCCAGGTCTTCAGGCGCGAGTTGAGCGCGGGACAGACCACGAGGAAGCTCGTCGTCTGAGTAAGCGCGAGCGTGCCGATCGCGCTCACGAGCTCCTCGCCTGCGACCGTTTCGTTCGCCACCACGAGCACCCGGCGCTCATCAGGTCCGCCGACATGCTCGACACTCTCGCGCGTTGGACCCGGCCCCCGTTGTCCGAGGTATGCCCAGATCGCCACGCCTGAGAGGATCAGGAAGACCACGAACCCGAACGTCGGACTGATCGCGGACGCGACAACGATGAGCGCGAATGCGCCGATCGTGATCAGCAGAAACTTGAAGGCCGCGTCTTCGCTACGAAACGGGCTTTCCACGTCTTCGCGCAGCCTCAGATGAGGTAGACCGTCGCGTAGACAACGATCCACATGACGTCCACGAAGTGCCAGTAGATCCCAGGGAGCTCGACGCCGTGATGGTGCTCCGGCGAGAAGTGGCCCCGGAAGCCACGGATGATGACCATCAGGAGCAGACTGAGCCCGATGGCGACGTGCGCGCCGTGCAGTCCCGTGAGTCCGAAGAACACCGACGCGAACGCACCGTCGCCCGTATTGAACCCGACGTTCAGGTACTCGACGACCTGGGTCAGCAGGAAGGCGAGGCCCATGAGAAACGTGAGCACCATTCCGGCCAGGAAGCCAGCGCGCTGGCCGCGCTTGATCGACTGCAGCGCCCAGTGCATCGTGAAGCTCGAGGTCACGAGGATCGCCGTGTTGACCCCCGCGACGAACACTGGGAAGTGGTACGGCTCGGGCGGCCAGTGGTCGGGGGCTCCCGGGTTGACGACCCGGACGAAGAAGTACGCGGCGAAGAACGAGCCGAAGAGCATGATCTCCGACCCGATGAAGAGGAGCATCCCGAGCGTGCGCGCGTCCACGCGTGAGCTCTGGTTGGCCTCAGGAGGCCCGTGGTGGTCGTGGTGCACGGCCTCGGCGTGCGCGCTCATGGGCCGGGTTCCGGGCCATGAGCGGGGAAGGGTGTGGGGAACCGGGAGGTTCCCCGCGCTCTCAGGAGGAAGGGGGCACGAGGGGGAAATGTGGTTTCCGACATCTTCTTCCTGGCGAACGCGAGTCGGAGGCGAGCGTTGCTCATGCGCCCACCTCCACAGGTGACTCGGCCATGACATGGTCGACGGGAAGGCCGCTCGCCGAGCGCAACCGCCCGACGAGATCCCGCCGGAGCCACCCCGAGCGCTCGCCCGGGAACGTCGAGACAATGATCTCGTCGGTGCGCTCGTCCTCGATCGCCTCCATCGCCGCTACGAACGGATCGGGATGGGCAATCTGTCCGTGGACATCGAGGCCTTCGGAGCGCAGGATCGAGAGCGCGGATCGGAGCCGGTGCTCGGCCTCCGGATGCTCGCCGCGCGCAGGGTCGCTCTGAGGACAGACGATGAGGAAACTCGCGTCGCTCTCCTTGGCGCGGGCGCGGATGCGGTCGAGCAGCGGCTCCCCGAGAATCGTCTCGTTCGCGAGGACGAGAACGTTGGCGCCAGCGCGGGAGACCACGTCAGAGACGACGTGCTCAACAGGCCTTTCGCCGGCGACCTTCCGAATCTCGTCTACCAGGTTCTTGCGCAGCCAACCCGACTTCGCCTCGGGGTGAGTGGAGACGATGATCTCGTCGATCTTCTCGGAGGCGAGCACATCCTTGACCGCGGCGAGCGGCTCGTCGTCGAACACGCCGCCATGTGCGGGGATCCCAGCTGCTCGCAGAGCGCGGAGCGTGCGCTCGAGCCTTCTGCCGGCAGCAGCACGCCGCGAGTCGCGGTACACCACGTAGCCCTCGCGGGGCTGTGTCACCGGGGCGACAACCGTGACGCGGATGGCTCCCCGCTCAGCTCGTCGGCGCACCGCTTCCACGAGCTCCGTGCCGACGAGCGTCTCGTTCGCGACCACGAGGACTGAGGTCACGTCGGTCATGGGCCGGTCTCCGGCCTATGACCGTGGAGGGGCGTGGGGAACCGGGAGGTTCCCCACGCTCTCAGGAAGAAGGGGGCACGCGGGGGAAACATGGTTTCCTCCGCGAACGCGAGCCGGAGGCGAGCGTTGGTCATGCGTGAACCTCCTGTGCCTCCTTGGCCTCCTTGGCCGGGCTCATGACTGCGTGCCGAGCGCCCGGGACTCCGTATTCGTACGGGCCACCCACCACCTGTGGGATCTCGTCGAAGTTGAAGATCGGCGGCGGCGAGGAGACCTGCCACTCGAGCGTGTGCGCCCGCCACGGGTTGGCCTCCGCGATCGGCCCGCGGACCCAGCTCGTCATCATGTTGTAGACGAAGACGATGAACGAGGCGCCGAGGACGAACGAGGCTATCGAGATCGCGAAGTTGAGGTCGCCGAACGCCGAGTCGTAGTCGAACACACGTCGCGGCATGCCACGCAGGCCGACGTAGTGCATCGGGAAGAACGTGGCGTTGAAGCTGACGAACGTCAGCCAGAAGTGCCACTTCCCGAGCCGCTCGTTGTACATGCGGCCGGTCATCTTGGGGAACCAGTAGTACACGCCCGCGAAGATCGTGAAGACGGACCCGCCGAACAGCACGTAGTGGATGTGCGCGACGATGAAGTAGGTGTCCGACGCTGCGATGTCGATGGGCACGGATCCGAGGTAGATCCCCGAGAGTCCCCCGATCACGAACATCGTCACGAAGCCGAGCGCGAAGAGCATCGGCGTCGTGAGATGGATTCGCCCTCGCCAGAGCGTGGCTGTCCAGGAAAACACCTTGATCCCGGTCGGAATCGCGATCAGCAAGGTCGTGATCATCATCGGCACGCGTAGCCAGTCGGCCATGCCCGCGACGAACATGTGGTGCGCCCACACCGAGAAGCCAAGAACGAGGATCCCGAGCAGCGATAACGCCATCAGGCGATAGCCGAAGATCGGCTTGCGCGACATCGATGAGATCACCTCTGAGACGATCCCGAACCCGGGCAGCATCATGATGTAGACGGCCGGATGGCTGTAGAACCAGAAGATGTGCTGGTACCCGAGCACGTAGCCGCCGCCCTCGGGGGTGAAGAAGCTCGTGTGCATGATCCGGTCGAACATCACGAAGAACTGCGAGCCGGCGATGAAAGGCGTCGCGATGACGACGAGCAATGACGTCGTGAAGTTCGCCCAGACGAGCAGCGGCATGCGCCAGAACGTCATGCCCGGCGCCCTCATCGTGATGATCGTGACGAGGAAGTTGAGCGCGGTCATGATGCTCGAAGCGCCCGCCCACTGAACACCCATGTTGAAGAACGTCTGGCCGAGCGGTTGGCCTTCGGCAAGCGGCGCATAGCCCGTCCAACCCGCGCCGAAGGCGCCGCCGGGCGCGAGGAAGCTGGCCACGAACATGAGTCCTGCAATCGGGAGCAGCCAGAACGAGAGCGCGTTCAGGCGGGGGAAAGCCATGTCCGGCGCGCCGAGCATCAGCGGCACCGCGAAGTTCGCGAGCCCGGCGAACGCGGGGATGATGAAGAGGAAGATCATCAGCGTCGCGTGCACGGAAACGAGGCCGTTGAACGTCTGCGAGTCGACGAACTGGAGCCCTGGCTGGGCGAGCTCGGCGCGGAAGAACATCGCCATGAGGCCGCCGATCGTGAAGAACACGAACGTCGTGACCAGGTACTGGATCCCGATCACCTTGTGATCCGTGTTGACCCGGAAGTAGTCCTTCCAGGTACGGGCTCCGTGACCCGAGTGGTCCTCCGGACGCGTCGGGCGGCCCGAGATGTAGTGCAGCCAGTAGTCGAACGAGCCGATTCCGGCGAGGAAGCCGATCGGGGCGATGACCATTCCCGCGACGACGAGGATCACCTCGGTGTTCCAGTACGGCTCCCAGCTCCACCACCAGCGCAGAGCAAGGACGAGGAGGGTGCCGAGGACGAAGCCAGCCCCGGCCATCCATCCGCCGCGAATCAGTCCCGGGCCGAAGAGCAGCTTCCAGGTCGAGCCGTGGGGCGGCTCGAAGTGCGCCGGGTACTCGGCGTGTGAGCTGTCGTGCTGGGTGGCAGTCACGCCTGTTTCTCCTGCACCCACCTGTCGAACGCGGCCTGAGTGACGACACGGGCCTTCGCGCGCATGGTGGCGTGCCCGAGACCGCAGAGCTCGGTGCAGATGACCGCGAACTCACCGGTTCTCGTCGGCGTGACGAGGATCGTGGTCTCGATCCCCGGCACGGCATCCTGCTTCTGCCCGAAGTTGGGCACCCAGAACGAGTGGATGACGTCGACCGCGGTCATCGTGAACCGGGCCTCCTGGTCCACAGGGAGCACGAGCTCACCGCTGGTCAAGTCGTCGTAGTCCGAGTACACGAACTTCCAGGCGAACTGCTGGCCGATCGCGTTCACCTCGAGCGGCCGATTCCCCGCCTCGCCGTTCTGCGACATCACGACGGCGCTGACGATCCCTATCGCGATCACGAGGATCGCGGGGACGGCGGTCCATGCGATCTCGAGCCCCGTGTGTCCGTGAATCGGCGGCCCGTCGGCGTCGTCGTCCAGCGGGACACGCCACTTCCAGACCGAGTACACGATGACGGCGGCGACGACGGAGAAGATGACGACCGAGATCCACGTCGCGAACCAGTAGATGTCCTGGATTCGATCGAACTCTTCGCTCGCCGAGGTCGGAAGCCACTGGAAGAGGACGGCGACGAGCGTGGCGGCAACGCCGATCACGACGCCGATCGCGACAAGCTGGACGATCCCCTTGCGCACCGCAGCCGAGCCTACTTCAAGCGCGAGCTATCGTGGGGGCCGAACCGGATCCCGCTCTCCGTCAGCTTCTCGTGCCTCGAATCGCAAAGCTCTCACTCGTTTTCGTCGCGCTCGCGATCCCCTCCGCGGCGCTTCTGGGCACCCTCGTCGCGGGACGCGGAGAGGCATCCGCGACAGAGCGTGGCGCGGTCGCCAGGGACAAGCCGGTGGTACTGGCCTTCGGGGGCGACGTCCACTTCGAGGGCGTCCTGGAGTCGAAGCTCGCTTCGGGCCCGGAAGGCCTTCTGGCGCCGATCGCGCCCGTTCTGGACGACGCGGACCTTGCGATCGTGAACCTGGAGACAGCAGTCACGAACGGCGGCGCGCCGGCGGCGAAGCAGTTCGTCTTCAGCGCACCACCGGACGCGTTCACTGCGCTTCGGGGCGGAGGTGTCGACGTCGCGTCGATGGCGAACAACCACGGCCTGGACTTCGGCGAGGCGGGCCTGCGCGACTCACTCGCGGCGGCACGGCGGGCCCGGTTACCCGTGATCGGCATCGGCCTCGACGGCAAGCGTGCGTACCGTCCATTTCGCCGCAAGATCGACGGCCAGCGAATTGCCGTTATCGGCGCGACGCAGGTCCTGGACGACCACCTGATCTCCGCCTGGACCGCGGGTCCCGGCAAGCCCGGACTCGCCTCGGCCAAGGATGTCCCACGCCTCCTCCAGGAGGTGCGGGCCGCCCGGAGAACGTCGGACACGGTCGTCGTCTTTCTCCACTGGGGGGTCGAGCTCGCGCAGTGCCCGACAACGGACCAGCGTACGCTCGCGAAGCAGCTCGTGGATGCGGGCGCGGACGTCGTCGTCGGCGGGCACGCCCACCGGCTGCTGGGCGCCGGCCGCATGGGAAAGGCGCTGGTCGGGTACGGCCTCGGCAACTTCGTCTGGTACGGGACGAGTGAGCTCTCGACGCAGACCGGTGTCCTGTTCGTGACCGTCACCGGCCGCAAAGTGAACAGCTACCGCTGGGTTCCGGCTCGGATTGTCGATGGTGTCCCGCGTGCGCTGTCCGGCTCGGAGCGCCGCAGGCAGCTCACGTCGTGGCGCTCGCTACGCGCCTGCACGGGACTCAAGCCGTAGGGCCGGGGCTAAACTTGGCCGTTGCGGGCCGTTAGCTCAGTTGGTAGAGCAGGGGACTCTTAATCCCAAGGTCGAAGGTTCGAATCCTTCCGCGCGGCGCCAGGAGCTCGCGTCGTGGCGAGCGCTCCGCGGCTGCACGGGCCTCAAGCCCTAGTTCGCTCGGGGATCCAGGCGCTTCACTCGTACGAGGGATGGGAATCCCCCTTGCCGGGGGATGACCGGTTCGCGGGTACCCCGATCGTGTGTGAAGACCTTTCCTGCGGCTCATGAGTAACCTCGCGACACCCAGAAGGTGGGCTACGCGCGACACCGAAGCGGTGACCGTGCCGCAGCGACACGTCCTGCTGCTGGCCATGCTCATGTGCGTGCCGCTCCCCGTCCTCTCGGTCGTGGCAACCGTCGTACCGCTTCCGGAGATCGTGGAGCGTGTCGCCGCGAACGTGGTGCCCTTCGCCGCGTCGCCGACCACCGACGACAAGACACTTGCCGTCAAACGGCCTTTACGACCGAGGAGCGCCAAGATCAGAGCAGCCGAGAGATCCGCCGTTGCCGCCCCCCGGCCGTCGGTGAATACGACGCAACCGTCGGGGAACACGACGCATCGCCACGCTGCCACGCGCAAGGCTGTCGGCGCGCCGACGCTTGGCACTTCTGTGCCAACAGCAACGGTTACCAGGCCTCCCTCGCGCGCAGACCCCGCACCGAGCACCACGGCGAGCGAGCCAACCGCGGTTGCTGCGCTCAGGAATTCGGCGACGGAGGCCAACGCGGCGCCTGATACGAAGGTCAAGAAGCAGCAGAACTCCTCCGGGCAGCCGGCCCAGCCCGTGCCGCCGCCGACCGCCCAGAAACCGGCAAACTCAAACGGCAACAAGCCGGCCGAGTCACCCGGCCACGACACGTCGGCGGAAGCCGGAGGCGCGAAGGGGCAGGGCAGCCCGGCCGCCACGGGCGGCAATAAGTGACCCGCACAAAACGGCAAGGCCCAGAGCAGCGTTCCGTGCTCTTCGTAGCGGAGCGCCCGCCGCGGCTGGTCCTTCGCTTTGCCGTCGTACTCTCGGCTGCTCTGGCTGTCGCGTCCGCCGTGATCCTCGTCGTCGTTCACCATTTCGCGATATCCGAGGCCGAGCGCGCGGCGACCAAGCATGCCAGTCTCGTCGCGTCGGCAATCCTCTCTGGGGAAATTCGGTCGAGCGACCTCGCACGCCCGGTGGCGCGGGATCGTCGGCGTGAGCTCGATCGCCACTTCCGAACGCACCTTCCTCCCGGGGAGGTCGTCGAGGTCTCCCTGATCAGGAAGGACGGCCTCGTGACGTACTCGACCACCCGTCGCGCGATCGGAGCTTCAGCGTCCCGGGACGTCGCGGCCGACGCCGCGCGCGGCACGACGCTGAGCCGAGTGTCGAAGAATGATCTTGCCGGAAGCTCAACCGGCGAAAAGACGCTCGAGACGTACACTCCGATCGGGCACCGGGCGGGAGCGGCAGCGATCGTCCAGCCGTACTCGCCCATCGAGAAAGCCGCACGCCGAGCACAGTTCCAAGTCGGCATCGTCCTCGAAGGCCTGCTCCTCGTGCTCTTCCTCATCTTCGTGCCGCTGCTTGCACGCGTGACGCGCCGGATCAAGCAGCAGATGGAAAGAATTCATCGCCAGGCCTACTACGACGAGCTGACGAAGCTGCCAAACCGAGCGCACCTCTTCGAGCGCCTCGATACCGCAGTCCGTCGGGCAGCGGTCAAGGAACGCCAACTCGCAGTGCTCTTGCTCGACCTCGACCAGTTCCGCGAGATCAACAGCACACTCGGCCACGATGCCGGCGACCAGCTCCTCGCAGAGCTTGCGGACAGGCTGCAGCGGGCGGTTGGGGCCGAGCGGCTGCTCGCTCGTCTGGGAGGCGACGAGTTCGCGATCGTGATCGAGTACCGAGACGAAAAGGAAGCGACGGCATTCGCCGAAGAGATCCGCGTGGGCCTCGAGCCGCCCGCGGTGGTCGACGGTGTTCCCCTGGTGGTCGAGAGCACGATCGGCCTCGCCTTCTACCCGAAGGACGGGGCGAGACGCCGAGACGCTGCTGAAGCACGCCGAAATCGCGACCTATGCGGCGAAGGAGTGGCGTGTCGGAGTGCTCGCATACACCCCCTGCGTCGATCCCCACGACGCCGAGCAACTCGAGCTGGTCGCATCACTCCGCGAGGCCGCAGAGCAGGGTGAGCTCACCTTGCATTACCAGCCCAAGATCGATCTTTCGACGGGTGCCATCTTCGGCTTCGAGGCGCTTGCCTACTGGGAGCATCCAACCCGCGGACTCCTACCGCCGCGGGAGTTCATTCCCATCGCAGAGCGCACTGGTGCCATCCGTCACGTCACACGCGCGGTCCTCGCTCGCGCTGTCGAGCAGATTGGACAATGGAGCTCTCTCGCACCAGGAGCTGACGGTGGCGGTCAACCTGACGGCCATCGATCTTCTCGATCCGAAGCTCCCGAAACAGCTCAGGGCCTTGCTGCGTAAGCATCGGGTGGAGCCCGGTCGGCTGTGCATCGAGCTGACGGAGCGGACCGTCATGGCCGCACCCGACCGTGCCCGGGCCATCATCGAGCGAATCGTCGCCGCCGGCGTGCGTGTCTCGATCGACGACTTCGGCACCGGCCACTCTTCCCTTTCGCACCTCAAGAACCTGCCGGTGCACGAAGTGAAGATCGACCGGAGCTTCGTGTCGGACATGACGACCTCGCCACACGATCGGATGATCGTCCGCGCGGCGATTCAGCTCGGTCATAGTCTCGGGCTGCAGATCGTCGCCGAGGGCGTCGAGACGAGCGAGGTCAACGACGCCCTGCGGGAGCTTGGGTGCGACTAGCACAGGGCTACCTCTATGGAAAGCCGGCGCCCGCGGCGACGTGGCGGCACTCCTCACGGGCGAAGGACGCGCGGCGGCCTAGTTTGCCCTGGGGGAGCGATGCACGGCTTCTCCAGCGGAAAGGAACCCTTCCGCGCCGTGGCTAAACTTGCCCACTCCGGGCCGTTAGCTCAGTTGGTAGAGCAGGGGACTCTTAATCCCAAGGTCGAAGGTTCGAATCCTTCACGGCCCACTCACAGAAATCCCCGCAAAAGCGGGGTTTCTGTTTCTAGAGGAGCGGCGATGGTTGACCGCGCGGGACGAATGCGCGTACACTCCCTCCCGGTTCGACGCTCATAACCGAAGGAGGCCAGCGATGGCATCGCTCCAAGTTCGACACTCCCGAAGCTGCCCGGTGTGTCCAGGGCGGCAGGAGGCAGCAGCAGCAGCCGACGAGCGCAAGTGCGGGTGGCAGGATCGTCTACACCGTCGACTCGATCGTGAACGGCGAGAAGGTGCGCGAGAAGGTCGGCACCGATCGCGGCGAGGCCGAGAAGCGACTAGCCCGGATCGGGTTCGCACTCGAGGAGGAAACGACTACTCACCACCGCAGCACGTCCGCTTCACACCGTTCGCCGATGACTGGCTCGAGAGCCTGCGCCGGCGCTCGACGACGCATAGCAACTACGCGGTCACGCTCGAGTACGCGAAGCAAGTGATCGGACGCAGGCCGCTCCCAAGCTCGACCGGCCGACGTGCGCGACATCCTCGACCACATCGAGCGGGACAACCGCATCGGCGAAGCACGAAGAGGGCGCGACCGCGCGAGGTCTCACCGACGACGCTCGCGAAGCACCTCCGGCACCTCGGCGCGTGCCTCCAGGCGGCAGCGCCGAAGGGCTGATCGCGAGAACCCCGTCGGCAGCTCCCGCCGACGCGCGGCCGAAGGGCAAGAAGAACGCCCGCTACTTCACGAACGACGGAGCTCGCCCGGCTGTGGCCGGAGCTCGCTACCGCCCCGTGTATCTCACCTCTGCCGGGTCGCCGACGCGACGGGGATGCGGCTCGGCGAACTGGCCGGCCTTCGCTGGGACGACGTCAACTTGCTCGAAGGGGAGATCGTCGTCTCGCCAGCAGTACACGGCCGGGCAATCGGAACGACGAAGAGCGAGGAGCCGCGCGACGGTGGATCTCGACCCCGCGGCGAAGGGCAGCTGCTCGAGGAGTGGTATCGCTGACCCGCGGCGAGGGCTCGTCTTCGAGCGGCGGCGGCTACCTCGACACAGCCTCTGCTGAAGGTCGTGTACGCCGCAATGGCCGGGCCGAAATACCGCGCGTCGGCGAGCGAGGGGGCAAGCGGACTTCCACTCGTTCAGGAACACGTTCGCGCGGATCGCTCTCGAGCAGGCGCGCAGCTCGAGTGGGTGCAGGCGCAGCTGGGACACTCGTCGATCACGCTGACGCGCGACGTCTACGGCCACTGGTCGCGGAAGGCCGAGAAGGTCGCGGCCGAGCGGCTCGACGGAGCGTTACGGTCTAGGACGCGGGGTACGATGGCCTGCGGGGCGGCGCAACTCCGAGAGCGTCGAACCTCGCGGGCCGTCGCCGCCCCTCGTTCGCTCCACTTCGGCGGCATTACCGCGAACCCGTACAGCACAAATCGGCCCTTTTCAGGACTTTCTTGCTCGTACCGCAACGTCCGGAATAAGCATTACCGTCCTACATATGTTCCATCGGGAGCACGTTGGAGTCGACGGAGTGATCGCCGTCGCGGGTTGGTCTGCGCGGGAGTAGGCGCTTCGGCGCCCTACCTCCATCCTTCGCGTCAACCCGATTCCAGCCAGCGCAGATCGCCCGAAATCGAGGACTCCATCGTGCGACACCAACCTGATGACGTAGCGACCGAAGACGGGCCTCGAGCCCGCTCGCCCGTTTGACCCAAACGCCGAACTGGCGGTAGTCACCGCGGGCTCAGAAGAAGCAACGCGAGAAGCTCGCCGACACCTATCCGTCACCGCGTCGAAACGACGAGTCTTCCGTCCCGGGAGCTTCGCACTCCGGGGCGCGAACACCGTCGCACGCGCCGCCCGGATTCCGCGGGTCATCGCCCGACCGCTTGTCCGAGCCCGAGGACCGCGCCCGGTCCGGCGCGTTCGTCGGGCATCGCTGCTCGCGGCGATCCCGACTTAGAACCTGAACCGTCGCTCAGGCGCCGCGCTCCCGGTAGGGGGCACGGCGTGAGACGCCCGGCCTACCTCACGGTCGACGAGGCGGCTGACTTCTTGCGCTGCTCGCGGCGCTCGATTCACGGCCTGACTGTGGCCGGTCGCATCCCTCATCGGCGGCTCGGTGGACAGCGCCGACTCCTGTTCCTCGAGGAGGAGCTTGCTGCCTGGGTCGACGGTGCCGAGCTCGAGCGCGTCGAGACGGGCGACGGTGGGCGGATCGTGCGGCCGAAGCTGAACGGGGCTGTGCCGTGAGCCGCAGGCGCACGCTGTTCGTACGCCGAAGGCCCGCCATCCGGCGCGGTCTCTGCTCCGACTGCGGAGGGCGCTTCGAGCGCTTCGCGCGTGTCGGCCCTGGCAACGTCTGGCGCTTCTGCGAGGAGTGCTACCGAAGCTGGCTCGCCAACCGCAAGCTCGAGGACGAGTGGCTCCTTGCCGTCGAGCGGGACGGGCCATGAGCGCGATCGAGAACACCTCCTCGAGCGCGCGGCGCGATGCGTTCTCGACGCACGCCCGGAACCCGCCAGCCTCGGCTGGCCGCTCATCCGAGCGAAGGGCAAGGCGCCGTTCGAGAAGGGCTGGCAATCGACCACGACCGTCGAGCCGGACGCGGCTGCCTCGCTCTGGGCTCACTGGGGCGAGCCGGTACAACATGGGAGTCGTACTCGGTGGCGCCAATCTCGCTGGTGCTCGAGTACGACCGCGAGGATGCACGAGGGCAGTTCTTCGCGCTGCTCGGGGGCGAGCTTCGCGCCTAGCCCGACCTGCCTCACCGGGAGCGCGTGCCATCACGTCTACTTCGGCGCCCCCGGCACCGAACTGCGGAAGGCCGAACGCGACGGCCTCGAGCTTCGTGCCGGCGCGCATCAGTGCCTCGTCCCGCCGTCCGATTCACCCCAAGACGAGACGGCCGTATCGGTGGCTCGAGGGCTACGAGCCTTGGACGCTCGACCCGCTGCCGCTGCCCGAGCACATCGTCGCGTTCTTCGGGGAGCGGTTGCCCAACCAGAGACAGTTGCCCAACACAGAGACGGAGACTTGCCCAACACAGAGACAGACTTGCCCAACACAGAGAGTGTAGGTGGGGCAAGAGCGGACGTGCACTCCCGCGCTCGCGATTGTTGCGCTGCTCGGCCTCGACTTCCCGCGCACGCGCTGCCCGCTGCACGACGACCGGAATCCGTCCGGCGCGTTTTTCGAGGGAGAGCGGGGCGAGTGGGTCTTCCACTGTCACGCCGGCTGCGGAACCTACTCGCTCGCCGGCCTCTGGCTGCACGCGAAGTACGGCGTACACCCCGGCTGGATCTCGAAGACGGAGTTCGCGGTTTGGTGCCGGCGACTCGGGATCGAGCTCAGGGAGGTTGCGACGGCGGACACGCTGCCGCCGGCGCCCGGCGCACGTTTCGGCCGAGCGTCGGACGTACTGGAACGGCTACCGGCTGCTCGTCGTCTGCGAGCGGATGGCGGGCTACGTCGAGTGGCCGCTGTTCACGCACTCTTTCGCGGCTCGCTGGTGCGGACTGCCTCGCTCGACGGCGAGGGTCGCACGCAAGGCGCTGATGAAGGCGGGCTGGCTCGAGACGACGGGGACGTCGTGACTGTCGGCTTCAAGGAAGCGCATCGCTGGCGTCCTGGTCCGCGTGCCATTGGTCGAGCCGCGCACGAGGAGATCGCCGCATGAAAACACCCTTAACCAAGGCCGGCGACTGGCTTTTCGCAATTGCTATGGGAGGAAACGTCTCTTTCCTCTACCACTCTCGCTTAACCATGCGTGTTTGCGCCATTACCCGGAGCCTAGAACCCCGTGAGTGACCCTAGAACGACCCTGAACCGAACGATCGCGAGCAAGTCGATCCTCGCGAGCTCGGCCGAGCATCCGGGCGAGCACGCAGGGAGCGCAAGCAGAAGACCCGCTCGCGTTCCTTCATCGATGCCCTACGCGATCTTGTGCGCGAGAACCCCGACGAGCTCGCCGGCCAACTGAATGAGCACCGCGGCCGGCGCTGTCGCCGGTGTGCGGCTCCTCGAGAAAGCCGGCGACTTCGAGCCGCCGCGCGAGGAGCAGCCAGGCCCGCTGCACGCCGGGGCCGATCGCGACGCCGTCATCGCCGAGCTCGAGGCGCTCGGGTTCCTCGTCCGAATCCCGGCCGGCGACTCAAGTTCGCCGACGTTGGAGTCGCGCACTAGTGGAGCTGCTGCCTCCACTGGTCGCACGCCCACGTAGGCGAAACGAGACGGGGGCGACGGGAGTGGAAACGGGGAAGGTGCCCGGGGGTTCCGTTGTCCTGCACCTGGTAGGAGACCCAGTCGCCGGCATCCACTCGGCGTTGTTCGTGTCGACGACCTCTCCGGCGAACCAGGCCTGCGGCTTGCCCGCGTCCACGCCCGTGCCCGTGCCCACGCTGACCGACCTGACGGCCACGACGTAGTAGTCGTTAGCGTCGCTGTAGAAGGCCAGGCCCTTCGCCGTGTACGTCGTCGAGATCGCGCCGTTCGCGGTGAACGTTCCCGACTCGCCACTGGTCTGGCTCCAGGTTCCGGAGATCACGCCGTTCGTGATGGTGCCTTGCATCGTCATGACGTTCTGAACGGGTGAGACGAGTGAATCTGGCGAGGTGTACTTCCAGGTCAGGTTCAGAGCGTTACCGACTACCGTGCTTCCGGGATTGAGGGTCCAGGTGTTCGTGGGAACGCCCGCATAACCGCCCGAGCCGACGATGCTCTCCCCGGACTGCGTCAGGGACGCCGTGTGAACGTAGTCCGTACCGGCGGAGTTGAACGTGATGGACGTGACGCCCTCGACGTTCCAGACCGTGCAGCCAAGCGCGCTTCTTATGCCCTCCTGGCCTCTCCATCGCGCGCGCGTGTAACGGAGTTCACGATGCGACCTCCCGTGCGCACATGGGACGGGCGATGGAGCACGCCGGCGTCAGATTCCTCGCTTCCCTGCGCTAGAAGTCGGCGCCGCTCGCCCAGCTGAACCCGTCCAGGAACTGCACCGCCTGGAACAGCTCGAGCGTGAGCAGCACGCCGAGGGCCTGGGTGTGCCGTGCGCTGCCGGCGAGCGTCTCGTCGACGAGCTCTAGGACCGGGTCGCGGCGCAGCTGTCCTCGGTCGAGCGTCCGCTCCTCGAGGAGGAGCCACAGCAGGCGCCGACCCGTGGTTCCGGAGATGGACTGTGTAGTCGCTGTAGCCTCTGCGTGGCGGCAGTCCCGCTCGCCTGAGCGGGCGATCGAGACCCACGCGGACCCCGCGGCGCACGCGGATGACCTTGCCGGCGACGGTCCGTCGCCAGCCGTCGAGCGAAGGGGGGGATGCCGTCCTTCGTGTTGGGCACGCGGGCGAGCTCGGGGAAGCGCCCGAGATACAAACGCTGTAGCGGGTGCTCCATGCGGAGCGGCATCGGCAGGCGGGCGAGGAACTGGAGGAGGTCGGAGTCCACGTACGGGTCCCGGGTCACGACCTCGTCCCCGAAGAGAGCGGCCCCCGGAAGCACCTTGCGCCTGTAAACCTCCTGCACGGCGTAGTCGACATAGCGGGCGAGGTCGGGCCCGTCGAGTTCCGTGAGCACGCCCTCGAGCGACGCGCGCGCCCTGCCCCGCAGCTCGCTCGCGAAGCGCCGGGTGAGTAGGCGCTCGAGCAGCGTGTCTCCGAGGGCGACAGCCGATCGCTCGTGGAGGAGGTCGCCGAAGCCGGTCGTTCTCCAGCCTGCTCGCGCATCGAGCACCGCGGCCAGGGGCCCGGCCCGGACTACCGCATCCCCCGCATACCCGACCAGCAGTGAAGTGACCCCGAACCGCGGCCGCACGTCGCGTAGCACGAGGTGGTGCGAGTGGAAGCAGCGGATCTGCCCTTCGGACAGCCAAACGGTCTCCGCGGCTCCGCGAGCGATGTAGCCCGGCTCGAGCTGGAC
>CAWHBH010000042.1:0-60408 GCA_963827525.1 uncultured Thermoleophilia bacterium
CGAAGCCGACCTCGCGCTCGGCCGCCACGCCGACCTCGTCGGCGAGCTGGAATTCTCCGATTTCCGAGCACCCGTTTCGGGAGCGCATGCGCGCACAGCTGATGCTCGCGCTCTACCGGTTCGGCGCGCCAGGCCGATGCGCTCGAGGCTTGATCCGACGGCGAGGCGGAGCGTTCGACGAGCTCGGCATCGAGCCGAACCAGTCGCTCCAGGATCTCGAACGCGGGATCTTGCGGCATGACCCCGCGCTCCTGCTAGCACCTCCGGTCGATCGACTGGTGGAGAAGCCCGTTGTCTGGGAGACACCCGCGCCCGAACGGTCGATTCTGATCGCGCCGAGCGAGCCCGCACGGCTCCAGAGCCTGCTCGCTGTCGCGGAGCCGCTCACGAAGCGGCCGAGGCGGGAGCTCATCATCTCCGCCTTCGTGGAGGAGGGCGTCGAGCTCGCCGCGACGACTACCGAGCTCGAGTCGGTGCAGGCCGCGCTCGCGGGACAGGTGTGCCGGCTCGTGTCGCCGCGTTCACCTCGGGCGATCGCGGCTCCGACCTCGTCCTGAGCCGCGTCCGAGCAAGAAGTCGACCTGCTGCTCGTCGATGCGCCCGACGCGCTCCTGTCGGCGGGAGTTCCCTCGGGCGACTTGGCCCACGTATGGCGGGAGGCGCCGTGCGACGTCGCCGTCTTCGTCGCCGGCGATGCGTCGTCGCTCGGAGACGGGCCGGTCTTGGTGCCGTTCGGCGGCGGAGAGCACGACTGGGCTGCGGTCGAGATCGGAGCGTGGCTCGCGGCGGCTCACGGTGTGCCGCTGCAGCTGCTCGGCTCGGTCCGCAGAGCCGGTCCGGGGGAAGCGGGATGCGAGCAGGTCGCTTGCCGTCGTCTCGCTCGTCGTCCAGCGTGCCGCCGGAATCTCCGCCAGGCCCCTGCTTGTGGCTCCGGGAGAGGAGTTGCTTCAGGCGGTCAAGGGCGCCGGCCTGCTCCTCCTTGGCCTCTCCGAGCGTCGGCGTCGGAGGAGGGTCTTGGGGCCGCCCGGCTCGAGCTTGCACGGGACGTGGGCGTTCCGACGAGGACTCTGGTGCGAAAAGGTCTTCGGCCCGGCGGCCTCACTCCTCCGGAGCGGATGACCCGCTACACGTGGAGCTTCGTCCACGCCAGCGAAGATTCCTCTAACGGAGGATGATCCTCTCGCGGCCTGGTCCGATAAATAAGTACCCGGTCGCCTTTGAAAGGCCCTGCGGTTGCAATCCACGTACCGGTGCCGACCCCACAGCTCGGACCGCCCTGGACCGCGTCGGTGCGATGACCATCCGATCGAAGTGAATCGCCAGGGTGCCCCAGCGCTCGATCCAGACGGTGCCGCTGCCTGCATCGCGGACATCGGAGGTGGCTGGTCCCGGTATGTCGTTCCCTTGCACTTGGCCGTTCCACCGCAAACGGCGCTCCCAGAAATAGCCGGAGTACCCCGCACGGCCGCCATCGTCCGTAGCCATGAAGAGCCCGAATGAGTTGCGGCAGTTGTCCCAGTTCAGTAGGAAGCCATGTTTCGGGGATCCCCCACATGGCAGCGGAACGGTGAGGGTGAAACCGGTGGTCGCCCGCAGACGACCGGTAGCCTCGAGCGCTTGAGCTGGCTGCCGCCTCGGATGCCACCCCACAACCCTCCCCCACCGCGAGGGCGACGGCATTGTTCCCGACTCTCTCCACGGCCAAAGTCTTGCCCGTCGTCGGGTCGGCTTTGCCAGTGTGTCATCTTGCTCAAGAAGCCAGACCGATCCGTTGCCCGGCTCGAGATCGACGGGGGCCCTGTACCCGTACGGTGCGAACCGGCGTCCCGTCTCGTCCGACGAGCAGGTCTTCCATTGGCGGTAGCCGCCCAGACGCCAGAAGCTCCCACCGCCAATCCGATGGGGGTTCCTGGAACGGCGTACGCGTGCCGACCTTGTTGCCAACCAAGTTCACGAGCTCCTCCCCCTGACCGACCCAGAGCTCGCCGTTGCCGCCGCAATGTGAGGCGTGCCCCCTGTGTTGATCGGCGAGGAGAGAGTCGGAGGGTCGCCCCCACGCAGTCGTCGCAGCACGGCCTCTGCGGCGTCGAGCACCCAGCCGTTGAACGTGAGGGCGGACGAGGAGCCGCGCTCGGGGATGACCTGTGTTACGACGCGCACGGGTGGCCCTTGGTTACCCGACCGCTCGGCCAGCGCCTGCAAGTCGATCGCGCCTCCTGACGCTCCCGCCGACAGCGCGAGAGGGACCAGGAGTGCCTGTCCATCCTGGGTGCCGGCTCCGAGCCAAACCGAGTCCCGCGCGGACGCCAACGTCTGTGGAATGTTCAGGCGCCTCGATTTTCCAGCGATCAACCGCTCATACGTGTCTGGGTCGATGCGATAAACGACGTCGTCGACGTCGTCGGCCAGCCAGACTGCTCCAAGACCTGTCGAAAGCTCCAGTGGCTGCCCCGCGATTCGCACGGTCGCCTCGAGCCTCCCAGTGTCGGGATCCACACGTTGGACGGCGCCCGTCGCGGCCAGATCGATCGTAGGCGCGTTGGGGCCGGGCGCGTCGTCGCGCGTCAGCAGCACCGCAGCCAGCGCCGCGCCGGCCAGGACCGCCGCGGCCACGGCCAGGAGCACCGCCAGCCGGCGCGAGCGTCGTGCGGACGGCAGCGTCCCACGTGCTGCTGCGGCCAGCTCCCCAGCGCTCGCGAAGCGCTCTGCAGGGTCCTTGGCCATCGCCCGCTCGACGACGGCGTCGAGCGCACTGGCAGCTCTGGCCGAGCCTCGGACGGCTTCGGCGCAGGCTCGTCGATGTGCGCCACGAGCGTCTCGAGCTCGGAGCTCCGCGGAAAGGGGACGCGTCCGGTCAAGGTCTCGTAGAGGACACAGCCGAGCGCATACACGTCGGCGGCCTTGCCCGCCCCGCCTTCAGTGATCAGCTCGGGGGCCACGTAGTCGGTCGTCCCCGACAGCTGGGCCGCTTCCCGGGTCTCCTCCTCGGATTCTGCGGTTCTTGGTCAGCCCGAAGTCGGCGAGGTACACGTGCTCATGCTCCCCGGGGCTTGCAATGAGCACGTTCGACGGTTTCACGTCCCGGTGGACGAGCCCACGCTCGTGCGCCGCATCGAGGCCATCGGCAGCGCGCGCGACGAGCTCCACCGCCCGCGCCGGCTCGAGCGCTCCCTCCCCGTCGATCAGCCGGCGAAGGTCCGCGCCCTCGACGTAGCGCATCGCGATGTAGAACTGGCCGTCCGCTTCCCCGGATTCGTAGATTGGGATGACATTCGGATGGTCTATCGACGCCGCGAGGCGAGACTCGAGGCGGAAGCGCTCCCGGAAGCGCGGGTCGTCGGAGAGCTCGGGTGCCAGGACCTTGAGCGCGACGTTGCGGTCGAGCGCGAGGTCCCGGGCGAGGTAGACGACGCTCATCCCGCCACGACCGAGCCTTCGCTCGATCCTGTAGCCGGCGAGCGTCGCGCCGACGACCGGATCTCCGGCCGGGTCGGCCATGCCGGAAGCGTACTCCGTCACCGGGCGATTCCTTGCTCATGCCATTCACGGTTCGAGCGGGCCTCGAGGAGAAGCCCCCAAGTGACCAATCCCATCGCCGCGCTGACCGCGACGGCCATCAGAAACACCAGTGCGATTGCCATGACGTTCATCTCCGTCTCCTTCCGCTTTGTCTGGTTTTCACAGCCGAAGCGTGCGAGACTGCGGAAACGCGTCGGCAACGCGTCGGTAACGCTCAAAGCGATGAATGGCTCAATGCGGCGCGGCACACTTTGGGTTGGGCGGAGGGCGTGGGTGGTCCTTGATGCTCGGTGGTCATGCGGGAGCGCGGCCATCCAGCGTCGCGAGGATGAGCCCACGCTCGCTCAAACGGGGACTGTCGGCTGCCGTCGGTGCCGTCCACGACTGGCGCCCGAGTCAGAGCCACAGAGCAAAATCGGGGATGGGAGTGGGGGTCGGCTCCCAGCGGCCCTCGACGAAAGAGCCACATGAGCACCCCGATCGCGGCGCCGACAGCGAGGGCGACTAGGAACACGCGTGCGATTGCGATGCCGTTCATCTCGTCTCCTTCGATTCAACTGGACCTCACATCCGAAGCGTGCGAGACGGGCGGAAACGGCTCGGCAACGCGTCGGTAATGCCTCAATGCATGCGGATGCCCGCGACCTAACCGCGGATCAGGGTCGGATGGATACGGTGCGCTGATGCGACACCGCCGAGCACCAGGAGGCCGCCAGAAGCGGCCGAGCCGCTCCGAGCGAGCGCGCCGCCGCCCGGCGCAGGCTGTTCGGCAGGCCGAGGGCAGGATCACGATCACGTTGCCCTCGAGACGCACGGTCCCGGAGCGCGTCGTCGCGCACCTAGGCCCGACGAACTCGGGGAAGACCTACGCAGCGCTCGAGGAGCTCGCCGCGAAGGGTGCGGGCGTCTATGCCGGCCCGTTGCGGATGCTCGCGCAGGAAGCACAGCGGCGTCTGGGTGAACGAATCGGGCCGGAGAACGTTGGGCTAGTCACGGGGGAGGAGCGAGTCAACGAGCGCGCCCCTGTCGTCTGCTCCACGGTGGAGATGGCGCCGCAGTCGGGGGGCCTCCTCGTTCTCGACGAGGTCCAGTGGGCCGATGACACCGAACGCGGCTCCGCGTGGACGAGGCTCCTCCTCGCTGGTGAGTACCGCGAGATCTTGCTTCTAGGGGCGCTCGATGCACTCCCGCTCGTCGAGCGGGCGTTTCCCGAGGTCGAGCTCAAGGTGTTCGAGCGCAAGCTGCCGCTCGAGTTCGTCGGCGAGCGCACGCTCCGCTCGCTGACTCCGGGAACAGTGGTCGTCTCCTTCAGTCGCAAGGCCGTCCTCGCGCTCGCGGGCGAGGTCAACCGCCTGCATCCTGGGCGCGTCGCGGTGCTTTACGGTGCGATGCCGCTCGCCTCCCGCAGGGAAGAGATAGAGCGCTTCCTCTCGGGCGCGGCTGACGTCTGTGTTGCCACCGATGTCCTCGGACATGGCGTGAATCTCCCGTGCGAGACGCTCCTCTTCGCCGAGACGACGAAGTTCGACGGTCAGGAGCGGCGCGATCTCCTACCGTGGGAGCTCGCGCAGATTGCCGGGCGCGCGGGGCGCTTCGGACTCGTCGAGCGGGGCCACGTCGGCGTTCTCGCCGGACTCGGCTGGGGGGTCGCCGATCCGCAGCTCGTCGAGTCGGCGCTGGAGCCGCACGTTCCGCTCCCCGGCGGGCACTGGGGATACCGGGTAGTCGACGAGGCGCGGATTCGTCCCCGGCTGTCGGACCTCGGCGTCGACGATGCGCTGCAACTCGATGCGGCGCTCGTCGCCTGGCACCGTGTTGCTCTGCGAGAGTGGGCTTTCGAGAGCTGGCTCGCCGTCGAGTCCCTCCAGCCACTCAGGCTCCGCCTCGGAGCCGTTCAGCGCAGGCTTGCGGAGCGAGGCCGCGGGATCTCGCTCGACGACACGTGGAAGCTCGTGAATGCGCCAGTGGACGAGGACAACCTCGAGCTGCTCGCGACGTTCGCTCTGGCCCTGGCGGGGGATCGCGTCGCCCGGCCGCAGCTCAACTTCCTGCTCGACACGGCGCGTCTGCGCGGCGCCTCGCTCGAGGACGCGGAGCAGGCGGGCCGCGAGGCGAGCATACTGCGCTGGTTCGCTCTCCAGTATCCGGGCGTCGGCGGAGTCACGATCGAGCGCGCAGCGGCGCTCGAGGAGACTGCAGCCGCGCGGGTCGTCGCTCGGCTTCGGGTCGAGGTCGAGTCGCCGACGCTTGGACGCTGCCGCTCGTGTGGCCGGTCGTGCGCGCCGTGGTTCCCTCTCTGTGAACGCTGCGCCGGCATCGCGGCGCGGTCCTGATATGAACGTCTCATGACCGCTGCCGAGATCCGTGCGATCCCGCTCTTCGCGGGCGTAAGCGACGCCGGTGCCGACCGGCTTGCGGCCTGCGCCGCTGAGATGAACGGCGAGCCTGGCCAGGTTCTCGCGCTCGAAGGCGATCCGGGTTCAGGCATGTTCGTCATCCTCGACGGCACCGTCTCCGTCGAGCTTCGCGGTGGAGCTGTCGAGCTCGGGCCAGGAAACTTCTTCGGGGAGCTCACTCTTCTCGCGCCCGGCGGTACACGAATCGCACGGGTTCGTGCGTCGACTCAGGTGAGGTGTCTGGGGATCCCTCGCGGCGACGCGACCGCTCTCATCGAATCGGAGCCGACCGTTGCCCTCACGATGCTGAAGGAGATCGCTCGCCGCTTCGCGAGCGCGGTTCCGGACTCGTAGCCGACGGTTAGCTCGCGCAAGGGCGAGGCAAGCCTCGCCCTACACTGCGCCCGTGGCCAAGCCGACCGGAACCAAGCTGATCGCCGAGAACCGCCGCGCTCGGCACGATTTCGAGCTCCTCGAGCGGGTCGAGGCCGGTGTCGTGCTCACGGGGTCCGAGGTGAAGTCGGCGCGCGACGGAAAGGTGCAGCTCGCACAGGCGTACGCAGACATCCGGGGGAACGAGGCCTGGCTCGTGGGCGCCTCGATCGCCGAGTATGCGCAGAGCGGGGGATCCGGCCACATCCCCGACCGCGAGCGGAAGCTCCTGCTCCATCGAGGCGAGATCGACTCCCTGTACGGGAAGGTGCGCGAGAAGGGCCTTACACTCGTGCCGACGCGCATGTACTTCAAGGACGGCCGCGTAAAGGTCGAGATCGCCGTCGCTCGAGGACGCGAGCGCGCCGACAAGCGCCGAGTCATCGCGGATCGCGATGCGCAGCGCCAGATCGAGCGCGCGATGAAGCGCCGCCGCTGATCCCTGCGCGCGTCGCGTTCAGTCAGTCCCGCCGATTGCCGTCCTGAGGAAGACCCGCCCGGGCTCGATGTGGTACCCGTGGCGCGTGTTGAGGCGGCGGATGGGCTCGTTGCGCTCCTCGTTCTGGGTCACCAGGCGGTGGTACCCCTGCTCCTTCGCCCAGGCGATCTCCGCTCGTTTCAGGGCGCCTGCGATGCCGCGCCCACGCCAGGCGCGCTTTACCCCGATGAGATCGTGGAAGGCGTCGCCGGTCCGGGTGTGCGGCAGCGACAGCTTTCCGTAGCCGACGACCTCGTTCGCGGCCAACGCCACGAAGACCGCCTCGGGCCGATCCGAAAGTCCCTGCATGTCGTTGACCAGCCACGCCTCGAACGGCGACAGCTCGGTGTCCTCCTGGCCCGGGATGTCCGGCGCAGCCTCGACCATGACCTCGTACAGCGCACGCTCGATCCCGGGACGCTCTGCCCAGGTCGCGATCTCGATTCCCGCGGGTGGATCGACGAGGGGCGCTTCGATCGGATCGAGGTCGAGCACGAGCCGAGAGTTGCGCCCGATCTCGCGGAAGCCGCGCCGGTCGGCCCACGCAAGACTAGCTTCGTCGTCCTCGGCAACCGCGGTCTGCACGGCGAGGCAACCGCGCTCGGAGCTCCACAGCAGGAGCTCGGCGTAGAGCGCGGCCCCGATGCCGCGACCTCGTGCAGCCGGAAGCGTCCAGGCCTCGACGATGGCGGTCTGAGGTGGCAAGTGCCATCCGACGAGCCCGATCCCCGCGCCTGAGTCGTCACCGTCGTGGACGGCGACGACCCACGCCATGTCCTCGGCCTGGCGCCTCCAGTCGACGAGTTCCTCGGCGGTCGTCGGGTCGTCCGCGCGCACGGCGTTGTGCACTGCGACGGCGCGCTCCAGTTCGTCGACCTCGACAGGGACGACTTCGACCATCGTTGCGAGTGTATTCGCGGCGGCTCCAAGCGACGCCTGGCGGAAACACCGCAGCCGTATTAGTCTCGACCTCTAGTCGACGGGGAAAGGAGAGCCGATGCGACACGTGGCGCTCACTGCAAACGGAGTACGCCACGAGCTCGAGGTCGAACCGCGTGAGCTCCTCGTGTACGTGCTGCGCGAACGGCTCGGGCTCACCGGGACGAACGTGGGGTGCGACACGTCGTCATGTGGGGCCTGCACGGTGCTCGTGAACGGTGAGGCCGTGAAGTCCTGCACGATGCTCGGCGTCCAGGCCGACGGGATGGAGATCACGACCATCGAAGGCCTTGCGATGAACGGAGAGCTTCATCCGGTTCAGCAGGCGTTCCACGACCATCACGCACTGCAGTGCGGTTACTGCACACCCGGCATGGTGCTGGCGGCCGTTAGCCTGATCGAGAGCGGTGAGGCGACCGACGAGGCTGGCGATCCGAGAGGGGCTCGAGGGCAACCTCTGCCGCTGCACCGGGTACCACAACATCGTCGCGGCAGTCGCCGACGTGGCGGGGGTGGCGTAGATGGCCGTTACCGAGAAAACCGAGGACATTCGTCGGTACCTCCGTGAAGCGAAAGGAGGACGCCGCACTCCTGCGCGGGCAGGCCACCTTCGTCGACAACTTGACTTTGCCGGCGACCGTGTTCATGGCGATCGTCCGGAGCCCGTATCCGCGCGCTCGGATCAATAGTGTGACCCTCGATGAAGCGCAGGGCGCCGAAGGCGTCGTCGCGGCCTTCAGCGGAGCCGACCTCGCGGAGGACTGGAAGGGCTCACTTCCCTGCGCCTGGCCAGTCACCGAGGACATCAAGATGCCGCCGCACTATCCGCTCGCCGTCGACGAGGCGCGCTTCCAGGGCGACGGAGTTGCCGTGGTGATAGCGGAGAGTCGTGCACTCGCCAAGGACGCGGCAGAACTGGTCGAGGTCGACTACGCGCCGCTCGGTTCGGTCGCCGATGTCGAAAAGGCGCTCGAGGACGGGGCGCCGCTTGTGCACGAGGAGCTCGGGACGAACAAGTGCTACGTCTGGAAGCTCGAGACCGACGACGTCCAGGCTGCGATCGACGCTGCCGACGTCGTGGTCACGCGTCGTTACTTCCAGCCGCGTCTGATCCCGAACGCCATGGAGCCGAGAGGCGTGCTGGCCCAGGTCGGCCCGACCGACGAGGTCACGCTCTGGTCGGCCACGCAGATCCCGCACATCCTGCGCTTCACGATGCAGCTCGTCCTCGGCATCTCAGAGTCGAAGGTGCGCGTGATCGCTCCCGACGTCGGCGGCGGTTTCGGCTCGAAGCTCGACGTGTACGCCGAGGAGTACCTGGCGGTTGCTCTTGCGCGGCGTCTCGGACGGCCCGTGAAATGGATCGAGGAGCGAGCCGAGAACTACATGGCGACGATCCATGGGCGCGACGTCGTCACCGAGCTGACCTTTGCTGCGACGAACGACGGCAGGATCACCGCGGTCCGGGGGGAGATGAAGTGCGCGATGGGCGCGTATCTCCAGCTCGTCACGCCGGGCATTCCGCTGCTCGGAGCCTGGATCTACTCCGGCCCGTATGAAATTCCCAACTACAGCGTGACGTTCACGGGCGTGTTCACCAACACGACCTCCACGGACGCATATCGTGGCGCGGGTCGGCCCGAGGCGACGTACGTGCTCGAGCGGACGATGGACGCGCTCGCGCGCGAGCTTGGGATGGATCCCGTGGAGCTTCGCCGCAAGAACTTCGTCAAGGAGTTCCCGCACACGATGGCATCGGGGCTAACCGATCGACTCCGGCGACTACGATGCGACGCTCGACCGCCTCCTCGAGCTGCTCGACCTGGACGCGATCCGTGCAGACCAGGCCGATCGCAGAGCGCGCGGCGATGTGAAGCAGATCGGTGTCGGCTTCTCGACCTATAACGAGATGTGCGGTCTCGCCCCGTCGCGCATCCTCGGTGCGATCCGGTATGCGGTCGGTGGCTGGGACTCAGCGACGATTCGCTTCCAGCCGCTCGGTTCCGTCCAGGTCGTCACGGGGACCTCACCGCACGGTCAAAGCCACGAGACGACCTGGGCGCAAATCGTTGGCGACCAGCTCGGAGTCGACGTCGACGACGTAGAAGTGCTCCACGGCGACACCGCGGTGTCGCAGCAGGGCATGGACACGTATGGGAGCCGCTCGCTCGCCGTGGGCGGCATCGCCCTCTGGCACGCGAGCCAGAAAATCATCGCGAAGGCTCGGCGGATCGTCGCGCACCAGCTCGAGGTGGCGGAAGACGACCTCGAGTTTGCGAACGGCATGTTTAGCGTCAAAGGCTCCCCGGACCGGGAGATGGGCATCGCAGCCGCCGCCTTCCAGGCTCACGCGGCGCACAATCTCCCCGACGGGATGGAGCCCGGTCTCGAGGAGACGGCTGCCTACGACCCGACCAACTTCTCGTGGCCCGCCGGCGCTCACGCCGCCCTCGTCGAAGTGGATACGGAGACGGGGGACACCCGCCTCGTCCGCTACGTCGCGGTCGACGATGTCGGCAATCCCGTCAATCCTCAGATCATCGACGGGCAGGTGCACGGAGGAGTAACACAGGGAATCGCCGCCGCGTTGTACGAGGAGGGTGCCTATGACGCAGAGGGCAACCTCCTAACGACCACGATGGCGACGTACCTCGTGCCGTCGGCAGCCGAGCTGCCGTCGTACGAGACCGACCGCACCGAGACGATCGCGGACAACCCGCTGGGGGTCAAGGGCGTGGGGGAGACCGGGACGATCGCGGCGGCCCCTGCGGTGATCAACGGCATCGTCGACGCGCTTTCCCATCTCGGCGTCACGGACGTCCAGATGCCGGCCACGCCGGAGCGAGTCTGGCGTGCGATCCAGGAGGTGAAGTCGTGATTCCGGCTGGGTTCGACTACGAGGTGGCCGAGAGCTTGGATCACGCGATCGCGCTGCTCGGTGAGCGAGAGGATGCGAAGCTGCTCGCAGGCGGGCACTCGCTTCTGCCCGCGATGAAGCTGCGTCTGGCGCGTCCCGCAGTCCTCGTCGACGTCGGGAGGCTCGACGACCTCTCGTATGTGCGGGAAAACAACGGTCAGATCGCGATCGGCGCGCTGACACGGCACAAGGACGTTGCAGCCGCGGCGCTCCTCCGCGAGCACTGTCCGATCGTGGCGCACACAGCTGGTCAGGTCGGCGATCCGCAGGTGCGTCACCGCGGCACGATCGGCGGGTCGCTCGCACACGGCGATCCCGCGTCCGATCTACCGACCGTAGTTCTCGCGCTCGACGGCGAGCTCGTCGTCCGGGGGGCTGCGGGACAGCGGACGGTTCAGGCGTCGAAGTTCTTCACCGGCGTGTTCCAGACCGCGGTGGCGCCTGACGAGATCCTCGTCGAAGTTCTCGTACCGAAGCTCAGCCCCTCGACCGGCTGGTCGTATACGAAGATGGCCCGTCGCGCCCAGGACTGGGCAACCGTGGCGGTCGCGGCCATCGCGGAGCGCTCGAACGGCTCGATCGGGAAAGCGTCGATCGGCCTCACGAACATGGGGGCGACGCCGCTTCGTGCGACTGCGGCAGAGGCGGCGATCGCAGGTGGGGAGTCGATCGAGGATGCATCGGCGTTTGCCTCGGATGGCACCGAGCCGTCGTCCGACCATATGGCGAGCGCAGATTTCCGCCGTCATCTCGCCCGAGTGCTCACCCGTCGGGCGCTCGAAGAGGCGGTAGCGCGCTAGCACGAGCCTTCCCCGTGAAATGATCAACGCCGCAGCCGCGAAAGCGGCCGAAAGCGGCCGGCCTCAGGGATCCATGCGCGACCGGAATCCGCGCTAGCGGACTCCGGTCATGCGCAAAGATTCAGCCTAGCGATAGGCCAGAGAACGCTCGGGCACGGGCACCTGCTCGAGGATGGTTCCGAGCACGTCGTCCGCGTTCACGCCCTCCTCGAGGATGAAGCGGTGCCGGAGGACGTACGGAGCGATCTGGCGGACGTCTTCGACCGTGACCTCGTCCCGTCCGTTCAGGCGGGCGTTCGCCTTGGAGGCGCTTGCGAGGTGTATGACTCCGCGCGAGCTCACGCCGAGCTCCACGCCCGGGAGATCGCGGCTTCGCCGCGCGAGGGCAACCATGTAGCGACCAACCGGTTCCGGGAGCTCGGTTGCGTCGAGCTCCTCTCGGGCCCGGTCGAGGCCCACGACGCCGAGCAGCGGTCGCACCTCGCCGAGCATGTCCGGCGCCACGCCCTTGTGTGGAAGATCGAGCATCTCGTACTCGCTCTCGGCGTCCGAGTAGTCCAGTACGACCTTGAAGAGGAAGCGGTCGAGCTGTGACTCCGGCAGCTCGAACACGTCGCGATGCTCGTACGGGTTCTGCGTTGCGATGACGAGGAACGGATCCGGAAGCCGATGAGGCTTGCCCTCGACCGTGACTTGACGCTCCTGCATCGCCTCGAGCAGCGCAGCCTGGGTGCGCGGAGGCGTGCGGTTGATCTCGTCGGCGAGGAGGACGTTGGTGAACACGACACCAGGGAGGAAGACGTGCTCGCCGGCGCGGATCGTGTTGACACCAGTCAGCTCAGCGGGAGTCGTGTCCGGCGTGAACTGGATGCGCTTGAACTTCGCCCCGAGCATGTGCGCCGTCGCCCGTCCGAGAAGGGTCTTCGCGCTGCCGGGCGGCCCCTCCAGGAGCACGTGCCCGCGTGCGAGAGCGGCTACGAGCAGCAGCTCAACAGCACGTTCCTGTCCGATGACGACCTTCGAAATCTCGTGCTTCGCCCGCTCGCGCAGGTCGATGAGGCTCTCGTACGGCACCTCCACAATCAATGCCACGATGGTTCCCTCCCAATTCCTCTCAGCAGTTGCCGCGAAGCTTACCCACGGTAGTAGCGAGGCTCCTGCGAGCTCCCCAGCCCAACCTCATAACCCACTATCGATGCGCGCGTGGGAACCGTCAACCCCGGTGGCTCGCGCGAATGTCGCTGAGGGTGCCGTCCGCGGCGGACAGCTCCTAGACCAAAGCCTGCTGGTCTGAGGATTCGCTGGCCTAGGAAACGGCCGACACAGGTGGCGGAACCATGGTTGGCACCGATGCCATGGCGTCCAGGAGGACCGTGTCGACCGTCGTGTCGCCGCTGACCACGAGGCGATGGCGCAGCACGTAGGGAGCCATCTCGCGGACGTCCTCGATCGTAGCGACGGAGCGCCCGTGCAGGCGAGCGTTGGCCTTGGTGGCACTCACCAGGTGGATCATCGCGCGCGAGCTGACCCCGAGCTCGACGCCCGGAAGCTCGCGCGTTCGACGGCCGACCGCGACGATGTAGCGCCCGACGGAATCGGGGACCTCGGTGTGCTCCAGCTCCTGCCGGGCCTTGTCCAGGCCCACGACGCCGAGCAGCGGGCGAACCTCGCCGAGCATGTCCGGAGCGAGGCCGTTGTGCGGAAGATTGAGCATCTGGAACTCGCTCTCGGCGTCCGCGTACTCAAGAGTGATCTTGAACAGGAAACGGTCGAGCTGGCCCTCCGGAAGGGGGAAGACGCCTTCGTGCTCGTGCGGGTTCTGGGTGGCGATCACGAGGAACGGATCGGGAAGCTTGTGCGCCTTGCCGTCGATCGTGACCTGGCGCTCCTGCATGGGCTCGAAGAGTGCGGCCTGGGTGCGCGGTGGCGTGCGGTTGATCTCGTCAGCCAGGAGGACGTTCGTGAAGACGGCACCGGGAAGGAAGACGTGCTCCCCGGCACGGATCGTGTTCTTGCCGTTGAGCTCTGCGGGCGTCGTGTCGGGGGTGAACTGGATTCGCTTGAAGGACGCTCCGAGCATGTGTGCGGTCGCCCGGGCAAGCAGCGTCTTCGCGCTGCCTGGAGGCCCTTCGATCAGCACGTGACCGTGTGACACGGCGGCGATGAGGAGCAACTCGACGGTTCGATCCTGCCCGATGACGACCTTCGATACTTCAGCCTTGGCCCGCTCGCGGAGGCCGGCGAGATCGTCGTACTTCTCCTCCATCATCAACGCCACAATGTGTCCTTTCGCCTCCGTTGACATCTCTCATGGCCCGGTTCACCACCTCTCGCCGCATCCGAGCCGGTCCGCTTATCGGCAGCTATCCTGGAAACCTGAACACACATACGGGGGCGATCAGGTTTCGACGTGGTCGGTTCTCCGGCAGAGCTGCGAGCCGAGGTCGCCGGTTGGCCTCGTAAATCAACCGGCACCAAAGCAAGTGCGAACAAGAACGAACTCGCACTCGCCGCCTAGCACTAGCTAGGTAAGGCGACGTCGACCCGGGTTCGGCCCGAGACCCGGTAATCGGCGCCAACAATCGGGCTAGGCGCCGAGGGAGAGCCAATCGCCCGGAGCGCGACACTTCAGGATGGCTGGCTCGACGGTTGGTCGTTCGCGAACCGGCCGCCGAGTGAGATCAAGCGCGAACTACGCTCGTAGACGCTCTGTACGGTGCGACCGCGGACGCGGGTTCGATTCCCGCCGCCTCCATCACATGCGGACAGTTCCGGAAACAGCTCCAGAAATGGGGCTGTTTCGTCGTTGAAGGCGATTCTCGAGGGGCCGCGCGACACCGTCATCATGCCGAGTGCGCTTGGCAGTGCCACCCACGGGCGCGCGGCAGGATGAACGTGCGAGAGCATTAGGCGGCAAGGCCACCGCTCCAATCGGCGGCGCATCGGCCACGGTTTCGGCCAAGGTCGTGACCCGTTCGGTTTCCGGTACTCAACGATGTGAAATGACGCGAGCACGGTCAACCCCCCTTTAGCGCCTCCTGTAGGGCACTACCCTAAACTCCCAAAGGGAGTTATGTCAACCAGTCTTACAGGTCTCTCGTATGTGGTGATGAACCTGATCGGCCGTAACGGCGCTGGCCCGCACGACCTTGTGCAGATGGCTCGGCGTGGACAGAGGCTCTACTGGGCGGGGGCCGAGAGCAAGATCTACGCCGAGCCGAAGCGGCTGGAGAAGCTCGGCTATCTCAGCTCCGAGAAAATGCCCGGCAAGACGCGCGAGCGGACGCACTACAGACTCACGGAGAAGGGCGTTCTGGCGCTGCGGGAGTGGCTTGCGCTCCCTTCACGGTTCCCCCGCATCCAAAGCGATGCTGCGATCCGGGTGCAGGCGAGCGATCTCGCCGACGACCCCCGGGTCGTGCTCAAGAGCCTCCAGGCGGTTCGTGACGAGATCACCGAACTCACCGCGATCCTCGACGAGTCCGAGAGGCGCGAAGAGCGGTTCCCGCACCGTCGCCGCCAGCTGAGGCTCCTTCACTCACTCGGACGGCGCATTCTGGCCGCGCATCTCGAGTGGATCGACGAGGTCGAGCACGAACTCGGATCACTCGCATGACCGTAGAGCGACACGCCGACGCTCAAGCGACATTCCCGCACGCTCGGGCACGCGACGGACCCACCTCCGGCGTTTGTATGACTCGCGGGTTCCCCTCGGATCAGCCTCCTGCTTTCGTGACGGCCTGAAGAACGATGGCTGCGATCTCGTCAGGCTTCTGGTTGAGCGCGAAGTGTCCCGTGTCGGCGATCTCGACGAGGGTCACGTTCGGAGCCGCCGTGAGCAATTCGCGCTCGGCGGGTGCGAGGCCGATGTCGTCCTTCTCACCGAAGACGACCCACGCCCGGACGCTCGCGTCGCAGAAACGCTTCGCGAGCGAGCCATGGCGGTCGAGATACGCAAGGTAGGAGCGGGTCTGGGCACGGACGAAGCGCGGATCGTTCTTCTTCAACTCGTTCACAAGGAACTCACGTCGAGCCGGGGGCAAGCTGCTCCCGAAGGCCGGCCCGATCAACTTCATCATGAGCGCGTACGGCAGATGTCCGAAGACGCGGCTCAGGCGATCGAGCGCACGTGGGAAGATCGACTCGTCCTTGCGTGAGAAGCTCGGGGAGAGCAGCACGACAGGTCCCGAGAACTCGCCTGCCGACACCATCTCGAGGGCGACGTTCGCACCCAAGCTGTGCCCGACGACGACGTCGCACGAGAGATCGGCTGCGAGGCGGGATGCGGAGCTCGAGTAGCTCTCCATGCTCAAGTCGGCGGGAGCTGCGGTACCGCCGAATCCGGGCACCGTCGTCGCAATGAAGCTGATGCCGGACTCGCGGATGCTCGGCTCCGCGAGGAGGTCCTCGTAGAACGCCCATGTCGCCAGCGCGCCGGGAAGGAGGAGGACTCTGTGATCGGCGTCCCCAGGCCCCGTCTCGTGCAGCACCCACCCCAGGTGCTCGCGGCTCGTTTCGATCACGTCAAGTCCTGGGTCGGCATCAGGGAGAGCTTGGCAGTCACCGCACGCGTTGCCAAGCCTGCGTCTCACCGAATCCCTTCAAGCGACATCCCCTGCCCTTGCGCCAGAACCGCGCCTGGCAACCGCCACTTCAGGAGACCGGCGCGGGTTAGAGCCCGCGCCGTGCGGGAACCGTTGTCCCTACGCGTCGGATGCGCCCGTCCTGACGGCACCGCCGCTCTGAAGGGGGAGCGTCGGCTGCGAGCGCCCCGACCCAGCTCTTATCCGGCGCACGCTACGGCGCGACGGACGCGCACTCTTCGAGGCTTCCGAGGTGACTCCGTGCGAGATTGCTCACGACTTTGCCGAACTCGGGTACCCGCCAGATCGGACACCTCGTCACCGACGAATCCGGGGTGGAAGCTCCGTCGCTTCGAAGCTGGTGATTATCCCGGCGCAGCTCGCACTTGGCGGCGGTGCTGCGACGGCACCCGCGCTCCAGAAGGCAGCCACGACAACGGCCGCTAGGAGAACGATTCCTTTCATGACGCACCTCCTCGGTAGACAGACGCTGACGGAGCAGTATTCGCGCAGCCGGAGGGCGTGCGGTAGGGGCGAATCCCCTATTCCTCCGCGATTCATGAGACGTGGGAGGCCGGGGCGGCTGGGGCTCTGTAGACGCGATCCCGGAGCTGCTCACCGCCGCCTGACGAGGTACTGCTGCCCTGGTCGCTCAGAGGTCGGCGAGCGCGCTCAGCGCGGATTGCAACTCGTCGCGAACGCCCGGGGACAGGGTCCTGACAACGAGACGGTCGAGCTCGGCGAGCGTCGCCGTCGCCACCGGGCGGAAGTTGCGCGCGCGCTCGCTGAGGAAGACGAGGGATGCGCGGCCGTCCCTCGCGTCGGCCCGACGCTCGACCAGGCCGTCGCGCTCGAGCAGGCGCACCATCGTTGTCATCGTTTGCTTGCTCAGGCGGGCACGAGCGGCGAGTTCGCCCATGCGGAGGCCGTCCTCCTCGAAGAGGGGAAGGAGGATTGACCCATAGGAGGGCCGTACGTCCGGAAAGCCAGCGGCGATGAAGCGCTCGTACAGGAGCTCGTTCCAGTGCTGGCTGGCCTTCGCAAGAAGGAAGCCGAGGTTCTCGCGAGTCGCACGGTCGGTACCGCCCCGCGACTCTCCCCGTTCGGGCTCGTCACCCGTCTGTGTCGGCATTATCGATTTGCTCTTATATAGGACTAAGTAGTACGATATAAGACTACATAGACATTCGGACTTACAGGAGGAAGCAATGACTGCCAAGCGCCCCGAGAAGGTCATCGAGCTCTTCGCTCTGTCTCTCAATCGCGGCGACGTGGACTCAGCGATCAGGCTTTACGAGTCGGAGGCGGTGTTCGCGCCCCAGCCGGGTGAGGAAGTAACGGGCCTGGAAGCGATCCGAGACGCGCTACAGCAGTTCGCGGCGCTGAAGCCGCGGCTCCCGGCGAGATCACCAACGTCTTGACCGCCGGCGACGTGGCCCTCGTCCAGAACCGCTGGCAGCTCGAGGGCACGCAACCGGATGGCAGTCCGATCGAGATGCACGGCCACAGCGCAGATGTGCTCCGCCGCGCGTCGGACGGCAGCTGGCGCATCCTCATCGACGATCCGTGGGGCGGCGGCTAGCGGAAGACTGCGAGAACCGGCTGGTTGTCTCGTGGAAGGCGGCCAGCTCGATCGTATCGGCGCCGTGTCGCGCGGCGGCTGGACGCTGTGCAACCATCCGCGCGTTGTGACGAATGGCGCTAGTCCGTCGCTTGAAGGTCGAACGTTTCGCAACGTCGAAATGGGCGATCAGGGCGAAGCCAGCACCGACACCCGCTTCCAGTACCACGAAGAAGACGGCGTTGTGTGGGCGCGGTACAGCGGTGGCAAGGTTCGCCTGGGATACCTCGTCGGCCTACGGACTGGCGACCAGATGGACTTTCGCTATTCGCAACTGAACACCGCAGGCGAAACCGCAAGCGGCCGGTGCCGAACGACGATCACGACCATTCCCGATGGTCGCCTGCGCCTGGCGGAAGACTGGACGTGGGAAACGAAGCCAGGGTCGGGCACCAGCGTTGTCGAAGAGTCGCCGCCGTAGCCATCGCCGTCAACCTCTGCGAACAGCCTCCCCTCCGCTAGTTCCGCGGCGTCCGGGTAGCTCGTCTTCGCCGCGTGCAGGTACCGCTCCGTCGTCGAGCCCTGAGCGTGGCCGGCCTTCGCCTGCATCCACATCTCCCTCCCGCTCGTCTCGGCCGCGTCCATCTCGAACGAACTCGACTGCTCCCGATTGAGGGGGCGGGTCGGAGACGTTCGCGCAAGCGAGTTGCGATTCGCTCGGGCACTCGGCGGCAGCTCTCTGAGCGACCCGGATGAGTCGGGACACGTGCGTCTGCGGCCTGCGCTGCGCAATCTCGTGGCGAACAAGTGGTTCGTCACGGAGGCCACGACGGCCGAGACGCGCGTCCGCCTCGGCGAGCACGCGAAGAAACTTCGCAACGCGACGGCCTGACGACCGCAGCTGTCCCGCCGCGGGCGAATCCGCCGACCCCACGCCGATGACGGCGATGACCGCTCGCCCGGGCGCAGTCGTCCGTCTTCGCGACGACACCTTTGGCGTCGTGCTCGAGCGCGGTACGAGCAAGGGCATCCTCGCGGTCGACCTCTGGAACGCCGGTGCTGCCTTCGTCTCCAGCGAGGAGGTCACGGAGATCGTCGTCCCGGAGCCGGAGGAGGCGACCCTTCCGCTGGCGGGAACTGCATAAACACGCTCCGCGAGCCGGGACGTCCTCGTCCTCCTGCGGAGGCGCGCCTCGGCACTGGCTGAAACTCGGTTAGGGTCGCCACTACTCAACCAGGGAGGACCGGCTATGAGCATCGTTGTGCGCTTTCACCCCGACGAACGCCACGAAGGAGAAGTACGACGAGAGCCTGCGGCGCATGGAAGCAGGCTGGAATCTGGCCGAATCCGCCCGGACTTGAAGTCCACGTCGCGTTCGGGACTGCGGACGATCTTCGCGTCAGCGAAATCTGGACTTCGCGCGAACAGTTCCAAGCATACGGCGAGAAGTTGATGCCCATCCTCGACGAGATGGGGATCGAGTACTCGGCCGAGCCGGAGATTTACGAGGTGCAGAACCTCGTCAAGTAGTAAGCCCTCGACGAGGCCCGCTTCGCGGCGGGTCTTCACGTGAAAGACTCGCGGGACAAGGCTGCGGCCCAGATCAAGGAGGATCACATGGCAGGCGTGGAAGTACGCGATTTCGACTCGCCCGACGAGACTCGCTCGCCCGACAAGACGACGATCGAGGTCGTTCGCATGGGTGGAGCGACTGCGGCTCGGATGCGGTTGGAGCCCGGATGGAGATGGTCGGAGTGCATCAAGCCGATCGTCGGGGGCGAGCGGTGTCAGGCACGCCATCTCGGCCTGTTGCAGTCGGGCACGATGCACGTCGTCCACGATGACGGCACCGAGCAGGAGATCGGCCCAGGCCAGACCTACGTCATCGAGCCCGGGCATGACGCATGGGTCGTCGGCGACGAAGCCATCGTAGGGTTCGAGTTCCAGTCCCAGACTGCTGAGGAGTACGCGAAAGGCTGAGGGGCTGGGCGCGTCTACCCGAAGCGGTGACGAACGGCCACGCGAGTTGCCTCTGTTGCGAGCGCGATGGCGATTAGTAGCGCGGCTACGGGGTCGGCCCACCACCAATCGAGTACGGAGTTGGCCAGAAGTGCAACGAGCGTGATCGCGGCGAGCGCGGCAGCCGCGAGTGTGAGAACGCTGTCACCGCGCAGAGCCGGACTGCTGAGGCGACCGGAAAGGCGCAGCTTCATGACTCCGAGTACGGGCAGCACCAGCAGGGAGATAGCGGCGATGCCGAAGCCGAAGGCCGAGGACTCGGGATGCGAGCCGTTCATCAACGCCCGAACTGCCTCGACGCCGACATAGAGGGCGACGACGAGCATCGCGGCAATGACCCATGTCTGCGCCCGGCGTTCGAGGTGCTCCGCTGCAACCGGATCGCTTCGCTCCTTCCTGAATCTCCACACAAGCACGACGGAGGCGGATGAGTCGAGCAGCGCGTTGAGAGCGAACCCGGCGAGCGCAAGACTGCCCGTCGTATGCCCGATGACCAGGGCAGTCGCCCCGACGACACCGTTCCAGATGATCGTGAAGTAGGAGAGCCGGAGAGCGGAACCGACTAGTGCGTGGCGGTCGGTGTCGGTGAGCGGAGCGGAATCCGTGAGCACTAGCGCCTCCAGCCGGTCGTTGACGAGTTGCCGACCAGGCTTCCCGGCGCACCGGGGTGACTTATAGCGCGTACTCGGGAGGATCGCTTGCTGGCGAGGGGTCACCGAACCCACAAGGCAACCGGCTCGGCTGGCACCCCGTTTAAGACCGTGCAACGATCCGACACGTGACGACCGCGTCGAGCGAGGCATCCCTCGCCTCGGGGTACGAGGCGCTTGCTGCCGGAAACTGGGATGCAGCACGAGCCGCCTTCCGGGAGGCTGTGGACGCCACCGATGCGTCCGAGGCGCTCGATGGACTCGGACGAGCGCTCTGGTGGCTTCGCGATGCAAGGGGGGCGGTCGTCTACCGCGAGCGCGCGTATGCAGGCTTCCGCCGCGACGGTGAGTTGGCGCGAGCGGCACGAATTGCGCTTTGGCTCTCGCGCGAGTACGCGCTTGTCTTCGGGAACGACGCCGTCGCGAGCGGTTGGCTGGCGCGGGCCGAGCGCCTCCTTCGCGATGTTGCTCCCGGGGCAGAGCAGGGGTGGCTCTCACTCGCTCGCTCTGAGAGGACACGCGATCCGAACGAGTCAGCGCACCTCGCCGAGGAGGCCCTCGCAGTCGCGGAGACCGCGGGTGACACGGATCTGGAACTGAGGGCACTCGCCCAACTCGGCCTCGCCGAGGTCTCCGTCGGCCGCGTGGACGACGGCCTCGCGCGGCTCGACGAGGCGATGGCGGCGGCGACAGCCGGAGAGCCAACGAGCCTGGAGACGTTCGCCGACGTCTGCTGCACTCTCATGCTCGCGTGTGACCTCGCCGGTGACTCCGAGCGTCCCCAGCAGTGGAGCGGGGTGCTGGAGGACTTCGTCCGCAAGTACGACCCGATCATGCTGCTCGCTTTCTGCCGCACGTGCTGCGCGGACGTGTTCGCCGCGAATGGACGAATCGACGCCGCAGAGGGCGAACTCCTCGCGGCCATCCGGGAGCTCACGGACGCAGGCCAGCGTTCGCGCTGCGGACATCCAGCCGCGCGGCTTGCAGAGATCCGTGTCCTTCAGGGCCGCTTCGACGAGGCGGAGCAGTTGCTCGACGGCTTCGAGGACGAACCGGAAGCCGTGGCAGCCGCCGCATCGCTCCGCATCGCGCGAGGCGAGGCGAGCGCGGCCGAAGAGCTACTCGGACGAAGACTGGACGAGGTTGGGAGGTCGAGCCTGCTCGCCGCGCCACTCTACGGACAACTCGTCGAGGCATCTCTAGCCGCAGGTCGCGTGGATGACGCGCGCGCCGCCGCGGCGTGGCTCGCGCGGATCGCCGAGGGGTCCGGTCGCGAGCGTGTCGAGGCGCTCGCGCTGCTCGCACGCGCACGCGTCGGGGCGGCCGTGGGCGACCCGGACGCGGTCGACCTCCTCCGTGCCGCGCTGAACGCATACGCGGCTCTGGGATTGCGGCTGGACGCTGCCCGTGCCCGACTCGACCTGGCAAGGGCGCTCGCCAGCGAATCACCGGACGCCGCAGTGGACCTTGCGAGGCGCGCTCGGAACGAGCTGGACGCTCTAGGAGCGAGCCGAGAGGCCGATGCGGCGGCGGCCCTCATGCGCTCTCTCGGGGCGAAGGGTCGCGCAGGGCCGAAGGCCGTCGGCCTCCTCAGCCGAAGGGAGGTCGAGGTACTGCGGCTCCTCGGTGAGGGTCTCTCCAACCGTGAGATTGCGGAGCGACTGTTCATCAGCCCGAAGACTGCGGAGCATCACGTGAGCCGGATCTACGCGAAACTCGGCCTCTCGACACGCGGGGAAGCTGCGGGGTACGCCGTCAGGAATCTCGGGGTCGAATAGGGGATTCGCCCCTACCGAGTGTGAGCGGCCGGGTGAATACTCCGCCTTGTCACACGACCGAAAGGAGCGTCATGTCCGACGACAACAAGGCACTCGTCGAGCAGTACTACGCGCAGGTATTGAACGGGCGCGATCTCGACGCCGTAGGCGACTACTTCGCCGACGAGCGCATGGTCGAGGGAGTGCGTCGAGGGTGCTTCTCGTACTTTCAAGCCTTTCCAGACCTGCACGTCGCGCTCGACGAGTTCGTCGCCGAGGGCGACAAGGTCTTCCTGCGCTCGACGATGACCGGAACGCACGATGGTGAGTACAAGGGCATCCCGGCGACGGGCCGTCACGTGGCAGCCGAGGCTGCCGAAGTCTTCCGGATCGCCGATGGGAGGTTCGTCGGCTACTGGTGCATGACGAACGTCGCAGGACTTATGCGCCAGTTGACCGAGGAGCAGGCAGTCGAGGCCGCGGCGCTGACGAACTGAGCGCCACGAAGTTCACGGCAACGATCCGATCAAGAAGAAAGGAGACGCCATGCCTAAGGCATCAAAGAAGACGGCATCTGAGAGCGCGACGATGGAGGGCTACGAGGGCCACTTCGAGCACTTCGACGGGGGCTACACCGTTGGCTTCGAGACGTACAGCGCCGACGCCGACCTAGCCCCGTTCTTCAAGGGCCTACCCAACGACGAGTGTCAGTGCGAGCACTGGGGCTACGTCATCAAAGGCAAGGTGAAGTTCACATCCGCCGACGGCACCGAAGAGATCTTCGAGACGGGGGACGCCTACTACGTGCCGCCGGGTCACCTTCCCACCATCTACGACGGGACACAGGTGGTCGAGTTCTCCCCCACCGAGGAGTTGGCGAACACGATGAAGGTCGTCGAGAAGAACATGGAGGCGATGAGCGAGTAGCGGAGCGGCTGGACGATTAGCCCGCAGGCAACGTAAAGCACACGCGGGCGCCGCCGCCCTCACGATCCTCCGCCCAGATCCTGCCCCCTTGAGCTTCGACGAGCCCGCGGGCGATCGCGAGTCCTAGGCCGGCGCCCCGAGACGAGCGCGACTGATCCCCGCGCCAGAAACGCTCGAACATCCGGTCTCGCGCTTCAGCATCCAACCCGTTGCCGGTGTCCTCCACTGCGACCCTAACTTCCCCGGCCCACGGCTCGACGCGAACGGCGACCGAGCCATCGGTCGGCGTGTGTCGAAGTGCGTTCGTGAGAAGGTTCATGAGCACGCGCTCTACCTTCTCGGGCGCGAAGCGCGCGGTGACGTCGTCGTCGACCTCCGCCCCGAGCCTGACGTTGCGCGCCCGCGCCTCGGCTTCAACACTGCGGATGCTGCTCGAGATCACCGGGGCCACCCGAAGACGATGTATCTCGAGCGTGAGAGCACCCGCGTCGATGCGCGCAAGCTCGAAGAGGTCGTTGACGAGCAGCGAAAGGAGTCGTACCTGCTCGCGGAGGACAGGTACGTACTCGTCAGGGTCTCCGAGACCGTCCTCGAGCGCTTCGAGCATCGCTTGCATGTTGGCGAGCGGAGTGCGCAGGTCGTGGCTCGCCCAAGCTATGAGCTCGCGTCGCGTGTCGAAGAGGCGGCTGAGATTTGCACCCATCTCGTTGAACGACGCGGCGAGCTCTGCGACTTCGGCCGGCCCTCCTTCAGGAGCTCGGGCGTCGAGGTTGCCCGCGGCGAACTCGCCGGATGCCTTGCGAACTCGGTCGATCGAATCGGCGATCGACTGCGCCACGAGGAGCGCTGCAATGAGTGCCGTCAACGCTGACGCGGCGGTAACCGCGAGAATCTTCACGTCGTCGCCCATGTGAAACATCACCCATCCCGACGCGAGCACCGCGCCCAAGGGCAGCAAAACGGCGAGGACCGCGAGGCCCGCTAGCTGTAGGCGGACGGTGGGCAGCAGACGAAGAAGGGCTGCGAGCGCGAGCCCGATCGCGAGAGTTGCGAGAGCGACGATGAGCGCATTCGCGATCATGCAGCGAGCCTGTATCCGATGCCCCAAACGGTCTCCAGGTACCTCGGCTCGGATGGATCGTCCTCGACTTTCTCGCGCAAGCGCCGTACATGGACGGTGACGGTTCCTGTGTCGACTGCAGCCGTATACCCCCACACGCGCGTCATCAGCTGATCTCGTGAGAACACTCGGCGTGGATGACTGGCAAGAAACCAGAGGAGGTCGAACTCCTTCGCCGTGAGGCGCAGTTCGATACCGGCCTTGCGTACCTCACGCGTGGCCCGCTCGAGTTCGACGTCACCGAACTCCAGTCGGTCGGCCGATACGTCAAGTCGATCCGACCGTCGAAGGACGCTCTTTACCCGCGCTGCGAGTTCGCGCGGAGAGAACGGCTTCGTCACGTAGTCGTCCGCACCGAGTTCGAGCCCGACGATCCGATCGGCCTCCTCGCCGCGGGCAGTGAGCATGATCACCGGAAGCTGTGACGTCGATCGGATCCAACGGCAGAGCTCGAGTCCGTCTGTTCCCGGGAGCATCACATCGAGCACCACGAGATCCGGGGAGGTTCGAGCGAGCGCGTCGCGGGCCGCATCGCCGTCACCTGCCTCGAGCGTTCGGTACCCCTCGCGTTCGAGGTAGCGGACGACAACCTCGCGCACGATGGGCTCATCGTCGACGACGAGAACGGTTTTCACCGTCTAAGTGTGCCTCCGGTGCCGTGTCGCACTCATCTAGACGCGGACTACGAACCAGCCGTCGACGTTGTCGCAGAGCACCGTGTTCGGCGGGTCGTTGTGGTACGCGTACAAGGGCAAGCCTCGGAAAGTGACCTGCAGCCGGCCGTCGGCGCGCTTGATCACACCGAACTTCCCCTTCACTCCGCGCATCGTCGGCGCCACCGCCCTGCGCGACTTGACGACGAGCGGCGGCCACGCGAGTGCGCACGCACCCCTGCAGCGAATCTTTCCGCCGGCGCGCTTCTCGACGCTCCAGTAGTAGAGGGGGAGCTTGTTCTTGCTCTGGAGGATGTCGCCAAACGAGCGGTTCGTCACCTTGACCGCCGGTGTCTTCGGGTTCGTGTCCGCAAGCGACATCGCCGCAGGAGCGGAGAGCAGGGCGATCAGAGCGATAGGGACGGTTGGGAGCGTCACGCGACGACGATGGTTCATCTGGCCTCCTGCGCTGTAGCAATTACGGGGTCTCGCGAGCGTCGCACGCAAATCTTGTGCAGTCCTTACGAGGCGATTGCGCCGGTGTGACGCGAGCCACGTCGCGCCGCGAGTTCATGGACCGTTCACCTCGGTGCGAGCAATGCGAAAGACGTGCCGCATACGGTCGCGGAAAGCCCATCAAACGAAGGAGTGCTGCCCATGAAGCGATTCGCCGCGATACTCGTGGTCCTGGTCTCTGCCGCCGCTGTCGCGCTTCCCGCGCTCGCCGCCGACGGCCCGCTGAAGACGTACTCGCAGGAGGTGACGCTCGGCTTCTATCGCGGGCAGGTGGTCTCGTACCTCGACTTCGGACCGGTGAAGCTGCGGGCCGGCAACAAGGTCGCACCGATCTGGGCGTTCACGAACGGCGACGTCGGCCAGCGGAACATCATCGACACCGTGCCCGGCCGAAAGGACTACACACCCCTGTGGGCGGTGAACCTCGTGACCTGGACGGCGAGCGAGACGCCGCGCGTCCTGCGCTCGGCGTCTGCCGTGCGCGCCGCACAGCGTTCGGGCGACGTGACCGTCAAAGCGATGCCCATCGTCGTCAACTGTCCCGTCCTCTAGGGCACTCTGAGCGAGCGCTGGGACGGCTTCCTCACGGCTCCGTAGCGCGGATGCACGAGACGAAGCGGCGCGCGCGAGCGCGCCGCTCGTCTTCCTTCGGGCATCTCCCTTGTCTGACTCCCGTGCAGTCGCGGATCGGACGGGAGCGTGACTCGGCCGCCACGGTCGAATCGCTGGGGGGCGTGAGCGAGATCTGCCCGGCTCCGGCGCCAACAGATCGTGTGCGTTTCTCACGGAGGTGCCGTGGGAAAAACGGGCGGGCACCCGTGGGAACAGTGTGGGTCGTCAGCAGGAGCTCAGCTGCCATGCGGGCTCGCGACTTTCTGGAACTACCCCATCATAAAACGCTATTTGCAGGAACTTTCGAAAGGAGGGCGGGAATGATTCACTTTTCGCCCTCCAAGACGGTTCGCATCGTCTCCCGCGAGCTGGTCGATATCCCAGTCCGCGTATACGTCGCCGGTCGTCTGAATCGACGCGTGGCCGAGCAGCTTCTGGGTCGCCTTGAGGTTCCCGGTTGCGTCGAGGACGCGCTGGCCGGCGGTGTGCCGTGCCTTGTGCATCCGCTCGCCGCTCGTCGTCCCCTGCGCGACGACGCCGGCCCGCTCGAGGCAGGCGTACCACCAGGTGTGCAGGCCGTGGTCGCCCATCGGCTTCTCCGGGAAGCGTCGGATTCGCCACTCGACCGGTCTGCGATGCTCATAGCGAGAAGCCCGTGTCGTCTGCTGCGGGATCAGGTAGTGGCCGGGCTCTGCCTCGGACTCGAGGATCAGGCGCTCGAGGTCGAACCAGAACTCCGGGTGCGGGATCGGGAGCTCGCGAACCCTGCTCGCCCTTCGTGAACACCGTCGAGGCGCTTGCGGTGGTGGTCGAAGTGCTTGAACTGGATCGCCCTGCAGCGCGCCCTTGCGTAGCCCGTAGTCGAGGAGCAGGCGCACCGCAACCCGGTCGCGCAGCTCGTCCTGCGCGGCGATGATGGCGCGGATCTGGTCGTTGGTGAACGTCGTGCGGTAGACCTCGCGCTTGCGTGCCCGCTCGATCGCGAGCGTCGGATCGCCGTGCAGGTTGCCCGCGCAGCACATGGAACTTGAAGAAGTCGCGCAGGATGGAGAGGTTCTTGTTGTAGGTGCGGCCGCGCGTTCGCCCCACTGATCGTCGAGGAACTCCTCTAGGCGCTGCGTCCCGACCGGCGGCTCGAGGTCGCCGATCTCGAGGTCGGCGAAGTAGCGGGCGAGCTTGTCGAGGCAGCACTCGTAGTCGCGGTAGGACGACGCGGTGAGTCGCTTGCGCTTCGCCCGGAGATAGTGACCCGCCTCCTGGCCGATCGGGAAGGCGCGATACGACTTGTCCCTCATCGCGTCACGCCACAGTCGAGCCAGCTCTGCGGCGGTGAATAGAGTCGGTGTTGCATGGGAGCTAGACCCTCCTATGCCGGCCCCGGGCTGCTTCGGCAGTGCCGGGGCATTTGTCGTTCGGGACGACAACCTTACATCGGCCGGAGGAAAGTCCGGCCTGTCGGACTTACTCACCGCGCTGTTCCTTGATCTCGTCGATCAGGCGCTGGTGCTCGACCTTCGACCGCTCGCGCTGCTCGGCGAGCACGGCCTCGTCGATGAACGGCTCGATCGCCGCTCGGATCTCCGCCTGCAACACGTCCGGCGGGAGCGCCTCCGCCTGCACGGTGATCGTGTCCGTGAACACGGAGCGCTTGTCGCTCTTCTTCGGCGGTGAGGTTGGCAGGCTGTAGCGCTCGATCTGCTCCCGAATCACTGCCGCACGGAGGAACTCCGGCGGCTGCTCAATCGTGAGACCCACCCTCGGCGAGCGGCGTGACGTGGTGAACCTGCAGTCGGTCGGTGGATCCGCAGCGAACACACACACCGTCGCGAGCATGGACGACGTCGCGCATCCTGCCCCATTCCCAACCGCTACGGGTCTTCCGCCGTGCCCGCCAGCCGCACCTCGAGCAGTAGCTCCTGGTCGTAAGCCTCCCGCAACCGAGGCAGGGTCGGGTCAGACCCATCCGAGCAGCTCCACCTCGGCGGGCTGGAAGGCGTGACGTTCGACCGCCATCGCGAGCGCAACCGCGGCGTCGATGTTCGTCGAGCGGTCGGGCTTGTCTAGTCTCCACCCGCGGCGCGAATGGCGGGCGACCGCAGCTCTCGCGAACCTCGAGCTGCTCTGCGCTGACTGCCACGGCCTCGCCATCGCCTGATTCTTGGAAGAGCGATCTTTCGGCACCCCCGCACCGCGCTGCGCAAAAACGCCGCGAGCGACTCTTCTCCCTATTCTCCGGGGAGGGATGTATTCAGACGAAGTACCGCTGTTCTTGAAAATGGTGGCCGCGATTTCCGGATTCTCCCTCGGCCTTGTCCTGTGGGCCGCAGGTGTAATCAGCGGCCTGGTCTTCCTCCTCATCGTCGTCCTGGCCATCGGGTTGTTCGTTGAAGCCATCGCGAAGGTCTTGCGAAGTTGACCTAGGAGGGTTTGGCGAAAAACCGGTAGTGGCTCAGTTTGAAATCTTTGGAGGGGAGTCGAACAAGGCCAGCTCGGCAGCATCGGGCGCTTGGAACACGCGTAGCCACCCGTCGAGGTCCGAGCGGCGGATGGGGTGGCTGTCCCAGGGCGGCTCCGTGTTTCGGGCCTCGATCCGCCGCCAAAGTTCGTCGGTAGGCACCTCGAGGTAATGCAGTTCGACGCCGACAAGAAGGCCACGAGCCGCCGTTCGCATCTCGTCACGTTCGATCCGCGTCCAAAGCCCAAAATCGACGACGACGCTCAGGCCCAGACGCAGGATTTCTTGGGCGAGCCGCCAGAGTTCCTGTTCGACCTTCTCCCGGGTCGCCTCGTCCCAAGGGGTGGAGCCGAGGGCCCAGAGCCATTCATCCTTCGTCAGTCGCACGGCGCTCCGGTCCGCGGCGAGCTGCCTTGCGAGTGCGGTCTTACCTGCCCCGGGCAACCCGCAGGTGAGTATCAGTCGGGCCTCGCTCACGGTGTCTTAGTTCAGCGGTTCTGCGATCTGCGTGACGGACCACAAACCTAGCCACTACCCCGGAACGGGCCGACCACAGCGGTATTTCGTCAAACCCTCCTAGCTAAAACAGAGGGCGGGCACAATACGCGGGTTCGATTCCCGCCGCCTCCATAGCCGACCGGCGGCCGATGGCCCTTTGCCTTCCGAGGCGAACCAGCCTGGACTGTCGCTGCCACGTGCGCTGAGATGAGCAGAACGGAAAGACGGCAGCGCGCGCTCCGGTCTTGAACTGTGTGGAGACGTGCGAGAGACTGCATGCCCGATGAGCGAGATCGCGTCTCGGAGCGGTATCGAGTCGACCGTAAGGGATGACGCCCGCCCCGTCGAGCGGACGTTCCTGATCGCCGACGTCCGTGGCTACACGCGCTTCACTCGCGAGCGCGGCGACGCCGAAGCAGCGCGGCTTGCGATGAGATTCGCCGAACTTGCACAAGACTCGGTCGAGGCTCGCGGTGGCCGCGTAATCGAGCTACGCGGCGACGAGGCCCTGGCCGTGTTTCTCTCGTCTGCCCAGGCCGTGCGAGCGGCCGTGGAGCTTCAGGCGGCGTGCGTCGAGGAGGTGGCAGCCGATCCCACGCTGCCTCTTCTCGTAGGGGTGGGCATCGACGTTGGTGAGGCAGTGCCGGTCGAAGGCGGGTTTCGCGGGGCTGCACTGAATACGGCGGCGCGACTCTGCTCGCAGGCTGCGGCCGGACAAGTACTCGTCACCCTTGGCCTGGCGGATCGCGCAGGAGAGATCTCTGGCGTGGAGTACATATCGGCCGGCAGCGCCGAGCTGAAGGGCTTCGAGTCGCCGATAGAGCTGATCGAGGTCCGGGCGGAAGCGCGGCCCGGACTGCTCGACGGTACTGACGCCGCGCGAGGCGAGCCGCTGCCGATCGAGCTCGAGCCCGACTCGCAGATGGTTGGCAGAGAGGCTGAGCTTTCCTGGCTCCGCGGGACGTGGCGGCAGGCACGCCGGGGGTGCGGACGAGTCGTGCTCGTGTCTGGCCCCGCCCAGATGGGAAAGTCGAGGCTCGCGGCGGAGCTCGCCGCATTCGCGCACTCGAACGAAGGGACGATCTCATACGCAGGAGCCGGCGGGACCGCGAGAGCGCTCGCCGCCTCGGTGCTTCGAGCGGGCGCGGCCGACTCCCGGCCCACGCTCGTAGTTCTGGACGACCTGGACGTGACCGCGGACGCCGTCGTGCCCCTCGTTGTGGAGCTCCAGGACGCGATCGAGGCGGCCCCCACAATGGTCGTCGGCCTCGTTCGAGACCTGGCCGCCAGCCTAGAATTGACACGGCTGACCGAGCGCATCGACACCAGGGGCGACGGGCATCGCAGGCTCGGTCCCCTCGACGCCGACGGCGTGCGCGAGATCGCCGGCCTCTATGCGGGTGACGACGTTCAGGATGTGCCTCTCGAGTCGATCGCCCGCGCGTCGGGCGGGATCCCTGGGCAAGTGCACGAGGTCATGAGCGAGTGGGCCGAGCAGGAGGCAACCAGACGGCTCGCCGCTGCCGCCGAGTTCCTCGCCACTGAGCGCCGCACCCGTGCGGCCGATCTCGAGTTCGCGAACAATGTCATCGGCCTGAAGCTCGGCCGCCTCTTCGGCGAAGATCGCGCGGCCGTTGATCGGAGCCACGGGGAGTGCCCGTACAAGGGCCTCGCCCCCTTCGAGGAGGCGGATGCCGCCTTGTTCTTCGGCCGGGAGCGGCTCGTCGGCGAGCTAGCGGCGCGGACGGTGGGCGCCGGTCTGCTCGGGGTCGTAGGGGCGTCTGGGAGCGGCAAGTCGTCCGTGATCGCCGCGGGCCTGCTCCCCTCTCTCGCGGCCGGGCTGCTACCCGGAAGCGATCGCTGGCGCTTGGCCGCCATGCGTCCCGGTGAGCATCCGTTTGTTGAGCTGGAAGCGCTTCGCGCCCGGACTCAGGATGGGGAGGGGCGGCTCGTCCTCGTCGTCGACCAGTTCGAGGAGGTCTTCACCGCCTGTCAAGACGACGACGAGCGGGGTCGCTTCGTCAAGAGCCTCGTCGTGACGGCCGGCGGCCCCGAGGGTGCGGTCGTCGTCGTCGGCATCCGCGGGGACTACTACGGCCACTGCGGTGCCTATCCCGATCTGGCGCGGCTCCTGGCCGCCAATCAGGTGCTGGTCGGACCCATGAGCCCCGATGAGCTCCGTCGGGCGATCGAGCTGCCCGCCCGCCGGACCGGACTCCGCGTCGAATCGGCGCTCGCGGAGACGCTCGTGAACGAGATCGGAGACGAGCCGGGCGGGCTGCCCCTCCTGTCGACCGCGCTCGTCGAGCTGTGGGTCGCGAGAAGCGACGGTTGGCTCAGGCTCGAGACGCACGAGCGACTCGGCGGCGTTCGCGGCGCAGTCGCACGCCTGGCCGAGAGCTCCTATGAGAACCTGGCGGACCAGCAAGCCGAGGCCGCCCGTCGCCTCTTCCTGCGACTCGTGACGAGCGGCGACGAAGGACCCGCCGCGCGCCGCAGGGTTCCCGTGTCGGAGCTCGATCTCGAGCGGGACCCGATACTCGCGTCGGTCGTCGAGCGCCTCACCCAGGACCGGCTGCTGACGGCCCACGAAGGCACGGTCGAGGTTGCGCACGAGGCGCTGCTCCGGGAGTGGCCGAGGTTTCAGGAGTGGCTCACCGAGGATGCCCAGGGCCGGGAGCTGCGCGAGCACCTGACGCAGAGCGCGAAGCGCTGGGAGGCCACCGGTCGGGACGCTGCAGAGCTCTATCGCGGTGCCCGCCTGTCCGCCACGCTCGACTGGGCTGCCGGCCGGCACGAGGAGCTGAACGAGCTGGAGCGCGAGTTCCTGGCGGAGAGCCGGGCCGAGAGCGAGCGCGAGCTGGCGCACCAGCGGCGGACGAACCGGCGGTTGCGCGCGCTGCTCGCCGGCGTCGGGGCGCTGCTCGTGGTCGCTGTCCTTGCCGGCGTGCTCGCCCTCGTCGCACGTGGGAATGCAAAGGAGTCGGCAACGGCCGCCGACGCGCAGCGCCTCGGCGCCGATGCGCAGGTGGTGGACGACATCGACCTCTCCCTGCTTCTGGCGCGCCAAGCCGTCGAGCTCGACGAGTCGGCAGAGACGCTCGCGAATCTCGAGGCGGTGCTCGTGCGCGCGCCCGAGGCGATCCTCTTCGTGCGTCCGCTCCCGGGCAGGTTGTTCGGACCGGTCGCCGTCTCGGACGACGGGAAGCTCGTCGGTGTCTCCAACAACGAGGGAGACGCCGCGTTCCTGGATGCGGGCACAGGCGCCGTCGTCCGCACCGTCGAGGCGGACGGGTACGGGTTCTACCCCGGCGGGCACGAGGTCTCGGTCGGCCGAGGGTTCCCCGAGATTGAGCTGTTCAAGCTCGACGTCGAGACCGGGAAAGAGGAGATGATCGCCGCGGTCGAGATCCCGGAGAACGTGAGCGGTTTCTCCTTCGCGGACGATCTCCAAACCTGGGCGACCGTCGACGACGAGGGGAAGGTCGAGCTCAAGGACCTCGACTCCGACCGAGTTCTGCAGCGAGCACAGCTTCCGGCTGGCCAATTGCCCTTCGACCTCCAATACCACGGTCGGTACGTCGCGATCCTGTCCTTCGATTCCGAGCTCGGGGAGGCCGGGCCCCTCCGGGTCGAGGTGTGGGGTCTCGACCCCTGGCACCTCCAGGGAGTGGTCGTCGACAAAGAACGGGTGCAGTCCCCGCGGATCGCGATCGACCAGGCAGGTCGGCGGCTCGTCACAGGGAGGGCTGACGGCTCGGTCGCGGTGTTCGACATCCGGGACGGCACGTCGAGGACGCTGTCCGGGAGGCATACGTCGGAGGTCATCGACAGCTCGTTCAGCGGCGACGGCAAGCTGATCGCCTCGGGGAGCAGCGACGGCCAGGCCATCGTGTGGGACGCCGAGAGCGGTGAGCCGGTGCACATCCTCGAGGCGCACACGGCCAAGATCTTCGCGCCGGGCTTCAGCTCGGACGGACGAACGCTGTACACGGCGGGCCTCGACGGTGCGACGATCGCCTGGGACCTCGACGGGGCGAGGCTTCTCGGACGGTCCTCCCAGCTCAGCCCGCTGGCACCCCCGGGAAGCGTGCCGGAGTTCTTCCCGGACGAGGGCCCCGCGATAGCCGCAACGAGCCCTGACGACAAGCGGCTCGCCGTCCTCGAAGGCGGGACAGCGGTCGCCGTCCACGATCTGGAGACGGGCGAACGTCTCTTTGCTACGCCCGATCACGGGGCTCCGGTGGTCGCGATCGCTTGGAGCCCCGACGGCGCGGAGATCGCGACCGGCGAGCACACGGGACTGACTGCGTGGAGTGCGACAGACGGAGTGAAGGTGCGCTCCTACGAGGGTGCGCCGGCGACGCTCCCCGCCGATCTGGCCCCGCCCGGCACGCCGAACGGCGCCGAGGCGATCGCCTTCAGCCCCGACGGGCAGCTGCTCGCCGCGGCGTTCGGCGACGGGCTGATCAGGATGTGGAATGCGAGGTCCGGGGCAGCCGTCGGCAAGCCGCTCGGCACTGCCGCGGAGAAAGACGTCCCTCAGGACATCGCCTTCTCTCCCGACTCCTCCACGCTTGCCGCAGCCTTCGCCGCCGCGGAGGGGGATGCGGGGGTCGCCTGGCGCGTCTCGGATGGGAAGGAGCTGTACACGCTGAACATCGACGACGGATACGGACGAGGAAGCGCGGTTGCGTTCTCGCCCGACGGCGAGCTCCTGGCGACGGGTGGCGGGTCCGGGGAGATCAAGCTCTGGGACGCGAGGACAGGTGAGCAGTCGGGGCCGTCGCTGACGGGGACCGCGGGCTGGGTGCTGTCGCTTGACTTCGGCCCGACCTCAGAGCGGCTCGCCAGCGCGGGCTCCGACGGCGTCACGCGACTGTGGGACGTCGAGCGGCGCGCCCCGTTCGGCTCGCCGCTCCCCGGCATCGGCGGCGAGGACTACCTCGTCGCGGACGTGACGGCCGACGGCACTCGACTCGCCGTCGTCGCGCTGTCGGACCGGCTGTGGCTGTGGCCGCTCGGCGATGAGACATGGAAGGACCGGGCGTGTGCCACCGCAGGGCGCACGCTCACGGAGCGCGAGTGGGAGCTGTACTTGCCCGGACGCTCCTATGACCCGGCCTGCAGTTAGGCCGAGCCGCGGCTGCCGCGAACGTCGGATGGTCGGCGGGAACCTTTCGCGGGTTCGATTCCCGCCGCCTCCATGATTCACCCGTTTGCAGGGATTTTGCCGAGTACCCTGGGGAACGATTGCGTTAGTCGTCATCGACTGCCTCCATCAGCGTTTCGGCAAGCTGCTCGATGTCCCAGTCCGTGTAGATGTCGCCCGTCGTCTCGATCGACTCGTGGCCGAGGAGCTTCTGGACCGCCTTGAGGTTCTCGGTCTTGTCCAGCACGCGCTGGCCGGCGGTGTGCCGTGCGTTGTGCATCCGTTCGCCCGAGGGACGCCTTCGGGGACGATTCCCGCCCGTTGCGATCGCGCGGCGGAAGCGGGCGTGAGCCTGAGCCTCCGCGGTCACGAACGTATGTTCGCAGAGCCCTTGTAATCGCGGCAGCGAACTCGTAGCGTCGGCCCACACTGCGGCTGGAGGGGGCGGTCCTCCGATGCGAAGGCAACTAAGGGAGGGATCGCTTCATGAGATGGCTCTCGATCGTTGGTACAGCTGCGCTCGTATGTCTCGTGACCGCAACGGTGGCCAACTCGGGCGACTCGAGAACGACGAAGATTCCGGGCTGTGCTCCGCAGTGCCTGCCACCCCACTTGATTGAACCGGGGAAACTGCCCGCCGGGAAGTACCAGACGAGGTACTTCTTCGCGGGTCAGATGACGCTCTCGTTCGCGAAGGGCTGGTTCTCCGGGGAAGACAGCACCGGCGAGTTCTGGGCCTCGCCGACGAGCAAACCGAAGGCACGAGTGGTCTTCTGGGAAGACGTCTATGCGGCAAAGCCGTCGATACCCGGATACTGGGGACGCGTAGGCCCGCTCAGGCCAACGAGTGCGAGTCTCCTGGCCTGGCTCCAGAAGAACCCAAACTTGACGGTCTCCAAGCCGAGGAGCAGCAAGATCGGCACGATCCACGCTCGCGTCGTCGACATTGGCGTCTCGGATGGAGCGGTCAATGACGATCCCGGCTGTCCAGCGAAGGCCTGTGCCAACTTCCTGTTGTTTCCGCAGTGGGGTGAGCCTTACGGGATCGCTGGCAAGTGGATCAGCCGTTTCTATTTCTCCGACGTCCGCTACGGAGGCCAGAGACATCTCTTCGTGGCCGTCATCGAGGTGGCCGGGAGAACTGAACTAAATGCATTCCTACCGACCGCCAGGAGGCTCATCGCCACGGTGCGCGTTCCGGCGTCTCAAGGCTGAGCAGAACCCCCACTCCTCGATCCGCGGGTAGCTCGACGTGTGCCGAATCCGGCCGAGGGGGTGGCCGGCTCCGGCACACGTCTCTACTTCTGCCGACGGTCGAACCCGACGGCTTGCATAGTGAGTGTCCGACGGAACGGCGCCTCGAACAACTGGCTGCTCGGTCGGTTTCGACTGGACTATCGGCCCTTCCGCGACGGGTAGGGGCGGCGGCTAGTTCAGCCCGCCCGTCTTGAGCTCGCGCTTCGTCTTCGCAATTTTCGTGTCGAGGTCGAGTACGGCGACGTAGCCAGCGCCGTCGTCGACAAAGCGGCTGGCAACCCAGCCGGTTCCTTCCACGAGGCGCGCGACCTCTTCGCGCGATGCGAATAGGACGTCATACCAAGGGGTCGCGTACTGTCGGTAGCGGACGCGGAGCCGCTCGACGCCGCCCATCCTTCCGCGCGCCCGGTTGCGTGCGTGGTAGCCGCGCGCGAGTTCCGAGGCACCGTCGTATGGGTCGTAGGAGCCGGCCAGGATCCGCCCTTTGTCGGTGGCAACGCGGGCCAGCTTCCGCAGGAGGTGACGACCCTGCCGCTCCCCAGCGAGGAGGCCGAGATTGTTCCCGAGCAGCAGGATTGTGTCGAAGCGCTCTTCGGCGCGGAGAGCGCTGTTGAGCGTTCCTAGCCGCGCGTCTGCGAGCCCCTGCTCCCGCGCAATCTCGACAGCGAGTGGGGAGACGTCGATTCCGACCACCTCATGCCCGCCGCGTTGGACGTGCAGGCCGACGCGCCCAGCGCCGCAGCCGAGATCGAGCACCCGCCCGCGCACGAACCTCATCGCGCGACGCTCCTGCGACCACCATGACCGGAACGGCGCAAGGTAGTAGTCCGGCTCCCCAGCGAAGACGCACCCATCGTCGCGCTCAACGACCTCGACGGCGCGACGCCCGGCGCGAAGATCGGTCAGCAGCTGACCGAAGGCGTCTTCAGCGGGTCTAAGAATGCGCAACAAGCAGCACGAGCGTACTTAACCCGGCCGCCGATTCAGGCTCGGCGAGCTCTCATCGAGGTATCGCTCAAGCCAGCGCATTGCCGCCTTCTCGAGCTTCGGCGATCCGCGCTCGAAGTACAGATGCACGAGCTTCAGCGCGTCCTCGAGTGGCAGATTCAGGAGCTCGCGTCGCTGCGTCCTCGGCCAGCCACAGGGCTCGGCGCTCGATCGCGCGGGTTGCCCGTCAGGAGGTCTTGCGAGCGCTCCAAGTGCCGCCGCGGTTTGCGCTCTTCCAGCGGCCGGACATCGACCTGCCCGAGACCGTGCCCGTATAGGTCGCGCCCACACCGACGGCCCCAAATGAAATCCTGCTGCCGCGCACGGTGCCCGAAATGGGGTACCTACCGGGTGGGTTCGAGAGCTTGATCGATCCGCGCAAGGTCGAGCCCGATTGCGTCCAGCGAAGCGTGAAGGTGCCCGATGCAGCGCCGCTGTACCGCCCTGACCAAGTGCCGGCAAGCTTCGACTTCGACTGCTTCGAGGAGAAGTGCGCCGGAGCGGCGATCGAGGTGCTGCTGCAACAGATGACCAGCAGAGCTGCTGAGACCGAGACAACAGGGATCACCCGGGCGATTCTGTGCTGACGAGAACAAGGTTGCATACGTGTTCTTCCCCCTGATTTTTGCTGCTGTTCGTGCCATACGCAACTTCGCAGCCAAAGCGAGACAATTCCACTCAGCGAACGACAGCACCTGACGCTCGCGCCTTCGAGCTCCCGTTCCAACGCACTCCACTTGCTGCGGTCAGCTCGTTACTGCCGCCTCGCCTCCCACTGCGCCGTGCCGACGCCGCACGTGTACCGCGTTCCCTCGTGGTCGAACACGGGGAGTTGGAGACGGACGGAGCCGTGCGCGCCGGTGCCGCCGTTCGGATCGAGCAATCCGGAGACAGACGCCATCCCGGAGATGAATCCCGCGAGCGCTGACGAACTCCTCGCGAATCCGAGGTTCCCGCCGATCGGGATCCCCGTGAACTCCAACCTAACTTCGACCTCCGTCGTTCGTTGGTTACAGAGGACAACGACGCCGAACTCGACGCGCGCTACATCTCTCCCGGTCGGGTCGACGTCGAGGCAGATCGAGGCGCCCTGGTTCGTGAAGCCGCAGTACGTTCCGGGCGTCGCCGCCGGAGGCGGGAGCGAGGCCTTCCACGTGATGTCTGCCGAGCACTGGTATGTGGTGTTCGTCGAGGAGACCGTTACCTGCGTGGTCGCCTTCGCCGTGCCCTCCACGCTCGTCAGCGATGTGAAGCGCCCTGTGACAGCCGCTGTCGCGACGTTCATGGTCGTCGCGAGCGAGAAGCTCCCATCGGCCTCGATCGTGTTGGGCCCCAGGACCGAGATGAAGACGGAGCTCACGATCGTGGTGCCCACGCACGGAGTGCTGACCCGGAGGCGCAAGCCACCGAATGTCCGCCCGCCGTCCTGCACGTCGAGGACGACCTCCTCGCGCTGCGACGTCGCTCCCCCGAAGCGACCCGGCTGGGCGAGTGGCGGTGGGGGCGGCGTGCGGACAACACCCGTATAGATCGCGTGGGCTGGATACTTCGGCGAGAGGCAACGCCCGCCGCCACGCGCCGCGCCGCCTCCGGTCAATCCCGCATACGCCTTCGAGCTGGACAGAACGCGCCACGTGCCGAGTCCGCCTGCGCACGCGCGTGCCGTTCGGATCCGGATGATCCCCGCCGTCCCGGTTAGCGTCTGGGTCAGCTGCAGGCGTCCACCTGAGACGCGACGCGTGGCCGCAAGCGACCCTGCGTCGGAGATCGCGCCCGTCATCAGGAACGTGCCCTTCGTGGCGGTTCGAAGCCGAGCTTCGATCCGGACTGTGCCGTCGATCGTGGACGACAGCTCGCGCACTGCGCCGACTGCCACGCGAACCGCGCCCGGATCGCGCCGCGCAAAGCTCGCGTCGGCCGCTCCAGCCGTGAGGGCAATCGCGAGTCCTGCGAATGACAATGCCGTTGCGCCCAGTGACGCCGACTTCATGGCGTCAGAGTCGCGGCCACGGCTCAAGAACCGCTCAAGGAGGCGAGTGTGCATTCCGGACGCAACTCTGACAGAGCGTTCCGGACGCATGTAAAACACATTCCGGGGATATCCGAGACACAGCCGCACCTGACCGGGGGCCCGCTCTCACCGTTCGCCGCGCCGATGGGTGAGTAGACGGTCGAGTATGAAGCGCTTGTGCGCGACTAGTTCACGCCACCTGTCTCCCGGTCCCGCTCCTCGATCCGCAGGTAGCTAGCTGTTTGCGCGTCGGATTAGGCGATGGAGTCGTCGCTCGTGAGCGGCGTCGGTGCGATAGCCACTTCAAGCAGCGTGTCCAGCGTATGGATCGTGATCATCGTCGTCCTAGTCGTCGTCGCGATCTTCGTAGTGGTCATGAACATCCTCGCCCGCCGGAAGGGTTACGCGATTACGGGCGACACGGGCGTGCGCTGCAGTCAAGGCCATCTGTTCACGACAACGCAGAGGCGGTGTGTTCATCCCACAGACCCTGAACCGCTGACCGCGTGCCTTCATGTGACATTCGCGAACTCACTGTCATTCTCGGGTGACGGTGGCGTCCGGTGAGCGCATGAGACTCGGGTCGGCGGCGGCTGACTCTATTCCTGAACGTCTCCCGAGGGCTGACTTTCCAGCGTTGTGTCGCCGCCGCCTTCCCGAGACCGCCGAGCGTGACCTGATAGGAGCGTGGCTGCTGCCGCAAGTGAGGTCTGTCCGCTCGCCGCCCTCGAGCGCAAACAGAGCGAGGGCTAGAGCCGCCGCGAAGCCCTCCGCTGCCTCAAACGACAATTCGCCCGCACCGTCTACACCACACTAAAAAGCGAGTCAGCATTGACATAGGAGCAACACTGGCACATGCGAACGTGTCGTCTGACTAGAACCAGCGGATCGAGTCGGCGACTACAGAGCCGCAGAAAACCCCGAATACCGGTGGGTACCGTGTACTCGTGCCAGTAGTGCTGGTGACGGGGATGTCCGGGACGGGGAAGTCGACGGCCTTGGTCGAACTCGCCCGCAGGGGGCACCGGGTCGTGGACACGGACTACGGTGGCTTCTCCGAGGAAATGCAACCCTCCGAAGGGCGGGAGTGGGAACAGTTGTGGCGCGAGGATCGGATCGACGCGCTGCTCGACCAGCACGACGACGGCGTGCTATTCATCTCGGGATGCGTCTCGAACCAGGGGAAGTTCTATCCGCGGTTCGACGCGGTTGTGCTGCTGAGCGCGCCCGTGGACGTGATCCTCGAACGCGTGGCCGTGCGCAAGACGAACGACTTCGGCACGTCCGACGCGGAACGCGATCGGATCGTCCAGGATCTGACTACCTTCGAGCCGCTGCTGCGCGCCACGTCGACGGCGGAGATCGACACACGCGCGCCGCTCCACGAGGTTGTCGACGCGCTCGAGCGCATCGCGAGCACGCTCGCTGGCCGATAGTCGACCGCTCGCGCCTTACTACAGAGTTATCTTTATCCCCGACTGCCTCTACGAAGAGTCCGAGGGTGGAACAACTGGAGACGCCGCCTGACAACCGCGTCGGGCACCCGCATCGGCTCTGGTACCAGAGGCCTCTTCACGTGGCCGGCGGTGGCAGGGATCGTTTACGCCCTGGCATGGGTGGTGGGGCTGGCCGTCTGGCCGTCGAATCTCTCTGTCTAGGCGACTCCGCCCATCGAGGGCGAAGTCGTGGGGAACGTTGCGCGGGTTCGATTCCCGCCGCCTCCACTTTTGGCTCGCCACCACGTCTCCGCACCGGGTGCACCTCCCGGGCACGGTCATGCATTCGAACCCACGCTCGGCTGGGCCCAGGGGAGGCGTTCCATTACGAGGGCCGCTCCCGCCTTGAGCCCCCGCTCCTCGATCCGGCAGGTAGCTCGCGAGCTCGGGATGGCTGGAAAGCGGCGCACGCTTTCACCGTCCGCCACGTTCGGGGTTACGTGGCGAAGGCTAGGTGCCGGTGCGGGTGCGCCTGCGCCGCTGCCACGTCATGAACAGCGCGCCGACTCCCCCGATCAGACAGATGACGCCGATGATCCAGCCGACGACTCCGCCCATGATCATGAAGATGACTGCTGCCACGATCAGGCCCAGGCCGATGATGTTGACTGCCATGGCGCGACGTTCGCCGTCGCTGTAGGAAGCCCTCTATTTCGCGAGCGGAAGGATCCAGGCGGTGAGCGCGGCGACCATGAGGACCGCGCTCGCCCAGACAGTTCCCCCTACGCGGGTACCGCAGGGCGAGGGTGGCGTCCCATCGAATTAGGCAACTACGTCCGAGCACGAAGTCGTGAGGCTCGTCGCTCGAAGCACCGGCGCATGTTCGCGATCTCTGATTGGCGCCGCGCGCTACTTACCGATCGCAGCGATGAACGCCATGAGGATGAAGCCAGCGCCGATGCCGATGAGGAGCCACGGCCAGAAGTCGTCAAGGAGAACGCCGAGTCCGATACCCACGAGGATCCCGCCGACAAGGGCCGGGCCGCCGTAGCTGTAACCACGCCCCGGAGCCGCCCGCCGATCAACCGAGTTCGTCATCGTTCCTCAGGCCCGAGGTCGATACGCTAGGCGACTGTCCCCGCCGGGCTGGCTTTGATGGCCGAGGGGCACACCCGTGGTCCTTGCTTATGCTCGCGGAGTCGCCTCTGAGCGGCGGCCCGCCTGACTGACTTCCCTCGGCGAAGGAGGAAGACGATGAGCGAAGGAAGATCGTTGCGGATCGGCGGTTACATCTCGGGAGGCGTGCTGATCTGCTTCGGCATCGCCGTCATCGTTCTCGGAATCTGGGGCTTCGCGTTCACCCGCGAGCACATCGAGCGTGAGGGAATCACGTTCGGGCCGATCGAAGACCCGGCGGTTGCTGAGCACGCCGAGCAGTGGGCCGGAGAACCGGTCGACACGGGGAGAAAGGCGCTCGCACAGGCGGAGATCATGCGCGAGCACACGTTCTCGGACACGGGAGGGCTGACCTACGCCGAGATGGGCCGCTACCAGTCGGCCGACGATCCCAGCGATCCCGCAGGCACGAACGATCCGGAGGCGGCCGCGAAGAACGAGAGCGGCGAGCCGATCTCGAACAGCGCCCGCAACATCTGGGTCACGGAGACAGCTCTCGCAACCGCGCTCGACATGGATTCATGTCCGAGATGCTCTCGATCTTCAGCATCGTCGTCGGCGTCGCGTTGCTGTTGACCGGAATCGGCCTGGTGATCCTGGCGAAGGCTGTGTTCGGACGATGGAGGCCAGAGGCACAGGTCGCCTCTCCGGCCCCGGTGCCAGGAGCAGCTCCCGGATAGTCCCTGCCGAATGTCCGATCGGGCCTGGGCATCCCAAACCAGCCGTGAGCGCGAAGGGCGGGCGGTAGACTCGGGGCGTTGATCGAGAAAGTCACCGATCTGCCTCCAGGAACGCTCGGCTTTCGGGCCTCCGGCAAGATCACCAGCGACGAGTACCGGCGGATGATTCAGCCGATCTACGCGGCACTCGAGCATGGTGAGAAGCTGAACATCTACTTCGAACTCGCGGACGACTTCGACGGGCTCGACCTCGGTGCTCTCTTGCAGGACGTGAAGGCGGCCGGTTCGGTCGGGTTGAAGCACCGCTCTTCCTGGCAACGAATGGCGCTCGTCACCGACAAGGACTGGGTCAGGCGCGGCGCGAGTGCGTTCGGCTGGCTGGCTCCAGGTGAACTGCGCCTGTTCGAGCTATCCGAGCGGGACAAGGCCCGCGCTTGGGTGGCCGAGACCGCAACCTCGTCCGACTAGGGTCGCCGACGTGGGCCGGCCGGATCTGCATGCCAAGGGTGATGCGGAGCGGCTAGCCCGCGAGTTGTTCGCGTCGGTTCGGCGGCTGCTCGAGCTCCCGGATGGCGTGCTCGTGTATCCGTCGCACTACGGCGGCTCGGTCTGCGGCCGGTCGTTGTCAGGCAATCCGGTCTCGACGATCGGCTTCGAGCGCCACCACAACACAGCGCTCGCAGCTTCGGACATCGACACGTTCGTGCGCGCGTTGCTCGTCGACGTGCCGCCGCCTCCCGCCGATCAGGCGGCGATCGTGGCCGCCAACCGCGCAGGCACTATTCCAACCAGGACGTGAGCCAGATCCGGCTCGGACTGCGCGCGAACGCTGCGCAGTTCAGCCTCCTCGTCGGCCTGAACGCGCTCGTCGGCGCGATGGTCGGCCTCGAGCGCAGTGTTCTGCCTCTCGTCGGCGAGCAGGATTTCGGCCTCACCTCGAACGTCGCGATCCTCGCCTTCGTCGTCGCGTTCGGAGCTGCGAAAGCGTTTGCCAACTTGGGGGCCGGCGCGCTCGCCGACCGCGTCGGACGCAAGCGGCTCCTCGTCACTGGCTGGTTGTTCGCGCTACCGGTCGCGCCGCTAATTGCGGTCGCGCCGAGCTGGTGGCTGATCGTCGTGGCGAACGTTTTCCTGGGGGTGAACCAGGGGCTCGCCTGGTCGATGACCGTGCTGATGAAGATCGACCTGGTCGGGCCGGCCCGGCGAGGTCTGGCGCTGGGGCTCAACGAGTCCGCCGGGTATCTCGGCGTGGCCGCCGCGGCGTTCGCGTCGGCAGCGCTCGCGGCCAGCTTCGCGCCGCGCACGGTGGTGTGGGTCGGTGCCTTTCTCGTCTCGCTCGCAGGGGTCGTCATCGCGATCGTCTTCATCCGCGACACGGGAGCCCACGTGTCGCACGAGCAGGCGGAACACGGCGAGCGTGCCCCGATACGGCTCCGCACCGCTTTCGCGGAGGCGACAGTGCACCACCCGGTGCTGCGCGCCTGCTCACAGGCCGGGCTCGTCAACAACCTGAACGATGCACTCGCATGGGGACTCGCCCCGCTCTACCTCGCCGCGAACGGTGCGAGTATCTCCCGCATCGGCATCGTCGCCGCTGTTTATCCCGCAACTTGGGGACTCCTCCAGGTGGCGACGGGGTGGGTCTCCGACATCGTGGGGAGAAAACCGCTCATCACTGCGGGCATGCTCGTTCAGGCTGGCTCGCTGGCACTGCTCGTCGCGGGTGGAGGCGCATTCGTTCCCTCACTCATCGCCGCATTCTTTCTCGGCGTCGGTACGGCCCTCGTGTACCCGACCCTGATCGCGGCGGTCTCCGACGTCGTCGAGCCTCGCGACCGAGCCTCCATCGTCGGCGTGTATCGCTTCTGGCGTGACATGGGCTTCGTCGCCGGAGCCCTCCTTGCGGGCCTCGTCGCCGACGCGGCCGGAGCGGGCCCCGCGATCGCCCTCGTCGCCGCGATCACGGCCCTGAGCGGCCTCGCCGTTCTCGCGACTCCGTGGAGAAGGGTCCCGTGAGGTAGAAGCTGCTCTGACGCGTGATGCCCCGGATGCGGCGAGACCTACCTTCCGGCACCGTCACATCCCTCTTTAGCTAGTTCTCTGGGAACCCATCTCGCATGGCATTGCCGCCAGCACGCGGCCCGCGATGCGGCAAACCTGCGCGAGGGAGCCGCGTAAACGCATGAGACCATGCGTTCGTGACTGCAGGGGCGCACGACAGGCACCTGCGCCGCTCGTCGAGTTGAGCGTCGGCGCAGATGGCGCGTCGGCCTTGACGAGCCGCAGGCGGACGCGTCACCCTTAGACCGACACGTCGTGTTACGGATTCTGGCCTTGCCGCTCGTGCTCGTCGCAGTTCAGCCGTACGGCTCGTCGATCCAACCGCTCCCCGAGCCGCTTGAGACGAGACTCGAGGGTCGCTTCTGGCAGCCTGGCTGCCCCGTCCCGCTCTCGCAGCTACGGCTCCTCACCGTGTCCCACTGGGGCTTCGACGGTCGTCCTCACACGGGGCAGCTCGTCGTGAACCGGGACGTCGCCGCTCCGCTCACGAAGGTGTTCCGTCGACTCTACGAGCTGCGCTTCCCGATCCGGCACATGCGGCTCGACGACATGTACGGCCCGCGCCGGGCGCGGCCGGCGGACGGGGACATCACGGGATCGTTCCACTGTCGACGGGCAGTTCCCTCTCCCTGCGGGAGCGGCAGCGGGAATTGGTCCAATCACGCGTACGGCCACGCAGTCGACCTGAATCCACGCGAGAACCCATACGTCGGGTGCGGTGCGGTCTATGACCCGACGAGCCGACCGTACGTCGACCGCTCGCGGCCGCGCAAGGGCATGGTCACACCGGCAGTCGTGCGCGCCTTCCGTTCCATCGGCTGGGGTTGGGGCGGCGAGTGGACGGGCGCGACCAAGGACTACATGCACTTCTCCACCACCGGGCACTAGCGATCGACGATCGCAGCAGATGCGGCCGCCGTTGTTCAGACATGAGCAAGAACCAGGTCGAGCGGCCGAGGCACTCGAGTGAGATCGAGCGCATCGACGAGCAAACGCGCGTATCGGATCTTGCGGCTGCCGCCGCTGCCCATGAAGCGCCGGAGCTGCTCCTCAATCGGCCGTCCTCGCCACTCAGGCTGTTTCTGGAGAGTGCGGAAGGATCCAAGGTCTCCCTGGACGTCGACGACCTCTTCGACGGAAGCGACACCGAGAGCGCGTATCAGCTCGTCCTCCAGATCCGCGACGCACACGTAGAAACCGAGTGACTCCATATCAGCCCGACTGAGGTCGGAGCCGAGGCCGGCCCGCTCGAGCCCGCGCCTGAAGTCGCCCTCCTCTCCGGCGTCGCAGAGACCCGCCAGCCTGACGTCGAGCCCTTGTGGGCCGAACTGATCCAGGAACTTTCCTATCGACTGAGCGCCCCCAATTGGCAGAACGGAGACGCTCTCGACGTCAAGATTCCGGCCACGACGCGCCGCGAGCGCTTCGAGCGCCTGCTGGTCGCTGATCCCTTCAACGAGCACCACCGCACGAGGGTCGGCGCCTGCGGCAAGCGCGTGTGAGGGATGAGCACTCAGAGCGTGACGACCCAGACGTCGACGGTGTCGACTCGCCCTCGGAGGCTCAGCGTTCGTGCTTCGAGGTCCGCCGTGTCGAGCTCGGAGGCCGCGGCTGCATCGCTCGAGACGAGGATCTCGCCGACGCCTGCGCTCGACGCAATGCGTGCCGCTGTGTTCACCGGGTCGCCGAGAGCGGTGAAATCGAACGCCTCCCCCTCGCCGATCGAGCCGACGAACGCGACACCCGTGTGTACGCCCGCGCCGACCGGGATCCACGGCTTCCCGTCGGCATGGCCGGTCTCGGCAAGCAGCTCCTTGGCGGCGGCTATCGCCTCCGCTGCGTGGTGGGCACCCGCGAAACCCGGGATGAAGAGTGCGACGACCTGGTCTCCGACGAACTTGTCGACGATTCCGTCACGTTCGTCGACGGCAGTTGCAGCCGCTCCGTAGAAGCGCGCCATCAGCTGAGAGAACTCCTCGGCTCCAGAGCCCTCGGCGAGACTCGTCGAGCCGCGGACGTCTGCGAAGAGCAGCGTGAGCTCGATCTCCGCTCCACCGGGCCGCTTCTCGAGGGCGTGGATGCATCCGCTGCAGATGCGCCGATTGAGCCTGGAGGGGCCGAACCCCACGAAACGCAGCACGTTTCCGGGACGCCCGAAAGGCGTATGGCAGAGCTTGCAGCGGGGCTCGGAGGGGATCGACCGGCTGATCTTGCGAACCCATGGCTTCCAACAGAAGTGTCCAGTCGTCTCGCCCAGAAGGACGTCGCGCCACTTCTGCTCGTCGGAAGTCCTGGGCTTGCTCGTCAACGTCGAACTGCCTCTCCGTCAGTTGCGGTCGATGATAGGGCGAACCGGCGAATCTGAGCTCAGACCCGAGCTTCGACAACGAGCTCGAGCCGCCCGGGGGAGGATCGCTCATCGCGGAGAGTGGTGCTCGAGCTGACGTAGGGTCCGGCGCTGTGGAGCCGCTTGTACCGCAGCCCGCCTCGGGCCGCATCTTCCGATCCCGCACCGGCATCCGACTCTCCGACATGGATGCGACCGGGCGCCTGCGGCTCGACGCGGTGGCCCGCTACCTCCAGGACGCCGCAACGGACGACGTCGAGGAGACCGGATGGGGAGCGCCCGAGCATCTGTGGGTGCTCCGGTCGATTCGGATCGACGCGGTGAGGCCGTTTCTCGCAGATCGGAAGGTCGAGGTCGCAACGTGGGGAAGCGGCTTTTCAGGGCTCGCCGCGGGCCGGCGCTGGTCTCTTGCGGGCGACCAGGGTGGCTCGATCGAAGTGGACAGCGTCTGGATTCATCTCGGACCGGATGCGCGACCAGCCCGCATCGGGAGTGGGTTCGATGAGTACGCGCAAGCGGCAGCGGGCCGTGCTGCCTCTACGAGGCTCACGCTTCCGCAGCCGCCCGCCGATGCACCGCGCGTCTCGTGGCCGCTCCGCGTGACGGACGTCGACGTCCTCGGGCATGTGAACAACGCGGCCTACTGGCACGCCGTCGAGGATTGTCTGGCCGGGACAGTGCTCGATCTGCGGGCACCGCTACGTGCGCGGCTCGACTACCGTCACCCGATCGATCTCGACGAGGACGTAGGCCTCGCGGAGCACTGGAACGATCTGAGCTACAGCGTCGCGTTCATTGCGAGCGACTCCGTGAAGGCCGTCGCCTGCGTCGAGAGCTTGGAGCGCGAACTGAGTTCTTAGAGGGCCTTTATGGTGGTTCGCTACCTTTGCCGCTATGGACGACGGCAGCCGGATCACGCGCCGCGCCACCCTGGGCAGGCTCGGCGGGCTCCTCGCCGGCGCCGTAGCGGTCGGCGGACTGAAGGCGGCGGACTCGTGGAGCGCTACGGACGAGGAAAGCTCGAGCGCGGGACCGCTCGGCGTCGCCTCCGGCGCCGTGACATGCGTGCTCGCGCCTGAGCAGACCGAGGGTCCCTACTACCTGGATGACCACAAGGTTCGGCGCAACATCACCGAGGGGAAGGCAGGTGTCCCCTTGACACTTCGGCTCACTGTCGTCAACGCGTCGAGCTGCAAGCCGATACGGGGTGCAGCCGTCGACGTGTGGCACTGCGACGCCGGCGGCGTCTACTCGGGCACGAGCGCCCAGGGCACTGAGGATGCACGCTTCCTACGCGGAATCCAGCGAACCAACGCGAAGGGCGTGGCGACGTTCCGCACGATCTACCCAGGCTGGTACTCCGGTCGCACCGTGCACATCCATGTCACGGTGTACATCGGTGCCAACGTCGTGCACACGGGCCAGCTGTACTTCGCAGACGCCTTGACCGATACCGTCTATCGGCGTAGCCCCTACAACCGTCGCCCGAGCCGGACTACCCGAAACGCCGGGGACAGCATCTACCGAAACGGCGGCAAGCGCTCCACGCTCAGGCTCGTGAAGAGCGGATCCGGGTACACGGGCTCGATCACCATGGGCGTGATGCGTTCGTAAGAGCTGTTTGCGACCATTCGATCAGTGGTCGCCCCCGCCCAGCGCACGAAGACCCTTGAACGCCTTCGTGAGATCTGCCTCTCCCTTCCGGAAACGAGCGAGCGGCTGAGCCACGGCGCACCGACGTTCTTCGTTCGCGGCAAGCGCGCCTTCCTCATGGTGCTGACGGACCACCATGGCGACGGCCGGTTCGCGGTCTGGTGCGCCGCACCGGACGGCGTGCAGGGGATGCTCGCCGAGAACGACCCGGAGAAGTTCTTCGTTCCTCCCTACGTCGGACACCGCGGGTGGCTCGGCATGCGGCTCGACCGCGGGCTGGACTGGGAAGAGATCGCCGGCATCGCGGAAGATGCGTACGCGGAGGTTGCGCCGGCGAAGCTGGTCGAAGCCGCACAGCTCGGCGAGGCTGCGCGAGGCAGTTGACGCGCGTCGTCCTCATCGTCGCATTCGTCGTCGCCGCGGCAGCTGGGCTCGTTGCGGCGGCAGGCGAAGGACGCGTCCCCGCGAGAGTCACGATCGCTGCCGCGGGCGACATCGCGTGCGATCCCGAGAGCTCGTCGTACCGCGGAGGCGTCGGATCCGGGCTCGAATGCCGTCAGTTCGCGACGTCGAACCTCCTCGTGACTGGCCGCTACAACGCTGTCCTCGCGTTGGGAGACAACCAGTACGAGCAGGGCGAATACCAGAAGTTCGTCGAATCGTACGGAAGAAGCTGGGGTCGAGTGAAGCGGATCACGCACCCCGTAGCTGGCAACCACGAGTACAACACGCAAAAGGCGGAGGGTTACTACCGGTACTTCGGCGCCGCTGCGGGGAACCCGAACCGCGGGTATTACAGCTTCGAGCTCGGTTCGTGGCACCTGATCGCCTTGAACTCCAACTGCGCAGCCGTCGGCGGGTGCGGCACGTGGTCGCCGCAGGTGCGGTGGCTACGAGCAGATCTCGCGTCCCACCGCGGCGTGCGGTGCACGCTCGCGTACTGGCATCACCCTCGCTTCTCGTCCGGCGAGCACGGAAGCGACCCGATGTATGTCCCGTTTTGGAGAGCCCTCTTCAACGAACGAGCCGACGTCGTGCTCGTCGGTCACGACCACGAGTACGAGCGGTTCGCCCCACAGACACCGAGCGGGCTCCGCGACGTGAAGCGTGGACTTCGCCAGTTCGTGGTCGGCACGGGCGGGAAGGGTCTGCGGGGATTCGAGACGACGCAGCCGAACAGCGAGGTACGCGACTCGGAGACATTCGGGATCCTGGCGCTCACGCTTCTTCCGAAGCGGTACGGCTGGCGCTTCATTCCTGCAGTCGGGTCGTTCACGGACGCCGGCAGCGGCGTCTGTCACTGACCGCCGCCACGTCTTCTTCACCCAGCTCTTACCCAAAACTCAGCCCCGCGTGCTTTCGTATGTGGCTCCAGCCGAGAGAAGGGGCCAGATATGACCGAGCAGAACCCGGCCAAGGCCGGTCCGACTCCGCAAGAAGCGAAGGAGCAGCTCGAGCAGGCACTGATCGAGATCCGGCGGATCATCGCAGGGCAGGACGCGATGCTCGAGAGGGTCCTCGTCTGCCTGTTGGCACAGGGCCATCTCCTGATCGAGGGTGTGCCCGGGCTCGCGAAGACACTGACGATCAAGACGACCGCAGGCGTTCTCGGAGGATCGTTCGCGCGCGTCCAGTTCACGCCTGACCTCGTCCCTTCAGACCTCGTCGGGACGCGGATCTATCGAGTGACCGACGGCTCGTTCGACACTGAGCTCGGCCCCGTGTTCTGCAACTTCCTCCTCGCGGACGAGATCAACCGAGCTCCCGCCAAGGTTCAGTCGGCGCTGCTGGAGGTGATGCAGGAGCGACAGGTGACGATCGGGCACGACACGCATCCTGTGCCAGATCCGTTCCTCGTCATGGCTACCCAGAATCCGATCGAGTCCGAAGGGACGTACCCCCTCCCGGAGGCGCAGATCGACCGATTCATGCTCAAGGTGCTGATCGGGTACCCGCAGCACGACGAGGAGCTCACCGTCGTGCAGCGGCAGCTCGTCGACGCTCCGGCTCTCCGCCAGGCTCTGTCGCTCGACGAGTTGAAGGCGCTTCAGCGCGCGGTCTTCGACATCTATGTCGACCCGTCGCTCGTGAGCTACGCGGTGGATCTCGCGACAGCCACCCGAGAGCCGGCGGCGCATGGCTTGCCGGATCTCGCGATGTACATCTCGTACGGTGCAAGCCCGCGCGGCCCGATCAGCCTCGTGCAAGGGGCGAGAGCACTCGCACTCATTCGCGGGCGGGAGTATGTGCTCGTCGAGGATGTGCACGCACTCGCCAGGGATGCGCTCCGGCATCGCCTGGTTCTCTCCTACCAGGCGCTGGCGGAGGAGGTGAGCCCCGACGCCATCCTCGACCAGGTGCTCGCAACCGTGACCGCGCCTCAGCTCGACCTCGCCCGCGCGAGCGCAGCGTGAAGTCTGCAAGCGCACTGTTGTCACGCCCGAGCCCGACGCGTCCGGGCCCCGGGCACATGGCAGAAGGGCTGCTGCGTGCGCTCGACGTTTCGATCGGAAGGAGGGTGGAGGGACTTCTCGCCGGGGACTTTCGGTCGAACCTGCTAGGGACTGGCTCCGAGCTCGCGATGGTTCGCCCGTACGTCCCCGGCGACGACGTTCGCCGAATCGACTGGAACGTCACAGCTCGCACGGGTGAACCTCACGTTCGCGTCGATCTCGCGGAGCGGGTGCTCGTGACGTGGCTGGCTCTGGACGCGTCGGCATCGATGCAGTTCGGGACGGCCGATCGCCGGAAGGCCGATGTCGCCGAGGGTGTCGCCGTGGCGATCGGGCATCTCGCCACGCGCCGGGGGAATCGGCTCGGCGTCGTGACCTTCGGCGCCGACGCGGCGCACGCCATGCCGCCACGCCAGGGCAGAGCGGGGCTCGTGAGTCTTCTCTCCGCCCTCAGGGCCGAGCCCGGCGAAGGAAACGAAGGCACGACTTCACTCGGTGGCGCACTTGCTCGCACCGGCGCGCTCGCGCGTCAGAAGTCGTTCGTCGTAGTCGTCTCGGACTTCCGAGGCCCTCGTGACTGGCGGCGACCGCTCCTCGAGGTGGCGGGTCGGCACGACGTCATCGCAGTCGAGATTCGCGATCCTCGTGAGCAAGAGCTCTCGAACGTCGGTCTGCTCTGGCTGGTCGATCCGGAAACCGGTCGCCAGCTCCGCGTCGACACTCGCAGCCGTCGACTTCGCGAGCGCTTCGCACATGGCTGCCGCTGCAGAGAGGGCCGAGGTCGCGCGCACGTTCAGCTCCGCGGGCGTCCGTCATGTCGTTCTCACCACGTCGGGCGACTGGCTTCGGACCCTCGTCGTCTTCCTCCGCCGGAGCCGGAGGTGACCTTCACCTGGCCGATCGCGCTGCTGGGTCTGCTGCTCGTCCCGGTGCTCGTCCTCGCGTATGTCTGGTCCGAGCGACGTCGCACCAGCGCGCAGGCTCGTTTTGGGAACCCCGACCTCCTCCCGAACGTCGTCGACCGTGCCCCGGGGCGGCTCCGCACTCTGCCTGTCGTCCTCCTCTTGATCGCCTTGGGCGCGATGATCGTCGGTGTCGCGCGCCCCCATGCCACTGTGAGCGTGCCCCGTGAAGAGGCGACCGTGGTTCTCGCGATCGACGTCTCGCGCTCGATGAAGGCAACAGATGTGGAGCCGACCAGGCTCGACGCTGCGCGGACCGCCGCGAGGACCTTTCTCGCGGAGGTGCCGGAGAAGTTCCGCGTCGGCGTCGTGTCGTTTGCTTCGCGGGCGGTCGTGGGCGTTGCTCCAACTGAGGACCGAGCGCTCGTCGAAGCCGCGCTCGACTCGCTCACGCCCGGTGAGGGCACGGCGATCGGAGATGCCGTCGCGCTCTCCGTCCAGGTCGGCCAACAGGAGGCCACTGCAGAGGAAGAAGCCCCTCCCAGGGCGGTCCTCCTCATCTCGGACGGCGCCCGAGACGGCGGTCGAATCGAACCGGCCGAGGCCGCGGCAACGGCGAAGGAGCGCGGCGTCCCGGTGTATTCGGTGCTCGTGGGAACCCAGGAGGGCGTCATCGAGGAAACGCTGACCGGGGGGCTGCGCCGGATCATCCGCGTGCCCACGAGCCCGCAGACGCTCGAGCAGATCTCGAGCACGACCGGCGGTGAGTTCTTCGCCGCGCTGGACAATGAGGAGCTGAGCCGCGTCTACGAAGACCTGGGCTCGCGCTTGGGGGAGCGCGAGGAGTCTCGGGAGATCACCGATCTGTTCGCCGCGGTGGCCGTGGCGTTCCTGCTCGTTGCAGGCACGATGTCGGCAGTGCTGTTTCGGAGAGTTCCGTGAGGCTCGTACGCGCGCTCATGGTGCTGCCTGTCCTCGTCGCCGTTCTGGCGGTGGCGTCTCCGGCAGGAGGTGCGAACGAGTGCGACGGTCTCATGGTCTGCGTCCCCGTCGCGGGGCCGTGGGTCGTGGTTCCGACCTCGGGCAGCGTGCCTCGTCCCCAGGTCGAGTATCAGCTGACGTGCCCGCCCGGGCACGTGGTGGGCGGACTCGACGCTCGGCTCAGCCAGCGCGCGATCGACGTGAGCTTTCTCGGGCTGCTCGGAAGCCCGGTCAACCCCGGGATCAGCACGACGCGGTCAGCCGTGTTCGTCGCCGCCTACGTCGGTGCGTCGGCGCGTGCGCCGAGCTTCCGACCCTTCATCGGCTGCATGCCTGCTGCCGGAGGAGGAACCCGCGTGCCCACAGCGGTGACGGCCTTCAAACCCGGACGGCCGACCGTACGGCGCGTGAAGACCGTTCGCGTGCGGCCGGGTGAGACCACGGTCACTCAGCGCTGCAGCACACGTGAGCGGCTCGTCCGGGCCTCGCACGCCCTTGCCTTCGCGACGCGGACGCCGCCAAGTGCGAGCCTCGTGGAGAGCCTGTCGGCCGATCAAGCGATTCGCGGCCGCGAGGTGGTGGTCACGGTGCGTGCGGACGCCGAGATCGGCGACGTTCGTGCTGTTGTCCAGGTGCACGCCGTCTGCACGAGGGCGCTATGAGCTTCCAGAGCCCCTGGCTCCTGCTCGGGCTGCTCTTGCTCGGAGTGGCCGTCGGGGTGTGGGTTTTCGCCGAACGGCGCCGCATGCGCTACGCCGTGCGCTTCACGAATCTCGACGTCCTGGCGACGGTCGTATCGGGGAGATCTTGGTGGCGGCTCGTTCCTCCTGTGCTGTTCCTGCTCGGTCTTGCCTCGCTGCTCGTCGCACTCGCGCGACCGGAGGTCGAGCGCATGCTCTTGAAGGAGCAGGCGGCCGTCATCCTGGTCGTCGACACCTCCCGTTCGATGCAGGCAGAGGATGTCGAACCGACGAGGCTCGGAGCCGCGCAGGAGGCCGTGCGAACGTTCCTCGACCAAGCGCCGGACGGCTTGCGCATCGGGCTCGTCGTGTTCGCAGGAGAAGCGCAGGTTGCGACCCCGCCGACGAAGGATCACGAGCTCGTGGAGACGGCCGTCGACGAGATCGACAGCTTCCTGGTCTTCGGCGGGACAGCGATCGGAGATGCGCTCCGAACTGCCGTGGAGCTCGGCCGACAGGCCACGGACGAGCCACCGCCGGTGGAAGGTCAGATCGCAGCGGGGCAGCAGACTCGGCTGACCCGAACGCTCGCTCAGGCATCCGGGTGCGCCGAGAAGAGCCCCGTATCGATCCTCTTCCTCTCGGATGGCGCGCAGACCCGCGGCGTCCTGCAGCCGCTGGAAGGAGCGGCGCTTGCCAAGGAGGCGTGCTTCCCCGTCAACACGATCGCGCTCGGAACTCCCAACGGTGTGATCGACCGCGGTCAGTTCGGCGGCGGATTCCCGGGATCGAGTGGCGAGCAGCTCATTCCCGTGCCGCCGGATCCCGAGACGCTCCGTGCGATAGCCGAGACGACCGGTGGAGAGTTCTCGGAGGCCCGAACGGCGGACGCGTTGAGGAACGCGTACGAGAACCTGGGCTCGAAGGTGGGCCGCGAGCCTGGCGAGAGCGAGATCACCTTCCTGTTCGTCGCGATTGCGGCCGGCTTCCTGCTGCTCGCAGGGGTTCTCTCGGCGATGGTCTCGCCCCGGCTCCCGTAGCGCGCTACACGACCACGACCGTGAAGGGCGCGTCGATCCTGTCGTCGCGCCCGGCGGGATGCATGGCGACCCTGAACGCTCCGCCGGCGGCGGGGCCAACGGTCGCGTAGAAGTCGCCGGATCCGCTTCCGATCCCGCTCGCGCCCGCGACACCGATGAAGCGAACCTCGAAGACCCCTGCCTCGACTCGTCGGACCTGCACCGCTCTCCCGGTGCAGTTGAACTTGCGGGAGAACAGATTGCCGGAGCCCGTGAACGTGTCCGGGACATTCGCCATGCCCGCACTCGTCCCGGTCACGGTTGCCACGCCACGCACGGCTCCGTTCGTGCAGCGCTGTTGAGCAACGGAGAGACTCTGTACCCGCTCGCCGACGGCAAACGCGGAGCCTCCGAGAGCAAAGAAGAGGGCGACGAGAGCGATAGCCGTTCCGGGCGTGATCGAAAGGCGTCTATGGGTCTTCATGTGTGGCTCCTTCCATGTGAGGGCCGGGTTGCACGGTAGGTTCCTGCGAATGTCGGACGGCACGGCCCCTCCGCGGCGGCGCTGGACGAAGACCAACAAGCGAATTCTCGGCGCCGCTGGGACGATCGCGGTCGTCGTTGCCGTCTTCGTGTTCGTCCTTCCGCGTGTCGCCGACTATCGGGAGGTACTCGACGTCGTTCGCGAGCTCGACTGGCAGGACTGGCTCCTGCTGATCGGAGCGACGCTTCTCAATCTCGTCACGTTCCCGCCGCCATGGATGGCAGCGCTTCCAGGGCTCGGCTTCCGTCAGGCGCTTGCGATGACTCAGGCTTCGACGGCGCTCGCGATCGTGTCGCCGGCTGGTGCCGCGGTCGGCATGGCGGGCTCGTACTCGATGCTCCGCTCGTGGGGCTTCGCAGCGGGGCCTGTGGGCCTGGCCGTGGCCGTGACCGGGATCTGGAACCAGCTTGCGAACCTCACCTTCCCCGTCGTTGCACTCGCCCTTCTCACCGCCGCGGACGAGGATCATCCTGCTCTTCGGACGGCCGCCATCGTCGCGGTCGCGGTCCTGGTCGTCGTCCTCGTCTCCTTCGGGCTTGCGCTCTCGGGGCCGGGCCGAGCTCGGAGCATCGGCGCGCGTGCGGCCAGCGTCGTGAACCGCGCGAAGCGATTCGTCCGCCGGAAGCCCGTCTCGTGGGGTGGCGAGAGCTTCGTGCGGTTCCGTGCGCAAGCGCTCGGCCTCCTTCGCCGACGGTGGCACGTCATCACGCTCGCGACGCTCGTCGGCCACCTCACTGTCTTCGTGCTCCTCGTCGTCTGCCTGCGAGTCGTCGGGACCTCTCCGTCGGAGGTCTCGGGCGTCGAAGCCTTCGCGGCATGGGCTCTCATTCGCATCCTCGGGGCGCTTCCCCTGACTCCAGCGGGTGTCGGCATCGTCGAGATCGGCCTCACTGGTGCGCTGGTCGCCTTCGGAGCACCGAACGCAGAGGCGGTGACGGCGACCCTTCTCTACCGAGCTCTCACCGTCTTTCCCACTCTTGCACTCGGAATGCTCGCGGCTGCCACTTGGCGCACACACCAACCGGGGGAGTCGATAGAGTCGCCGAGTGATCCCTGACGAGGGGCAGGATCACTGACTCGGGGGACTACCTGTCACCCGATCAGGGCAAGGATCCGGATCGACTTTGGTGCACGGTGCGAACCGTGACCTCTGCGCCTGCGGCAGCCCCGGTCCCCGCCTCGCCCTCGTGGCGGCGGTCTTCGCGTCCCTCGCGGCGCTCCTTGTCGTGGGACAGGCCGACGGCGCCAGCCGCGCGTGGAGCGCCTATCTGGCCCCGACCGGTGCGTGCAAGGCAGCCGACTGATCCCGCCGCCGCACCCGCAGTCCAGGCGCGGGCGATCAGCTGTCTCGTCAACTGGGCGCGCGTTCAGGATCGTCGTGGCCGGCTGAAGCAGCGCCCTGCCCTGACACGCGCTGCCGCGCTGAAGGGCCAGGGAGTCGCGTCCTGCGGACAGTTCTCGCACACGCCGTGCGGCACGAACTTCACCGCCGCCGTTCACGCATCGGGCTATCGCTACTCGACGTTCGGAGAGAACCTGTTCGCCGGCATGTGGGGGCAGGTCAGCGCCCGCGACGTCGTCAGCGCGTGGCTCCAGTCGCCGCCACATCGCGCGAACGTGCTCGCGCCGAGCTTCCGCCATGTCGGCGCTGCTCCGGCCCGAGCACCGGGTCTCCTCGGCGGTGGCGACGCGGTGGTGTGGACCGCGACGTTCGCCTCTCCGCGCTAGCTCTCCAGAAGGAGTCACGGGCGCGGACGTGAATGATCGTCCGTGCGCGAGGAGAGCCACCTCGACGACATGCGCTCCGCGATCCGTGGAGATTTCGATCGTCTCGCGGAGCGGCGTGGCGAGCAGCAGCTCATGCGCCTACCCGCGCAGGTAGAGCCGGAGCCGATCGAGCACGACGGCGAGGAGGAGCCGCCACGGCGATCATGGTTCATTCGGTTGATCTCGCCCTGATCGCCGCTGCCAGCTCTAATCTCAGTAGGTGAAGAAGGCCGAGCGCGACCTGATCATGCGCCAGGGGATCGTCCTTCCCGAGACGCCACGCCAGCGTCGCGAGAAGGCCGCACTGGAGGAGGATCTCCGCTCGATACCGCTGACCGGGCAACCACTCCCTCTCCGGGCGCGGAACTTCCGCCCGAGCGCGGACACCTACCTCGTCGCAACCCGCGGCCCGCTCCCGTACATGCTCCGCCTGCGGGAGATCGAGCAACGAACGGAGGATCACGAAGAGGCGCTGCGGGCGGCATGGCGCGTCCTGGCGGGCGAGTGCGCGGGCGACGCTGCTCGTTTTCGCGGACGTTGGCTCGCCGAGGCCCGGAACGTTGCATTCGACGAGGTGAACGACCTGATCGACCGGCACAACCGGTGGTACCCGGTCGAGTCGCGGCTGCCGATGGATCCACGACGAGGCGACTACGCCCTCGTGAACGGCCGTGACTACCGCTTGGCACCGCTCGACGCGGACTGGGTGCTCGAGCGCTTTCCTCCCGTTCTAGAGCGCGCGCGACTGAAGCGACTGAGGTCGAGGAGTCCGCGCGAGCGGGGAGAATGGAGCTCCATGACAATTGCCGAGCTCGCGATCACGGTTGCGCTTCTCGGGGCACTCGGCCTCGCGGCTCGGCGGTTCGGGCTCTCGGCGATCCCGGCCTATCTCCTCGCCGGGCTCCTGCTGGGGCCGAACGAGCCCAGGCAGCTTGCGTTGGTCAGCCCGTCGGAGGTGACCGAGTTCGTGGCCGAGCTCGGGCTCATCTTCCTCCTGTTCTTCCTCGGCCTCGAATTCAGCCTCGACCGACTCTCGCGAAGCGGGCGGCACTTCGGCCTGGGCGGCACGGTCGACCTCGTCACGAACGCCGGCCTCGGGCTCCTCGTAGGCGTTGCCGCCTTCGGGACGACATCCGCAGCGCTCGTTCTCGCCGCGTGCATCTACGTCTCCTCGAGCGCGATCGCGGTCAAAGGCTTGATCGACTTCCGTCGCCTCGGCGACGACGAGACGGACCTCATCCTCGCGATCCTCGTCTTCGAGGACATCGCCGTGGCGTTCATGCTCGGGTTCGCGGCCGCAGGTGGCGGAGGGCCGTCTGAGACGCTCGTCCTCGTCGCCAAGGCCCTCGTGTTCATCACGGCGGGCGTCGCAGCATCACGCTGGCTCGCGCGACCGCTCGACCGCGCGCTCGACCGGCTTCCGCTCGAGTTTTTCCTGCTCGCGACCTTCGGGTTCCTCGTGGCGAGCGCTGCGCTCGCAGAGGAGCTCGGCCTGTCAGAGGCCATCGGTGCGCTGATGGCCGGAATCGTCCTCTCCGAGACGTCTGTGCGCGAGCAGATCGAGGAGCGCTTCTTCAGCTTCCGCGACATCTTCGCCGCGCTCTTCTTCTTCGTCTTCGGGCTGTCGATCGACGTGTCCGCTTTCGGCGATGTTGGATGGATCGTCGCGCTTGCCGTGGCGGTGACGCTACGTCGGCAAGATTGGCGCCGGGCGGATCGCGGGACGGCTTGGTGGCTTCTCGAGCCGCCAAGGCTTCAACGCCGGCGTCGCGCTCGTCGCGCACGGCGAGTTCACGATCATCCTCGCGCAAGTCGCCTCGGGCAACCAGTCGATCGACGCAGGCGCGCGAACCGACATCGTCGCCTTCGCGGGGCTCTACGTCCTCGTCACGGCGACGGTGGGCATCGTCCTCATGAAGGAGTCGAAGCGGCTCGGTCGCCTCCTGTTTCCGATCCGTAGACTGGCGCCTGATTCCTGATGCCCGTAGACCTGCGAGAGACTCGTCTGCCCGGCGTTGGCGTGAAGTACGCCTTCCGTACGGCCCAGGGTGGCCGGCTGTCGGTGATCCTGCACAACGACGGTCAGCGCGAGATCTACTACTACCGCCGCGCAAACGACGATGAGCCGACGGCGGTCATCGAGCTCCACGACGACGAAGCACGGCAGCTGGGAGCCGTCATCGGGGGTGCATACGAGCGCCCGCGGATCGTCGAGGAGCTGGAGATGGCGCTCGGGGAGCTCCAGATCGAATGGATCGATGTCCCTGACTCGAGTCCCGCGATCGGCAAGACGCTCGCGGAGTGCGGCCTGCGTGCGAAGACAGGCGTGACAGTCATCGCGATCCTGCGCGAGCCCGAGCCCGTCAGCGGAGCTCAGCCCGAGGACATCATCCAGAAGGGCGACACGCTCGTTGCCGTAGGCAAGGCCGGGCAGTTCGCCGAGTTCCGTCGCCTGCTGGCAGAGGGGCCGTTCTAGTCAGCCAGCCCGTTCTCCGAATCAGCCTCTAGGACGACGAGCGCGAACGAGCGCGTCGATCGCCGGACGATCGGCACCCGCGACGTCGCGGAGCACGCGCTCGGCCTTCTCGATCTCGAGATCGGGGAGCTCGGCGGCGATGTCGTCGGGCGTGTAGAGAACCTCGGGGTCGCTCGGGCCACCCACGCCGTCGGCGAGGTTCGTGAGATCGTGACCCAGAAGCACGAGCGATCCTCCTGGGGCGAGTGCGGAGGCCGCCTCAGCCAGCACCACGCGCCGCTCGGCGGACGGAATCTGGAGATAGACCACGAGCACGAGGTCGAACGCGGCCGGCTCCGGCTTGTACCGCAGGAGGTCGGCGCACACGAACTGGATGTCCAGCCCCTCTCGAGCAGCTCGCGCGCGCGCCTTGGCTATCGCGATCTCGGAGAAGTCGACGCCGGTGACGTCCCAGCCGAGCCCGGCGAGCATGACGGCATGCCGGCCCTCGCCACACGCAAGGTCGAGAGCGCGGCCGGGAGCCAGATCGGTGAGCTCGGCGACCACGATGCGGTTCGGCTTGGCACTCCACAGCTGTTCCTGCTCGGCGTACTTGCGATCCCAATCCTCACGCTGCACGAGGCCTCACCTTTCCGGCGACTCGGTACGTCGCGACGAGTGTAAGAGCGCAGAGCCCTGCGCCGAGGAGATAAGGGGCGGCATCTCCGTAGGAGTCGGCGATCGCGCCTCCGGCGGTCGGGCCGACGACCTCACCGAAGGCCCAAGCGGTGTTCATGACGCCGAATGCCAACCCCTGTGCGAGGCCGACCGCCTCAGCTCGGTGCGATGTCAGCGCCATGCCGGGCGTGTACAAGCTGCCGAAGCTGACTGCCGCCACGCAGATGACCAGTGCGATCAGCGCTGGACCCGAAGCCGCCGCAAGCGCTACCGCGGCAGCGACGGACGCCGTCAGTGCGAAGCGAATCGGGAGCAGGCGGCCGACGCGGTCACTAAATCGACCGAGGAGGGGGTTGAGGACAACCTCGACCAAACCGGATGCGAAGAAGACGGCTGCGATCGCGAACGTCCCCCAACCGGCGTCGTCGAGAGCGAGCGGTGTGAGGACGATGAGAACGCCGAACAGCATCGCGGGGAGCATGTTCAGCCAGAGGCCTCCGAGGAATCGCTCATCACGAAGAGCGCGCCTCAGCCCCGCGAGTGTCGCTTTCTGCACAGGGGCGGATCCGGCCAGCGTTGCTATCCCTGCGAAGCCCAGAGTAAGTGCGCCGACGATCGTAAACGACAGCCGTATTCCGACGAATTCGGCCAAACCGCCGAACATGGGTCCTAGAACGGCCCCGAATATTGCAGCGCCGAACGCCGTTCCGATGATCTCTCCGCGCCTCTCGCGCGGCGCGACCACCGAGATCCAAGCGAGCGATCCCGCCCATGTCGCTGTGCTCGCGACCCCCTGGACGAAACGTGCAGCGCCGAGCGTGAGCGCGCTGTCGGCGGCGGCGAAGGCGAAGCACGCGAACGCGAGAACCAAAAGACCACCGACGACCGCGCGCTTTGGCCCGAACCGGGCCGCGGCGAGACCGCCGGGGATGCCTCCGAACAGCGCTCCCGCTCCGTAGGCGCCGACCAGGAGGCCCGCTCCTGTCTTGGAAAGGCCGTACTCGTCCGCGTATCCGGGAACGAGTGGCGTCAGTGCCGTGAAGAGCAGCGCATCGACGAAGATGATCGCAGCTGACTAGGAAGAGAAGGCGTCCCACGCGCGCCAGGATATGCGCCGACAAAAAATGCACCGAGCCGGTGACGCCTTCGTCCGACCTTCCGACTGACCGCCGCCGAAGCGATTGCCTGTCGGAGAGCCATCAACCTTGGGCGCTCCGTACTCGGTGCATCGGGGACTCTATGGACCAGATGGTTCCCGGTCAAGCACCGGATCGACAAAATTCGGTGCAATTTGCGGCAACTCGAAAGTCGCAGTGCTCGGCACCGAACCTGTGAC
>CAWHBH010000043.1:0-75925 GCA_963827525.1 uncultured Thermoleophilia bacterium
TGGTCGCCCTACCGCGGCAGCGCCGGAGCCGGCCGGATAGCGAGGGGCGCGCCCCGCGGCGCCCCTCTGCGATTCACTGCGGACGTCTTACCTGGTGAACTTGAAGAGCGTGGACCGGATCTCTCCGTCGATGAACTTCAAGTCAAGCCGACGGCAAGTGTTCGCCCAGGTTTTCTCGGTCTTCCAGACATAGTGGTATTGGCCGAACGGCTGACCTTGGCCGTAGCTGAGACTACTGTTCCCGGCCGTCAAGGTCTCCTCGAGCACGTCCGTTCCGGCGCTGCCGTCGCATGGGACGACCGTTGACTTCGGATAGCCGGCGGCGAAGATGTCCAGACCCTGATTCCCGCTCAGATCGAACTTCACCGGGATCGCCCGTCCCGAGTTGACCATGTTGTAGACGCCGCTGTTGTCGACGGGCTGGAAGAAGCCGTGGAAGTTGAAGATGACGCTATATGGGCACTGCTTGGTCGACTGGTTCCCGACGTTGTCAGTTGCCGTGAAAGTGGCCGACTTGGGATTCCCGACTACCGAAGAGGTATCGGCTGTCGCAGACAGATACTGCGAAGCCGGCCGGTCCGCCATCGTTGGCCACAGCGCCGACTACTGCGGGCGTCTGATGGAGCAAGAAGATCGGTGCGGGGGTGTCGCATGTGATCACTCGTCCCTCGCGGTCGACCTTGTTGCCGGCGATGTCGGCCGGCGAGGCGGCACAGTTGCCCACTGCATCGCAGGCTTGGGCTCCATTCGCCGAGGCGGAGGCGTTCGCAGTCTTGTCCCAGCCGCCACGTTCGTCGTCAAGTCGACGTCCTGGGTAGCCGGCCCGGAGCCGCCGTCCGTGTAGTGGCACTGCAGCGTGACATTGCTCGAGTGCCAGAGGCCGTCCGGTGCGTCACAGCTCGAGAGCTCTGGACCTTGCGGTCGACCTTGTTGCCGGCGATGTCGGCCGGCGAGGCGGCACAGTTGCCCACTGCATCGCAGGCTTGGGCTCCATTCGCCGAGGCGGAGGCGTTCGCAGTCTCGGTCCCAGCCGCCACGTCGGTCGTCAGGTTGACGTCCTGGGTAGCCGGCCCGAAGCCGCCGTCCGTGTAGTGGCACTGCAGCGTGACATTGCTCGAGTGCCAGAGGCCGTCCGGTGCGTCACAGCTCGAGAACTCGGTACCTTGCGGTCGACCTTGTTGCCGCCGATTCGGCCGGCGAGGCGGCAGAGTTGCCGACCGCGTCGCAAGCTTGGGCTCCGTTCGCCGAGGCGGAGGCGTTCGCATCTCGGTCCCCGCCGCAACGTTCGTCGTCAAGTCGACGTCCTGGGTCGCCGGCCCGGAGCCGCCGTCCGTGTAGTGGCACTGCAGCGTGACATTGCTCGAGTGCCAGAGGCCGTCCGGTGCGTCACAGCTCGAGAGCTCGGGAGCCTTCTTGTCCACCTTGTTGCCGCTGACCGGCCCGGCGGTCGTGGAGTTGCCGACCGCGTCGAGCACCGCGTGGCTGTTCGTCGAGGCGTTGGCGTCCTCGGTGCCCGCCGCAACGCTCGTCGTCAGGTTGAAGCTCGCGTCGCCCGAGCTTGCGAGACCCGACCCACCATCCGACGCAGTACAGGCGATCGAGACGTCGGCCGCATGCCAGGCGCCGTCAGCTGAGCCGCAGGAGACTGCGGGAGCCTTCTTGTCCACCTTGTTGGCGCTGACCGGCCCGGCGGTCGTGGAGTTGCCGACCGCGTCGAGCACCGCGTGGCTGTTCGTCGAGGCGTTGGCGTCCTCGGTGCCCGCCGCAACGCTCGTCGTCAGGTTGAAGCTCGCGTCGCCCGAGCTTGCGAGACCCGACCCACCATCCGACGCAGTACAGGCGATCGAGACGTCGGCCGGATGCCAGGCGCCGTCAGCTGAGCCGCAGGAGACTGCGGGAGCCTTGCGGTCGATCTTGTTGCCGGCGATGTCGGCCGGCGAGGCGGCACAGTTGCCCACTGCATCGCAGGCTTGGGCTCCATTCGCCGAGGCGGAGGCGTTCGCAGTCTCGGTCCCAGCCGCCACGTTCGTCGTCAGAGTCGACGTCCTGGGTCGCCGGCCCGGAGCCGCCGTCCGTGTAGTGGCACTGCAGCGTGACATTGCTCGAGTGCCAGAGGCCGTCCGGTGCGTCACAGCTCGAGAGCTCTGGTCCTTGCGGTCGATCTTGTTACCGGCGATGTCGGCCGGCGAGGCGGCACAGTTGCCCACTGCATCGCAGGCTTGGGCTCCATTCGCCGAGGCGGAGGCGTTCGCAGTCTCGGTCCCAGCCGCCACGTTCGTCGTCAAGTCGACGTCCTGGGTCGCCGGCCCGGAGCCGCCGTCCGTGTAGTGGCACTGCAGCGTGACATTGCTCGAGTGCCAGAGGCCGTCCGGTGCGTCACAGCTCGAGAGCTCGGGAGCCTTCTTGTCCACCTTGTTGGCGCTGACCGGCCCGGCGGTCGTGGAGTTGCCGACCGCGTCGAGCACCGCGTGGCTGTTCGTCGAGGCGTTGGCGTCCTCGGTGCCCGCCGCAACGCTCGTCGTCAGGTTGAAGCTCGCGTCGCCCGAGCTTGCGAGACCCGACCCACCATCCGACGCAGTACAGGCGATCGAGACGTCGGCCGCATGCCAGGCGCCGTCAGCTGAGCCGCAGGAGACTGCGGGAGCCTTCTTGTCCACCTTGTTGGCGCTGACCGGCCCGGCGGTCGTGGAGTTGCCGACCGCGTCGAGCACCGCGTGGCTGTTCGTCGAGGCGTTGGCGTCCTCGGTGCCCGCCGCAACGCTCGTCGTCAGGTTGAAGCTCGCGTCGCCCGAGCTTGCGAGACCCGACCCACCATCCGACGCAGTACAGGCGATCGAGACGTCGGCCGCATGCCAGGCGCCGTCAGCTGAGCCGCAGGAGACTGCGGGAGCCTTCTTGTCCACCTTGTTGGCGCTGACCGGCCCGGCGGTCGTGGAGTTGCCGACCGCGTCGAGCACCGCGTGGCTGTTCGTCGAGGCGTTGGCGTCCTCGGTGCCCGCCGCAACGCTCGTCGTCAGGTTGAAGCTCGCGTCGCCCGAGCTTGCGAGACCCGACCCACCATCCGACGCAGTACAGGCGATCGAGACGTCGGCCGCATGCCAGGCGCCGTCAGCTGAGCCGCAGGAGACTGCGGGCGACGTCGTATCGAGAACGATCGCATCGGTGTACGTCGCCGATTGATTGCCCGCCGCGTCTCGGTACTGCGCGCAGACCGTCTTGGTGCCGTCGCCCGATGTCAGCGTATGGGCGATGTTCGTGGCAAGGGAGGTCGTCGACGCCACCGAGCTATAGCTCGCGCCTGAGCAGTCGGACCCGTTGGCGAACCGGTACGCAGTAACGCCGACGGCGTCGGTTGCCTGCAGATTGAGCGTCACCGAGGTCGAGTTTGTATGACTCGCTCCGCCACTAATCGAAATCGAGCCGACGGGTGCCGTGCTGTCCGCGGCGACCACGACGCACAGATGGACGTCGTTCGCGCTTCCTGTGTTGCTCGTCACGTTGAACGAGACTCTGGTTCTGTAATTACCTGCGGGCGTGGCGCTCGGCGGCGCGACTTGAACCGTGAAGTCTTGCGTCGTTCCGTTTGCGCCGATCATCGTGAACGGGAGCGCGGGGCTCGTGATCGACAGCCAGGAAGACGGGAGAACTGCTCCAGTGTTCGCGAAGCACGTGTTAGCGGCTCCGCCGGGCGTCGTGAGGCTGTTGATGACTGGGTTGCTGGTCGGTCCCTGTGCGACCTTGGTTGTCGTGATCGTGACCGTTGTCGTTGCTCCAGCCGCAACAGAGGCGTTGATCGGGGTCGGGCTTAGCGTGACATTGGAATCCGTGAACGACGTCGATGCGGTCGCGCCGGATGATCCGGTCGCTTCTGCCGTGAACGACTCCACGAACCAATCTGGGAGCGTGAAGATGTACTCGAATCGTCCGCTCTCGTCGGCCGCGCGCTCGACATCGGCGTACATGGTTCCGTCACTACCTCGGACGAGGATCTGAACTGCCTCGCCTGAGCCCCAATTGGTCCCGATGAGCGTAGCCCTATCGCCAGGCGCGTAGTCTGCTGCGTCGCTGGCAATGGTAGGTGTGCCGTCCGCGGCAGCGCCAGTCGTCAGCAACGCTGCGGCAAGTACTGTCGCCAGGACGAATCCGATCTTGAGCAGACGCACGCGCTGCCCACGCTCAGTTGTTGGACCGGTATGCATTGCCCCACTCCCCTTTTCGTAGCCGCATGCGGCAGCCCCTGCCGCACGACTGATCGTCCGCTCCTTTCGACACGAAGTCAATGCTTCGGGGTCCTGTCTTACGCCGCCCGTTCGGCCAGGAAAGGCTGCTAGAATCGAGCGCCGGCGGACAGGCGTCCGCCCTTTTCTCTGAGATGAAGACGTATACGGCCAAGCCGGGTGAGATCGAGCGCGAGTGGTTCCTCGTCGATGCCGACGGGCAAACCCTCGGGCGCTTGGCGACCCGCATCGCGGACACGCTCCGCGGCAAGGGGAAGCCGGTCTACACGCCGCATGTCGACACAGGCGACTTCGTCGTCGTCGTCAACGCCGAGAAGATCGCCGTGACGGGCTCGAAGCTCGACACGAAGATCTACTACCGGCACACCGGCTATCCCGGCGGGATCAAGCAGCGCACGCTCCGCGAGCAGCTCGAGCGGCGTCCGACCGAGGTGCTCAGGAAGGCAGTCAAAGGAATGCTTCCGAAGAACAAGCTCGCGGCCGCACAGCTTCTCAAGCTCAAGATCTACGCGGGCTCCGATCATCCGCACGCGGCCCAGGCCCCGAAGCCGCTGGAGCTGACATGACCGAGATCGCGCAGTACCTGGGGACGGGCAAGCGCAAGACGTCCATTGCACGCGTGATCCTGCGGCCTGGCGACGGCAAGACCTGGATCAACGGCCGGACGATCGAGGAGTACTTCCCGCGCGCCGTGCATCGGAAGATGGTCATGGGGCCGCTCGAGGTCGCCGAGGCCGCGTCGACGTACGACCTGCGCGTTCGGGTTCACGGAGGCGGCGTCTCCGGACAGGCTGGCGCGGTCAGGCACGGCATCGCCCGCGCGCTCGTCGAGGCAGATCCCGAGATGCGGATCCCGCTCAAGCGCCAGGGGTTCCTCACGCGCGACGCTCGCATCGTGGAGCGCAAGAAGGCCGGCCTGCACAAAGCGCGCAAGGCGCCTCAGTTCTCGAAGCGGTAGGTTCCGCCGCCGTGGCGCGGCGCTTCTTCGGAACGGACGGTGTGCGGGGGGTCGTCGGGGAGAGCCTGACGCCGGACCTCGTGGAGCGGCTCGGAAAGGCGGCGACGCTCTGGGCCGGGGGAGGTCGTGTCCTCGTGGGGCGCGATACGCGCGCGTCCGGCCCCGAGCTCGAAGGCGCCCTTGCACGGGGCATCGCCGCGGCCGGCGGGACTGCCGTCCTGGCGGGTGTGCTTCCCACCCCCGCCGTCGCTCTCCTGGCGGAGGATCTCGGAGCCGTCATCTCGGCTTCTCACAACCCGCCCGAGTACAACGGCGTCAAGCTCTTCCAGGCCGACGGCGGCAAGCTCTCGGACGAGGATGAGGAGGCGATCGAGTCGCTCCTCGATGCGCCGGGAGCCGGCGGCGGCTCGACCGAGAACCTCGACGGCGCCGCCGAGCGGTACCGCGCGTACATCGTCGAGCGGTTCGGATCGGATCTGGCCGGGCTGCGCATCGGCGTCGACTGCGCGAACGGTGCCTACTCAGCGCTCGCCCCCGCAGTGTTCGAGCAGCTTGGCGCCACGGTTACTGCGATCGGAAACGAGCCCGACGGAACCAACATCAACCTTGGCTGCGGTGCCACGGATCTCGCCAGCTTGCAACAGACTGTTGCAAGCGCAGGTCTCGACCTCGGCATCGCGTTCGACGGCGACGGCGACCGGATGCTCGCCGTGGACGAGCGAGGCGAGGCGCTCGACGGCGACCAGATCCTCGCAATTCTCGCGCTCGCACTCGATGTGGACGTGGTCGCCGTCACGGTGATGACGAGCCTCGGCTTCCATCGGCTCATGGCGGAGCGCCGGATCCGGGTGGTCACGACTCCGGTGGGCGACCGCTACGTCCTCGAGGCCCTTCGCGAGGAGGGCGGGCTCCTCGGCGGGGAGCAGTCCGGCCACGTGATCTGGCTCGGGAACCACGTCGCGGGCGACGGGCTCGCAGCGGCACTGCTTCTGTGCAGCGCGGTACGCGGACGCCGGCTGAGCGAAGCAGCCTCCGTGATGCCGCGCTACCCCCAGGCGAAGCGGAACGTCCGCGTCGTCGAGGCGCGAGATTCCACAGTCGGTTCTCGACGAGGTCGACCGCGTCACCGCAGAGCTCGGCGAGAGAGGCCGCGTGCTCGTACGCGCGTCGGGAACCGAGCCCCTTGTTCGCGTCCTGGCCGAGATGGAAAATGCGCAAGATGCAGAGACAATGTGTGCTAGCATCGCCGCGCTCGTGGAACGAGAGCTCGGTTGAGCCCGACGGAGGGCGCTGCCGGGCTCTTTCGCATTTCTAAGGAGAGCTCATGTGCGGAATCATCGGATACGTCGGATCGCGTGAGTGCAAGCCGCTGCTCCTCCAGGGTCTCGAGCGGCTCGAGTACCGCGGCTACGACTCATCGGGTTTCGCCCTCCTCGAGAGCGACGGTCTCGACTACGTGCGCGCGGTCGGCGCCCTCGACAACCTGAAGGCCCTCGCCGGCACCAACTCGTCGACTGCGACCACGGGCGTCGCGCACACACGCTGGGCGACGCACGGCGCCGTCACCGAGGCGAACGCGCACCCGCTCGCCGGCTGCGATGCGTCGAAGCTCTCGATCGTCCTGAACGGCATCGTCGAGAACTACCGCGAGCTCACGACCAGCCTGCTCGCTGACGGCCACACCTTCACGTCCGAGACCGACGCCGAGACGGTGACGCATCTCGTCGAGCGCCACTACGAAGGCGATCTCGTCGAGGCGGTCCGGCTGCGCGTTCGCCGAGCTCGAGGGCCACTTCGCGTTCGTCGTCATCCATCACGACCATCCCGGCCTGCTCGTCGGCGCGCGGCACCAGGTTCCGCTCGTCGTCGGGCTCGGCCACGACGAGATGTTTCTCGCATCGAACGCGGCTGCGTTTCTCCGCGAGACGCGCACGGTGCAGTTCCCGGGCGACGGCGAGATCGTCGCCGTGCGGCCCGAGGGCGCGGTGTTCTCGCTCGTGGACGGAACCCCCGTCGTCCACGAGCCGATGGAGCTCGACTGGGACGATGAGAGCGCCGAGAAGGCCGGATACGAGACGTTCATGCTCAAGGAGATCTACGAGCAGCCGGAGGCGGTCGCCGAGACGATCGGTGATCGCGTGCGACATGGAACCCTCGTCCTCGAAGGGCTCGACATGTCCGGCAAGGACGTCAAGGAGCTTCGCCGCATCGTGCTCGTCGCGTGCGGCACCGCGTACCACGCGTGCGTCGTCGGGCGCTACGTGATCGAGGAGTGGGCCCGCGTCCCTGTCGAGTTCGACATCGCGAGCGAGTGGATCTACCGCAACCCGGTCATCGACGAGCACACGCTCGTCATCGGGATTACGCAGTCGGGCGAGACGCGCGACACGATCGAAGCGCTCAAGCTCGCAAAGGAGAAGGGCGCACGCACGGTCGCGATCACGAACATGATGGGCTCGCAGGTGACGCGCGAGGTCGACTCGGTGCTGTACACGCGCGCCGGTCTCGAGACGGCTGTCGCCTCGTCGAAGACGTTCACCGCCCAGGTTGCCCTCCTCTACCTCGTGGCGCTCAAGTTGGCAGAGATCCGCGAGACTTTGCCGCCGGGCGAGATCGAGTTCATCCTCGACTTCGTCTACAAGCTGCCGCGCAAGATTGCGGCGTTCCTCGAGGCCGACCATCCGATCGAGGAGATCGCCCGGCGCTACTACGACGCGCCGTTCTTCCTCTACCTCGGACGCCACATCGGGCTGCCGGTTGCGCTCGAGGGCGCGCTCAAGCTCAAGGAGATCTCGTACATCCCCACCGAGGCATACTCCGCCGGGGAGATGAAGCACGGGCCGATCGCCTTGCTGGACGAGCACACGCCCGTCGTCGTCGTCGCGACGAACATCCACGTCTACGACAAGATCGTCTCCAACATCCAGGAAGTCCGAGCTCGCGGCGCGCACGTCATCGCGATCGCGACCGACGGAAACGAGGACATCCAGCACCACGCCGACGACGTCATCTACGTGCCGAAGACGCCGGCGTTCCTCCAGGTGGTGCTCGCGATCCTCCCGCTACAGCTCCTCGCGTACCGGATCGCGCGACTGCGCGGACTGAACGTCGACCAACCGCGCAACCTCGCGAAGACGGTCACCGTCGAGTAGCTACGCGCGCCGACGCGACGGCGTACGATCGGGAAGGACGACGGAGGGAGCAGGCGATGGCGAAGGTGCTGATCCTCGCCGGCGATGCCGCCGAGGACCTGGAGACGATGTTCGTCAAGTACCGGCTGGCGGAGGCAGGCCACGAGCCGCACATCGCGGCGCCTACGGCGCGTCCGATCAAGCTCGTCGTGCACGACTTCGAGCCCGACTTCGACACGTACGTCGAGCGGCCGGGTCGCTCCTGCCCCGTCGACATCGTGTTCGCAGACGTCGAGCCGACCGACTACGCAGCGCTCGTCATCCCGGGCGGACGCGCGCCGGAGTTCATCCGCGTCGATCCCGAGGTGCGACGGATCGTCGAGCACTTCTTCGTAGAGGACAAGCCGGTCGGAACCCTTTGCCACGGCCCGCAGGTGCCTGCGGCGCTCGGCCTTCTGCGCGGACGGCGCTCGTCGGGCTTCCCGGCACTTGCTCCCGACATCGAGATGGCCGGTGGGGAATTCGTGAACGGCGCCGCGGTCGTCGACGGGAACATGGTCTCGTGTCGCGGCTGGGGCGATCTCGCGGAGTGGTCGCGGGCGTTCCTCGAATGCCTCGATCGCGAGGCCGTCCCCGCGTAGCGCCTGGCATCGCGAGCGTTAACCGAGTCGTCAAAGTCGGCTGGTAGCGTCGGCGCCTTCCAGACCTGACCACACAGGGAGGTAGACGATGAGAGGCATTTCACTCAAGCGCCCGTCGCCCGCACTCGTGATCGCGTGCGTCGCGCTCGGGATCGCCCTCGGAGGTACGGGGTACGCAACGGTCTTGCAGGTACCGAAGAACAGTGTCGGCACCGCACAGCTCAAGAGCTCAGCGGTAACGAACGGGAAGCTCGCCCCGAACGCGGTGACCTCCGCAAAGGTGCGCAATCGCTCGCTTCTCAGGGCCGACTTCGCGGCGGGTCAGCTGCCCGCAGGGCCGGCGGGCCCGACAGGCCCGGCGGGGCCAGCAGGGCCGCCTGGGGTGAGCGGGATCGAGCGGGTCGAGTCCACCTCGGTCTCTCAACTCGGCTGCTTCGAAGACTGCGACCATCACGTGCCCGGCTGGGAAGCGGTTGCTGGGAGGAGGAGCTCGCCTGAACCCTGTTCTCCCGCAAGTCGCGCTCCAGCAGTCGTTCCCCGACAACGACAACGTGTACCGAGCCTCCGCGCGCGAGATCGTGGGGACCGGAGCGAACTGGTCGGTGACGGTGTTCGCCGTCTGTGGGGTTGCGAGCTGACTCCTCCTCGGTGCGCGTCCATACGACTACGCTGAACCGCGTGAATCGCGACGGTCGGGCCGAAGCGCCTCCGTACTCGACGGCGGTCGTGAAGGCTCGCCGTCTCCCGCGCGGGGAGGAGATCGACGAGACGGTTGCCGTCGAAGAGCCCCTGGAGATCCGCATCGGTGGCGAGCCGGTTGCCGTGACGATGCGGACTCCCGGGCACGACGAGGAGCTCGCGCTCGGGTTCTGCATCACGGAAGGGCTCACGCCGGTCTCGGCACGCGTGCCAGACGATCTCGCCGCGAACACGGTCGATGTCGAAGCAAGCGGGTTCGACCCGGAGCGGCTCAAGCGCAGCTTCTACACGTCGTCCTCGTGCGGGGTCTGCGGGAAAGGGGCGATCGAAGCCGTTCAGGTCGCCGCGCCGAGAGTCGAGAGCGCCCTCGAGGTTCCCGAAGCCGTCATCGCCTCGCTCCCGGACCGACTCCTCGAAGCGCAACGAGCCTTCGCGGCGACCGGCGGACTGCACGCCACCGGGCTCTTCGACGCCGGAGGAGAGCTTTCGTGCGTGCGTGAAGACGTCGGACGCCACAACGCGATGGACAAGGTCGTCGGGTGGGCCTTCCTCGAGGGCCTCCTTCCGCTCTCGAGCCACGTCCTGTGCGTGAGCGGCCGGCTCTCGTTCGAGCTCGTGCAGAAGGCGTCCGTCGCCGGATGTCCCGTCCTCGTCGCGGTCGGAGCGCCCTCGTCCCTTGCGGTCGAGCTTGCCGGGGACCGAGGCGTGACGCTCTGCGGCTGGGTTCGCGACGGGCGCGCGACGGTCTACACGGAGCCGTGGCGGATCGTCTAGCCGTCACCGGGATCCTCCTCGTCGGGGGCGCGTCCGAGCGCTTCGGCTCGCCGAAGGCTCTAGCTTCGTTTCGCGGCGAGACGCTCGCCGAGCGGGCCTGGCGCGTTCTGAGCGAGACCTGCGACGAGGTGCTCGCGGTCGGGAAGGAAGCGGATGGTCTCGAGCTCCCGTTTCCGGTGCTCGACGACGGCTCCGCCGAGCGCGCTCCGGTCTTCGGCGTGATCGCGGGTCTCCGGGCGTCGACGCACGACGTCTGTGTCGTGGTCCCTGTCGACGTCCCGCTCGTCACGCCCGATGCACTGCGGGCTTTGGTCGAGGCGAGAGCAGTGCCGCAGACGGGACCCCTTCCAGGCGTCTACACGAAGCCGATGCTTTCCGCGCTCGAGCAGCGCGTCGCAGCAGGTGAGCGCTCGCTTCGGGGCGTGAATCCCAGCGTGCTCGAGATCGACGAGAGCGTTCTTGCCAACGTCAACACGCGGATGGACCTGATCGAGGCGGCTGTCACCGACTGGGCGCGGGAGAAGGCCGATGTGCATGCGGCGGTCGTCGTCGGATCGCAGGCGCGCACTGACACGCCGGCGGACCGGTGGTCGGACCTCGACGTGTTCGTCCTCGTCGACGACCCAGAGCGCTACGCGGAGGATCGATCTTGGGTTGCGGAGTTCGGCGCGCCTGTCATCACGTTTCTCGAGACGACCGCAGTCGGCGGCGAGCGCGAGCGGCGCGTCCTCTACGAGACCGGAGAGGACGTCGATCTGCCCCTCATTCCCGTCTCGGCACTCGACCGGCTCGAGGTCGCCGCTCCGCTGCTCGCGCGCGGCTACCGCGTCCTCGTCGACAAGATCGACCTCGACGTGCGCCTCCAGCGTGCGGCCGAAGAGGCCGATACGCCTGGACTGCCGGCCCAGAGCGAGCTCACCGAGCTCGCGAGCGACTTCTGGTACCACGCGCTCTGGACCGCGAAGAAGCTCCGCCGCGGCGAGGTCTACACCGCCATCGGGTGTCTCGACGGCTATCTCAAGGCACGGCTCGTGACCCTGCTCGAATGGCATGCGCGCGCGCTCGACCCGTCGGTCGACACGTGGCACGGGGGCCGGTTTCTCGAACGCTGGGCCGATCCGGGCGCGCTCTCGGCCATGGAGTCGGCGTATGCCCACTACGACGTACGCGACGTGGCGCGGGCGCTCTGGGCGACGATCGACCTCTGGCAGGGGCTCGAGGAGGAGACCGCAGCTCGACTCGGACTGGAGCTCGAGCTCGACCACACCGACCTCAGACGCCGCATTGCCGAGGTCGTCCCCGATCCACGCGGCGCATCTACGCTCTGGCCGTGAAGTTGTCAGTGCTTCTCGCCGCGGCGGCGCTGCTCCTCGCGGGATGCGGTGGCGACGAGGAGGCCACGCCGACTGACACCGACACGACGACGGTGCCTGCCGAAACGACCGAGCTCCGCGTCTACTGGCTGCGCGACGGCAAGGTGTGGCCGGCTCTACGCGAGATCGACCAAACGACAGCCATCGCCCAGGCCGCACTCGACGAGCTTCTCGCCGGCCCGACTGCAGAGGAAGGCGCGGAGCTCGAGTTCACGACGGCGATTCCGGAAGACACCGAGGGGGTGGTTGCGTCGGTCGAGGACGGAGTGGCGACCGTCGAGCTTTCGACTGATCTCCCGGACGAGCCGTTGGCCCAGGTCGTGTACACGCTCACGCAGTTCGTCACCGTGGAGTCCGTCGACATCCAGGGAAACACCCTCACGCGGGCCGACTTCGAGGACTTCACGCCTGCGGTCCTCGTCGAGTCTCCGCTGTCGTTCGAGACGGTCGCGAGCCCGCTGCGCGTAACCGGCACTGCGAACACCTTCGAGGCGACGTTCAACTACGAGCTCACCGACACCGACGGCCTCATCGTCGACGAGAACTTCGTCACGGCCACCTCGGGGACGGGGACGCGCGGGACGTTCGACTTCACCACCGCTGCCTTCACGGTTCCCTTCGACGGAGTCGGCTCGCTGATCGTCTTCGAGCTCTCCGCCAAGGACGGCTCGCGCATCAACCTCGTCGAGATCCCCCTTCGGATGGCGCGTTAGCCGCTTCGCGCCTGCATAAGCTTTCCCGGTGGCGGACGCGCCCTGGCGTTGCTCGGAATGCGGCACGGTCAACGAGCCGGTCGCGAACGCCTGCCGAACGTGCGGGCGCTGGCCGAGCCTGTTCGACCTCCAGGAGAGCCTGGTCGACGAGGTCGACGAGCCGGAGTTCGCGAGCGAACCCCAGCCGACGCACGTGCCGGAGGTCGAGCCGGCGTTCGAGGAATTCGAGCCCGAGACGATGGAAGCGCCCCCAACCGTCGAGACCGCCGAGGAGGAAACGCCGACCGCCCGCCGGCGCCGCTACATCGGCCGGTTCATCGTCCCGCTCGCGGTCGTGATCTACCTCGTGATCACGACGATCGTCAACCGCTAGCTGTTCGTCCCAGAGCGCGTTGACGAGCTGCGGAGTGCGGCGCCGGACACACGTGCCAAGTTGGTTCCACTTCAGATCGAATAGTCGCTTTACTTTGTAAACTAATGCGATTACGATGACGCGACGTCGCGCTCGGCCGCTCGCGTCCATTCTCCAAAAGGAGCTTTCGATGCCAGGTCTCGAAGAGGTCGTTGCCACACTCGACGAGCAGTCGGACACAGATACCCCGAAGGTGTTCCAGGACACTTTCCGTTCGACCGTCTCGACGGCTGAACTGCGCTCGCGACTTGCCGACCGCGACCTGACGATCGTCGACGTCCGGCCTCTCCACGCGTACAACGGCTGGCGACCGGTCGGAGCGCCTCGAGGGGGTCACATCCCCGGAGCCGTCGTCTTCCCGAGCGCGTGGCTGACGAGCGTCGACGACGCGGAGGTCGTCCGGCTTCTGCACTCGAAAGACATCGTTCCCAGCCGAGAGGTCGTCCTCTACGGCGGCTCGAGCGACGTCTCGGCAGTCAGGAGCAGGCTGGTCGACCTGGGCCACACGGGAGTCCGCACCTACGATGCCGGCTGGGCCGAGTGGGCGGCAGACGAGACCCTGCCCGTAGAGCGTCTCCCGAACTACGAGCGCCTCGTCCACTCCGACTGGCTCTGGAAGGTGCTCGACGGTGACAAGCCGGAAGCCGCGCCGAACGGGCACTTCCTGCTCTTCCACGTGAACTTCGGAGTCCCCGAGGAGTACGAGGAGGATCACCTCCCCGGCGCGCTCTACCTCGACACGAACCAGCTCGAGAACCCCGTCGACTGGCAGCGCCGAACGCCCGAGGAGCTCGAAGCCACCTTGCGTGCGCTCGGAATCGCCCACGACACGACGGTCATCCTCTATGGCCGCGACACAGAGGGGGACGCCAACGAAAAGTGGCCGGGCCGTCGTGCCGGGCAGATCGCCGCCACCCGCGCGGCGTTGATCTTGCGCTACGCGGGCGTCGACGACGTCCGGCTGCTCGACGGGGGCTACGACGCGTGGGTGCGGGCCGGAAACCCGGTCGAGACCACGCTTCGCGAGCCCGCGCCGATCACGTCGTTCGGCGTCCGGATCCCCGCGCGTCCAGAGGTCATCGTCGACATCGACGAGGCCAAGCAGATCCTGTCCGCTCCGGACAGCGCCGCCCTCGTCAGCGTCCGGACCTGGAACGAGCACATCGGCCAGGTCTCGGGCTACAACTACATCGGCCCGGCTGGCCGGATCTCAGGCGACGTCTGGGGCAACTGCGGCTCGGACGCGTACCACATGCAGCACTACCGCAACGTGGACAACACGATGCGCGCGTACCCCGAGATCGCGGCCAACTGGGAGGAAGCCGGCATCACCCCCGACAAGTGGGTCGCCTTCTACTGCGGGACCGGCTGGCGAGCGAGCGAGACATGGTTCTACGCCTATCTCATGGGCTGGCCGAGAATCGCTGTCTACGATGGCGGCTGGTACGAGTGGAGCCGAGACCCGATCTCGAACTCGATCGAGACGGGCGAGCCCAAGGACGAGCTAGCCGCGTAGGAGTCACCTCGCAGGGACGGTTGCGGCTCAGCGCGCGTAGAGCACTTCGCCCGACTCGATCACGCGGGTCTCGTGGGCGCCCACGTCGATCTCGAGGCGCCCGTCGCGAAGAATCTGAAGCGCCGTCGCTTTCTCGCCTTCGACGGTGATCCGCCGTCCGCGCAGGAAGTCACGCGCCCCGATGTCGCCGTAGAGATCGGCGAGGCCGCCTTGCCGCCAGGTGTCGTAGGCATGCTCGAGCCGGACGAGGAGCGAGCCGAGGAGCACCGCGCGGTCGTACGTGGTCCCGGTGAGCGTGCGCAGCGAGCCTGGCTCGGTCGTCGTATCGGTCGGGAGCTCGTCGCGCGTCTGGTTCACGTTCATCCCGATTCCGACGACTACGGTGCCGTCGGCGAGCTCGGAGAGGATCCCCGCGACCTTGCGTCGATTCAGCATCACGTCGTTCGGCCACTTGATCTGGGCTGACAGGCCGGTTGCGATGCTCGATCGTCTCGGTCGCAGCGAGGGCAGCCACGAGCGAGAGCTCGGGCAGATGTCGCTCCGGCGGAGGATGCAGCAGCACGGAGACGAGCAACGACGTCCCGGAAGGCGCGTCCCAGCGCCGGCCGAGGCGGCCGCGACCGCCAGTCTGATGGTCCGTGACGGCGACCGCGCCCTCGGGATGTCCTGAGCCGATGAGAAGCAGCTGCGTCGACTCGCACTCGGGCTCGTACAGGTACGGCTCGCCAAAGCGGCCGTGGAGGTACGGCGTGACGGCGTCTGGGGCGAGGAGTCGCTCATAGACCAACCTTTGGTGGTCTATGAGCGGGGAGGGGTGTGGGGAACCGGGAGGTTCCCCACGCTTTCGAGAAGAAGGGGGCACACGGGGGAAACATGGTTTCCCCCGTGAACGCGCGCCGGAGGCGAGCGTTGGTCACGCGCGCTCGACGCGCACGGCGCTCACCTTGAACTCGGGCGTGCCGATCAGCGGGTCGCCCACGTCGTGCGTGAGCCAGTTCACCTTCTGCTCCGCGAAGTGGAGCGCCATCCACACGAGGCCGGGGAAGACGCGATCCGAGATGTGCGTCTTCGCCTCGAGTGAGCCGCGCCGTGAGACGAGCCGCGCCCAGTCGCCCTGCCGAAGCCCGAGCGCCGACGCGTCCTCTTCGGTGATCTCGAAGAACGGCTCTTCCTGCTTGTCGGTGATCCCCGACTCGCGCATCGTCATCGTCGCCGAGTTGTAGTGGTAGAGCGTCCTGCCGGTCGAGAGGACCAGTGGATACTCGGAGTCCGGCTCCTCGATCGGCCGTTGGTACTCGACCGGGAAGAACTTGCCCCGGCCGCCCGCGCGCGCGGGAGCGGGGGAGTACAGGAACGGCGTTCCCGGGTGGCCCATCTCCGGCACGGGCCACTGGATGCCGTTCTCCTCGATGCGGTCGTAGCGGACGCCGTACCAGTTGGGCGCGAGGTCGGCGAGCTCGTTCCAGACCGACTCCGCGTCCGGGTACTCGGGCCAGTTCGCGCCGAGTGCTTTGGCCATGAGGAGGACGATCTCGCGGTCGCCCTTCGCCTCACCCGGGAGCGGGGCTGCCTCGCGGACGCGGCTGATGCGCCGTTCGGTGTTCGTAAAAGTGCCGTCCTTCTCCGCAAACGACGAGGCCGGGAAGACGACGTCCGCGTACTTCCGGGTCATGTCGTGGAGGAAGATGTCCTGCGAGATCAGGAAGTCGAGCTTCCCGAGCCCCTCCTCGACGTGGTGCGCGTTCGGCTCGGTCTGAGCCGGGTTCTCGCCGATCAGATAGAGGGCCTTGACGCGCTCGTCGTGGAGGCCGCTCATCATCTGGTCGAGCCGGTAGCCCGCCCTCTCGGGGATCTCTGCGCCCCAACCCTCCGCGAACTTGCGTCGGATCTCCGGGTCGTCGACGGGCTGGTATCCGGGGAGGTAGTTCGGATTCGCGCCGGAGTCGTTCAGCCCCTGGACGTTGTTCTGGCCGCGAAGCGCGTTGAGCCCGGTCGACTCGTAGCCGAGGTGGCCGGTCATGAGCACGAGATTCGAGAGCGACCAGATGTTGTCGACGCCACAGGCGTGCTCGGTGATCCCGAGCGTGTAGAAGATCGCCGCGTGCCGCTCGGCCGCATACTCGCGCGCCGTCGCGCGAATGTCCTCTGCGGGGACGCCGGTGACTTTCTCGGCCTCCTCGGGCGAGTACCGCATCACGACCTCGCGCACCGCGTCGAAGTCGTCGGTGAACTCGCGGATGTAGTCCTCGTTCTGGAGCCCCTCCGTGAGGATCGTGTGCATCATCGCGTTCAGGAGCCACACGTCCGTCCCGGGGCGAAGCTGGAGATGGCGCTTGGCGAGCTTCGTCAGCCAGATCTTGCGCGGGTCGGCGACCACGAGCGTGCCGCCATCGCGCACAGCCTTCTTGATCCGCAGCGCGAGCACCGGGTGCGCCTCGGTCGTGTTCGAGCCGATGACGAAGAGGAATCGCGCCTTCTCGATCTCCGGGATCGAGTTACTGCTTGCTCCTCTGCCCAACGACCTGACCAGGCCGTAAAGAGTCGGAGCGTGTCAGGTCGATTCGCACGAGTGGACGGAGTTCGTCCCGACTCCCGTGCGCGCGAGCTTCTGGATGAGGTAGTTCTCCTCGTTCGTCAGGCGGGCCGACGAGAGGAAGCCGATCGCCTGTGGCCCGTGCTCGGCGATGACGCTCTTCAGTCCGGTCGCGGCGGTTTCGATCGCGTGCTCCCACGTTGTGGGATGAAGCTCGCCGTCCTCGCCGCGCACGAGCGGCTGCGTGAGCCGGTCGGGGTGGTGGACGAAGTTGAAGGCGAAGCGGCCCTTGACGCAGAGGTTGCCCTCGTTCGGGAGGTACTCGTCCTTCGACGTGACCTTGACGATGTGCTTCGTCTCGGGATCGAGGTTGAGGTCGATCTGGCAGCCGACGCCGCAGAACGTGCACGTCGTCCGCACCTGCTCGAGGGCGCGCTCGGGCCTCTTCGTTCCTTCTTCGAACTTCTCGTAGATCGCGCCGGTCGGGCACACCGAGAGGCACCCGCCACAGAGCTCGCACTCGGTGTCGAGCCAGGAGAGCCCCCAGGTCGGGACGATGCGCGCGTCTCCGCCGCGGCCTTCGAGCGACAGCGCCGAGCACTGCATGACCTCCTGCGTGTAGCGGACGCAACGGTTGCAGAGGATGCAGGCGTCGGGGTCGTAGCCCATCAGCCGGTTGCGGTCGTCGTACTCCGCGCGCTTCGCGTCGGGGAGGATGAACGGCGCCTCCGCCCCGAGCTCGTTCGCCATGTCCATGAGCTCGTTCGGCCGGCCTCCGGGCGCTGCGTTGAGGTGCTCGGAGAGGAGCATCTCGGTGAGCGTGCGCTGGAAGTCCGTGATCGGGCCGTTCGTCGAGACGACCATGCCCTCGGCCACGCGCGTCGCGCATGCAGGCAGCGGGCGCGGAGCGCCTTCGACGTCGACGACGCACATGCGGCACCCGCCGTAAGGATCGAGCTTCTCGTCGTGGCAGAGCGTGGGGATGAACGTTCCGTGGCGGGCGGCCGCGTGGACGAGGAGCTCCCCGTCGTTGGCCGCGACGACCTTCCCGTCGAGGGTGAACTCGACCATCTCCGTCAAGCTACACCCTGCTTCAGCGGAGCGAACAGCTCGGGCCAGTGATTCATCGCGTTGCGTACCGGGAACGGCGAGGCCTGCCCAAGGCCGCAGATCGAGGTCTTCTCCATCGCGAGCAGCCACTCGTCGATCTTCTCGCGCGTCATCGGCGCCTCCCCGTGCGCGAGCTCCTCGAACACGTGGTGGAGCGCCCGGTTTCCGATCCGGCAGGGCGTGCACTTCTGGCACGACTCCTCCGCGAAGAAGCGCATGGTCTCCGCGAGCAGCCGAAGCGGGGAGTACGACGTCGGGAAGATCTGGACGGCCGCCGAGCCAGGGCCGGCACCGTACTCGCGCAGGCCGTCGCGTGTCAGAGGCGCGTCGAGGGCCGACGGCGGCAGGATCCCGCTCGCTGCGCCGCCCGGAACGACTGAGCCCACGTCGCCCGTGAACCCGCCCGCGTGCTCCTCGACGAGCTCACGCGTCGTCGACCCACTCGGCGCCTCGTAGCACCCCGGCTTCCCGACCGCTCCCGTGACCGACCAGAGTCGCGTCCCCGCAGCGCCCCGGATGCCTAGGCTCGCCCACCACTCGCCACCGTTCCGAAGGATCGCGGGGATGTGCGCGAGCGTCTCGACGTTCTGGATCAGCGTCGGGCGTCCGAGGTAGCCGACCTGGCTCGGGAACGGCGGCTTGAGCCGGGGCATTGCCCGGCGCCCTTCCATCGATTCGAGCATCGCCGTCTCCTCGCCGGCGATGTACGCGCCGGCACCGATCACGAGCTCGAGCGTGAGCCCGTCGAGGAAGCCCGCAGCACGGAGCTCGTCGATCGCGTGCTGCAGGCGTAGACGAGATGTCGCGTACTCCTCGCGCAGGTAGATGTAGCCCTCCGTCGCCTCGAGGGAGCGCATCGCGATCAGCGTCGCCTCGATCATGAGGTGGGGCCGAAGCTCCATCACATAGCGATCCTTGATCGTGCCGGGCTCTCCCTCGTCCGCGTTGACGATCACGTATCGCGGGCCGGGCTCACGCGAGACTGCTTCCCACTTCACGCCGGTCGGGAACCCAGCGCCGCCGAACCCCGTGAGCCCGGACGCCTTCAGCTCGTCGACGATTCGCTCGAGGGGTGGCAGGCTTCGAAGGAGCTCGAGCCCGCCGCGAGCAACGTATTCGGCGAGGGACTCGTCACGTGTCCCGAGCCCGACGGCGGGACCATCGTTGGTCGCGTGAGTAACCGCGGGGATGATCTCGTCTCCGTGCGTCATCGCAGGCGCGAGATCGCAGTGGCCCAGGCATGCGACTTCGATCGCACCCGGGGTGCGCTCGAGGAGCTCGCGCGCGCCGAAGCAGTCGCAGACGGGTCCCGTGCACACGCGTATCGCGTCGGTCGGGACCTGTAGGAAGGAGTAGAACGAGACCACCTCGTGCACCTCGCCGCGGCGGATGTTCATGTGATCCGCGAGAGAATCCGAGAGCTCCTGCGTGATCGGGCCCACCTCGCGCCGGATACGCCCGAGGTTCTCGAGCAGGCGAGTGCGCTCGAGCGGCAGGCCCGCGATCAGCGCAGTCGCTCGCAGAACGTCCACGGCGCGATCCTACGCAGCGGCGGACGAACGTCGCGGCGGGCAGCTATTCGTCGCCGGGCGGTCGTCGGAGGCCTTTAGTCTTGCTCCGACGCCGCTTCGACTCGAGCCTCCGCTCCCTCGCTGCGCGGGTCGGCTTCGTCGGTACGCGCCGCCTCGGCACTGCAAGAGCGGCGCGGAGCTTCTCGACGAGCCGCTCGATTGCGAGCTCGCGGTTCCGTAGCTGACTTCTCTCGTCCTGAGCGATCGCGCGAAGCGTCGTCCCGGCGCGTGCGACGACGCGCCGCTTCTGTACCTCGGAGAGAGCCTCCGATGCCTCTACGTCGAAGATCGCCTCGACCCTCGTCGACGACTTCTGTGCGTGCTGCCCGCCAGGGCCGCTCGACCTCGAGACGCGGATGGCGATCTCGGAGAGCGGCAGGGAAACGGAGCGCGTGACCCGAATAGACTCAGGCCCCGGAGCCTGATCGTCGCTGCTCACGTACGAAAAAGCGCTGGTAATCACGGCCATTTCGGATCTACGAGAAGACGCGCTCGTCATCGTAGGAACCCATTCGGGACCGAAACGTATCGCTCAGCGCTCGTTCGCGACGTCTCGCCACCCGCGAGAAAGACGTCCAGGGCGCTACGAGTGCGAGCGAGCGCGTCGGGCAGCAGGTGCCCGTACGCGGCGGACGCTTCGGCCCATCGTCTTCGAGCTTGCGCCCCGTGGGAATGCTGATCAGCGGCGAGTCGCTCATGTCGTCGTCTCCTTCTCGTCGTTGCGTTCCCCGAGGTACTCCGTCAGCGCGCGTCGGATCTCGCCCGAGAGCGATCTATCGGACTCTCTGCGCTCTACGTGCGAGTTCGTCGCGAACGTCGCCTTTGATGTACGCGCTGACAATGACCTTGTCCTTATGCGTAGTAGCCATCTCTAGAAACTACGAGGACGCCAGCGACTAGGCCACCCTATTCTCGCGCGCGTGCACCTCAGCGTTTGCCGTCTCCCACGCTGGGTATCCCGAAGTACGCGACAAACGGAGGAACGATGCTGAGCCTCACCAAAGATAGTCAGATTGACAAGGTCAAGAAGACATTCAGTGAGCTTCTCTCGTATCTAGACGAAGTCATCCGCGACGAGCGCCTGCGCGCCGATATCCGCGCCGCGGCGGGACACGGTGCTAAGGCGAGCGATCGAGTCAAGAAGGATCTAGCTGGTGGCAGCATGGCGGCGAGCCTGGCCGCTGATAACAAGCTTCGAAAGAACATCCGCGCGATGCTCGACGACCTCGACAGCGCCGGTGATCGGATGCGTCGCAAGAGAACCCATCGCGCTCGAAATCTTGTTCTGATGGTCGTCGGTGGCGTGGCCGCTCTTTCAGCGATTCCGAGGGTTCGTATCTGGCTTGCGGAACGAACGTCCGATGTCCCAGTGCATCTGCAGCAGCCTGTCTGAGTCAACGAGGCGCGAGCCTCTGCCAGCTCGAGAACGCATGGCGACTGTCGCTAAGCGCCTCGCCCCTCAGAGGTTTGGCGCTCTCCGCTCCGCTGACGATCTGCGGCCTGGACGTCCAGGCGGGTAGGCGCTTCACATGCCTCCGCCAGTTCCGGGATACGTCTGAGCACGACCAGCTTGCCAGCCGCAGCTGAGGACCGTCAACCGTTTGCCGCGTCGTGCCCTAGACGGCAGCGGCTGGTTTCAAGTCACGTGAACGCGGGTATGGGATGAAATACAGCGATCAAGGAGGAGAACATGGGAACGAAGGTTCATGAGGTCATGACCGACAACCCACGCTGTGTTACCCCGGAGACGCCGGTCTCAGAGGCCGCACGGTTGATGAAGAGCGAGGACGTCGGTTCGCTACCGATTCTTGAGGGTCAGAAGCTGGCCGGAGTCGTCACCGACCGAGACATCGTCATCCGAGCAGTCGCCGAGGAGAAGGACCCGCGCGGGATGCCTGTACGTGAGATCGCGAGCCGTGAACTCGTCACGATCCGTCCAGACGAGGACCTTTCGGAAGCTCTGAAGCTGATGGCGAGCTATCAGGTGCGCCGTTTGCCGGTCGTCGATGAGGACAACACGCTCGTCGGCGTTCTTTCGCAGGCGGATGTCGCGGTGGAGGCAAAGGAGAAGGACTTCGCCAATATGGTCGAGGGCATCTCACGAACGCCGACAGGCCCGAGGGTCTAGGTTCTCGCCTCAGGCGCGAAGGGGGGCGGCGAGAGTCGCCATTTCTCGTTGCTACTGAATCGCCCTCTCCGTCGCGCTGACGAGAACCTTGTTCAGTTCCTCGCAGCAGGCGTCGTTCATGCGGCTGCAATCGCAGCACGGCCAGACGGAGGCTGCGGCACTCGCGGGGCTTGGTGATCCGGATGCCGATGATGAACGTGCGGGCTTGATGAGCGAGCCTTAGCTGTCTAGGATGCAATTAGTGGGGACTGGGGGCGCGTCCGGGGGTGGAGCTGGAGCGAGCGTGCCGTAGGTGAAGCCCGAGCAGTCTGGAGCGCGCAGGCAGCGCGTCCAGTCCCCTCTCTAACAGGACGGAGTAAGAAGGTCCTCATTCGCGCCCTTCGCCGCCTAGCGTCCGAAGAACGCGCGGTGAAGATGACGCGACTGCGAGGAGGACAGGCGTGGCTTGGAGAGCACGTCGACTACCTCATCCGCCAGGTCTCGCTGGCCCGCCGGAAGGGGAGGCGCGATGGTGTCATCCCAGCTCAAACGCGCACGAACGTATGCGTCGAACCTCATCTTCTCACGCGAGATCTCGTCGGCCAGCCGGTGCAGTTCTTGCACCTGCTCGAGCAAGGACTGGAACTGCGCGTCGTTGACCGGCACGTCCGATGCGAGGATAAACGCCGCACCGGAGAGGGAGCGCGGCCGCATCGCTTCGCGAGCGTAGGCCTTAACCGATTACGCTGCTACGTCTGTTGCCTGTTCAACGACCAGAGATGAACTGAACCCGACTCCATGGCGTGCATTCTGCTCGACATCGACGGGGTTCTGCACGTGTCGGGCGACCCCATCCCGGGCGCAGTCGACGCAGTGGGAGATCTCCGGCGTGCCGGTCATACCCTCCGCTTCGTAACGAACAACTCGACTCGGCCGCGCTCCCGCCTCGCGGAGGAGTTGCGCGAGATGGGGTTCACGCTCGAGGACGACGAGCTCCAGACGACGCCTGGGGCTGCGGCCCGGGAGCTTGCTGGGAAACGCGTGCTCGCGCTGGTGATGACCGCGGTCGTCCCCGACCTCGACGCACTCGAGCTCGTGGGCCAGGACGCCGAGGCGGTGCTCATCGGCGGCTGTGACGAGACGCTGGAGCCGAATCAGGTGTTCAGCTACATGAACCTCGCGCGCGCCTTCGCGGAGATCCAGATGGGCGCGTCGTTCTTCTGTCTGCACAAGAACAAGTGGTGGCAGACGAGCCGCGGCCCGATGCTCGACAGCGGCGCCTTCGTCGCCGGGCTCGAGTATGCGACGGGCGTCGAGGCGACAGTGCTCGGCAAGCCCAGCCCGTCGTACTTCGCCGCCGCGCTCGACGCTCTCGAAGCCGAGCCCGAGCGGACCTGGCTCGTGACGGATGACGTCGAGGCGGACGTCCGCGGCGCTCGACTCTTCGGGATGCGTACCGCCCTCGTGAGGACAGGGAAGTTCCGCCCCGAGACGCTCGAGTTCGCCGACCCGTCGCCGGACATCGTGGTCTCCTCGGTCGCCCAGTTCCCCGCCCTGCTCGAGGAGGATCTGACCGGCGGGTGGACGCCATGAGAGCTCGCTTCAGGACGATCGGCCATGTCGGGTGAACGTCCGAAGGAAGCTCTGAAGGTCGGCGTCGACATCATCGAGATCGACCGGGTTCGGCGAGCGCTCGAGCGGCCGCGCTTTCGCGAGCGGTGCTTTACGGACGCCGAGCGCGCCTACTGCGACTCTCGAGCAGACCCGGCGCAGAGCTATGCCGCACGCTTCGCCGGGAAGGAGGCCGTGGGAAAGGCGCTCGGCTGTGGGGTCCGCTTCACGTGGAAAGAGATCGAGATCGTGGGGCGGCCAAAGCCGGGGGTGAGCCTTTCCGGCCGGACGGCCGCCTTCGCCGAGCGTGTGCGAGCTGGCGCGATTGACCTCTCGATGACGCACGCACGCGAGATCGCGGCCGCGATCTGCGTCGTCAGCCCTCGCGAGTAGTCACTGTGTCCGACGCTGACGTATGGCTGAGATGTTCGAGCCGCTGTATTCCGCCGAGGAGATGCGCGCCGCCGAGAAGCGGTACCCGGGATACCCCGACTCGATCTCCGAGCTGATGGAGCGCGCCGGTGAAGCAGTCGCTCGCGAGGCGATGCTCGCGTTCCCGGCTGCGCGGAGCTTCGCCTGCGTGTGCGGCGGCGGGTCGAACGGCGGCGATGGGCGAGTCGCAGCACGCATCCTTCGTGAAGCGGGGCACGTGGCCGAGGAGACGACAGACGTCAGCGGCTACGACGTGGTCGTCGACGCGTTGTTCGGGACTGGCTTTCGCGGCGAGCCGCGACCGGAGGCCGCCGAGGTCATCGAGCGCATCAACGCCACACCGTCGCCGGTCGTCGCGGTCGATCTCCCCTCGGGTGTAGATGCGTCGACTGGGGAGATCGCCGGCGCGGTTGTCGACGCAGATCTCACGGTGACGTTCCACGCGCCGAAGGTCGGACTCGTCGTCGCTCCCGGGCGCTTCCATTCCGGCCGGGTCGTCGTCGCCGACATCGGGCTCGCGGCGCAACCGACTGAGCATCGACGCGCGATGCCGGCACTCCTCTCGATCGTCCCTCGACGCGGCGCGAAGGACACGAAGTACTCCTCGGGCTCGGTACTCGTCGTGGGCGGCCAGCAGGGGATGACCGGCGCGGCCTGCCTCTCGGCGATGGCCGCGCTGCGCGCCGATGCGGGCTACGTGACGCTCGCGGTTCCCGAGAGGGCTCTGCCCGCCGCCGAGGCACTCGCGCTCGAGCCGGTCAAGATCGGCTGGAGCCGATGCCGGCGCCTCCGAGACGATCGCGCGTGCGGCGGAGCGGGCGGGCTCAATCGCCCTCGGGCCAGGTCTCGGTCGCAGTGAGGACCGCCAGCTGCTCGTTCGTGAGCTGCTCGAACGCCTGCAGCTTCCCGCGGTGGTTGATGCCGATGCGCTCTTCGACCTCGAACCCTTCGATCGAACTGCGCCGACGGTTCTCACGCCGCACGCCGGCGAGCTCGCTCGCCTCCTCGGCGTCGACTCGGACTGGGTCGGCGCGCACCGGCTCGCCGCGGCGCAGCAGGCGGTTGATCGATTCGGCGCCGTCGTGCTGCTCAAGGGCGCGGACACGATCGTCGCTGCACCCGGCGCAGGCGTCGTCGTCTGCGACCTCGGGCCTCCGTCGCTCGCCACTGCGGGCACCGGCGACGTCCTTACCGGCGTGATCGCGGCGTTCCTCGCGAAAGGACTCGAGCCGCAACGAGCGGCCGCGGCCGCAGCGATCGCCCACGCTCGGGCGGCCGAGCTCGCACCGCACCAGGTGGGACTCGTTGCGAGCGATCTCCTCGCATCGCTGCCGGCTGCGCTCGAGGGCTGACGGGAGCACCGCATGAATCGCAGAGATCGCAGAGAATGACGTAGTTCGTGGAGCGCTCGAGCTTCACCATCGACCTCGGGGCCATCCGGCGAAACGCCGAGGTGTTGCTGCGCGCGGCGGGTGGAGCGGAGCTGTGGGCCGTCGTCAAGGCTGAGGGCTACGGCCACGGCGCGGTCGACGTCTCGCGTGCGGCGCTCGACGCCGGAGCCACTGCGCTGTGTGTCGCGACATTGCCCGAAGCTCTCCATCTCCGCGCGGCGCTCCGCAACGCTCGCATCATCGTCATGGGGCCTGTCTCCGAGCGCGAGGTCGGCGAGGCGCGAGCAGCGCGGCTCGAGCTCGTCGCGGCGGATGGGCGGTTGTCCGAGGGGGTTCGGTTACACCTGAAGATCGATACAGGAATGGGTCGGTGGGGACTCGCCGAGCTTCCGTCGCCGAGCCGCGACGTCGTCGGCGTCATGAGCCACCTCGCCTCTGCCGAGTCGGACCCCGCGTTCACCCACCTCCAGGTCGAGCGCTTCAAGGAGGCGATAGCGGGGCTCGGCTCGCTGACACGTCACCTCGCCAACAGCGCTGCCACGCTTCGCTACGCAGAGGCTCGCTTCGACGCGGTCCGCTGTGGCATCGCGCTTTACGGAATCTCGCCGTTCGGTTCCGATCCGGGTGCGGAAGGGCTCGAGCCCGCCTTGCGCTGGGAGTCGTATCTCGCGCTCGTGAAGCAGCTCGCTCCCGGTGAGAGCACCGGCTACGGGCGTCGCTTCGTCGCCGATCGGCCGACGTGGATCGGCATCGTGCCCGTCGGCTACGCGGACGGGTTCCGGCGAGACATGACCGGGACGGAGATCCTCGTCGAGGGCCAGCGCCGGCGGGTCGTTGGCACGATCTCGATGGATGCGCTCGCGGTCGAGCTGGACGCGAAGCTCCCGCTGGGAACCCCAGTGACTCTCGTCGGAGACGGGATACTGATCGAGGATCATGCACGGGTCGCCGACACGATCGGCTACGAGATCGCCACAGGGCTCAACACCCGCTCCGGCCGGGCGCGGCGGGTGGCGACGGGAAGCCCTAAGGATGGATGAGCGCGTCCGGGAGGTACTCGGCGACGAGGAGGCGTGGATCGTAGGAGGAGCCGTTCGCGACGAGCTTCTCGGTCGCCCGGTGCTCGACCTCGACATCGCCTGCAGCGATCCGCGGGAGGCGGCTCTTCGTTATGCGCGCCGTTTCGGCGGGACCGCATTTCCGCTCTCGGAGCGCCATGGCGCTTGGCGCGTAGCAGCGCCAGACGCCGATCAGACCGTCGACTTCACGCCCCTCTCCGATGGGATCGAGGCGGATCTCGCGTCGCGGGACTTCACGTTCAACGCGATCGCCGTTCGGGTTGGATCGGGCGAGCCGCGCGACCCGTATCAGGGGAGAGCCGATCTCGCCGCCGGCGTGATTCGAGCGGTGTCAGACACGGTCTTCATCGACGATCCGCTGCGCCTGCTGAGGGCGGTCAGGCTCGAGGACGAGCTCGGCTTCCACATGGATCTGCGCACGGAGGAGCTCTTGCGGGCCTCCACGGCGCTCGTCTCCGAGCCCGCCGGCGAGCGAATTCTCAGTGAGCTCCAGCGCCTCTCCGCTGCCGGATACCGACGTCTGGACGAGGTCGGGCTCCTCGAGCCCTTGGGAGGTCGGCTGGACGGTCCAGTCGAGGCGCTCGACGATGCGAGGTTCCGTCTCGTCGCCGTCTTTCGAGACAGCCTCTTGCAGCTCCCGATCTCGAACGGCCTTCGCCGCTACGCGAAGACGCTCTTGCGCGCACGGACGCCGGAGGACTCCTCTCCCCGCGGGATCCACCGCTTCCGTCGCGGCACCGAGCCGTGGACGCTCGACGCGCTCGCGTTCGTTGGCGCGTCGGAGCTCTCTGGGCTCGTCGAGGCCGCGCGCAACGCCGATCCGCCGGAGCCGCTCATACGGGGAGACGAGCTCGGCATCCCACCCGGCCCCGAGATCGGACGTATCCTCGCGGTCATCGACGAGGAACGGGCAGCGGGGACGATCTCGACGCGCGAGGACGCACTTCGCCTCGCGCGCTCGCTTGCGAGCGGGGAGGCGTCATCGTGAGTGTCGAGCTTCGCTTGGCCCTGCAGGAGGAGCGCAGCGTCGATCTCGCTGAGCGCGTGCGCCGCCTACTCGCGCCATTCAGCGGGAACGAGGCCGCCCTCGACGCCGGCTGCGGCACAGGTGCGCTCGCCCTCGCGCTCGCCCCGCACGTTTCCGAGGTCGTGGGCATGGACACCAGAGTCGACTACCTGGAAGCCGGCCGAGCTTCCGCCCCCGAGAACGTTCGGTTCGTCGAGGGGGACGTGACCGAGATTCCGTTCGACTATGCCAGCTTCGATCTCGCGTGCTGCCATCGCGTCCTCCATCACGTTCGGCGCCCGGAGCTGGCCGTGTCCGAGCTGGCGCGGGTGACGCGCTCCGGCGGCCGACTGTTCATCGCGGACCAGCTCGGGTCGGTCGACCCTCTGCGGAGCATCGAGATGGACCGGTTCGAGCGTCTCCGCGACGCGACTCACCAGCGGCTTCTCCCCGACGGGGACATCCGCGGGTTTCTCGACGCGAACGACCTCGTTCTACTGTCGTCCGAGGTCACGCACGAACGGATCGACCTCGAGCATCGGCTCGACCTCGCCGGTGTGTCCGACGAAGATCGCGAGCGGATCCGCGGTCCCGCGCCGGCTGAGCCGTATGAGGTCGAGGTCGGCTGGTACGTCGCCCGGAAGTCCGGGCCGTAGCTCCTACTCGCCCTTGTGATACCCGGTGCGCCCGGTGAACCGGGCAAAGACACCCGGAACGAACGCCTGAGCGATCGCGATGAGGCGGTAAGGGAACCAGGGAACAGTTACCTCACCCTTTCCTTTCTCTACGGCGCCCACGATCGCGTTTGCCACGTCGTCGGCCTCGATCACAAAGCGCCGCATTACGCGGCTGCGCAGCGCATTGCGCTGTGGGAAGCCCTCGGTCTCGACGAAGCCGGGCATGATCGTGTGCACCTGGATACCGGTGCCACGGAGCAGCGCCGCGGTCGAGCGCGAGAACGCGAGCTGGGCGTGCTTGGACGCCGAATACGCCCCTGCGGGGGCGAAGGCCACGGTTCCCGCGACCGAGACGAGGTTCACGACGTGCGCTTCTCCCCGGCTGGCCGCCGCGCGCAATCCGGGCTCGAACGCGCGCAGGCACCACACGCCGCCGAGGTAGTTCACCGCGATCACCCGCTCGATGAGCTCGGGCTCGATGTCCAGAAAGCTGCCGCGCGCCGGGACTCCAGCGTTGTTGACGAGGAGTGCTATCGAAGGGTGACGCTGGAGAATCCGCTCCGCGACCTCCCCTACTTGCCCTCGATCCGAGACGTCGCACACCTCCCACTCGCCGCCGATCTCCGCCGCGAGTGCCTCGAGGCGGTCGGCCCGTCGTGCGAGGAGGACGCAGTGCCAGCCTCGGCGGGCGAGCTCACGCGCCGTCGCCTCGCCGATCCCGGACGAAGCTCCCGTGACGACCGCTACCCGTTCGTCGCCCATCGCCGCGGCACCCTATCCGTTTAGGATCGCCGGGTGGCCGGCAGGTTCGAAGGGAAGCAGGCGCTCGTCCTGGGCGTCGCCAACAAGCGCTCGATCGCGTGGGCGATCGCGCAACGCCTCGCCGACGAGGGAGCCCAGATCGCGTTCACGTACCAGGGCGAGCGCATCGAGAAGAACGTGCGGGACCTGGCCGCGACGGTCTCGAGTCCTCTTGTGACGGAGTGCGACGTTCGTTCGGACGACGGCATTGCGCGCGTCTTCTCCGAGGTTGCGAAAACCTTCGACGGAGGCCTCGACATCCTCGTCCACTCCGTAGCGTTCGCGGCAGCAGAGGATCTCGAGGGACGGTTCACGGACACGCCGCGCGACCGGTTCTGGATGGCGCTCGACATCAGCGCCTACTCGCTCGTCGCCTGCTGCAGGGCCGCGGAGCCGTTGATGGAGGCGCGCGGTAGTGGATCGATCGTGACGATGACCTACCTGGGAGGCGAGCGGGCGGTTCCTCACTACAACGTGATGGGGGTGGCGAAGTCGGCACTCGACTCCTCGGTCCGCTACCTCTCCTGGGATCTCGGTGCGAAGAACATCCGCGTGAACGCGATCTCGGCCGGCCCCGTGCGAACGCTGGCCGCGCGCTCGATCGCCGGGTTCACGACGATGGAGACGATGTTCGAGGAGCGTGCGCCGCTCCACCGGCAGATCGAGGCCGGCGATTGTGGCGCAGCCGCTGCCTACCTCCTCTCGGAGGATGCCGGGAACGTGACCGGGACGACGCTGTACGTCGACGCCGGGTACCACTCGATGGGCATGTAGCCGCGCCGCGCTGAGGTTTCCGGCTCTCGCCGGGCGGGAACAATCAGCCATGTTCAACAGGCGAAACGCGTTCTTCGGCTGGCTGGCGTGGATGTTCGGCAAGCGGTATCTGAGACGGAAGCTTCCAAACCGATTCTGAGTGCCCCTTGCCCGACGCGACGCTCGAGCTGAGTCGGCGTCAGCCGGCGCTTCGCTACTGGCCCGCCGTACTCGCGCGGGCAGCCCGATCCGCGCTCGACCACGACGTGCCGATGCTCGCATCCGCGCTCGCCTACAGCACGTTCTTCGCGGTTCCAGCGACACTCCTCGTCGTCCTCGGCATCTTCTCGTTGATTGCCGACCCGGCCATGATCGACGGCCTGATGGACAGGCTCGTCACGATCGCGCCCGCCGAGGCGGTCGAGCTGATCGAGTCGAGCCTCGTGCGTCTGGAGCAACAGCCGTCTGCCGGGGTCGCCATGACCATCGTCGGCTTCGTGATCGCGCTCTGGGCGACGACCGGTGCGATGACTACGACGATGACTGCGATCAACCGTGCTCACGATCGCAAGGACGAGCGTGGCTTCGTCAGGCGAAGAGTCGTGGCACTCGTGCTCGTCCTCTGCTTCGGCTCGGTCGCTCTTCTGGTCACCGGCTTGCTCGTGCTCGGCCCGCACCTCGAAGGCTGGGTCGGCGGGGCTCTCGGCGCCGAGACTGCGGTCGCATGGGTCTGGTGGAGCGCGCAGTGGCCTGTCCTTCTTGCGGGTCTCTTTGGCGCGTTCGCGATGGTCTTCGCCCTTGCGACGCACCGCGACGGCCGGAACTGGAGACTTCTTCTCTCCCGGCGCAGTTGTCGCCGTTCTCGCTCGTGGCTCGCGGTGTCCGCCGCGTTCTCGCTCTACGCCTCTCGGTTCGGCTCGTACAACAAAGTCTGGGGATCACTATCGGGCGTGATCGTGATGCTGACGTGGCTCTGGCTCTCTGCGCTCGCGCTGTTGTACGGGGCCGAGGTGGACGCGCAGGCCGAGCGCTCTCCAGATCGCTAGCGGCAGCTCACGCTTCGGTGCGCGGCGGCGACCACCGCGTCGATGTCCGGCAGCTCTCTCCCGAGCATCCACGCCGCGACGATCGTCTCGGCGTCCTCGATCAGGAACGCCGACCGCGCTGCAACATCCTGCATCCCCAGCGGCTCGAATGCTACGCCGAAGGCGCGGATGGCCTCACCGTTCCAGTCGGATAGAAGCGGCACGTCGACGCCGAGCGTCTGCGCCCAGGCCGTATGCGACCAGGGAGAGTCGCGTGAGATCGCCAGCGGTCGCACACCGACCTCCGCGAGGTCCTCGCTCCTGTCCCGCAGGAGCACGAGCTCGTCCGTTCAGGTCGGCGACCAGTCCCAGACGTAGAAGCAGAGGAGCGTGAGCCCCGCGCCGAGCACTCGGTGCAGCGGTCGCGATTCCTCGCGCGGCGCCGTCCAGACCTGGACGTCGGGTACACGGTCGCCGGCTTCGAGCACGACGATCAGCCTACGTCCAACGACCTACGGCGGGCAGCACCAGCCTTCGACTCGCGGGAATGATCGTGATCGGAACTGCTCGGACACGTTCGCAACCGCGCGAATGCTGCTTCCGTCGGTCCTCACGAACACCCACTGGTTGGCGGCAGGCCAGCTGACGAGCAGCCAGCGGCCATCGGGTGACCACGCGAGCCCTTCGAAGTCGCCGGCGCCTCCGAAGAGCCTTCGCGCAGCGCTACCGTTCGGTCGTACTCGGGGCACGATCCACAGCTGCGTTCTGCCTGCTGCGCTCTGTGCGAACGCGAGGGAGCGCCCGCTCGGGGCCAGTTCCGCCGCTCGAATCGGCGCAGCGCCAGGCCCGAGTTCGTAGAGCACCTCGCCGCGTTCCGAATATACGCGCAGATTCCGCGGCGAAGAAACGAGCAGCCGCCGGCCATCGCTGGACCAGGCGACTTGGGTCGGAGGGCGCGCGGGTCGGACAGCCGCACGCCACAGCAAGCGGCCGCTCTCGACGTCGACCACACGGACCTCGCGGGCGGATGCGTACGCGAGCACGAGCCCTGCGCCCGGGCGCCAGGCCAACCGTCCTCGAGCATCAGGAACGAGGAGCCGATCGCCGGTCCCGTCACCCGCGACGACGCGGATACCGCTGCCGGCGAAGTAGGCGATCCTCGTGTCCGTCTCAGTTCCAGCCCACCTCGGAGACGTGACATCTCGGCGCGGCAGAGTCCAGCGGACATCGCCGTCGGGTTCGAGCGCGGCGAGCTCGTTCTCGCGGACGGCCACGACGAAGCGACCGAACGGCGACCAGCTCGCCTCACGGTATTCGCCGAGCAGCCGCTTGGAGCCGTCCTGTTGCACGATCCAGACGCCCGAATCGGAAGCGACGAGCAAGCGTCCCTCGGTTGGCAGCGAGAACAGGGCGGGCTGAGCGCGCTCGACGCCGACGACCTCGCGGATCTCGTCCACGACCGCTTGGCCGGGCGGGCTCAGAGCTGCAGCCACGACCGCCACCGCAACGGCGAACGCGACCGCCGGCCACAAGCGCCGATTGCGGCGCTCTTGTGGCTGCCGCTCGGCGAACGCGGCCTGCACGACGGACCACGTCCGTTCGCGCGCCGCGTGCTCGCCGGGGACGTCGATTCGCTCCAGGTCGTTCTTCACAGCTCCTCCGAGAGAGCGTCGAGACCACGACGAAGCCGGGAGTTGACCGTGCCGCGCGGAAGGCCGAGCGCGTCAGCGATCTCGCCGGGGGTGAACTCGAGGAGGTACCGCATCACGACGACTGCACGGTGCTCCGGCGCGAGACGGGCAAGGGCGGCCAGCACGTCGTTTCCCGGAGCAGCGGCCGCACTGGCGGCGGGAATGGTCTCGGTGAGCTCGACCTCGGACCGAAGCCGGCGCGCTCGCGTCCAGTCGATCGCGCGGTTGACCACGATCCGATGCAGCCAGGGACCGAACGGCCTGCGCCGGTCGAACGAGTCGAGCGCCCGAATCGCCGCCAGGAAGGACTCCTGCGCGATGTCCTCCGCGGCGGCAGCGTCGTGTGTGACGAGGTACGCGGCCCGGTACGCGCGTGGCCAGTGGTTGCGGAAGAGCGCCTCGAGGTCCGAGACCGATCCCCGCTGCGCGCCCCGCACCTGGGCGCGCTCGTCCCGACCTGCACGCATCGCGTGCCCAGACTACGACGGAACCTGGCCAGGAGGTCCATGCCTCAGATACGAGCGGTGCGCCCGCGGAGGTCCGACAGACGACTTGCAAGAGGTCTCAGTTGGCAAGCGCTGTTCGATGGACCTTTCGCGGTCGCCGGGACGTAAGGAGGACTATGGACAGACGAGAGTTTCTCGTCGCGGCGCGCCGCGGCTACCGTTCGCCTTGGCGCTCGAGCCCGCGGGCGAGTGCGGCGCGCTTGAAAGGTTCTCCCACTGCGCTCGTCACCGCGGACCTCGAGATCCACGTCGCAGTGGTCGACCCGAAACGGCTCGCGTCGTCAGCTCGCATCCCGACCGCTCCCGGGCCGAGGCGATCGAGCTCATCGAAGGCCCATTCGCACGGACCGCGGTCGTCGCCCACACGACGCATGGGCGTCGTCTCGTTCGTCGACAGCGTCGGATTGTTCACCGTTCGAATGGTGTCGTAGAAGGCTTCGAAGCGCCGCGCTAGCAGCGGTCTCAGCTCGAGCCGTCCGGGAGCGCGCTTCGCCTATGTGACCGACTCCGGCGAGCGCGCGAGGTCGTCGCTGCTGGACGCGCTCCGCGGCGAGCGTCGCTCTGGCCGAACGGCAGTTCCCGGTCCTGCCCGCCACGTCACGATCACTCCGGACGGCGAGGACGATCTGGGCCGCGCTCGGCTCGAAGGCACGGCAGCTCGCGATCCTCGACGCGCGCAATCCGCGGCGACCACGGCTCGTGCGAACCATCGAGCCGCCGTTCCTGGCGCACGACGTCGGTTGCGGCCCCGGATGGCGCGTCACGTCTGGGTCACCTCGGGCGATCGCGAACGTCTGGCTGATATACGAAGCGTTCCGGCGCCGACCCGTCGACGTGATCGCTGCGGGCGCACCACCACAGCACATCGCCTTCGCGCGCGAGCCTGGCGTTCGTCGCGAGCGGCGACGACGGAACCGTTCGAGTCCATCGCCTCAACGGGGAGCTCGTCCGCGAGGCGCGAGGTGCCCATCGGCTCGTACAACGTCGCGTTCGGGGCGGGACGGGCTGTCACTCCGTCCCTCTGGCGCGGCACCGTCGAGCGTGCTCGACGCGCGCGGCCGCGTTCGCGCGGTTCGGAAGATCGCGCGCGCGGCGCACGACGCCTGCGTCCTGGTCCAGCTGAAAAGGAGAAATCGCCATGAAATCGCCCTTGTCAGCGCTTGCGATTCACTCGCCGTCGTCGCCGCGATCGCGGCCGGCGGCGCGGGGGCCAACGGATCTCCGTTCTCGCCTGGGCTCGCGCACGGCTGGGACGGCGTCATCGCTCCGAGCGGAGACAGTCCGTTTCGTCACGCTCGACACGCCAGGATCGACCGTCGTCGCCGCGATTCGCGTGCGGGACGGCCGCGTTCTGCGCAGCAGGCCGCTTCGCGGGTTGTACGGTGTCCCGCTCGTCGCGTACGACGGCACGGCCGGCGGCCTCTCGGGCGACGGCAAGTCGCTCGTCCTTGCCTCCTACGGGCCGCTGCCCGGTGAGGCCGGTGCTACCCGTTTCGTCGTTCTGAATGCGAGGACGTTCAAGCTCCGACGTCTCGTCGTGCTTCCGGGCTCGTGGTCCTATGACGCAATCGCTCCTGACGGGTCGGCGCTGTACCTCGTTCAGCACGTTCGCGCCGGTGCGAACCCTCTCTACCGAGTCCGCAGCTACGACGTCAAGACGGGGATTCTCCGGGGCGCGATCGTCGACCGGCTCGAGAACGAAGAGGAGATGGGCGGCGAACCGGTGACGCGGGCGGCGAGCACCGACGGTCGCTGGGCATACACGCTCTATGCCCGCGCGAGCGCGGAGCCGTTCGTCCACGCGCTGGACACGGCACGCCGGGAGGCCTTCTGTATCGACCTTCCGCTCCGCCTGGGGCAGGCGAAGCAGAGGGGCCTGCGCCTATCGCTGCGCCCGAACAACGAGCTAGCGGTTCGCAACGGCGCTGGGACCGTCGCTGTCATCGACACGAGGTCGTTCGACGTGCGAAGCGCTAGACGGCAGCGGGAAGCCGCTCGGTCGCCTCGGCGACCTCGCGGGCGACCTCGACGATGTCTCGGTTCGCCGTGTAGATGCGGAGCTGGCGGTCGGCGCTGTTCCCGCGGGCGAGGATCTCGAGGATTCCCTCGAGCTCGCGCTCCGAGCCGAGCTCCCGCGCATGCGGCCTGAGCTCGCCCACCGCATGGCGAATGAGGCGTGAAACCGGCACGCGGTTCCGGCTTCCGCTCGCCAAGTCCATAACCGGCGCCTCGAGGCCGTACCGCGCAGCGAGCCACTTGTTCTCGGTCGTCAGGATCCGGTGGTAGGAGGGGATGTCCTGATCCGCGTCGTAGCGTTCGCAGAGCTGCTTCACGAGTGCCTGGCAATAGGCGGCGATGGCGACAGCGTCTTCGATGCGCGTGACCGCGTCGCAGATGCGGATCTCGATCGTGCCCAGCCGGGGATGGAGGCGGATGTCCCACCAGATGTGCGTGTAGTCCGCGATGCAGCCCGTGCGCTCGAGCTGGCCCACGACCTCGGCGTAGTCCGCGTAGTCGCGGAACCGCGGCGGAGGTCCGGAACGCGGAAATGCGGAGAAGACCATCTGCCGGCTCGACGCGAGACCGGTGGGCTCGCCTCGCCAGAACGGTGAGCTCGCGGAGAGCGCGAGCAACGGCGCCAGGTGGGGGAGAAGGCCGTTGACGACCTTGACCGCCTTCTCGGGGTCGTCCACGGCAACGTGCACGTGCATCCCGAAGATGAGCTCACGTCGCGCGACGTACTGGAGCTGGTCGATGAGTGCGCGGTAGCGATCCTTGGCAGTGATCCGCTGGAGTTCGAAGAGACTGAACGGGTGCGTCCCCGCGGACCCCACGCGGGTGTGGCGCTCGTTTGCGACCTGCGTGACGTACCCTCGCAGCTTCGTGAGCCAGCGCATGATGTCCCCGGCGTTGTGGCACACCGGCGTCGTGATCTCGAGGACCGACTGCATCAGCTCGGGGTTGATACGTGCCTCGAGCTCGTGTCCCGTGACCGCCTCGAGCATCGTCTCGATGTGCTGAACGAGGTCGAATGTCTCCGCGTCGAGAAGCTGGTACTCCTCTTCGACGCCGAGCGTGTACGGGTCGCCCGAGCCGAACCGGTGATCGAGGACGCTCCCTGCCGGGTCGCCGACGTCCCCCGTGATCGACGGCGGGAACGCCTGCTTGCCGTTCACGGGAGCACCGCCTCGACCTCGATCTCCACCTTCCAGGCCGGGTCGAGAAGCGCGGCCACAACGGTCGTGTTGGCCGGGCGGACGTCACTGAACACCTCACCGTGCGCACGGCCGACACCCTCGAAGTGCGCGGGGTCGGTGATGTAGACCCGTGTTCGCACGACGTGGGCGAAGCCGGTGCCGGCGCGCTCCAAGGCCTCGGCGACGATCTCGAGGCAGAGCCGCGCCTGCTCGTAGGGATCCTCCGGAGGTGGCGAGCCGTCCGCTGGAATCGGTGCCGTGCCGGCGACGTGGACGCGGTCGCCTGCGACAACGGCGCGCGAGTATCCGACGATGGGCTCGTACGGCGAGTGTCCCGAGATCAGGCGTCGCTCCACAGCCTGACTAGTATCGCCCGGCGTGCAGGCGCTTCGCCAGATCGACGACTGGCCGGTTGCCTTTGCCTCTGCCGGCGTCCTCGATTCGAACGGTGTCCTGGTGACGCGTGGCGATACGACTCGCGCCGTGCGGCTGGCTTCGGTGTCGAAGCCAGTCGCTGCGCTCGCCGTCCTCGTCGCCGCCGAGGAAGGTGTCGTCGACCTCGACGCGCGGGCAGGGCCGCCCGGCTCGACGGTACGGCATCTGCTTGCGCACACTTCAGGGCTCCCGTTCGAGGGAGCGACCCCGATCGCGCCACCCGGTCGGCGGCGGATCTACTCGAATGAGGCGTTCCGGGTGCTCGCGGATCACCTCGCCGAGCGCTCGGAGATGGCGTTCACCGACTACGTCCACGCTGCGGTCTGCGTCCCTCTGGAGATCGGCCTCGATCCGCGCGGCGACCCCGGCTCGGGAATGCACGCGTCACTCGACGACGTGCTCGCGATCGGTCGTGAGCTGCTCCGAGCAACGCTCGTCGCACAGGAAACCCTCGACGAGATGACAAGCGTTCAGTTCCCCGGGCTCGCGGGCGTTCTCCCGGACTACGGGCGGTTCGATCCGTTGGACTGGGGTCTTGGTGTGCAGCTCAACACGCCGACGCCCACCTGGATGGGCTCCCGGGTGTCCCGCCGAACGTACGGTCACTTCGGAGGCTCGGGCACGTTCCTGTGGGTCGATCCAGAGGCAGAGGTCGTTTGCGCCTCGCTCACCGACCGCGAGTTCGACGAGTGGGCGAAGGAAGCCTGGCCGCCGTCTCTCGGACGCGGTCATGGACGAGCTGCGGCGCTAGTACTCCTTCGTCTCCACGTCCTCGAAGATCCGTGCCTGGCGGCTCTCCAGTCCGAGGTCACCCTCGATGCGGCTCCAGAGCTCGCGGAGCTTCGACCGAAAGGCCTCTGCCTCGCTCGAGCCATCGAACTCGAGGTCGACGATGACGTGATTCGGATCGTCCGTCGGTCGCAAGACGCGGTAGCGTCGGACGCCGCCTTGCTGACGTCCGACTGGATCGCTGTCGAAAGCCTGCTTCCACGTGTCGAAGTCGTTCACTCGATGTTCGATTTGCAGGATGTGCATCTCGTCCTCCTGGTCGTCTAGTCGTCGGCAAAGAGCGGTCGCACGAGCTCGTCGAACGTCGCCTTGTCGCAGCTCGCGACGACGCACGGCGTCATTGCGATGACCGTCGCCGTTCGCGAGACGTGCATCGTCGGCGCGACCTCGCCGAAGAACTCGCCCGCGCGCAGGATGCTCCGGGCGCCGATCGACGTCTGCGACACGGTCGCGACTCCCGAGACGAGCACGTAGAACCGGTCGCCGGGCTCGCCCTCCCGGATGACCACCGTGCCCGACGGGATCTCCTCCCGCAGCATGCGATCCGCGAGCTTGGAGAGCGTCTCCCCGGGTAGCTCGGCGAAGAGCCCGACCCGCTGGAGCTCCGTTACCGAGGCGGGTACGTGTCTGGGAGACACGAGCGTACGCTACCCGCGTAGGTGCTCTGGTTGGCTGGTGCTCTGCCCGCGATGTGCGTCGGCCGTCACTCCCGAGTAAGGCCGGATGGAGTGCATTACATGCGGCTTCGTCCGGGCAAGGCCATCGGTTAGACCCAAAATGCACTGAAGGGCCAGCAAGCTGGCCCTTCAGTAGGGGAGGGGGAGGGGGAAGCCTCGAACAAAACTTCCTGCAAAGAGCTGTCTATCAGGTTAGCGGTCTCGACGGAAGGGGCGTCGACGCACTAGGCGGCGAGACCCAGCGACCGTTCGAGCGCCGACTTCGGCTGCGCGCCTACTGCTGCAGCAGCCGGTTCGCCTTCCCTGAACAGGATCATCGTCGGAATCGACATGACCCCGTACTTGATCGAAAGGCCTTGCTCCTCGTCGATGTTGACCTTTACGAGCTTGACCTCGTCCTTTCGCTCCTCGACGATCTTCTCGAGCACCGGTGCGACGGCATGGCACGGGCCGCACCACTCGGCCCAGAAATCCACTATCACCGGCGTCTCGCTCTTCAGCACTTCCTGCTCGAAGGTCGCCTCTGTTACGTCAATGGCCATGTGAGTGTTTCGATCCTTTCTACAAGGTATTAGGAATGCTTACGAGTGAACGCCTAAATCACCGAAACCCTTCCCTAGGCCGAGATCGCCGAAACCCCTTCCGGAGCTCGGTTCAGGATGATCGCCCGTGGCGAGGCGGATGATGGGAGCAGCGAGGCAAGGACGCAGGGAGCGCCCATATCGAATAGATATGGGCGCGACTGAGGACGCAGCATTCGCGGCTCCCAGCGCCGTATCGCGACATGGCTGTTCATTGTGAATCGAGCTCATAGACTGGTTGGACGTGGCGCAGATCTTCACATCACTCCCGGACAAGCCGGACCATAACGCTCTCGAGCTCGAGATCCTGGAGACCTGGGAGCGCGAAGGGACGTTCGAGAAGCTGCGTACGCAGAACAGAGGCGGGCCGAGGTTCAGCTTCATCGACGGCCCCGTCACGGCCAACAAGACACTTGCAGTCCATACGGCCTGGGGACGCACACTCAAGGATGTCTTCCAGCGCTACAAGGCGCTACAGGGCTTCGATCAGCGCTACCAGAACGGGTTCGACTGCCAGGGCCTCTGGATCGAGGTCGGCGTCGAGCGTGAGCTCGGACTGAACTCGAAGCGCGAGATCGAGGAGTACGGACTCGCCGAGTTTGCGCAGAAGTGCCGCGAGAAGGTGATCTGGTCCGCGACCGAGCTGACGCGCGGGTCGAAGCGCCTCGGCCAGTGGATGGACTGGGGGAACGACTACTTCACGTTCTCGGACACGAACATCGAGTACATCTGGCGGTTCCTCAAGCTCATGTTCGAGCGCGGATTCCTCTACAAGGGACACCGCTCGACCGAGTGGTGCCCGCGCTGCGGGACCTCGATCTCGCAGCACGAGCTGTCGCAGAGCGGCGTCTACCAGGACAAGAGCGATCCGTCGCTCTTCGTCCGGCTCCCACTCCACGATCGCCCCGGCGAGTCGCTCGTGGTGTGGACGACGACGCCTTGGACGCTTCCGGCCAACGTCGCTGCCGCGGTCAAGCCCGACGCCGAGTATGGGCGGCGCGAGAACGGGGAGTGGGTCGCCGTGTCTCGCTATCCCGACGATCGGTTCGTCGGAAGAGCTGCGGGCGAGGAGCTCGTCGGGTTGAGGTATCGCGGGCCGTTCGACGAGCTCGGCCCAGCAGCAGAGGTTGACCATCGGGTGATCCCGTGGGACGACGTCTCGCTCGACGAAGGAACCGGGATCGTCCACATCGCGCCCGGCGCCGGCCAGGAGGACTTCGAGCTCGGGCGTGTCCACGGCTTGCCGGTCCTGATGCCGGTGGACGAGTCGGGCCGTTTCTACGACTCGTACGGGTGGTTGCACGGCCTCTCGACGACGGAAGCCGCGGACCAGATCGTCGGCTGGCTCGCGGAGACGGGCTCCCTGCTCGAGGCCGCTGTGACTACGCATCGCTACCCACATTGCTGGCGCTGCGACACGCCGCTGATCTGGCGGGTGACCGATGACTGGCTGATCTCGGTCGACGAGCTTCGGCCGTCACTGCTCGAGGCGAACGCCACGGTCGAATGGACACCCGCCTACATGGGCAAGCGCATGGACGACTGGCTTCGCAACATGGGTGACTGGAACATCTCCCGTCGTCGGTACTACGGTCTTCCGCTTCCGATCTACGAATGCACGTGTGGCCACGTCACCCTCGTCGGCTCCACGGCCGAGCTCGCCGAGCGTGCTGTCTCCGGGCTGGAGCAGCTCGAGGAGCTTCGCCGACCGTGGATCGACGGTGTTCCGATCCGCTGCGAGGCTTGTGGCGAGACGGTGAGCCGGATCCCCGAGGTCGGCGACGTCTGGCTCGATGCCGGAATCGTCCCCTTCTCGACGCTCGGCTGGGGGAACCCGGAATGGATCCCGAACGGGTATGCGACAGGTGCCTCCCGGGGAGTCTCGACCGCCGACCTCCCCGATCACGCGTACTGGGAGCAGTGGTTTCCCGCCGACTGGGTCTCCGAGATGCGCGAGCAGATCCGACTCTGGTTCTACTCCCAGCTCTTCATGTCGGTCGCGTTGACGGGAAGGGCGCCGTTCCAGCGCGTGCTCGGCTTCGAGAAGATGCTCGACGAGCAAGGCAGGGAGATGCACGGCTCCTGGGGGAACATGATCGACGCGGAGGACGCGTTCGAGCGCATGGGGGCCGACGTGATCCGCTGGCAGTGCTGCTCTCAGCCGTACAACCAGAATCTCCTCTTCGGTTTCGGGCCGGCGCACGAGATCAAGCGGAAGCTGCTGACTCTCTGGAACTCGTGCAAGTTCCTCGTGGACTACGCGAACATCGAGGGCTGGACCCCTGACTGGGACGACCTTTCCGGCGGGTCGCACGGAGACCTGGAACCGCTCGATCGCTGGCTGGTCTCGCGCACGAACGCGTTGGTGCTCGACGCGACGGCGGCGTACGAGAGCTGGTCCACCCTCAACGTCGTCCGCGCGTACGAGTCGTTCGTCGACGACGTGTCGAACTGGTACATCCGGCGGTCGCGGCGGCGGTTCTGGGACGGCGAAGAGACCGCATTGCGAACGCTCTGGTACGCGCTCGTGCAAGGGCTACGCACGGTCGCGCCCCTCATGCCGTTCCTCACAGACCATCTCTGGCGGCAGCTGACGGCGCCGTGCGCGAATGCCCCGGAATCGGTTCACCTCGCAGGCTGGCCCGATGTTTCGGAACCCGATCTCGCTCTCATCGGCGAGATCGGCGAGCTCCGTCAGGTCGTCGAGCTCGGTCGCCAGGCGCGCGCGAGCGCCGGCGTCAAGCTCCGCCAGCCGTTGCGCGTGCTCGTCGTGGACGGGGCGCGCGCGGCACAGGCTCACGCGGAGGAGATCGCCGAGGAGCTGCGCGTCGACGAGGTCTCCTTCGGCCAGGTCGATGCGAGCGAGCTCCGCGTCAAGCCGAACCTCCCCGTGCTCGGGCCGAAGCTCGGTAAGGAGCTTGGGACCGTGAGGGCTGCGCTCGAGGCGGGTGAGTTCGAGGAGCTCCCCGGAGGTGGATTCCGCGCGGCGGGGCACGAGCTCGGTTCCGAGGAGGTGCTCGTGGAGCGCCACGGTAAGGACGGGTGGGCAGTCGCCGCGTCCGATGGCCTTACCGTCGCGCTGGACCTCCAGCTCGATGAGGGGCTCCTGCTCCGCGGCCGGGTTTACGACCTCATCCACGCCGTGAACACGATGCGTAAGGACATCGGCCTCGAGTTGACCGACCGCATCCGGCTGACCGTTCCGCAAAGCGACGGCGCTCTGCTCGAGCACGCGGACTGGATCGCCCGCGAGACGCTGGCCGTCTCCGTCGAAGCGGATGGAGGCGAGCTTCGAATCGAGAAGGTCTAACGGGATGCGGTTGGCGGAGGGCGCACCCGCCCACGACCGCTCTCGCTCGCGGCGTGGTTCAGGGGCGTTCGCTTTCCGAGTCCGGCTTCTCTATGCGGCGCATCGCCTCATAGACGGCGTCCCAGTGCCCCGAGATCTCGCGTAAGGCACGCCCCGTGGTCAGCGCTGCTTGCTCCAGCCGCGCGTTGACCTTCTCGACCTCGGCCATCCGCTGCTCGAGGGCGGCGACCTTCTCGTTTATCCCGCTTACTTGCTGCGCAAGCATCTCGGAGTCAATTGCCGACATCGTCGTAGATCATTCCATGCGCGCAGCCGATGCGGGTGACCGATCTAGTCGCCGGCGACGAAGAAGACCCACGTGCCGTCCGGCGCGATGCCGGCGCGCCAGCCGAGGTAGCCGGTTCCCTCGACGAAGACTGTGTCCAGGGGGCCTAAAGGCGCGAGAAGCTCGCGCTCGTGAGGCGAGAGATCGGCGACGTCCGCGACGTCGTACGCGAACGGCCAGACGTAGTAGCCGCGCGAGAGCGTGTACGGCATTCGGAGCACGGCTGGCGAGCGCCTCCAACGGCCGCGCCTCCGTCGTGCGCTCGAGCTCCTGCCAGTAGGCGATCGGGCCGCCGTCGACATGCCCGCCGAAGGTGTATTTGAACGCGCCATCGGCCGGAATGAGCGGGCGCAGCGCTTCGTAGTCGCCGCTCTCAGCCGCAGCCAGAAGAGCTGCGCGCGTCTCCTCGACGGCCGCCGGGACACCTCCAGGAGATGTCTCGTTGGTCGATTCTCCGTCACCCGAGTCGAGCTTGAAGCCGAGCATGACACCTGAGGCAAACGCGACGATGCCGATCAGACCCACGACGAGCAGACGCACGCTAGCTCTGGGCGGCGAGCTCGAGCTCGCGGCGGAGCTCCACCGGAAGGCGGAACGTGACGTCCTCCTCCATGAGCCGATACGGCTGGATATCCGTCACGCCACGACCGCGGAACCAGTCGCAGACCCGGGTGACCAGCTTCTCGGGCGCCGATGCACCGGACGTGATCCCGACGGTCCTTACACCGTCGAGCCACGCTTCGTCGATCTCGGTCTCGTCGTCGATCAGGTACGCCGACGTTCCTGCGGCGCGGGCTGTCTCGACCAGGCGGTTCGAGTTCGACGAGTTGCGCGACCCGATGACGAGTAGGAGCTCGATCTCGGAGAGCATCTCCTTGACGGCCCACTGGCGGTTGGAGGTCGCGTAGCAGATGTCCTCCTTGCGCGGCGCGCGAACCTGAGGGAACCGGCGTCGCAGCACCTTGATGATGTCGCCGGTCTCGTCGACCGAGAGAGTTGTCTGTGTCACGTAGGCGAGCTTCGTATCCGCGGGAAGGTCGAGCGCCTCCGCTTCCGCCACCGTCTGGACCAGCACCGTCGATTCGGGCGCCTCGCCCATGGTTCCCACGACCTCCTCGTGTCCCTCGTGCCCGATCAGCGCGACGGTGTACCCCTCCTGCGCGTACCGCCGCGCTTGCACGTGCACCTTGGTCACGAGCGGGCATACCGCGTCGATGACGTTGTGGCCGAGGAGCGCCGAGTTCTCGAACACCGTGGGTGCGACGCCGTGCGCCGAGTAGACGACCGTCGCGCCCTGCGGAACCTCCGTCTCCTCGTCGACGAAGATCGCGCCGCGTGCCTCGAGGTCTCGAACCACGTGGATGTTGTGGACGATCTGCTTTCGCACGTAGACCGGCGCGCCGTAGTGCTCGAGGGCGAGCTCCACGGTCTCGACGGCGCGCTCGACCCCCGCGCAATAGCCACGTGGGGAGGCGAGCAGAACACGCTTGACCATGCCGCACAGCGTACCCCGGAGGGGCTTGCAACAGACTGTTGCAAGCGTTGTCAGCGGGCCGACTGGGCCAGGAAGATGCCGGCGAGGACGATCGCGCCGCCGATGAGCTGGGTTGCTCCGAAGGTCTCGCCGAGCCAGATCCAGGCGATGACTGTCGCGATGACCGGCTCCAGCGTCGCGACGATCGACGCACGGGTCGCGCTGATGTGGCGGAGCGCGCCCGTGAGGAGCGAGAACGTGACCATCGTCCCGATGACGACGATGAACCCGACCAGGAGCCAGACGGGAGCCGAGTGCTCCGAGAGGTTTCCCTGGAGAGAGACCGTCTCGCCGAGAACGTCGAATGGAAACTCCCACAGAGGCTGCACGAACGCCCACAGAATCGCTGCGAAGAGAAAGCCGTAGAAGGAGAGCGAGACCGGGTCGCGGTAACGACGCTCGCGTTCGGCCATGAGGAGATATGCCGTCAGCGCAAACGCACCTCCGAGGGCGGCGGTCACGCCCACCGTGCTGAACGCGACACCCGCCCAGACCTCGACGACGACGCCGAGGCCGACGATGCAGAGGATCACGGCGACCCAGATCCGCCGACGGATGTGCTCCTTGTAGACGTAACGCGCGAAGAGAGCGACGAAGAGGGGTGCCGTGAACTCGATCAGGAGCGCGACCCCCACCGGCAGGTTGTGAATGGCGACGAAGTAGAGCCACTGGACGAGTGCCACGCCGACGACGCCGAAAGCGGCGAGGAACAGGAGCTCGCGGCGGCTCACGCGCAGAACGGATCGAGCGAAAACGACGAGGAAGATCAGAAGGCCCAGAGCCGCGCAGGTCGCCCGGATCTGAGCGAGCTCGAGAGACGAGAGCCCGGATTCGAGGACGACCTTCGAGACGCTGCCGTTGACGGCGAAGAGCGTGGCTGCGGTCGCCACCATGGCGTAACCGAGCCTCGTCCTGTCGTCCGGGTGCCCCTCGGGCAGCAGCGTAGGGGCGTCGACCATGAATCGGCAGGCTATCCACCTACACTGTGCCGACTCGGGGCGTAGCTCAGCCTGGTAGAGCGCCCGCTTTGGGAGCGGGAGGCCGACAGTTCAAGTCTGTCCGCCCCGACTCGTGAGACGTGCCGCGTCCGCAGCGACGACCGCGCTTGCTGCGGGCTTCGCTGCCGCGCTCGTATTCGCGTGCACGGCCGCGGCCTTCGCGCCAAGTGACGACGTGTCACTAGGTCAATCGAGCGTTCCGAGGGACGATCGCGCGGATCGACGCGGCGACGGCGAAACGGATGACCGGCGTTTCCTGGCGGGCGGGTTGCCCTGTTCCGCTGCGCGATCTCCGGCTCCTCACGCTTTCGCACTGGGGATTCGACGGCGAGGTACGGAAGGGCCGGCTCATCGTTCACCGGGACGTCGCTCGCGACATGGTCGTCGCGTTTCGGCGCCTCTACGCGGCCCACTTCCTCGTTCGCCGGATGGTTCCGATCGACGCGTACGGGGGGAGCGACTACCGCTCGATCGAGGCCGACAACACGTCGGCGTTCAACTGTCGCTACGTCGAGGGAACGAGTCGCTGGTCGGAGCACGCCTTCGGCCGGGCGATCGACGTCAACCCGATCGAGAACCCGTATGTCTCGAGCGGGCGTACCTCACATCGCGCCAGCATCCCGTACGTCGACCGCTCGCCGCACCGCCCGGGGATGGCCTACGAGGGCGGCGCGCTCGTGCGTGCGTTCGACGCGATCGGCTGGGGTTGGGGTGGGCGCTGGGTGTCCGTCAAGGACTACCAGCACTTCTCTGCGAGCGGCGGCTAGAGACTTAGGGCTCGTCCTCCCGGGCGGTCTCGAGTCTCGGATCGGGAGTGGGCGTTGCCCGGAGGCACACGAACGCCCAGAGCGCAGCGCCGAGAACGCCTCCTGCAAACGGGCCGACGATGTAGATCCAGACATCGCCCCACTCCTGGTTGTAGAGAACCGGATCGAGCGAGCGGGCGGGGTTGAACGAGCCCCCGGACGCCGGTCCTACGGTGACCACGGCGGTGAAGATGAAGAGCCCGATCAGGAACGGCGCCATCACTCCGTTCCAGGCGGCACGCTCGTCGGTCGCGACGGTGAGGATCACCATGACGAACAACGCCGTGCCGATGATCTCCAGCACCAGCGCGGCCCAGTCGTCGATCCCGCTGCCCGGCTGCGTCTGCAGCGCGTCCGTCACTTCGCTCGAGTAGACGATCGCCATCACGAGCACGGCCCCGAACCCGCCCACGAGCTGCGCGATCCAGTACGGGACGACATCGCGCGAGGGGAAACGCCCCGCGATCGCGAGGCCGGCGCTCACGGCCGGGTTGAAGTGCCCACCCGAAAGATGCCCGAATGCGGTAATCGCGAGAGCAAGTCCGAATCCGAAGCCGGCGGCGACGCCGATCGGGGTTATGGCCTCGGCTCCGATGTCGACGACGACGGCGATCCCGCTGAAACCGAGAAAGAAGAAGAGGAACGTGCCGAGCGCTTCTGCTCCGAGTCGCACACCGAGCGGCTGATCCATGTCCAGTCCTCCGTGGTCGGGGTGGTCAGCAATCTAACGCCCGGCGTCTCGGCCGCCTAGAGGCATCCTCGGCCAGCAGGCGATCGAAGGATGGTAAGCGGGCGACCGGGCTCGAACCGGTGACATCCAGCTTGGAAGGCTGGCGCTCTACCAACTGAGCTACGCCCGCGTCTGGTTAGCGTAGCGCCGTGGATCCGTACGCGTGGTCGTGGAACCCGGAGGCGCTGCTCGTCGTCCCGATCCTCTCTGCGGCTTACTTTCTCGCCCTTCGACGCTATCCCGCGCCCCGCTGGCGCATCCTCTGCTTCTTCGCCGCGATGGTGCTTCTCCTGGCCGTCAGCGTCACGCCGATCCACACGCTCGCGATGCACTACCTCCTCACGGTGCATCTGCTCCAGAACGTCGTCCTCGCGGAGTGGGCGCCGCTCCTCCTCGTCCTCGCCGTTCCCCCGGCACTGGCTGCTCGGCTCACGCGTCGCGGCCTCGTCCGAGCCTTAACTCACCCCGCGGTCGCCCTTCCGCTCTGGCTTGGGAACTACATGGTCTGGCACCTGCCCTGGCTGTACGACGCCGCGCTCGAGAACCCGCACACCCTTCTCCACCTCGAGCACGCGCTCTACCTCCTCACCGGGGTGGCCATGTGGTGGTGTGTCCTCCAGGACGAGCCCCACCGTCTGAGCTCAGGTGCGCGCGCAGGCTACGTCTTCGCTGCATTCGTCCTCGCGAGCCCCATCGGGCTCGTCATGGCGCTCGTCCCGAACGCGATCTACGACTTCTACGTCGACGCCCATCACCGGGTGTGGGGACTGGACCCGCTCGAGGATCAGCAGCTCGCGGGGATGCTCATGGCCGTCGAGCAGGCGATCGTCTTCTTCGTTGTTTTCGCCTTCTGGTTCTTTCGCTTTCTCGAAGTGGAGGAACGGAGAGAGGACGTTGACCGTCCTCGGACCGCCGCGTAAGGTCGAGCCAGGATGCGTCGCCTCGTCGTGCTTGCATTCGTCGCGACTCTCGTCGTGGCGGCGGGCTCGAGCGAAGCTGCGTCGCCCGGCGGCTTCGGGTACGGAGTTGCAGCAGGGGAGGTCACCTCTGCCTCGGCGGTCCTCTGGACGCGCGCCCCGCACGCCGGGAAGTTGGCCGTTCGCGTGTCGCCATCGAGCTCGATGAAACTGGGTGTGCTGTATTCGGCGGAGGCGCGTTCTGCGAACGACCTGACTGTGACCCGGAAGGTGTTCGTCAAGCCGGGCACGCGGTACTGGTTTCGGTTCGAGCAGGGTGCGGCGAAGAGCGTCGTCGGGACCTTCAGCACCGCGCCTCGAGCGCGCGCTGCCGCGGATGTCCGGTTCGCGATATCGGGTGACGCCGACGCGACGGCCGGCTCGAACGGGAGGCCGGCGTACAACTCGTACGGTGTCTACGCACGCATGGCTTCCGAGCAGAACGCCTTCAACATCAACCTCGGCGACACGATCTACTCGGACAGCGAGGTCGGCGGCGCGCAGGTCGCGCGCACCCTCGCGGAGAAGTGGGAGAAGTACAAGCTCGGACTGGCTCTTCCCGCTCTGCAACGGCTGCGTGCGTCAGCGGGGCTCTACAGCCACTGGGACGACCACGAGTTCATCAACGACTTCTCGAAGCCGGAGCACGGGCAGGCGATCTACTCCGCAGGAGTCGAGGCGTTCCGCGACTACTCGCCGGTCGCGTACTACCCCGGGATAGGCCTCTACCGCAAGTTCCGCTGGGGGAAGCACCTCGAGCTCTTCTTCCTCGACGAGCGCTCTTTCCGAAGCGGCAAGGCGACTCAGGCGTGCGGGAACGACCTCGCGCCCACGGCACCCCAGGCGGTGCGCGACGCGTTTTCCAGCCTCGCTCCCGGTCTGAACAACCCGGTGCCGCCCGCCTGCCTCGCGGCGATCAACGACCCGGCGCGGACGATGCTCGGCGCGCGCCAATACGCGACGTTCACGAAGGCGATCAAGGCCTCGAAGGCGACCTGGAAGGTCATCGTCAACGAGGTCCCGATCCAGCAGTACTACGCGCTTCCCTACGACCGCTGGGAGGGGTACGCGGCAGAGCGCGAGCGCCTCCTCCGCTTCCTGCAGACGAACGTGAAGAACGTCGTCTTTCTGACCACGGACACGCACGGCAACCTCGTCAACGAGGTGCGATTCAAGACGCTCGGTGCACAGCCCGAGGGCTCCGGTATCTGGGAGGTCGTCACAGGGCCCGTCGCGACGAACACGTTCGCGAAGGAGATCGACCGCTTCCTCGGCACGCCCGGCGCGGGAACGGCGATCGGCGCACTCTTCTTCAAGCCCTCGCCGCCGAACGGGATGGGCATGCGCTGCGCCGCGCTCGACACGTACAGCTACTCGCAGGTGACCGTGACCGCGAGCAAGCTGACGGTCGCGATGAAGGACGCGACGGGCCGGCCGGTACGTGAGGCGACCGGGGTCGCCTGTGCACCTCTGGTGTTGGCTGCGCGCTGACGCTGCTTGACCATCGGGCCAACTACCCTCTCAGCGCGCGCCCGTAGCTCAGTGGACAGAGCGGCGGACTTCTAATCCGCGGGTCGCAGGTTCGAATCCTGCCGGGCGCATCGAAACCCCTGCGAGTCGCGGCATTTCGGCGATTGCGCGCAAGCGCTTGCAGCGTGGTGGCGCATCACGAGCACCATGTCCTGAGGCACCATGCGTAACCACAAGTCGCTCGTCGGCGGCGCCGCTCAGTGGCGATACAGCCTCTCGGCCCGCCGTTTGATCCCGAGCAGCATCTTCCGCTCCATGACAAGCGAGGCGGGCTCCATCGGAACCATGCCGAGACGGGCAGCGAGGGTCGGCAAGCGGAAGCGGTTGCGACTGATCAGTCGCGTCGAGCCGTCGCGTGACTCGAGTATGAACGTCCAGACCCAGTTACCGTCCTCGGAGCGCCACGCGAGCGTGTGCTCCGGCTCCACGCGCTCGACACGCATTCGATTCGATCCGTAGCCGATGGTCTCGCCGACCTGAGGATGCTGAAACTCGGGCAGGACATGGTCGACGCTGTGCATGTTTAGACCGAGTAGGTTTTCGATCCAGTCGTACGTGTACGCACCGCCGCGCGGCGATGGGCCGATCTGCACGATCCAAGGCCATACCGCTGCAGGAGGCGCGTCGATTTCTATCGCGCGCGTCGCGATCCCGTCGGCTTCCTCGAGCAACTCGTCGCCTGGCAGCCTGGCAGCAGCTTCCGCTTGCGTCGCTCCCCAGGTGAGGATCGGCTCACGTAGGAACAGTCTGTAGAGCATGCCGAGCCCGGTGAGCGCAATGACAGCTGTGCGCAGTCTCATAGGCGGAGTCTGCCCGCACGGTCTCCTGCGTGAGCGGTAGTTCTCCGCATGGTGCGTGTGGTCTGCTTCGGACGATGCGAGGGCTCCAGGCCGCCAAACTGATTGCAGAAGGAGGCGAGGACATGGAAGGTGGCATCGATCTCTACTGGCTGCCGCTCGGTGCTGGTGGGCACTCGGTTCGGCTCAACGGACGGATCTTCGAGGCGATCGTGGCACGCTTGGAGCGGCGGCCGGCGTGCGATCTCTATCACTCGGCGCTCGAGGTTCGTGTCCCGGAGGGGCGCTTCGTTATCGAGCAAGCACCCCTTCAGGCCGAATCCACCACGGCCCGAGGCGTCGTTGCGCAGGGGCATGTCGGAGCGCGGTGGGTAGGTCGCCTCCGGCTCTTCCGCTACGAAGTACGCCGCTGGCGCAACGGCGTGATCCCCGACGTTGCTGAAGCGGTCGAGAGTCCGCAGCGCCTGAGCGACGACGAACGCCTGGCGCGTCGTCTCCTCGACCTCGTCCCGCTCGTGCCGACCCCTGTCTGGGGCCGAGACGAGCTCGGCACAGGCGAGATGTGGAATTCCAACTCAGTGATCTCGTGGCTGCTCGCTTCCACGGGGTTGCCGACCAAGGGAATCAGGCCGCCGGCGAATGGCCGTGCCCCCGGCTGGGACGCGGGACTCGTGGTGGCCCGCCGCGAACAACTCGCGTTGGGCGAGGGTAGATTGCGCGCCTCTGCGGCCGCCTGAGCGAATGCTGTCTGGAATTCGGGAAGGGCCGGCGCTGCGCCCGTACTTCTCCACATCAAGGCTCCGGCTGATCGCTGACGCGGCGGCGATCGTGGAGAACGATCTTGGGCTCAGCACGCGAGTCGACCGGAAGGAGTCCTGATGAACACGACGTTCACGCCCAGCGGGCTCGATGCGCTTCCGCCTGGTGATGTTGCCCACAAGGCTGAGACGGTCGGCGTCGCGAAAGCGCGTATGGCCCGGCTCGACGTGTTCGTGCTCGCCGTGCTCGCCGGCGCCTTCATCGCCCTGGGCGCAATCTTCGCCACGACCGTCGCGGCTGGCGGGAGTGCGTTGTCCTACGGAGTCGTGCGCCTGCTCGCCGGGGTGACGTTTTCGCTCGGCCTCATCCTCGTCGTCGTCGCCGGCGCCGAGCTGTTCACCGGCAACAACCTGATCGTGATGGCGTGGGCGAGCCGTCGCATCTCCTCGGCTCGGCTGCTCGGCAACTGGACGATCGTCTGGATCGGGAACTTCGTCGGCGCGATCGGGACCGCCCTCCTCCTCTACTTCTCCGAGCAGTACACGTTCGGCGACGGCGCGGTCGGGCAGACGGCGCTCTCGATCGCGTCTGCGAAAACGAGCCTCGGCTTCGTCGAGGCGGTCGCGCTCGGGATGCTCTGCAACGCCCTCGTCTGTCTCGCCATCTGGCTGACCTACGGGGCGCACACGACGACGGACAAGATCCTCGCGATCATCCCGCCGATTGCGGCCTTCGTCGCCGCCGGCTTCGAGCACTCGGTCGCGAACATGTACTTCATCTCGATCGGGCTCTTGATCAAGACCGACGACGCGTTCGTAGCGAGCCTCGATCCTGTACCTGATCTCTCCGGCCTTACCTGGCAGAGCTTCTTCGCCGACAACCTGCTCCCTGTGACGATCGGGAACATCGTGGGCGGTGCGGTGATGGTCGGCGCGGTCTACTGGTTCGTCTATCTGCGCCCACGAGCGTCAGAGGCTGCGGTCGGCGCTCCCTCGGACACGGCGACGTCTTCCTGAATCCTAGGCCTCGTCCGGGCCTGTCTCTTCGCCTGCGGAGAAGTACGGACGCGAGGACCGCGCCGGCTCGGTTCGATACCCGCACCGCGGACGTAGCCGATGAGCGTCGCCAGCATCTCGGCCACACCGCCTCCGGTTGCAGTCGAGTTGATGTTCACCACCCGGCGGCCGCCGATGAGCTCGCGCAGCTCGGCCGCGGTATGCACGAGCAGCTCGAGGCGCTCGGCCCCGAACAGCGGCTCGCGACGGCGCGGGTCGATAGGCCGAACGTCGGCGCGCAGCGTCGCCGACAACGGGCGAAGTGTCGCGCGTCTTTCGGGCACAAGACCGTTCGCTGCCCCGATCCGTAGTAGTCCGAAACCTGTCAGCGGCGACCCCTGATGTCGGGACCGCGCCCGGATGCGACGCTCGGTGCGTCGAACGAAGGAGAGCGTCATGAAAAGAGGCGTTCCAACGCGCGTTCTGATCGCGGGCGGAGGCGTCGCGGCGCTCGAGGCCGCGCTCGCGCTCCGGGACCTTGCCGAGGATCGCGTGAGCGTCGAGCTCCTCGCCCCCGAGCCGCACTTCTGGTACCGCCCGCTGGCGGTCGCGGCGCCCTTCAAGCTCGGCGAGGTCCTGCGCCTCGAGCTCGACGGCCTCGCTCGCGACATCGGCGCCGGCCTCACGCCAGGTGCTCTCACCGGCGTCGACGCCTGGCGCCATATCGCGCACACCTCCAAGAACACCCAGATCGAGTACGACGTGCTCCTCATCGCCTGTGGAGCGGTGGCGATTCCGGCGATACCCGGCGCGCTCACCTTCCGCGGCCCCGCGGACATCGAAATGATCGAGCACCTGCTGGAGGAGATCGCAGGTGGAGGCGTCCGCTCGGTCGCGTTCGCGATCCCGTGGGGCGCGGTCTGGTCGCTACCCGCATACGAGCTCGCTCTTCTGACAGCCGCGCACCTGGAAGCGCGTGGGACCCGGAAGGTCGCGTTGACGGTGGTAACCCCCGAGTACGAGCCGCTGCAGCTGTTCGGGCCGCCCGCGAGCAAGGCTGTGCGAAAGCTCCTCGCCGAGCGCGGGGTCTCCGTTCGGGCCGGAGCATACGTGGGAGAGGTCGCAGACGGTGAGCTCCGGCTGATCCCGCAGGGCAGCATTCCGGCCGAGCGCGTCGTCGCACTCCCACGCCTTATCGGAGCACCCATCGACGGGCTGCCTCAGACCGTGCACGGCTTCGTATCCGTCGACGCGCATTGCCGGGTCCACGGCCTCGAGGACATCTTCGCCGCGGGGGACATCACGAGCTTCACCGTCAAGCAGGGAGGTATCGCCACGCAGCAGGCCGACGTGGCCGCCGAGGCGATCGCCGCCGCGGCGGGAGCCGATGTCACGCCGCAGCGGTTCCGCCCCGTTCTCCGAGGACTACTGCTCACGGGAGGCGAGCCCCGCTACCTTCGCCGCGAGGTGACAGGAGATCCGGAGCAAGAGCCAATGGCAGGGCCAGAGCCTCTCTGGTGGCCTCCGGCGAAGATCGTCGGTCGCTACCTCGCCCCGTTCCTCGCCTCGATCGCTGAGATCGAGGCACCGCCCGAGGTCCCGGCCGACTCGCCCGGAACTCTGCCGGTCGAGATCGAGCTCGATCCGGAGGCCGCGCAGATCGAGCTGCGGCTCGAGTCACGACGACGGCGCGCGAGGGCGAGAGGGTCGACGACTTCATGTCACCGAATCCGCTCGTCGTCGCTCCGGAGGACACCCTTGGGGAGGTCGCCGAGAGGCTGCTCGAGCAGGACGGCGCCGCGGCCGCCGTCGCCGAGTACGGGCGCCTTATCGGCATCCTGACGAGAGCCGACCTCCTGCGGGCATCCGCGGCAAGGGCGCACCCGAGCGAGGCGCGGGTGCGGCAGTGGATGACCGCCGAGCCGGTCACGATCTCGTTGGGCACGACGCTCTCCGCGGCCGCGACGCTCATGCGCGAGTACGGGATCAACCACCTGCCGGTCGTCGAGGGCGAACGGCCAGTCGGGTTGATCGGCATGCGTGATGTCGTTCGCTCCGGGGCGCCGTTCGGCACGGGAATCGGGCTCGGACTCTGAGCCTGGATCGCCCGAAGGACACATTGCGGTTCCGTAGTTCTCCGCACCACGTCGGTGCGCTTCTCCCGATGGCCCGGACCGCTCGGTCGTCGAGGCTGCTCCCCAGAGCACGCAGAAATCGATCCGGGAGGTAGAGCGATGAAGGGCAGAAGAGTTTGGGAGATCGGCGGGTTCATCTCGGGCGCGGTGCTGATCGTGTTCGGCGCGGTCGCCCTCTACATGGGGATCAACGGGTACCAGACAGTCGGCAACGAACTCAGCAAGGAGTACATCGTCGGCGGATCGGACATGGCGCCCGCCGAGATTCAGACGGCGGCGAGCGAGGCGGGGCTTCCGGCGACCATCAAGCTTCCAACCTGCGATGTCGTCGACGAGACCATCGACACCGGTGGCGAGGCACGCTGCTTCGCGCAGTACATGCGCGATCCACGCGCTCGAGGCCTCGGCGGCCTGAGCTATGCGCAGATGGGGCGCTTTCAGTCGGCAGCGACGCCCGATGATCCAGCGGGCACGAGCGACGAAGCTGCCGCCGCGAAGGACGAGAGCGGCAATCCGATCTCGAACGGGGCCAGGAATACCTGGGTCACGGAGACGGCCCTCGCGACCGCGCTGAACGTGTCATACATGGCCGAGCAGATCTCGATCTTCGGCATCGTCGTCGGGGTGGCGCTGATCCTGACGGGAATCGGCCTCGTCATCCTCGCGTTTGCGGTCTTCGGCCGATACGTCCCGAGGAAGGAGGCGCTCGGCACGTAAGCGCGGGAGCCACGAGGCTGGCCCGGGAACGCGGGAGATCCCGGATCGAGCAGAGCTCCGACCTCCCGGAGCACGAAGGAGAGGCGGCGAAAGCCGCCTCTCCTCGACTGAGACCGCTGGCACACGGGCAGCTTCCGTGCACCGGACCGGAGCGTCCGGGATAAGACTCTCGATCCATGAGCGCGCTCTTCGTCTTCGTCGCCGCGCTCGTCACTGCCCTCGCGACAGGACTGGGAGCGCTCCCCTTTCTGCTCGTGCGCAGGCCGGGGCGGCTGTGGCTCGGGCTCGCGAACGCGCTCGCCTCGGGCTTCATGATCGGCGCGAGCGTGGGGCTGGCATACGAGGGAGCCAACTACGGGCCTGACCGCATGGTGCTCGGAGCGATCGCCGGGGCGATCTTCATCGCGCTGACGAGCCGCTTGCTCAGCCGCGACACCAAGCAGGTCCACCTCGGAGCACTCCAGGGTGCCGATGCCCGTCGCGCGCTCCTGATCGTCGGCGTCATGACGGTGCACTCGTTCACCGAGGGTGTCGGCGTGGGTGTCGCGTTCGGCGCGGGCGAGGCGCTCGGAGTCGTCATCGCGATCGCGATCGCGGTGCACAACATCCCCGAGGGGCTTGCGATCAGCCTCGTGCTCGTCCCGCGCGGCACCTCGGTGTCGAGAGCGGCCGGTTGGAGCGTGTTCTCGAGCCTCCCGCAACCGCTGATGGCGGTGCCTGCATACCTCTTCGTCGAGACCTTCGAGCCGTTCCTACCCGTCGGCCTCGGCTTCGCGGCCGGCGCGATGCTCTGGCTCGTTGCGCGCGAGCTCTTGCCAGAGGCGTTCCGCGAGGCCCAGCCGGCGGCGGTCGTCACCACCGTCGTGCTGTCCGCGGGCGCGATGATCGCCTTCCAGCTGACCGTGCTCTGATCTGCGGGAAACCCGCACGCAGGGTCGGTGGCTCGCCCGGATGCCGTCGTGCTCGTTCGCTCATACCGTGCGACATGCGCACTACGAGACGTTCGAGGAGGAGTGACTATGGCCAGTTACCAGGCATCAACACCTGCGCGCTATCAACCAGCGCGCCCAGAAGGGGTCAGGCGCGCTGGTAAAGATCGTCGCCTTGTTCCTCGGGATAGCGGTCGGCGTCCTTGCCATCGTTGCCGTCGTGCTGATGCAGGCGGCCGACGAGGCTCGAGACGAGGTGAACGCGGCGTCCGCAACGATCGACCACAGCTCGCACTCAGCCGCAGACACGCGGCGCGGTCAGCCTGCCGCTCCAGAGCTTTGCCGGCAAGACCGGCGAGAACGCGGAAGAGCTCGCGATGGCACACGTCGCGACCGACGCCGCGCTTCCCGCCGTACCTGCAGGCGACCTCGTCAAGGTGCAGATGACGCTCAAGGACATGGTCGTCGAGGTCGCGCCGGGCGTGAAGTACAACACCTGGGCGTTCGACGGCCACGGCGCGCCGGGGCCGATCGTCCACGTCCGCGAGGGTCAGACGGTCGAGATGACGCTGACGAACGGCGGCGCGATCCCGCACTCGATCGACTTCCATGCCGCCCGTATCGCCCCGAACGTCGCCTTCAAGGACGTCGCACCGGGCGAGTCGTTCACGTTCCGCTTCACGGCAAACGACCCGGGCGTCTACATGTACCACTGCGGCACGAAGCCCGTGCTCGCGCACATCGCGAACGGGATGTACGGCGCGATCATCGTCGATCCGGCGACGCCGCTGCCGAAGGCAGACACGAGTACGTCCTCGTCGCGAGCGAGTGGTACCTGAACGGCGACGGCGTCTAGCGAGCCGGCGTCGCTCGACATGGCCAAGGCCCGCGCGATGCAGCCCGACTGGGCGACGTTCAACGGCTACGCGAACCAGTACGTCACGCACCCGCTGACCGCGAAGCCGGGCGAGACGGTGCGCTTCTGGGTCGTCGCGGCGGGCCCGACGCTCGACACCAACTTCCACGTCGTCGGCACGATCTTCGACCGCGCCTGGGTCAACGGCGACATGACGCAGTTCCAGCAGGGCGTCCAGACCGTCGGCGTCCCCGCGGGCGGCGGCGCCGTCTTCGACGTGAAGATCGACGAGCCGGGTCTCTACCCCTTCGTCTCGCACGCCTTCGCACACGTCGACCTCGGCCAGGTCGGCCTGCTCAAGGTCGGGCAACCCGAAGGGAACGGCGACCCACTGAAGCGCCACGACGGTTCGCCCCGTATCGCTCCGTAGTTTCCGCGCTTCGAGGATCAGCGTGAGCACCGATGGCGACGGCGGGTCGCGTGGCAACGATGGGTGCAGCCGATAGAAAGGAGATCCGATGAGCAACACGCTGCTGAAGGAAGCACCGGTAGCGATCGGGACGACGACCATGAAGGCCGCCGTCGTGCAGTCGTTCGACAAGCCGCTCACGATCGAGCAGGTGACCAAGCCGAGCGCCGGGGCGGGAGAGATCGTCGTCCGCATCGAGGCGTCCGGCCTCTGCCACACGGACATCCACGCGGCCCACGGCGACTGGCCGGTCAAGCCGGCGCCGCCGTTCATCCCGGGCCACGAGGGCGTCGGCATCGTCGAGAGCGCGGGGCCCGGCGTCACCGAGGTCACGGTCGGCGACCGGGTCGCCATCCCGTGGCTCGGCTACGCGTGCGGCATCTGTGACTACTGCGTGTCCGGGTGGGAGACGCTCTGCCACGAGCAGCGCAACACCGGCTACTCGGTCGACGGAGGGTTCGCCGAATACGTGCTGGCGAACGCCCGCTACGTCGTCAGGGTGCCGGAGGGAATCGACCCGGTCGAGGCAGCGCCGCTCACGTGCGCCGGCGTCACGACCTACAAGGCGGTCAAGCTCTCCGGTGCGAAGCCGTCCGACCTCGTCGCCGTATTCGGCATCGGCGGGCTCGGGCATCTGGCCCTCCAGTACGCGCGGATCGCGGGAGCGAGAGTCGTTGCGGTCGACATCCACGACGACAAGCTCGCAGCTCGCGCGGGAGCTCGGCGCCGAGTTCACGGTCAACGCTGCGACGACCGATCCGGCCGCGGAGATCCAGCGGCTCGGCGGCGCCGACGCGGCGATCGCGCTGGCCGCAGCGCCTAAGCCGTTCGAGCAGGCCTACCGCTCGCTGCGGCGAGGCGGCACGCTCGTGTTCGTCGGGCTGCCGGCGGAGAACCACATCGAGCTGCCGATCTTCGAGACGGTGCTCAACGGGATCACGATCGTCGGCTCGATCGTCGGTACGCGGCTCGACCTCCGCGAGGTGTTCGAGCTCCATGCCGCCGGGAAGACGCACGTGATCTACGAGGAGCGGCCCCTCGAGCAAGTCAACGACGCGATCGAGGAGGTCGAGCGAGGCGACGTGCAGGCGCGTGTCGTCCTCCGGCCGTAACTCGCGAGCTGCTCGATTGCTGCAGGAGGCGGCACCAAGGTGCCGCCTTCTGCTTCCGGGCTGACACGATGGACACCGTGACGCAGACAGACGAGAGCCGCGACGTCATCCTTCGAGACGGCAGCACGCTTCGGCTTCGCACGCCGCGGCAGGATGACGCCGATCGCCTGCTCGCCTTCTTCGGGAGTCTCTCCGAGCGGAGCCTGTATCTGCGCTTCCACGGCTTTCCTTTGCTGGGGCCGCAGCTCGTGGAGCCGCTGCTCGAACCCGACTGGGACGAGCGGGGCGTGCTGATGGGAGCGCTGGCCGAAGAAGGCGGCGAGCGAGTGGTCGCCGTGGCCAACTACGTCCGGCTGCGCGACCCGACCCTCGCCGAAGCGGCGTTCGCCGTCGCCGACGAGAACCAGGGCCGCGGCATCGGCACCCGCCTCCTCGAACAGCTCGCCGAGCGTGCGGCCTCAGTCGGAATCGAGCGCTTCCTGGCCGAAGTGCTCCCCGACAACCGGAACATGCTCGGCGTCTTCGAGGCCGCCGGCTTCGAGCTGACGCGGGAGCTCGAGGGCGGCGAGATCGAGGTGCAGTTCCCGATCGCGGCGACCGAGACCTACCGCGAGCACGTCGAGGAGCGCGACCACACGGCGGTGGCCGCATCGCTGCGACCGTTCTTCGAGCCGCGCAGCGTGGCCGTGATCGGCGCGTCTCGACGTCGCGGCTCGATCGGTGGCGAGCTCTTCCGGAACATCCTTGCCGGCGACTTCGTAGGTGCGGTGTACCCGGTGAACCGGGATGGTGTTCCTGTTGCCGGCGTGCGCGCGTACGCCTCCATCGAGGAGATCCCGGAGCTCGTGGACCTGGCCGTGATCTCGCTCCCCGCTGGAGCCGTCCTCGAGGCCGCCGAGCAGGCGCTGCGCTCGGGCGTGCGTGCGCTCATCGTCATCTCGGCCGGCTTCGCCGAGATCGGAAGCAAGGGGGCGGAGCTCCAGGAGCAGTTGCTTGCGCTGGTCCGGGCTCACGGCGCGCGTCTGATCGGACCGAACTGCCTCGGCATCGCGTCCGCGGCTCCCAGCTTGAACGCCACGTTCGCCGCCCGCTCGGCGCCGAGCGGCAGCATCGGCTTCTCCTCGCAGAGCGGTGCGCTCGGACTCGCGCTCCTGGAGGCTGCGGAGGCTCGCGGGCTCGGCCTCTCCGCCTTCGTCTCGATCGGCAACAAGGCCGACGTCTCCTCGAACGACCTCCTCGAGTGGTGGGAGGACGACGAGGCGACCACTCTGATCCTCCTCTATGTGGAGTCGTTCGGGAACCCGCGCAGGTTCGGGCGACTGGCGCGCCGCGTGGCGCGGCGGAAGCCGATTCTGGCGTTGAAGAGCGGGACGACGGCGAGCGGCCAGCGGGCGGCGAGCTCGCACACAGCAGCGCTCGCGGGCTCGGAGGCCGCGGTCGATGCGCTCTTCCACCAGGCCGGCGTGATCCGAGCCTCCTCGCTCGAGGAGCTGATCGACGTCGCCGCGCTCCTGTCGAGCCAGCCCGAGCCGAAAGGTCGCCGGGTCGCTTTGCTCACGAACGCGGGCGGGCTCGGGATCCTCTGCGCCGACGCGTGCGAGGCGGCAGGACTCGAGCTGCCGGAGCTGGCAGGCGACACCCGCACCCGGCTCGCTGAGCTCCTCTCGCCGGAGGCAAGCCACACGAACCCAGTCGACATGCTCGGGGGAGCCACGGCTGCGACGTACGCCGAGGCGCTTCCCGTTCTGCTCGCAGACCCGCAAGTCGACGCGGTCGTCGTCCTCTTCGTCCCGACCGTTACCGCGACGGCCGAGCAGGTGGCCGAGGCGCTCGAACGTTCCGCCCGCGCAGCCCCGGAGCCGAAGCCGATCCTCGCTGTTGTCATGTCCGCTGCGGGGATCCCGGCAGCGCTCCGCCGCGCAGACGGGCGCGTGGCCGCGTTCTCCTACCCAGAGTCGGCTGCGCGAGCACTCGGCCGCGCGGCTGAGCGCGCCGAATGGTTGCGCCGGCCGCACGGGACGGTGCCCGAGCTCGACGGGATCGACCGCGAGGCGGGGAAGCGTGTCGTCGACGCTGGCGCTCGCGGCGGGCGACGACGTGTGGCTCGGCCCCGCTGAAGACCCGTGAGCTCCTCCTCGCCTACGGCTTGCCGCTGGTCGCTGAACGCGTTGCTGCAACGCCGGAGGATGCAGTCGCCGCAGCAGCCGCGCTCGGCTTTCCAGTCGTCGTCAAGTCTGCGGTCGCTGGTGCGCACAAGACGGAGCTGGGCGGCGTTGCGCTCGACCTCGCGCGGCGAGGCAGCCGTCCGCGAGGCGGCAGAGCGGATCGGCGGTACGGTGGTCGTCCAGCCGATGGTCCTCGACGGTGCCGAGCTCCTCGCCGGCATCGTGCAGGATCCCGTCTTCGGGCCACTGGTCGGGTTCGGGCCCGGCGGCGTGCTCGCGGAGCTGATCGGCGAAGCCGCGTTCCGGATCGCGCCGCTTACGGACGCGGACGCTGAAGAGCTCGTCACCAGCGGTAAGGCAGGCCGCCTTGTCGCCGGCTTCCGTGGCGCTCCGGCTGCCGACGCCGCGGCGCTCACCGATCTCGTGCTCCGGCTCTCGCGTCTCGGTGAAGAGCTGCCTGCAGTCGCCGAGCTAGACCTGAACCCGGTGATCGCGCACCCCGACGGCTGCGTCGTCGTCGACGCGCGCGTCCGCGTGCGGGCGCCCGAGCGGCAAGCACGGGCGAAGACCTGGTAGCTGGGACCTGCGGCCCCTCCCACAACTAGCCCGCTCTCGCCGCGATCGCTGACGCGTTCGGACTCGCGCGGCGGCGACCCGAGGATACATCTACCGGCCGCGCATCGCGATCGCCGCGTAGGCGTCGCCATCCCGCCGGCACGGCCAGTCCGTAGTTCTCCGCGCTCGGATCGGCGAACGGCCGGATGGCGCTGCCGTCCGTGCACCGCATGATCGGGACGTATCGACCGATCCGAAGGAGGACACCATGAAGAAGATCCTGATCGCCACCGACGGCTCGCCTTCGGCCCACGAGGCGGTGGTGTTTGGTCTCGAGCTCGCAGCCGAGCAGAGTGCCGAGACCGTGGTCGTCCACGTCGTGCCCACCGTCGACGCCGTCCCAACGTCGGGATTCGGCATGATGGGTGCGCTGCCGCACACGCCGAGCGCCCACGATCGGGTCGCACTCGAGGAGGCCTCGACGCTCGCCTCGGAGGGAGGCGTCAGCGTGCGGACCGAGCTGCTGACGCGGCAACCCGATCGACGAGATCGTCGCCTACGCGGACTCGATCGACGCCGACCTGATCGTCGTCGGCTCGCGCGGGCACGGTGCGGTTGCGAGCGCGCTGCTCGGCAGCGTCTCACAGGGAGTGCTGCACGAGGCGCGGCGGCCCGTGCTCGTCTTTCGGCGGGCGCGGGCGCGCGTGGAGGGGCCGGCCGCGGTAGTGAGCTGAGCACGCAGCGGTGGAGCTTTCCAGGATGAGCGCGCTGCCACAGCCTGTCCTTCCCAGGGCGGTCGGCGCTACCGCTGATCGTGATCGAGCTCTTCATCGCTGTGAACGCGCTCGGCGGGTCGATCTACGGCGTCGCGGTCGGCGTCTAGCTGCGACGGTGTCCGGATTCCCGGCGCGAGCGGAGGTGTGCGGGGCGTTCCCGCCGGGCGTTGAGCTACTTCCGCGGCACGGTCACCGCGCTCGAACGCGGCTAGCCAAGGTCAACCTTCCAGGAGCCCCTCGGCGAGCGCGTAGCGGACGAGCTCGGCCCGGCTGGAGAGCCGGAGCTTCTGCATGATGTGCGCCCGGTGCGTCTCGGCCGTGCGCACCGAGATGTAGAGCATCTTCGCGATCTCCTGGTTCGTGTGGCCGAGCGCGAGCAGGCGCAGCACCTCGCGCTCGCGGTCTGAGAGCGGATCCTCCTCCGCCCGCCGCCGCTCCTCGGCCTCGGCCTGGACGAGCCGCGCGCCGAGCGCCGGGTGGACGTAGCGCTCGCCGGCGGCGACGGCGCGGACGGCGCCGACGACCTCGGTGTCCGCCGCCTCCTTGAGCACGTAGCCGCTCGCGCCGGCCTCGAACGCCTCGCGCACGTAGCGCGGGTCGTCCTGCATCGAGAGCACGAGCACCTTCGCCTCGGGTGCGGCCTGCGAGCACGGCGGGCATGACCTCGATCCCGCTCTTGCCCGGCATGACGACGTCCATGAGCACGACGTCCGGCTTGTGCTCCAGCGCCTCGAAGACCGCGCGCTCGGCGTTCGGCCGCCTCGCCGACGGTCTCGATGTCGGCTCCGCGTCGAGCACGCGCCGGAGGCCCGCGCGGACGACGGCGTGGTCGTCGACGACGAGCACGCGGATGCTCACCGGAGCGGAACCTCGGCGACGAGCGTCGTCCCGGCGCCCGGCGCCGACTCGACCCGCAGCCGGCCGCCGACGAGCGCCGACCCGCTCGCGCATGCCGACGAGACCGAGCCCGTCCGTCGCGCGACCGCCGCCGGGTCGAAGCCCGAGCCGTCGTCCTCGACGACCGCCGCCACCGACGCCGTCCCTGCTGGGTGAGCAGGATGCTGACGCGGCTCGCCCCGGCGTGCTTGACGACGTTCGTGAGCGCCTCCTGGACGATCCGGTAGAGCGCCGTCTCGACCTCGCGCGGCAGCCGCTCCTCGCCGAGCTGCGCCTCGAGGTCGACCGCAGATCCCGGTCTGCTCGCGGAACGTGCTCGACGAGCCGCTCGAGCGCGGGGACGAGCCCGAAGTCGTCGAGCGCCGACGGGCGCAGCTCGACCGCGAGCCGGCGCACGTCCTGCAGCGTCGAGACGACGAGCTCGCGCAGCGCCGCGACGGCGGCGCGCGCCTCGTCGTCCGCGACCGTCTGCTCGAGCGGCTTCAGCCCGAGCAGGATCGAGGTCAGCGCCTGGCCCGTCTCGTCGTGCAGCTCGCGCGCGAGCCGCGTCGCGCTCGAGCTCCTGCGCCTCGACGACGCGGCCGAGCGACGTCGCGGCTGACTCGCTGCGGAGAGGTCGACCGCGGTCGCCGCGCGGGCCGCGAGCGTCTCGCGAGCCGCAGATCGTCGTCGCGTGAAGCGCGGGCTCGGGCCCGGCTTGTCGTGCGCGATCACGACGCCGATCGGCCGCCATCGCGCGCGACGAGCGGGACGAACAGAGCCGAGTGGACGCCGAGCCGCCGCGCCGCCTGCTGGTCGATCTCCGGGTCCTCGAGCACCGAGTCGACCCGCTCGCTGCGGCCGCGCTCGAGCACGCGGCCCGCCTTCGAGCCTGCGAACTCGAGACTGCATGCCGACGACGCCGTAGGTCGCCCTCGCCCTCGCGCGGCCGCGACCCGAAGCGCCGTCGCCGTCCGGCAGCGCGATCAGCACGAGCCGCGCGTCGACGAGCTCCCGCAGGCGGCCGGCGATGAGCGCGAGGAGCGGCTCGAGCTCGAGCTCCGAGGCGAGCGCGTTCGCCGATCTCGTTCAGCGACTCGAGCTGGCGCAGCCAGCGGGTCGACGACTCGTACAGGCGCGCGTTCTCGATCGCGACCGCCGCCTGCGCCGCGAGCAGCTGCGTCGAGCTCCTCGTCCTCCTCGGTGAAGTCCTCGCCGCCCTCCTTCTCGGTCAGGTAGAGGTTCCCGTAGGCGACGCCGCGCAGGAGGATCGGCACGCCGAGGAAGCGTCCTCATCGGCGGGTGGTGGCGCGGGAAGCCGACCGAGCGCGGGTCGTCGGCGAGGTCGTGCAGGCGCAGCGGTCGCGCCTCGCGGATGAGGACGCCGAGGATGCCGCGGCCGCGCGGAAGCTCGCCGATCGCCGCGTGCGTCTCGGCGTCGATGCCGGTCGTCAGGAACCGCTCGAGCGCTTGCCCGGCCTGGTCGATCACGCCGAGCGCCGCGTACCGGGCGCCGGTGAGCTCGCGCCGCGGTCTCGACGATCCGCTGCAGGAGCGCGTCGAGCGAGAGCTCCGAGCTCAGCGCGATGCCGGCGTCGACGAGCACCCGAAGGCGGTCGAGATGATGGGTCGAGGACTCCAACGTGAGCAACCTTTTTGGCCTTGCGCAAGGTACAGCCTTCTCCGCCGCGCCAGTCCGTTACTTCTCCGTTTGCGAGAGCGCGCTGGTTCACCCGAGTGGACCGATCCCGGAATCGATGCCGCCTACGAGCGCGTCTGGGCGTTGATCTTCGCGGGCCTCGGAGGTCAGTCGCGCTCGGACTGACCGACGCCGCGGGCGTTAGCGGCGTTCGTCCGCGGGTTCTGCTCTACGAGTCGCGCGAGCAGCTCGTAGAATTGCCGCTGCTCGTCACCTGTGAGCGGCGTGAGGTAGTGGCGCTCGCACTCGTCGAGGAGCTTGACCGCCCGCCGCTGCGTCGTCAGGCCCAACGGGGTCGCCTCGATCGCGTACGCGCGGCGGTCGGCGGGGTCGCGGCGACGCCGAGCGAGCCTGCGCTCTTCGAGCTCGTCCACGAGCGCGACCATGGTTGAGCGGTCGACGTGGAGCAGCTCGGCGACCGCCTGCTTCGACAGCGGCCCGAGCTCGGCGATCAGCGCGAGCACGCCGTAGTGACGGGCGTCGATCCCGAGTGGCTCGAGCGTCTTCGCGGCGAGGCGACTGGCGCCGGCGGTGGCGCGAATGAGCATGAAGCCGAGCCGCCCCCCGAGCGAATCGTCGACCTCGGCGACATCACGGCAGCGCGCGCCACCGAGTTGTACCTGGCGCTGTGGCTTCGGCTGTGGGGCTCGCTGCAGAGGGGCTACTTCAACATCAAGGTCGTCAGTTAACGATGCCCGACCAGCCCTGCGCGGGGCTGCTTCAGCGTGAGACCAGATCTCGATGAAAGAGGAAGGCAATGTCCGTTGCGATCGACGTCCTCAAGGGTGCGACGCGACCAGTGTTCCCTGATTCCAGTTCTTGTACATCTGGTCTATCCAACCGTCGGGCCTACCTCCGAACGTTCGCGATGCGGTTGCTGAATAGGCAACCATTGCACAGAATCGTCAGGTAACAAAGCCCCGCGTACGCCGCCAAGATTTTGGCTTGAACAAGCCGCTGAACCGGCATTTTCGTAAACAGATCGGCGGACTTCTAATCCGCGGGTCGGAGGTTCGAATCCTCCCGGGCGCATAGAAGTCCCTGCAAATCGGGATATTTCAGCAGTCTATCCGCGGCTCGAATGACAGGCTGTTGCGTCCTGGCGGGTTTCTTATCCGAGATCAGAAGCTTTGCCACGGCGAAGTGGTCTCTGTTCGCTCGGGTTTTGCCCGTTCGCTTGCGGATTGGCGCGCAGCTGGCGGGCACCTTTCGAGCAGCAGGGACTTTTCCTGCGGGCCCCGGTTAGCTGAAAAGGCTGGGTGGAGAGAACGATGACGTGATCTCGACGGCGCGACCTTCGGCGGCCGACCTCCCGATTGCATCGAGGATCTCGACGATGTGCGCGCCCTGTGCGCCCGTAGCGCGATGCGGCCGTCCGCACGCGATCGCGTCGCTCAGCTCGCCGAGCGCGCGCCCCCAGTCGGTTCCTGGGAAGGCGTTTGCCACGGGGATCGCCTCGTATGCCCCACCGAAGCGAGCGAGCTCCACCACGGCATCGAACTCCTGCCAGCTCGACAGGAAAATCGATCCCGCATCGCCGTGGAGCTCGATTCCGCTTTGCTTGCTGTGGCGCCCGACGTAGAAGTTTGCGGTCAGTCGCACGACGGTTCCGCTCTCGAGCTCGACGACCGCGACGCCGAAGTCCGGGGCCTCGGGCGAAAAGCGCTCGCCCGCGGTCGTCGTGCGATCGGGGTAGAGAATCACCCCGAAGGCGGTGACGCGCCGCGCCGGACCGAACATGGCCGTGAGGATCGTAAGTGGGTATACCCCGACGTCCGCGAACGGCCCGATCCGGTAAAAGGGTTGCGGGCGAGGGTGCCAGCTCTCGATCCGACTCCAGTTCACCTCGGCATATGCGACGCGGACCGGGCCGATGGCGCCCGAGTCGACAAGTCGCCACACGGTCTCCTGGGCATCGCCCAGGAACGTGATCGGCGCGCACGAAAGGCGCAGTCCCCGGTCGGCGGCGAGGTCGACAAGCGTCCGTGCGGCTGCGTAGCTCTCGGCCAGCGGCTTCTCGCTGTGGACGTGCTTTCCGGCCTCGAGGGCCGCGGTCGTTACCTCCGCATGGACGGACGGAAACGTGAGGTTGACGATCGCGTCGACCTCCGGATCGGCGAGCACGTCGTCGAGTGACGGATAGTCGAGCCCACCGAACCGGTTGACGAATGCGGCGCTCTGCGAGCGGTCGACGTCCGTGGCACCGGCGATCCGAACCGACGAATATGCGCTCATCGTCTCGCCGTACGCGCCGGAGATGTTGCCGCAACCCACCACGGCGACGCGCAGCTCGTGCTCAGGCATGGCCTGCCGCTCGCGTCGGGGTGAGCCGTTCGCGGACGAGGGCGAGCATCCGCCCGCACTCGTCCGTAGGGTCGCGATCGAACGAATGGTGCTCGATGCTCACCGGGCCCGGATAGCCGATGGCGAGCAGCTTCTCGATGCAGCGTGCGATGTCGGCACAGCCGTCTCCGTGCATGCATGTGACGTGCGTTCCGGGTGCCTCGACGTCCTTCAGGTGCACATGGAAGAGTCGATGTGCGAGCTCGCCGATTGCGGCGGCCGGGTCGTATCCCTGAGTCGCCCACCAGCCGGTGTCGACGGCGGCACCCAGCACATCGGACTCGCCGATCGCCGCCAGCACCTCGCTCGGCGTCCGCTCGGGATGGTTCTCGAGCGCGAAGCGCACGCCATGTTCTCGCAGCACCGCGACCGCCCCTTCGCGATTGCGGTGCACGACCTCGCCGACGCCTGCGATCAGGTCGACGTCGAGGTCGTTCGCGAGACGGCACGCGGCGGTGAGTTCGTCTGTCGTCGTACCGACGCTGCCGGCGAGGCTGACGATGCGAACGTTGCGACGAGCAAGAGCCGCGCGTGCGGATGCCAGGTGGTCGGGTGTGGCCCAGCGCCAGTTGAGATGGCCGAACCAGAGATCGATCGTGTCGAACCCGACCGCAGTGATCCTCGCGAGAAGGTCGTCGAAGCGTGGCGCGAAGGTCTCGAGTGGCTCGAACGCGGCGTTGGTTGCGGCATCGAACGGGCCCCATTCGGTGGCTGCGCCATACCCGAGCTCCCTGGCCACGTAGTTCGCGGTCATGAACGAGAGCGGGAACGGAGCCGAGGTCGTATGTCCCGGTGACGTCATGTCGGGGTCGGCAAACAGATCACGGAGCGCGCACGAACTCGAGGATCTCGGACACGTATCCGTGGGCGAGACATACGACGGTGTCGGCTGCGCCGTAGTAGATCGACATGCGGTCGGATCCGTGATCGACGAGCGCCGCGCACGGGAACACGACGTTCGGGACGTCACCGACTTGTTCGTAGAGCACCTGCGGAGAGAGCAAGTAGTCGCGGCTGCGGGCGAGCACCTTCCACGGCTCGTCGAGGTCGAGAAGGGCGGCGCCCATCGAGTACACGAAGCCGTTGCACGAGGTGAGCACGCCGTGGTAGAGGACGAGCCAGCCTTCGTCCGTCTCTATCGGTGTCGGGCCGGCGCCGATCTTTGTCGACTGCCACGTAAGCGGCACGGGCGCCATGACGTGTCGGTGCCTGCCCCAATGGACGAGATCGGGGCTCTCCGAATAGAAGATCTCGCCGAAGGGCGTGTGGCCGCCGTCGCTCGGTCGGCTGAGCATCGCGTAGCTGCCGCGGATCCTGCGAGGGAAGAGAACGCCGTTTCGGTTGAACGGGAGGAACGCATTCTCGAGCTGGTGGAAGGTCTCGAAGTCGTGCGTGTAGCCGAGCCCGATGGTCGGGCCCGTGGTATCCGTTGCACCACGTGACGTAGTAGCGATCCTCGAGCCAGGTGACTCGCGGGTCGTAGGCGTAGAGGAATCCTCCTGGATCTCGCCGGACACGGGTGTCGGTGGGCACGAACAAGATCGGCTCGTGGTCGATCTCCCACTCGACGCCGTCTGCGCTCCGTCCCGGCGTGGATGTTCATGGCGCGCTCGGTGTCGTCGACGCGGAAGACGCCCGCGAATCCGTCGCCGAACGGCACGACGGCCGAGTTGAAGATGCTGTTCGCGCGTGGGATCTGGTCGCGGGCGATGATCGGGTTGCGGCTCGAGCGCCACAGGACGTCCCTCGAGCCCGGCGGACGGTCCTCCCAAGGAATGCCGGACGAGGGCCCTCGACGTCAGTCGTGCGCGCCTCGAGGCTCGTCACTGGGTCACTCCTCCTTCGTCGAGGACGGCGTAGTGGTCCGCCTCGACCTCGACCAGCTCGCCGCGGGTCTCGAGCTCGGCGGCGGGGCGCCTCCGTTCCCCGTCGTGAGCGTCGCTCCGAGCCCAGCCTCGACGTCCTTCCACTTCGTATGGAGCTGCGGGACCGACGCGAGGAGCGTCTTCGTGTACGGATGGACCGGGTTTCCGAACACCAGCTCGGTCGCGCCCATCTCGACGAGGTTGCCGCGCCGCAGGATCATCGTGCTGTCGCTGATGTAGTTGCCGAGCGAGAGGTCGTGCGTGATGAAGAGGATGCCGAGCCCACGGGACTTCAGGTCTCCGAGCAGGTTCAGGACGTCGATGCGCGTCGACGCGTCGAGCATGCTGATGATCTCGTCGGCGACGAGTAGCCGGATGTCGAGCATGAGGGCGCGCGCGATGAGCATGCGCTGCAACTGGCCGCCGCTCAGCTGATGGGGATACTTCCCGAGGACATCTCCCGGATTGAGACTCACGTCGTCGAGCGATTTCGTGAGCTTCGTGTGCCAGTCGCGGGTGCTGAGCCCGGAGAAGTACTCGCTGCGGAGCATCGTGAACACGCGGTCGGCCTTGAAGATGGGGTTGTACGAGCTGAACGGGTCCTGGAAGACGCCCTGGACGTCGGCGTAGTACGCCTTGAGCGCTCTGCCGCCGAGCGTGGAGATGTCCACGCCGTCGAAGACGATGTTCCCGCGTGTGACCTTGAGGAGCCGGAGGATCATCTTCCCGATGGTCGACTTGCCGCTGCCGCTCTCGCCGATGAGGGAGACGACCTCGCCGGGGCGGACGTCGAAGCTGACGTTCCGGACTGCCAGGAGCTCGCGGCCGCCGAACGCGCCGACACGGTAGGACTTGCAGCAGGTGTCGACCTCGAGCATCAGGCTGCCGCCTTCCAGCACGCGGCGGCCTGACCCGGCGCGACTTCGACGAACGGCGGCTCTTCGGCGCACTTCTCGAACGCGAGTGGGCACCGCGCCCTGAAGCGGCACCCTGTCGGAGGCTCGAGGAGCGACGGCGGTCGGCCGGGGATGCCGCTCAGCCGCTTCTCCGCGTACCGCACCCCGACCTCGGGGAGCGACGAGAGGAGCATCCGCGTGTAGGGATGCGCCGGTGAGTCGACGATCTTCTCCGCCGGCGCCTTCTCGGCGAGCTTGCCCGCGTACATGACGAGGATCGTGTCGGCGATCTGGTACAGGACCGAGAGGTCGTGCGTGATCACGATCATGCTCTTGACGAAGCCACGGTCACGGAACTCCACGAGCAGCTCGGACACCGCCCGCTGCGTCGATACGTCGAGCGCGGACGTCACCTCGTCGGCGATCAGGAGCGAAGGATCGAGGAGTGACGAGAACACCATCACGACGCGCTGCTTCATCCCGCCCGAGAGCTCCATCGGGAATCGCTCCAGCACGTCCTCGGGCAGTCCGACGAGCTTCAGGCGACGTTTGAGCTCGTCCACCACGCCGTTCAGCGGGATGTGCCGCGATGCGAGGAGCTCCGTCGCCATCGTCCCGATCTTGCGGGTCGGATTCAGCGCGCTCAGCGCATACTGGGGAATGATCGAGACGTCCTTGAACCGGTGAGGGTTCATCTTCTTGTCGTCCCAGATCGGAAGCTCCTTGCCGTCGAGCTCGACGCGGCCGGCGACATGCCGCATGCGCGCATCCATGCGAATCAGGCTCTTGCCGAGCGTCGACTTGCCGCACCCGGACTCGCCCGCGAGCCCCATGATCTCGCCGTCGGCGATCTCGAAGGTCGCTCCGTCCACCGCCTTCACGTCGCCGCGCAGCGATTGGTAGTACACCGTCAGCCCGTCGACCTTGAGGCTCATCTCACTTCTCCCGGAGCCTGGGGTTGAAGATCTCGTCCAGCCCGACGTTCATCACGTACAGGCCGCCGACGATCGCGATGATCCCGATTCCCGGTGGCACGAACCACCACCAGGTTCCGAGGAGCAGGGCACTCGAGAGAAACGCGTTGTTCATCATCAGCCCGAGCGACATCGACGCGGAGGGGCCGAGGCCGAGGAAGTCGAGGGAGGCTCCGATGAGGATCGCGCCGCCGAACAGGAGGATGAACATCATGAGCAGGTACGAGCTCATGTTCGGCGCGATCTCCGTGGTGATGATGTGCCGTGTCCCGCGCCCGCTCAGCCGGGCGACGTCCACGAACTCCCGCGTCTTCAGCGAGAACGTCTGGGCGCGCACCGCGCGCGCCGCCCAGGGCCACGACGTCAGCCCGATGAGGATCGCCTCCGTCGCGTAGCTGTGGACGTTGATGTACGCCGCGACGATGATGAGGATCGCCAGCGTCGGGATCACGAGGACGACGTTCGTGAGCATGTTCAGGACGTCATCGATCCAGCCTCCCCGATAGCCCGCCGTGAAGCCGACTCCGGCTCCGAGGAGCCAGGCGATACCCCCGCCGAGGACCCCGACCAGAAAAGCGGCTCTCAGCCCGTACACGAACTGGGCGAACACGTCCTGTCCGAACGACGTCGTCCCGAACCAGTACTCGGAGGAGGGTGCCTGGTCGGTCGGGCCGCTGAACTCGAACGGCGTGTTGTCCGTCAGCAGGGGGCCCACGAGTCCGAGCACGAAGAACGCGATCACGACACCGAGGCCCACGACGAACTTCCAGTTCCGAAGGGCGAAGTAGACGAACTCCGAGCGGCGGACCAGCGGGGTCGCGGCCATCGGCGCGCCTCCCCCCGGAGCGGTCGTCGCCGTCGTCTCCAGGGACGGAGCCGGCGCTCCGGTCGTCACCACTCCGACGTCTCGGGGGTCCGAGACCGCCATCACGCGCCGCCCTGCATCCCGACCCGTGTTCGCGGGTCGATGAAGACATACGCGATGTCGATGATGAGGTTCGCGATCAGGACACCTGTGATGAGGAAGAGGAAGATCCCCTGGATGAGGAAGTAGTCGCGATTCTCGATCGCATTGAGGGTCAGCGTCCCGAGACCTGGATAGGAGAACACGATCTCGACGACGATGGCGCCCGCCACGACTGCGCCGAGCGCAAGCGCCAACCCGGTGATCTGCGGGAGGAGCGCGTTGCGATACGCGTACTTGCGGATGAGCTTCGTGGGAGCTCCGAGGCTTGCGAGGTAGTTGGAGTAGTCGGCCTCGAGCTCGTAGATGATCATGTTCCGCATCCCGATGGCCCAGCCACCGAAAGCAACGAGGAACAGGGCGGAGAAGGGGAGGATCCAGTGGTGCAGGAAGCTCCGCGCGAACTCGATCGACCACTCCGGCTGCAGCGCGAACCCGTACGCACCCGATACCGGGAAGATGGCGAGGGTCGAGGCGAACAACCAGGCGAGGATGATCCCGAGCCACATCTGCGGGGTCGCGGTGAGCACGTAGCCCACCGGGAGCACGGTGTTGTCGAGCGTCTTTCGACGGGCCGCGAGAGCGCCGACCTTGTTCCCCGCCCAGAAGCTGAGCAGGATCGCCGGGACGAGCAGCGCGAGCGTGTACGGCAGCGCGCCCATGATGAGCTCCGAGACAGGGGTCGGGAAGTTCGCGATGCTGAGCCCGAGATCACCGTTGAAGAGCGCGGCCCAGAAGTTCAGGTACTGCTTCCAGAGCGGGACGTCGAACCCGAAGGCCTCGGTGTAGTAGCCCGTCAGCTCCTCGGATGCGCTCGGCTGAGCCTGCATGCGTGAGAGCAGCCCCTCGATCGGGTCCCCGGGCATGAAGCGGGGGATGGCCCAGTCGATCGACACCGCCACGAAGAACGTGACGGCGTAGATCAGGATCTTCCGTGCAAGGTATCGCCCCACCGTGCCTCCACCTCGACGACGCCAGCTGTGAACGCGACACCCCTCCCGGCAGATCGCCGGGAGGGGTGTCGGGTGTCCATCGGTGCGGTCTCTATTGCCTTGGCCGGCTTCAGATGCGTGAGCATGTCGATGCTCGTCATCTGCCAGTAGTTGTTCCAGGCCGTAGGCGTGAACTTCTGGCCGTTTGCAGACGGCCAGCTCGTCCAGTACTTCGTGTTGAACATCGCCCACATCCCGTTGTACCAGAGGGGGATCGCAGGCAGGTTCTGCATGAACACGGTCTGGAGCTGCGACATCACGGCCTTGTAGGCCTTCGTGTCGCTCGACGGTGTCTTGTCCAGCTGCTGCGTGAGGTTCCACGCCTTCTGGCTCTGGAACCGCTCGTAGTTCACCGTTGTCTGGTTCTCCAGGATCGGCAGCTGGAAGATGTACTGGTAGTACGTCCACGGCGTGTTCGAGTACTGCCTGTCGTTGGCCAGGACGAGGTCGTACCGTCCATGACCGCGGTCGTCGTTCAGTGTTCCTGCGTCCGGGAAGCCCGGGGTGATCTTGATGCCGGCCGCCTTCGCGCTTTCCGAGATGACCTGGATCGCCGTCATCCAGTCCGACCATCCGTTCGGGCACTGGATCGTGAGCGCGATGTCCGATCCGTCCTTGTTCTCGACGAACCCGTCGTTGTCCGTGTCCTTGTAGCCGGCGGCAGCGAGGATTGCCTTCGCCCGCGTCAGGTTGTACGAGAAGCCGAGCTTCGCGACGGCCTTCTTGTCGACCCACTTGTCCCAGATGGGGAGGAGCCCGGTCGGGCTCGCCTTGTCGACGAGACCCTGGTACGCCTTGTCGAGGATCTGGTTCATGTTGATCGAGAAGGCGAGAGCACGGCGGAACTGCGGATCGTTCAGCGGCTTCTTCGTGGTGTTGGGGAAGAGCCACGTCGTGTTCGCTCCGAGGTGGTACGGGGCCTTGGAGTAGAACGTCTTGAAGCTTGCCCTTGATCGCCGACTTCGGGGCGAAGTTGTTGAAGAGGTCGATGTTCCCCGCCTGGAAGTTGGCGAGTGCGGCCGTGTTCGACGAGTTGTGAATGTCGACGACGTACCGCGGTGCGGGCTTGAGACCGAGCTGCTTCGTCGCCCACCAGTCGTTGCGGCGCTGCCAGACGAACGTCTGTGACGTCGAGCTCGCACCGGACTGGTATGCGTACGGACCGGTCCCTACGACCCGTTTTGCATCCAGGTTGCCGGTCGTGAGGTCCGTCTTGCTGTACTTGCTGAAGACGTGCTGCGGAACGATCGCGATGTTGTAGCGATAGAAGTCGAACTGCTGGTATCCCGGCTTCCCGGCGAATGTGAAGACGACCGTGTTCCCGACGGCCCGAACGCTCTTGAGCCCGGAGGTCGCCCACAGCGCGTTCTGGGGGTGGGTCGGGATCTTGGGAAGGTCGAAGCTGTACTTCACGTCCTTCGGCGTCAGTGTCCTTCCGTCGCTGAACTTGACACCTGTGCGGATCGTCATGACGTACTGGTTCTTCGTGCGCCAGGTTCCGTTCGTGGCGAGCCACGGGATGAAGTTGCCCGTCAGCGGGTTGAACCGGAAGGCGGTCTCGTACGCGAGTCCGACCGTGCCCGTCGAGTAGTCCCAGGTCTTGGCGGGGTTCACATCGCCGTACGGTGCCCACTGACTTCCGCTCATATAGAAGGTCTGCGCGCGTGGGAGCGCGAACGCGGACCTGGAGCCTGCACCTACGCCACCCGCTGCCAGCAGCGATATGGCGGCGGCGAGAGCAACGACGAGCGCGACGATGCTCGATGCCCTCCTCATCCTTCTTGTTGCCATCCTGCGTCCTCCTTGAGTCCGTGTCTCACGACTACGCTCGCACCGATCGCTACCGGCACGGCCGGTCCTGCTGAGGCGGAGTCGCATGAGCGATGCGGGACGCCGAGAGTGCCGGCGAGAGCCCGCGATCCGTCGTCGGATCCGTTCCACCTCAGCATCGAACGCATGTAGTCCATCACTTATCCGGTTAAGTGTCAAGTGGTTCGAGCGACGCACAACGCGCCGAACGCGCTCAGCTCGCGGCGGCGACGGGCCGTGGTGCGGTGCTGCCTCGGGTCGTGAGCTCGCCGCGGGCCGTCTCGACGTCGCCATCGGCTCGACCCTCGATCGCGTCGAAGAGGCGCCTCGTCGCGGCGACACCGTACGCGGTGATGTCTCGGGTGATGGCGGTGAGCGGCGGGTGGACGACCTGGCTGATCAACGAGTCGTCCCACCCGACGATCGACAGGTCGTCGGGGACGGCGAAGCCCATCTGCTGGGCGACTCCGAGGCCCGTGACGGCGAGGAGGTCGCTGTCGAACACGATCGCGGTCGGGGGGTGCGCGAGGAGAGGAGCTTGCGTGTCGCCCGTGCGCCCACCTCTGCGCTGTAGTCGGTCTCGACAACCTCCGCCTGGAGTCCCAGGTCGCGCGACGCGCTCCAGAAGCCGTCGATGCGCTGCGTCGTGTGGACGAAGTCCGGAACGCCCGCGACGTGAGCGATCCGGCGATGGCCGAGCGCGGCGAGGTACTGGACGGCTTCGACGACGACGGCGCGCTCGTCATGCCAAACCGAAGGCAGGGAGCGGGTTTCCAGCGGCCCCCCGACCACGACGGCCGGCAGGCCGAGACGCACGAGCTCGTCGACTCGCGGGTCGTCGACTCGCAAGTCGACCATGAGCACGCCGTCGACGCGGTGCTCGCCCCACCAGCGACGGTAGACGGCGATCTCCTCGCGCGTGTCCTTCACGAGCTGGATCGTCAGCGCCACGGAACGTTCGGCGAGCTCGGACTCGACACCGGCGAGGAACTCCATGAAGAAGGGCTCGAGTGCGAGCGTCTGCGCCGGGCGAGCGAGGACGAGTCCGCACGCGTCGGCGCGGGCAGCGGAGAGCGCGCGGGCCGCGCGGTTCGGGTACCAGCCGAGTTCGTCGGCGATGGCGAGAATTCGCTCGCGGGTGCCGTCCGACACTCCGGGACGCCCGTTCAGCGCATACGAGACGGCGCCCTTCGAGACGCCTGCGCGTTCGGCGATGTCCTTGATGGTCGCCCTACTCGTTCGCTGTGCGGACACTCGTGCGCTCCCTCCTTTGCGCCGGACGATACACCGCGTATGATGCCTTGACCGGTTAAGTAAACATGGCTTCCGTACCCGACAGTCCGACGCGCGTCTTCCCGCCTGGCTTCACCTGGGGGGCTGCCACCGCCGCGTACCAGATCGAAGGTGCGACGGCGGAGGACGGACGCGGCGAGAGCATCTGGGACCGCTTCGCGGCGCAGCCGGGCACGATCGTGAACGGACACGACGGTGGCGTCGCGTGCGACTCGTACCACCGCTACCGCGAGGACGTCCGGTTGATGCGCGAGCTCGGCCTCGACGCATACCGCTTCTCGATCGCGTGGCCGCGAATCGTCCCGGAGGGTCGGGGTCGCGTGAACCCCGCCGGCCTCGACTACTACGACCGGCTGGTCGACGAGCTCCTCGCGAACGGGATCGACCCCTACGTCACTCTCTACCACTGGGACCTGCCGCAAGCGCTCGAGGATCGCGGAGGATGGCCGCAGCGCGAGGTCGTCGACGCGTTCGTGGAGTACGCCGACGCCGTCTCGTCGCGCCTGGCGGATCGCGTCACCTGGTGGATCACGCACAACGAGCCCTGGGTCGCCGCATGGCTCGGGTACGGAAAGGGAGAGCACGCGCCCGGCCGTCGGAGCCAGGCGGACGCGCTCGCCGCCGCGCACCACCTCCTCCTCTCGCATGGCCTCGCCGCCGACGTGCTCCGGGCGAACGGCGCCGCGTCGGTCGGCATCACGCTCGACCTGATTCCGATGCATCCGTTGACGTCCTCCGAGGCGGACGTCGCGGCTGCGCAGCGTGAGGACGGAACCAGGAACCGGTGGTTTCTCGACCCGCTGATCCGGGGGGCGTACCCGGAGGACGTCGTCGAGCTGTGGGAGGACGATCTTCCCACCATCGCCGACGGCGATCTCTCCGCCATCGCACGCCCACTCGACTTCCTCGGCGTGAACTACTACCGGCGTCACATCGTTCGGGCCGGGCAGAACGGCGCCCCGATCGTCGTCGAGCCGCCCGGAGCCGAGCAGACGTCGATGGGGTGGGAGGTGTATCCCGACGGTCTCCACGAGCTGCTCATGTCGCTCCACGGAAACTACGAGCTGCCGCCGATCCTCATCACCGAGAACGGCGCGGCGTTCGACGACGTCCGGCGCAACGGGACAGTCGACGATCCCGAGCGGACGTCGTACGTCGCGCGACACGTCGACGCGATCGCACGTGCCGTCGAGGACGGTGTCCCTGTCGGCGGCTACTTCCTCTGGTCACTGCTCGACAATTTCGAGTGGGCGCTGGGTTTCTCGAAGCGCTTCGGGATCGTCTACGTGGACTTCGAAACACTGGAGCGCGTCCCCAAGGGGAGCTACGCGTG
>CAWHBH010000044.1:0-97796 GCA_963827525.1 uncultured Thermoleophilia bacterium
CGTACGTCACACCCGGTAGTAGCTGACTGGTCGTCTGCGCCGCGGCTCCCGACGTCGCTACGCCCAGAGCGGCGAGAGCGGCGAGCGCGAAGGCGAGCAGGCGGCGAGGCACGGCCCGGTCGAGGGTACCCGAACCAAATCGCCCATTTGCAGCGTCTTACAGGACCCGAACACCAACACTGGCCGCAAAGCCCGGGTGGTGGGGCGAGCCGCGGCCGGCGATGGCGCGCTCGGGGCTACGACCGGCTCGTCAGGTGAAGACCTTGACCTCGCGGTACAGCGTGTCCCGCTGCACCGGAACCTTCCCCATCGCCTTGATGAGGTGGACGAGCTCGTCGGTCGTCGTGCGATGCGTCGTGCCGGCGGCCGAGACGACGTTCTCCTCGATCATCACAGAGCCCATGTCGTCTGCACCGAAGCCGAGGGCTACCTGCCCGATCTTCATGCCCTGCGTCACCCACGACGACTGGATGTGCGGGACGTTGTCGAGGTAGATCCGCGAGACCGCCTGCGTCAGGAGGTAGTCGAACGACGTCGGCCTGTCCGCTTCGGCGACGAGGTCGTCGAGGCGATTGCCGTCGCGCTGGAACGTCCACGAGATGAAGGCGCGGAACCCGTGTGTCTCGTCCTGCAGTTCGCGGATGCGACGCATGTGCTCGACTCGTTCTTCGAGCGTCTCGACGTGGCCGTACATCATCGTCGCCGTCGTCGACATGCCGAGCCGGTGCGCCTGGCGCATGACGTCGAGCCACTCGTCCGACTTCGTCTTCTTGGGGGCGATGATTGCCCGCACACGGTCGACGAGAACCTCCGCGCCGCCGCCGGGAACCGAGTCGAGCCCGGCGTCGCGGAGGCGCGTGAGGGTCTCCGGGATGGTCAGCTTCGAGCGCCGCGCGATGTGCTGGATCTCGGGCGGTGAAAGGGCGTGGAGATGGATCTTGTAGCGCGCCTTGATCGAGCTGAAGAGATCCTCGTAGTAATCGATCCCGAGATCGGGGTGATGGCCTCCTTGCATCAGAAGTCCAGTGCCGCCGATCGCGAGCGTCTCTTCGATCTTCTTGTAGATCACCGGCTTCGGCAGGAGATAACCCTCGCGCTGGTCACCCGGTCGGCGGTAGAACGCGCAGAAGTCGCAGTCCGTGACACAGACGTTCGTGTAATTGAGGTTCCGATCGATGATGAATGTGACCTTCGAGGGGTCGTTCTCACGATTTCGAATCTCGTTCGCCACGCGCCCGACCGCGACGAGGTCGCGGGACCGAAGCAACGCAATCGCGTCATCGTCGCTGACTCGTTCGCCGTCGAGCGCCTTCTCGAGAACATCGCCCACGGACAGCACGGGATCGACAGCGATCGTCAAACCTTCGCCTCCTCGCGCACGAAACGAAGCTCCGGAACATGGTCGAGCTCACCGGCGTCGCGAGCCATCTCGAGGAAGGTATAGAGGCCGGCACGCTCGCGCGGCCCGAAGCTGTAGCGCAGCTTCTCGAAGTAGCGGGCGAGAAAGCCCGGCGGGTATCCATATGCCTCGCTCGCCTGGGTAGCCAGGCGCTCGGGCTCGGAGCGCGCGAGCCGCACCGAGGAGACGAGGGCGTGCTCGAGCTCGATGAGCCCCTCGGCGATCGGCTCCGGGGCGGCCCATACGGCGAACACCATCGGCAACCCGGTTCGGTCGAGCCAGAGCCGACCGAGGTCGAAGTGCGGCGTCGGATCCTCGAAGGCGCTGCGCAGCGCGGCGTCCCCGATGAGGAGCGTCGCGTCCGCGTCCATCCCCAGCGGCACGATCTCGGCCTTCGGGAGCAAGATGCGGATGAGCACGACCGAGGTCGCGCTCTCCGGGGTCACGGCCACGGAGCGCACCTGCCCGAAGGGCATGCGCGTGACGAGCTGGATCGAGTCGACTGCGCCCTCCGACGACACGCACAGGCGAGGCAGGATCCGGTAGCGATCGGCGTTCCGCGCATACTCGATCGACGGGATCGGCGCGATGTCGAGCTCCCCGTCGAGCAGCATCCTCGAAAGCTCCGTCGGGACACCGGAGATCTCTTCGATGTCGGCCTCGAGCCCGTAGAAGACCGGCGCCATGTTCACATACGAGATACGGCCGAGACGAGTCATTGCCGGCCCTTCGTGCGACGCCAGATCCAGAGGCCGACCGCCAGCGCCATCAGCGCACCCCAGAGGACGATCGCCGGCGTCGATACGTCGAAGGTCACGTCGACGTCATCCGAGAGCAGGTAAGCACCCGCGGTGAAGAGGATCGAGAAGGCAAAGATCGCCGCGGCCAGGATCCCGAGGGAGTAGACCACCCAGACCCAGATCGGCGTTCCTCCGGTCGGTTTCGAAGACGAGCTCACCAGCGGCGAAGCTCGTTGTAGAGCGTGTCGCGCTGGACAGGGATCCGCCCTGTCTCGCGGACGAAGCGCACGAGCTCGTCGACCTTCTGCTCGGTCTCGGTGCGCGCCCCTGCGGCGTGGAAGATCTCCTCGCGGACGACCGTGCCCTGGACGTCGTTCGCGCCGAAGTGGAGCGCGACCGCGGCGAGAGGCATCCCCATCATGATCCAGTAGGCCTTGATGTTCGGAATGTTGTCGAGCATCAGCCGTGAGAACGCGAGCATCTTGAGGTCGTCCGCGCCGGTCGTGTGCCGCCAGCCACGGCGTTCGAAGACCGTGTTCTCGGGATGGAACGCGAGGGGGATGAACGCGAGGAAGCCGCCCGATCGGTCCTGCTGGTCACGCAGACGAATGATGTGGTCGACCCGCTCCTCGTATGTCTCGACGTGCCCGTAGAGCATCGTGCAGTGAGTAGGAATCCCGAGCGCGTGCGCCGTGTCGTGGACGTGGAACCAGATGTCCGGGCTTTCCTTGCCTGGCGCGACCAGACGCCGAACACGGTCGGCGAACACTTCCGCGCCGCCTCCGGGCAACGACCCGAGGCCCGCCGTCTTGAGCTCGAGCAGGACCTCCTCGTGCGTCAACCCGGAGAGCGTCGTCATGTGATGGATCTCGGACGCCGTGTAGCACTTCAGGTGCACGTCCGGTAGCGCGTCGTGCAGTGAGGCGATCGTGTCGCGATAGAACGCGAAGTCCACGTGCGGGTTCTCGCCGTTGACCATGTGGATCTCGGTGAACCCGGTGACCTCGCGCTGACGAAGGACGTCCTCGACGAGCTCCTCGCTCGTGAACGTGTAGGCGTGCTCCTGCTTCCGCGTCGCCGCGAACGCGCAGAACTTGCACTTCACGCGGCACACGTTCGTCTGGTTGAGATAGAGGTTCTGGACGAAAAACACCTCGCCGGTTCCACCTCTCTGGCGCCTCGCCTCGTCGGCGAGCTCCCCGAGGGTCAGAAGATCGTCCGACTCGAGGAGAGCAAGGCCGTCCTCGAAATCGAGGCGCTCGCCGGCTGCGACCTTTTCCCGGATCGGCTCCAGCGTCTGTTGGGCGAGAACGGCGATCAGGTGCTCCTCTCCACGACGGCCCACGTCAACGCCTCGAGCTCGTCGCGTCGCGCGACGCCGTCGAGGCAGGCTCGTGCTTCCGAAGCGTAGTGGAGCGCAAGCTCGCGGGATCGCTCTAGCGCACCTGTCGCCGCGACACGAACGAGCACCCCTTCCTTCGGTCCTCCCGCCAGGGCATCGCGGACGACCGTGTCCTCGCGCGCCGCGAGCAGCAGAGGCAGTGTGGGAGTGCCGTCACGCAGGTCGGTTCCAGGCACCTTCCCGGTCTCGATGGTCTCACCCGTGCAATCGAGAACGTCGTCGGCGATCTGGAAAGCGATGCCGAGCAACCGCCCATATTCACCGCTTCCTCCGCCGAGGACGCAGGCAGCCTCGAACAGCCTCCCGGTCTTCAGAGAGCACCGCTCGAGATATGCCTCGATCGTGGTGTCTGGGTCGTGCCGCTGCCGTCGTTGCATCGCCTCCCCGCGTGCCAGGCCGAGCGCGGCCTCGGCGAGGACCGAGACAGCAGCGGCGTCGCCTTGCTCGGCGAGCACCGAGAACGCTCGAGCGAACAGGTAATCCCCGGCCGCACGAGCTGCACCATCTCCGTGCTCGCTCCACGCGGATGCGCGACCACGCCTCAGAGCCGCGCCGTCGATCAGGTCGTCATGGACGAGCGTCGCCATGTGGACGAGCTCGACCGCAACGCCCGCCGCAACGGGAGGCTCGCCCGTGGGGGACGCCGAGAGGAACGAGAGCGCAGGTCGCAATCGCTTTCCCCCCGCGGACAACGCGCTCGCACCGACCTCCGCTACCACGCCGGGGTAGTGCAAGACCGCCTCGCCAAGGCCGTCCTCGACCTCGACGAGGTATTCGTCGAGCCCCGAGGCTGCTCGCACCGTGTCGAGCGCGCTCAGTGCCGTACTCCAGTGTGGAGCGCCACCGCGCCACCGCCGAGAAGCCGGTAGTGGATGTCCCGGAAACCCGCGCGGCTCATGAGAGCGGAGAGGTCCTCCGGGCCGGGAAAGCGGCGCACGCTGGCCGGCAGGTAGGTGTAGGCCTTCCCGCCTGGGAGCACCCTGCCGGCGAAGGGCACGAGCACGTCGAACCAGAGGCGGAAGAACGGGCGAAGAATCCCGCGGGGCCGGGTGATCTCGAGCACGGCCGCTTTTCCTCCGGGCCGGAGCACGCGCGCGAGCTCGCGCAGCCCACCTTCGAGATCCGCGAGATTGCGTACGCCGAAGCCGACGGTCGCCGCGTCGAACTCTTCGTCCGCGAAGGGCAGCGCGAGGGCATCACCCTGAACCCACTCGATCGTTCCTGACTTGTGTTGCGCGCGTTCGAGCATCCGCGGAGAGAAGTCGAGCCCGACCACCCTGCCCCCACGACGCTCGGCCTCCACGGCGAGATCGCCGGTCCCGCAGCACGCGTCGAGGACGCGATCGCCCGGCCACACGACCTCACGTACGGCCAGTCGTCGCCAGCGCTGATCGAGGCCGACCGTCATCACGCGGTTCATCAGGTCGTAGACCGGAGCGATCCGATCGAACATGCTGCGAACATCCTCCGGCGGAAGGGTCCCCGACTCGAAGGACTTTGCAACAGACTGTTGCTTGGCCGTCATTCAACCCCTCGGCTCACGAGCACAGGCTGGAGGGACCTTGCAACAGACTGTTGCATGAGGTCAGTCGCCCCAACGCTTGGCGAGGACGTTGTCGATCCCGATCTGGTCGAGACAGCGAGCCACGAGGAAGTCCACGAGATCGTCGATCGTCTCGGGGCCGTGGTAGAAGCCCGGCGCGGCGAAGAGGATGACCGCACCCGCGTCGTTCAGCGTTGCGAGGCCGCGGAGGTGGATCGACGAGAGCGGCGTCTCGCGCGGGACGAGCACCAGCTTGCGCCGCTCCTTCAACGCGACGGACGCCGCGCGATGGATCAGGTTCTGCATCGCCCCGGAGGCGAGCGTCCCGACGGTCGCCATCGAGCACGGGCAGATGACGTACGCGTCGACCCGCGCCGACCCGCTCGCGTATGGACTCCGAAAGTCGTTCTCGCCGTAGACCGTGACCTGTGACGTGGCGGTCCCCACGAAGCGCTCGAGCACCTCTTCGCGTGCCAGCGATGGATCGCCGTAGAGCTCGGTGGCGATCACCTCGATCCCGGAGCGCGAGGCCGTCAGGCCGATCTCGCAGTCGACGGCGGCGAGTGCGCGAAGGAGGCGCTCGGCGTAGGGAGCGCCGGACGCTCCGGTCACACCGAGGAAGACGCGCACGGGAGCAAGGCTACCGCCGTAGGAGCGAGGCTCGCCTCGCCCTAATTCGAGTCGGTGCCCTTCGAGGCCGCGAGGAACGCGCCGAGCGCCGCGAGATTCTCCTGCCCGAGGTACGAGTACGAGCCCATCACCGTGTTGCCGAACGCCGCCGGGTTCGCGAGGTACTGGACGAAGTACGAGGCGTCGTTCGTGGCTCCGATCTCGGACAGGTCCGGCGCGCCGAGGTTCCCGGCGCCCTGGCCCATGTAGGTATGGCAGTTGAGGCAGCCCGACTGCGCGAAGAGCTCCGCTCCCTTGACCGCCTCAGGATTGTCCGCGAAGCCCTGCTCCTCTGCCCACCCCGGAACGAGCGCGACGAGCTCCGAGCCCAGGGCCTCTTTCGCCGTCGCGCCCTTCCAGGTGAGAACAGCCATCGAGAGGATGGTGAGCACGGCGGCGACCATGGCAACCGGGCGATGGAGCGGCCTGCGCTCGCGGCGCCGATCGTAGAACGGCAGCCCGATGAGGAGGATGAGGCAGATCGTCGGAATGCCGACGGTGGCGATGAAGACCGTCTCCGGCCACTCGAAGATCCGCAGGAGGTAGAAGAGGAAGTAGAAGTACCAGTCCGGTCGCGGGACGAAGTCGGTGGTCGCCGGATCCGCCGGCTCCGTGTACAAGGGCCCGAGGATCCCCGGCTCGACGCCGTCCGCGTCGTAGTACCAGATCGCCGCCAGCGCCGCAATCACGCACACGACCACGAACGACATGACCGTGTCGTGGAAGACCGCGTACGGGAAGAAGGGCTTCCCCTCTTTCTTGACGTCGTCCTTGTAGCGGGCGTAGTCCTCGCGGTTGAGCTCTCCGAGATCGCGCGCCATCAGTCACCGCCTCCGGTGCCTCGGACGAGACCGGCGCGCTCGCCCGTCGGCTCGGCCGGGGCCCGTTCACGACCGGCCTCCTCGCCCGACCACGGCGGCGAAGCGACGCCCAGGCGTGTGACGAGATAGATGTGCACGCCGATCAGCGCGATCAGTGCTCCCGGGAGGACGAGCATGTGCAACGAATAGAACGTCGCGAGCGCGGTGGAGCCGATCTCGGGCCCACCCGCCAGAAACTGCGCCAGCCACGGCCCCGCGAAAGGCGCCGTCCCGTTCAGGTTGATCCCGACGACCGTCGCCCAGTACGCGGTCTGATCCCAGGGGAGAAGGTAGCCGGTGAAGCCCATGAGCATCCCCAGGGCCAGGATCAGGACTCCGATGATCCAATTCAGCTCGCGCGGGTACTTGTACGCGCCGAACAGGAACACCCTGCCCATGTGCAGGAAGAGGAGGATGATGAAGACGCTCGCTCCCCAGCGATGCATTCCGCGAACGAGCCAGCCCAGCGTGAGGTCGTTCGTGATCATCTCGACCGACGAGTACGCAACGGGCTTGCCGGTCTCCGGATTGATCGACGCCGAGGGCTCGTAGTACATCGCGAGGATCACGCCGGTCACGGCTTGCACGATGAAGGCCGTCAGCGCAGCCGAGCCGAGCGTCTGTGCCCAGCTGATGTCCCGCGGCACGTTGCGAAACAGGAACCACTTCGTCCCACGGACCGCCGCCGAGCGCTCGTCCACCCAGTCGAGCGGGGCCAGGATGGCGTTCTCGACGAGAAGATCCTTCTTGGACTTCGCAGGCACGCTAGCTATCCCCGTCACCTGGCTCGGGACGATCGGGATAGAGCCACGCCTCGATCGCCGTCCACAGTGCGTGCCCCGGAATCGACCACGGATACTCGAGATCGTCGCGTTGGCACCGGTGTCCGGAGACATTGCCAACGGCGAAGAGATCACCGAGCACGAGACGTCCGTCCTTGATCGAGAACGAGTAGCGGTCCATCGACCTCACGGGCGGGCCTGCCTGCCGATTGCCCTCAGCGTCGTAGAGGCCACCGTGGCAAGGGCAACCGAAGGACTGGGCGAGAACAGGCCGCAGCTCGACTCCGTTGACGTTCTTCTTCGCCCCTTCGTCGATCGGGCCGTTCGGTTGAACCGGGCAGCCGAGGTGCACGCAGCGGCTGTAGAGGATCGTGAAGCTCGGCTCTCCCGACTCGGCGGGGCCGTTGTTCCGGACGAATGCGGTGCGCCGCGCTGACCTCGCCCGCCGTCGGATTGGCGAGGTAGCTCGCGATCACGAAGTCCCCTTCCGGGAAGTTGTCGATCGGGCCGAGGTCGGCCTCGCCCTCTTCGAGATTCGTGAACGCCGGCAGGACCATGAAGCCGAGCACGGGAAGCGTGACGACGGCGCCGATCGCCGCCCCGATCCCGATCGTCGAGGCCTCGAGGAATCGGGAGCGCGAGTAGGTCGGGAGAGGCGTCGGGGCCGCAGTCGGCGTCGCGGCCGCGGCCGTGTCGGCGATCGTGCGCGTCTCGGGCTCGATCGCAGGCACCTCGCTTCGCACGTCGCGGGTGACGTCGCGCGCCCAGAGAACAGCGAACGCGACCGCGAGAACGGCGCCTATCGCGGCGACGATCCAGCTGATGACGAGTCCGAGGAGAAGGCATGCGACCCCCACGGCAAAGCCGATCGGCCAGAGACTCGGGCCAGGGAGATGCGGGGTGTCGTGGCCTGTGTCCGTCAACGTTCGCCTGCCGGGCATTCAATCGCCCAGCCGTCCATCGTGTCAACGAAGTGACGACTGTCGCGACGCCGGGATTCTGCACTTTGCGCAGGACGCGTGTTGCAGTGAAGTCCGACCGGCCACCGACACTGCGGGTTTGACCCTCGTTCAGCTGGGCGCTGACCCGACGGGTCCGACCCCTATCCCGTACTCACCCCAGCGGTGGGTGACGAGCTCGCGTATCTCGTCCGACATGACGATCTCCTCGGGCCACGGCCGCGCGTCCTCTTCGGGCAGCTTGTGGGTCGCGTCGATACCGAGCTTCCCGCCGTAGAACTGCCGGCCGGGCGCGTGGTCGAGGTGATCGAGCGGGCCTTCTGTGATCAGCACGTCCCGCCTGGGGTCGACGTTCGCGGTCACGCGGAAGAAGACGTCGGCGTAGTCGTGCACGTTCACGTGCTCGTCCACGACGACGATCGACTTCGAGAGCGAGAGCATCCCGAGCCCCCAAAGCGCGTGCATCACTTTTTGGGCGTGACCAGGGAATGCCTTGCGAATCGACACGATGACGCAGTTGTGAAAGGCGCCGGCGACGGGAAGGTCGTAGTCGACGATCTCCGGCAGGGTCATCCGTACCGCAGGTAGGAAGATCCGCTCGGTCGCCTTGCCGAGCCAGGCGTCTTCGGCGGGCGGCTTGCCGACGACGATCGAGGCGTAGATCGCGTCGCGTCGCATAGTCATCGCGGAGATCCGGAAGATCGGGAACTCCTCGGCGTGCGAGTAGTAGCCCGTGTGGTCGCCGAAGGGGCCCTCGATGCCCACGTCGTCCCGGGACACCGTTCCCTCGAGCACGATCTCGGCGTTCGCGGGGACCTCGAGGTCGACGGTCTTGCAGCGCACGAGCTCGACCGGCTCTCCGCGCAGGAAGCCCGCGAGCATGAGCTCGTCGAGGTGGTGTGGGAGCGGAGCGCTTGCCGAGTACGCGGTGACCGGGTCGAGCCCGATCGCGACGGCGACCGGGATGCGCCCGTCCTCGGCGGCGAGGAAGTCGGCTCTGCCGTCTTTGTGCATCTGCCAGTGCATGAACGTCGAGCTCTTGTCGATGACCTGCATCCGGTACATGCCGACGTTCCGGACTCCCGACTTCGGGTCCTTCGTGATCACGGCGGGCAGCGTGATGAAGGGCGCGGGGTCGCCAGGCCAGCAGCGCTGGATCGGGAGCTGGCCCAGGTCGACGTCGTCCCCTTCGAGCACAACCTCCTGGCACCGCCCTTTGGAGACGGTCTTCGGGAGCGAGTCCGCGACGGACTTCAGCTTGAGGAGACCCTTCACCTTCTCGACCAGCCCCTGCGGCGGCTGCATGTCGAGGATGTCGCCGAGCTTGGCGGCCGCGTCGTCGAGCTTCTCGACCCCGAGTGCGAGGCACATGCGTCGCTCGGTTCCGAACTGGTTGATCAGAAGCTGGTGCGTCGAGCCCTTCGGGTTCTCGAAGAGAAGCGCCGGTCCTCCCGACTTGACGACGCGATCGGTGATCTCGGTGATCTCGAGATCGGGGTCGACCTCGGTGGTGATACGCCGCAACTCGCCCTCGCGCTCGAGGAGCGCAATCCACTCGCGGAGGTCTCGGGGCGGCGACACGGCGCGGTCAGTCTAGGGACGTAAGCGCGCATTCGACCGCGTCGTCACTCGACATCTCTCCCCGCCCTCGAAACGGGCCTGCCTCGACTAGCGAGTGCCCGAGCGCCGGAGAAGCTCCTGTTTTCGCCTAGCTGTGGCTGTTGTGCCGCTTGCGAGCGCGCCAGTTGTACAGATCGCCGAGCAGGATCACCGCGACGAAGACGAGGCCGACGACGAGCATCGAGAGCACGACATTCTTGCCCTCCTCCGCAGCGTCGGCCAGAAACGGAGCGAGCACACTCATCGGGCGCGACTCTACCCGACGAGTCGGGCATGCGCGGCAAGTGCGCGGTCGACCGCGTCGTCGCCCGCGGCCGAGCGCGCAGCTGCCTCGAGCAAGCCTGTGTCGTGCCTCGTTCTCAGCGCGTTTCGCGCCGGCGTGAGGTCGTCGGCTCCGAGTGATGCAGCAGTTGCCGCCCACGCGGCGCCGTCGCCGTTTCGCCCTTCAGCACGCGCCTGCGCACAGAGCGAGATCAGCTCGGCGAGATCCGCGACGGCCGCGACGTCTCCACTCGTCGCGATGCGAACGAGCCCGTGCGCGTAGAGGTAGTCGCCGAGGAGGAGCGCGGTATCGCGATCCGCGGGAGCGAACAGTCGCGAGCGGCCGTAGTGGACGAGATACCCCTCGTAGATCGTCTCGAGACCGAGGGCGTGGCCCGCAGAGTCGAGCCGAGAAAAGACGGGTTCGTGAACCTGTTGAGCTTCCGGCAGGAGCGCATCGGCCCAGAGCGGGCTTTCCGCAGCAGCCTCCGCGGCGATCGTCTCCCACACGAGCGGGACACTAACCGCGCTTCGGGCGCCGACGCGGCGCCCTAGCCGGAGCCGCTTGCCGCCCGCGGCGGCTCGACCCGCGGGGGCTCGAGCTCGACCTCCACGGGAACGTCCGGCCCGCCTTCGTCCCAGCGCTCGAACCGTACGCGCTCCCTGAAGAACTCCCAGATCGCGCGCAGCCCCGCCATCGTCGGCAGCGCCACGAGGACTCCCGCGATCCCGTACAGCTCGCCACCCGCGAGGAGGCCGAAGATGACGAGGAGCGGGTGCAGGCGAAGCGCGTTCGCCATCACGTTCGGAACGACGATGTGCCCCTCCACCTGGTAGATGAAGAGGAAGAGCAGCCCGACCCAGATGAGGCCGACCGGATCGACGACGAGCGCGTAGATGACGGGCGGCACGGCCGACAGCCACGGGCCGATGTAGGGAATCACCTCGATGAAGGCGGTCCACAGCCCGAACAGGAGGGCGTACTCGTCGGCGCCTTCCACGAGGCCGGTCACCCCGAGGATGTACATGCCGACACCGGCGCTCGTCCCGATGACGGTGGAGAGAATCGCCTGGCCCTTGAGATAACCCCACAGCGCGCCCTCGATCCGCTGTGTCAGCGGCAGTCCTCCGTGCGGCGGGAAGCGAGTGTCGATCGACCGCTCCAGCCGTTGCATGTCGAGGAGCATGTAGATCGAGATGACCACGATGAGGATGAGCGAGAACAGCAGGAGCACGAACGAAAACGCGGCCCCCTGCGCGAACGAGATCGCGTCCTGGGCATATCCGGAGATCTCGCCCGCGCTCAGCGAATCGATCCAGTCGTTGATCTGCTCGCGCACCTGGATTCGCTCGAGCCCGTTGTCGTCCAACCAGGCCTGGAGGCCGTCGATGTCGACCTCGGCGGCGGTTTGCCCTGTCGGGGGATTCTCGACGGTGACGTAGTCGTCGATGCGCTCGGCGGCGTTTCGCGCCTGATCGAACGCGAGTGCACCTATGGCGATCAGAAGCGCGACGACGGCCGCCGCAAAAATCGTGTAGACGATCAATACGGATAGTGCGCGCGGCACTTTCACACGCGTGAGGTCGCGGACGAGCGGGTTCAGCGTGAAGGCGATCACGGCCGCGGTCAAGAAGAGGAACAGCACGTGGCCGAGCGTTCGCGCGAGGAAGAACGCCACCACGAGTAGAACGGGAAGACCGACGAGTTGGATCCACCGCGGAATCTGGATCGTCGGGCCCGGGCCGGCCATGCGGCGGATCGTACAGCGGGGTGCTCAGCGGCCCACGGATCGTACGGGGCCCCGCGACCGCGAAGCGGGCGCCTTTAGGGATCTTCGCGCGATCGGAATCCCGCGCTAGCGGATTCCGGTCTTGCGCAGGACTGAGCGCAGCGGACCTTGCTACGGTCCCGGCCATGGCGACTCCGCGCTCACGTCACGCTGCGCGGCTTCGCGCCGATCGGCGCCGGGCGCAGGCGCGAGCACGGTGGTTCGCCATCGCGATCGTCGTCGGCGTCCTCGGCATCGCCACGCTCGCCCTCACGGCTTTCGACGGCGAGAGTCGCTCCGCGTCCGCACCTTCAGTGCCTCCGCTGCCCGTCACCTCGGCTCCGCCCGAGCCTCAGGTGCTGGCGACGGTCGGAAATCTCCGCGTGCAGTCGCCTGTCGCTCAAGGAGGAGTGACTGCGGTCGGCTTCCACGGCGCCGCGGATGGCGCACTCGTGCTCCAGCCTGTGGGGCCCCAGGCCAACGAAGGACTGCTTGCGCGCCTCTGGCGCCGTATCACCGGCTCGGAACGGCGTGGACTCCCTTGGTACCAGCTCGAGAGCGGCACGCTCCGCACGCTCGACGTCGGAGCCGTCGCCGGGACGGATGTCTACTCCCCCGTTGACGGCACCGTCGTGGCAATCCGGGATCACGTCGTCTCGGGACGGACGGTTGGAGCAGAGCTCGAGCTTCGACCTACATCCGCGCCGTCGCTCGTGGTGGCGATCGAAAACGTCCGCCCAGATCCCGCGCTGACCGTCGGAGCAAGCGTCGCCGTGGGCTCCTCGAAGCTCGGAACCGTCACGGATATCAGTCGTCACGAGCAGCAGGCGCTCGAGCAGTACGCCGCGGACGGCGGCAACAACGTCTCCATCCGGGTGTACCCCTCGGCAACGCTCGGGGTTCCGTAGAGTCCGCCGCCTGCGCATCCTGTTCATCGCCGATGTCGTTGGCGCCCCAGGTCGCGGGGCCCTCGATGCGCGCCTGAGGTCGTTACGGACGGAGCTCGAGATCGACGTTTGCGTCGTGAACGGAGAGAACGCCGCCGATGGCGTCGGAATCACGCCGCGCCTTGCCGATCAGCTCCTCGCGATGGGCGCCGACGCGATCACGCTCGGCAACCATGCGTTCCGGCGGTCGGAGATCGGGACGTACCTCGACGCCTCCGATCGCGTCGTTCGGCCGGCGAACACCTCGGTCAATACGCCCGGACGGGGCCTCGCGATCGTTCCCGCACGGGACGGCTCCCGACTCGCGGTGATCAACGTCCTCGGATCTCTGTTCCTCCATCCAGCCACCTCGATGTTCGAGCTCATCGACGACCTGGTCGAGAAGGCCCGCCTCGAAACGCCGCTCGTCCTCGTCGACGCCCACGCGGAGGCGACCAGCGAGAAGGTCGCGCTGGCCCGTTGGCTCGACGGCCGGGTCACCGCGGTCGTCGGGACGCACACGCATGTCCAGACCTCTGACGCCGGAGTTCTCCCACGGGGTACCGCCTTCATCACCGACGCCGGCATGACGGGGCCTCACGACTCCGTGATCGGGGTGGAGTCGGAGCTCGCGATACGACGGATGCGCACCGGGCTTCCGGTGCGCTTCGAGACGGCTCAGGGTGGCGTGCGTATCGAAGGCGCGCTCATCGAGTGCGACGCCGAGACGGGGAAGGCGTCCTCGATCGAGGCGCTTTCGCGTTCCATTCCCATGATCGACCGACTCCCGCGGAAGCAGCAGCCACAGCACGACGAACGGAAACACCCACGGCAGGTAGAGGTAGAACCAGTGGGTGAGCGTGAGCTGGAAGGCGATGAGCACAGCGGCGGTCAAGGCCGCGAGCTCGACCGGGCCCTTGTGCCGCGGTAGGACGGCGACGACCAGCGCGAGCACGACGGCCAGCACTGCCAGCACCGGCTGGAGGAATCCGAGGTCCGGAATCCCGTCGGCGTGGTACTGCCCCCAGCCCCAGAGCGAAAACGGCGAGTCGCGGCCGGCCTGGAACCCGATCGTGCGCTCCCAGAATGTCTGCGCCGCCTCCCAAAGACCGGGCTCGAGCAGAAGAACGGTGAACGCGAGCAACGTCGCCGCCACGAACCCGACGCCGAAGCGCAGGAGCCTGCGCAGGTCGGGGCTCGGGTAGGTGGCCCAGAGCGGAGCGACGAGGAGCGCGCCGAACTTCGTCCACCCCGCGAGCGCGACTGCCGCGCCTCTCGCCGGCGCAGACGAGACGAGCCAGAACCCGAGCACGAGGAAGGTCGGCATGATCGCGTCGTTCGTGTTCGCGTTGAGCGTGTACGCGGTGAATGGATACGCCGTCCAGGCGAACGCGAGCAGCGTCGCGAGCCGAAATCCGCCGAAGCGGAGCCCCACGAGGACGAGCCCGAGAATCGCCAGGAGATCGAATGCAATCGAGGTCGCATGCGCCGCGGGCAGCGAGTCCCACTTCCCGCTCCAGCCGAAGATCGCTGTTGCCGGCACGTAGGCGAGGTACGAGACAGGGCCGTACGTATCACCCCGCTCGATCGCCGCCTCGCAGCGGCCGTTCGTCTGGATCCGCTCGCGAACTTGTCCCTCCGCATCCTTCGGGCCACACGGCTCGAGGCTGCCGCGCTGCGGCATGTTCCCGTAGGGCGCCTGACCGTCGATGATCCTGCTCGCGCCGACCACCCCTGCGAGTCCGACGTCGATCACGCCACGAGGAGTCTCGACGTTGAGGCCGACGCGAAAGCCGAGCAGGAAGACGGCTGCCGCCGCTAGTGCCCACGTCGGCCAGACTGATCGGAGCGGGGCCGCGCGCCTCCCCCAGCCGACCCAGAGCCCCCGCGCAAGGAAGTAGCCGAGCACCGGGTACACGAGCGGGACGCTCGCGAAGATCTCACCGCGATTGAAGAACACGAGCGACACCGAGAACCCGAGGAGCATCAGCAGATCGAGGTTGCGTACCGTGAGCGGGCGACGAAGATCCGCAAGCCCGATCAGGAAGACGAGGCAGAACGCGAGCCAGACGTAAGGTTTCAGGAGCGTCTTTCCTCCAAACGCGCCGTCCCGCCCGCGCGCCATCTTCCATGCGACTTGCGGTCCCGTCCAGGCCTCGGTGACCCGCCCTGTCGAGTCCTCGACAACGACCTCGGCGATCTGCCCTGCCTCCCCGGACCACGCCTTCACCAACCAGGTCCGCGACTCGGTCCTGAACGTCGCCGAGGTCGTGGTGTCAGGCGGATAGCGTCCGACCCAGGCCCTGACCTTCGGCTGCTCGAGTGCCGTCTCGACGGCAGAGTCCTCGGCCAACCGAGGAGGCTCCGTGACCCGATCTGGCGCCGTCGGAGGCGCGCTCTCTGGGAACGTCGTCGTCGCACCCGCCGGCGGGGCAAGCACGAGAACCGCGAGGGCGAGCGCTGTTAGCGTCGAGGTCCGAACGACCAGAGCTTATTGCCGACGAAGTTCACCGGCGTGACCAACACGATCGCAATCGCCTGTGCGAGCAACTTGCCGACCCCCGCGCTCACGAGCAGATGAAGCACGAGGAGGTTCGCACCGAGCGCCATGGTGGAGACGATCAGGAACCTCATCCCCTGGTAGGCGACCCCGCCGCGCTGATCGCGGAAGGTCCAGAGGCGGTTCCAGGTGTAGTTGTTGGTCACAGCGACGACGAACGAGCCGACCGCCGCCGAGATGTAGTGCAGCCCGATGCCGTTCAGCAGAAGCGCGTACACGGCAAGGTTGACGACGTAGCCGCTCCCGCCGACCGCACAGAACTTGACGAGCTGCGCCCAGTTGCGACGGCGGCGGAGTGCAGCGCCTACTCGAGCACGCGAGCTCCCTGAGACGACTTCCGCAGACGAGGACTCCACCGGGACCGCAGGGTAGTCGTAACCCCGGTCATGGCGACCCCCGGTCGGGTCAGGCTCCGGCAAAGCCTTCCTCGCCCACCAACGGAACGAACCGGCAAGCGACGGACGCCCGTTCCTGCGGCCCGTCGGGCGTCCGCACCACGAGGACGAGCTCCTGCCCCGAGCGAGAGCCTCGCGGGACGACGAGCCGCCCACCGTCTACGAGCTGCGAATAGAGCGCCGGGGGAATACTCGGAGCCGCTGCAGCGACAGCAATCGCAGCGAACGGCGCTCGGTCCGGAACCCCGAGTGAGCCGTCTCCGACGCGCACGTCGACATCCTCGTGGCCGGCCTCGGCAAGCGCGCGACGGGCGGCTTCCGCGAGCTCCGGAACGCGCTCGATCGTCACGACCTCGGCCGCGAGCTCAGCGAGCACGGCCGCCTGGTATCCGGAGCCGGTGCCGACATCGAGGACGCGTTCGTGCCCCTCGAGCCCGAGCAGCGCGCAAATCGTCGCGACGATGTACGGCTGGGAGATCGTCTGTCCATGTCCGATTGGAAGGGCCCCGTCTTCGTACGCATGCTCCCGGAGCTCCTCGGGGACGAAGAGCTCGCGTGGAACACGCCCCATCGCCCGGAGGACTCGCTCGTCGGAGATCCCGCGCCGCCGCAGCTGGAGCTCGACCATCCGCGCTCGCGCTTCGGCCGCGTCGACCCGCAGGCTCACTTCGCGAGGGTTCGCAGCCCGGCGAAACGGGCCGCCTGGCGACCGCGCATGCGAGCGGCCAGAAGCGGGATCCCCACGGCCGCGAGGTATCCCACTGCGGGAATCAAGGCTACGAGGCAGATCAACAGACCAAGCACGCCAAGGTACGCGGCAATACCGATGCGGGTGCCGCCACGTCGAAGCGCTCCGTGGACAACTGCAGCTGCCGACAGCGCGCCCAGGAAGCCGCCGATACCTCCGGCGATCACCTCTGGCATATCGCCGAAGGCAAGCCCTATGGCGACGCCGACCGCAACTCCGACGATCGCGCCGACCCCTACTCCGAGCACGTTCGTCCCGAGGATGCCGACGAGCGCGACCCCGATTCCGAGGCCGAGCCCGAGGCACAGGCCGATCGTGTACCAGCTGCCCACGAGCGGCAGTGTAGTGGCGGCAATCCGAGGCGACGCCCGCTCGCGTACTGCCTGCTGAGACCGACGAGAGGGAGGGGACGTCAGCGAAAGCGCACAGCCGTAGCTCGTTCGGATCGCCGGCGCGGTCGTTGTATGTTGCGATCGGCTCGTACGCGACAGCCGACTGCGGGAAGAAGGACGAGAGCGGCTGGTCCGATGAGCGGTACCTACAAGGGAGCGTCTGCTGGACCCGTTCGATCGTGCCTTGCGGCGAGCGAAGCGCACGATCGATGACGACCGGCTCCGAGCGGCCCGAGGTCATTTCCGTGGCTCGACGGAAAGTACGCCAGGCCCGACGATCCACTCGGGCGCGAGCGTCACGCAGGGGCCATGTCGGATGTGAGCTTCGAGACGGCACGATTCTCGGCCATGTCGGACGCCGACTCCGACTGTCCGCAATCGGGTACGAGTCCCGTCCGTCGCGAGAGGTGGAAGTATCGCCTGACCTGGCCCAGGGTATCGCCGGCCGGCGAGTTCCATCGATCCGTTCGCGTGCGATGCGCCAGGTGCGGGCTTAGCGAACGTCCACTCGCGAAGTTCCCACGGCTGCGAGATCCGCGGCAGATCAACGATCCGACGACCAGCGGGACGCATCCTCCCCTCCTTTGGTGGGTTACGGGGTCAGACGCTGCGGTCTGAACCCTGACGGCGGCCTCGAGCCGGCGGATCACCGCGAGCCCGAACTCGGCGGCTCGCGCACCGTCGACGACCCGGTGGTCGAAGCTGACGGCGATGGCGCCCGTCCTGCGCACGACGATCTCGCCGTCGTGGACAACCGCTCTCGGCGCGATGCGTCCGATGCTGAGGATCGCGACCTCCGGGTAGTTGACGATCGGCGTCTGAAAGAGCCCCGCAAGCTTGCCCGCGCTCGTCACCGTGAACGTGGAGTCGCGGAGCTCCACAGGCTCGAGTGTGCCGTCGCGCGCAGCTGCCGCCAGCCGGTCGAGCTCGGCGCTGATCTCGTCGACGGACCTCGAGTCAACTTCACGCACGACCGGCACGACGAGTCCTTGCTCGGTCTGAACCGCGACCCCGATGTCGTAGCGCTCGAGGTAGACGATCTCGTCTCCCTCGAGCCGGGCGTTGAGCTCGGGGAACTCGACAAGCGCTTCCGCGCATGCCTTCACCACGACAGCCACGAGCCGGTCCATCGGCACATTCTCGAAATCGCACTCCTCGACCCATGTCACCGCCGGGACCTCGCGGTGAGCGCGGGCCATATGCTCGGCGACGACCCGACGAACACCGCGGAGCTTCTCGCGCCGTCCTTCGGTCGTCGATCCGCCTGCTACAGCGCCGCGAACGTCGTCCTCCGTGATCCGTCCACCCGGACCGGTGGCGTTGACGGCGGCAAGATCGACTCCGAGCTCGGCTGCGACGCGCCGGACGACCGGGGTGGCCTGAACGCGCGCCTCGGACGCGGTTTCCGGCGAGGGCGCGCGTGTCCCGTCGCCTGGCGACACCGATGCTCCAGCAGATTCCGCGATCTCCTCGCCCGGCTCGCCGATGAAGACGAGCTCGGCGCCCACCGGCGCGATCTCTCCCTCGGCGACGAGTATCCGGAGCACGGTGCCCTCGTATGGAGATGGGATCTCGACCGTCGCCTTGTCGGTCTGGATCTCGACGAGTGGGTCGTCCTCGTGAACCTCCTGGCCCTCGACGACGAGCCAGCGGGCGACCTCGCCTTCCGTGAGGCCCTCGCCGAGATCCGGGAGCTTGAATGCTAGTGGTCGCCACTTACGCGTGATTGTCGTCGACCGGGGTGCGCGCCGCAGCCGCCACCGATGGCCAAGCGCGAGGATCATCCCGAGAGCGGACAGCGAGATCAGAAGCGGAGGTGCGAGGAACCCGAGGGCCGCAAGGTAGTGAACGCTCGAGCACTCGTCACGACAATCGACGAATCCGTCCGCGTCGCGGTACTCGGAAACGATCGCCGCGAAGGCAGCGACCCAGATCGCGCAGGCGACGACGAGCAGTGCGATGGCAGCTGCGCCGAGTCGTCCTCGCATCCACGCGACTGCCAGTACGCCACACATCAGCGCGAACAGGGCCACCACGCCGACCTGAACCCATGCCGTAGACATACTTAGGCCGCAAGCAGGCGGCGGACGGCGTCGATGACGCGCGCCTCGGAGGGCACGTACGCGTCCTCGATCTGCCAGTAGGGGTAGGGAACGTCGTAGCCGGTGACCCGCAGCACGGGCCCGCGCAGGTCGAAGATCGCCTTCTCCGCGAGAACGGCCGCTATCTCCGCTGCGAAGCCGCAGACACGTGGTGCCTCCTGCACCAGGACGGCGCGACCTGTCTTGGCAACTGAAGCGAGCAGGCCGTCCTCGTCCAGAGGCTTGAGCGATCGAAGGTCGAGAACCTCGCACGAGGCCTCACCCTCGAGGCTCTCAGCCGCGCGCTCCGCGACGCCGACCATCGCCCCGTAGGCCACGATGGTGACGTCCGACCCTTCTCGGGCGACGCGCGCCTTCCCGAGCGGCACCACGTACTCCCCCCCGGGCACTTCACCTCGAGCGAGCCGGTAGATCAGCTTGGGCTCGAAGATGACGACCGGATCTGGGTCGCGAACGGCCGCCGCGATGAGTCCCTTCGCATCGGCGGGCGTGGACGGGATCGCGACCTTCACGCCGGGTGTGTGGACGTAGTACGTCTCCGGCGAGTCGTCGTGGAGCTCAGGAGCCCGGACACCGCCCCCGTACGGCATCCGGATCACGAGGGGAAACGACATCTTCCCGCGCGTTCGCCAGCGATAGCGCCCGACGTGGTTGATCAGCTGGTCGAGAGCCGGGTAGCTGAAAGCGTCGTATTGCATCTCGCAGACGGGACGCCAACCTGCCATGCAGAGCCCGATTGCTGTCCCCGCGATCCCGGCTTCCGCGAGCGGCGTGTCGATGCAGCGATCGACCCCGAATCGATCTTGCAAGCCTGCGGTCGCGCGGAAGACGCCCCCCAGACGACCGACATCCTCGCCCATGACGAGAACCGAAGGATCGCGCTCCATCTCGACGTGGAGTGCATCGTTCACGGCCTCGACGAGCAGGAGCTCCTTCACCCGAGGATCCTCCGCAGCTCCTCGAGGTCGGCCGCAAAGGACGCGGGCGGATCCGCGTACGCGTGCTCGAAGACAAGCGAGACGTCCGGCGGCGGCTCGGCCTCTGCGGCCGCAATGCCCTCGCGCATGACCGCAAGTGCGTCGTTCCGGATCTCCTCCGCCCCGGCCGCCGTAATGACGCCCAGGCGCTGGAGATACCGCTCATAGCGGCCGACGCACTCGTTTTCCCGCTCCTCTTCGACCCGCTCCTCGTCGATGTAGATCGAGGGATCGTCAGCCGTCGCATGGGGGGCTGCCCGGTACGTCACCGCTTCGATGAGAGTTGGGCCGTCGCCCGCGCGCGCTCTCTCGACGGCCTCGCGCGTGGCCTCGTACACAGCGAGAACATCGCCTCCGTCCACTCGCACGCCCGGCATCCCGTACCCGACCGCTTTGTCTGCGAGCGTCGGAGCTGCCGTCTGCGCGCTGAGCGGAGTCGAGATCGCCCACTGGTTGTTGTTGCAGAAGAGGATCACGGGGGCCTTCATGACGCCCGCGAACGTCGCGCCTTCGTGAAAAGCTCCCTCCGAGGTCGCGCCGTCTCCGAAATAGGCGATGGCTACGCGATCCTCGCCTTTCAACCTTGATCCCCAGGCAAAGCCGACCGCATGAGGAACATGCGTCGCGATGGGTACGCAAATCGACGCCACGCCGTACTCCGCCGGGTTCCACCAGCCCGCCGGATGGCCGCGCCACCACGAGAGAACCGTTGAGGCGGGCATTCCCCGCAGGAGCCCGATCGCCGACTCGCGATAGCTCGGGAAGATCCAATCGCGCTCGGCGACGGCGAACGCCGAGCCCGCCTGCATCGCCTCGTGGTTCCAGAAGATGGCGTACGTGCCGATCCGGCCCTGGCGGTGGTAGATCACGGAGCGCTCGTCGTACGTCCGCAGAAGCACGAGATCTCGATACAGGGCGAGCAGCTGCTCCGGACCCAAGCCGTCGACCTCGCCGTCGGGAAGAGACCCGCCATCGCCGATGATGCGGCGCAGGTCTCCTTCGGCGGGCAGCACCCGGCTCATCCGCGCGATTGTAGGGGGCGAGCACAGCCGGCTTAGACCAGGACCGTGATCGCATCGCGCTCGGCCTCGACCACGACGTGGTCGACGTCACCGAGATCTTCGCCGTCGACCTCGAGTGGCATCGGCACGTCGCACACGATCTCGATTCGATCGGCATCGTGCGCATACAGAAGGTTCGGCTCCTTCGTCCGGTCACCTCGGCCGAACGCGTACCACGCGAATCGTGGAAGCTCGCGGGTCCGCAGTCGAATCGGCGCCACCAGGTCGAGCCCACCCTCGAAGCTCGCGTGCGGCGCGGGGCGAACTGGCACTCGACCCGCATAGCTGTACGCAGGCCCGTTCGAGATGAGAACGAAAGCCGCGCGGCCGTGGCCCACGACTTCGAGCGAAGGCTCGAGCCGGAAGCGGTACCGACCCAGGGTACGCAAGCCCGTCCAGGCAAAGGTCATGTTGTTCGGACGACGGCCATCCGACCGTCGGCCGAGCTCGTCGACTGCTCGGACGACTTCGGCATCCAGGCCGATCCCGCACGCGAACCCGAACCGGCGCCCGTTTACACGCCCGACACCGATGCGACGCGTGGATCCTGCCGCGAGCCGGCGTGCGGCGCCAACGGGATCGTGCGGGAGCCCGAGGGCCCTGGGCAGGACGCTGGTGCCGCCGCCGGGAATGAAACCGATCGGCGTCGTCCCGGCAATGCCGTTCAGCACCTCGTTGAACGTCCCGTCGCCGCCGAAGACGTAGAGCGCTTCGACATGGCCCGATGCCTCGCGGGCGAGATCCGTCGCCTCACCCCGAACGCTGGTCATGCGAAGCTCCGTTCCGTCGGGAAGCGCAGCGCGCACCTTCGCCAGGCGCTCCTCGTCGACGCGAGTCGCCCACGGATTGGCGATGAGGAGCCTGGTCACCGGGGAGTCGCGTAGCCGCGGATGCCGTCGACGAGGATCGCGGTGAAGCGATCGGCGAGCTCGCCGGTGTCGCGTCCCGGAACGAGCCAGGTGTACGCCCAGTTTGCGGCCGAGAGCATCAGCAGTGCCGCCGCTCCGGCATCGAGGTCGGATCGGAGCTCACCGGCTTCGACCCCTTCACGGAAGAGTGCGCGGAAGCGCTCCTCGTATCGGCGCCGCTCGGACAGGATCTCGTCGCGGTACTCGTCGTTGAGATAGCGCCACTCGCGGGTGAACACGGTCGCGACGTCGAGCTGATCGGCCACGACACCCAGATGCCCGCGCAGCGCGACTCGAATGCGGTCGACTGCCGCGGCATCCTCGGGCACTTCGTCGAGCGCGGCGTGAAAGGCACGGGCGCCTTCGCGCATCGTCTCGAAGAGGAGCTGTTGCTTCGAGCCGGTGAGCGAATAGAGGGAGCCCTTCTGCACTCCGAGAGCCTCCGCCAGGTCGCCCATCGAGGTTCCATGGAAGCCGCGCTCGGCGAAAAGCCGAGCCGCCTCGCGCGTGAGTGCCTCTCGCCGCGGTGACGCCATGTGCTTTGATGCTAACGACCGTTCGGTAGGGAGGCCAATCGTGGACGCGCGAACCCAGGAGTTTCTCGACTACGTCCAGTCGGGCGGGCAGGTGGAGACGGGCGACTGGATGCCCGACGAGTACCGCGCCCGGCTCGTCAAGTTCATCGAGATGCACGGCAACTCGGAGCTCATGGGCGTGCTCCCGGAGCGCGACTGGATCCTGCGTGCTCCCACCCTTCAGCGGAAGCTCGCGCTGACCGCGAAGATCCAGGACGAAGTCGGGCACGCGCAGCTCATCTACCGCGTCGTCGAGGACCTCGGCAAGCCACGCAGCGCCTGCCTCGACGATCTCGTCTCAGGCAAGTCCAAGTTCCACAACGTCTTCCATTACCCGACGAAGACGTGGGGCGACGTCGGCGTGATCGCCTGGCTCGTCGACGCGGCGGCGATCGTGTCCCAGAAGGCGCTCCTCAAGTGCTCATATGCGCCGTACGCACGGATCATGAAGAAGATCTGCTGGGAGGAGTCGTTCCACATCCTCCACGGCCGCGACGTAATTCTCGCGATGGTCACGGGGACGCCGGAGCAGTTCGAGCTCGTGCAGGAGGCCCTCGAGCGCTGGTGGGAGCCGCTCATGCACTTCCACGGAAACCCGATCCCAGCCGAAGAGGACCCCATGTTCGTCTGGCGGATCAAGAGCCAGGCGAACGAGGACGCGCGGCAGGAGTTCCTCGACGGCTACGTCTCCCAGATCCGCGAGCTCGGGTTGGTGATCCCCGACCCGAACTTGCGGAAGGACGAGGAGGCCGGAACGTGGCTCTACACCGAGCCGGACTGGGAGAAGCTGCGCGCCGTCGTGACGGGACATGGGCCGGCGTCCGAGGAGCGGCTCGCGTTCCGGCGGCTCTCGCGACAGGACGTGGCCTGGGTCGAGCAGGTGGTGCTCGCGGAGGCGGCGTGAGCCACGTCTACGAAGTCTTCAGGCGGGAGCGAAAGGGACAGCCGTTCCAGCACGCCGGGTCCGTGACGGCACCGGACGAGCAGTTCGCCGAGATCTACGCAGGGAGCAGTACGGGCGGAGGCAGGAGTCGGTGGCACTGTGGCTCGTCGCGCGCGACGCAGTGAGCGAGATCGACGAGTTCCCGGACGAGTTCGACCTCAAGTACCGCCGCGTCGACGGATACTCGCTCAAGACACGATTGCGCGAGGCACGTGAGCGAGCCGGCACGCTCGACATGGCTCCGGGAGCGAGCGACGCCGCGTGAGCAACGCTCGCCTTCGGCTCGCGTTCACGGGGGAAACCATGTTTCCCCGTGTGCCCCCTTCTTCTTGAGAGCGCGGGGAACCTCCCGGTTCCCCGCACCTCCACGCTCACGGGCCAAGGGTTGGCCCGTGAGCAAGCGCACCGACCTGCTGTTGTCGATGGCCGACGACGAGCTCATCCTGGGTTGGCGGAACTCGGAATGGACGGGGATCGCGCCCTTCCTCGAGGAGGACGTGGCCTTCTCTTCCATCGCGCAGAACGAGATCGGCCACGCTCGCGCGCTCTACGAGCTCGCTGCCGCGGAGCTCGGCACCACCGCCGACGAGCTCGCGTTCGACCGCAAGCCGGAGGAGTACCGCTGCGCACCGCTCGTCGAGCTCCGCAGGCTCGAGTGGGCTCGGACGATCGCGCGCCACTGGCTGTACGAGACGGCGGACGAGATTCGCCTCGAGACACTCAAGACGAGTGACGACCCGGAGATCGCCGGAATCGCGGCGAAGATGGACCGCGAGGAGGCGTACCACCGCATGCACGCGCAGATGTGGATCGACCGCCTGCTGTCGACGGAGGAGGGGCGGTCCCGGCTGAACGAAGCCGTCGACGAGCTCTGGCCCTACGCGCTCGGCGTCCTCGACGACGAGTTGCGACCCGAGCTCCGACGCCGTGCGGAGGAGCGGCTGGGGCGCACGCTTCCCGACGTCGAGGCCGTGCCACGCGGCGTCCACGAGGTCGAACTCGCCGAGCTGTGGCAGGAGATGACGATGGTGCGGCGTTCTGCTCCCAAGGGAACGCAGTGGTAACGGCGGACGACGTCTGGGCAGCGCTCGCGGAGATTCCCGATCCGGAGATCCCCGTGATCTCGCTGGTGGATCTCGGCGTGATCAAGGACGTCGCCGTCGACGTCGGCCGCGTACGGATCGAGTTCACACCGACGTTCATGGGCTGCCCGGCACTCGAGACGATGGAGCGCGAGATGCACGCGAAGGTTTCCGAGCTCGGGGCGGAAGTAGAGGTGCGCGTCGTCCTCGACGACTCGTGGTCGACGGACCGGATCACGCCGGAGGGACGCGAGAAGCTTCGCGTCGCCGGCTTCGCCCCTCCCGCTCCCCGAACGGCAGGCAAGCTCGAGCTCGTCCAGCTCCAGGGCAACGCGTTTCGATGCCCGTACTGCGGCTCGACGGACACGAAGCTCGAGAACCTCTTCGGGCCCACTCCGTGTCGCTCGATTCGCTACTGCAATGGCTGCCGCCAGCCGTTCGAGCAGTTCAAGACGACATCTGTCGAGCGCAGTCGCTCGACCCGACGCGTCTGGCTGAGTGCGTCGATACGCTCACGCGCCATGGCTCTGCTCCACGCGCGGGACCTGACGAAGAACTACGGCTCCGTGCGGGCACTCGACGCGGTCACGTTCGAGATCGATGAGGGGATCACGGGTCTGCTCGGCTCGAACGGCGCCGGCAAGACGACGTCGCTGAAGCTCTTCATGGGGCTGATCCAGCCGGACGGCGGTTCGGCGGAGGTGCTCGGGCACGACCCGCTTGTGTCGCCCGAGTTTCGAGCGCGAATCGGCTACAGCCCGGAGCACGACTGCCTGCCGGCCGGAGTGTCGGCGGCCGAGTTCCTCGCCTACATGGCGGAGGTGAGCGGCCTGCCTCGTACGGCGGCGCGCCTCCGCGCATCAGACATGCTCAGGCACGTCGGGCTGTTCGAGGAGCGGTACCGACCCATCGGAACGTACTCCACGGGAATGAAGCAGCGCGTGAAGCTTGCGCAGGCCCTCGTCCACGATCCGCTGCTCGCATTCCTCGACGAGCCGACGGCAGGTCTCGATCCGATCGGCAGGCGCGAGATGCTGGAGCTGATCCGGCGCGTCGGCCGCGACTTCGGGATCAGCATCGTCATCTCGACGCACCTCATGGGAGACGTGGAGCGTGTGTGCGACTCCGTCGTCGTGCTCGACGCCGGGCGGCTGCTGCGCACCGGCGCCGTGTCGGGTCTCACGGAGGAGACCGAGACACTCGAGGTTGATCTCGTCGAGGGTGCCCCCGCGTTGCTGGATGAGCTCGCCGCGCGTGGCCTAACGGCTCGCCTCGACGGCAGCCGCCTTACGTTGGAGCGAGTTACCGGCGAGGACTACGACGTGATCCGCGATGCGATCGTGGAGTCGGAAGCGCTCCTCTACCGGCTCGCTCCGGCGCGGCTCGCGCTCGCCGACGTCTTCTCGGCGCGGGCCGCCGACCCCGACAAAGAGGGAGGCGAGCCGACGTGACGACCGGCCCTGCGGAGATCTTCGACCTCGGTTACCGCGGCTACGAGGGGCAGCGGACGAGCCGCTGGCGCCGGCGGCTCGCCATCTGGAGAGACGGCGTGAGGATCACGCTCGGTCTCGGACGGGGCGCCGGAGCGAAGTTTGCATCCTGGCTGCTCATCGGACTGGCGCTCGTCCCCATGGTCGTGCTCGTCGTGATCTCGGCTTTCCTCTCGCCGGCGGAGGAGGCGGCCGACGACTTCGAGCTGCCGTCGTACGCGGACTACTACGACTGGGCACTTGTGCCGCTCACCCTCTTTGCGGCTGTTGTCGCGCCCCTCCTGCTCTGCCCGGATCGGCGCGACCGCGTGCTGTCGCTGTACGCAGCACGGCCGATCACGTCGACCGACTACGTCGGCTCCCGGTGGGCGGCCTTCCTGACCGTGTCCGCGATCGCAGCCTGGGTTCCCGTGGCGGTTCTGTTCACCTGGAACGCTCTCGATGCGGCGAGCACCGGCTCGTGGCTGGCCGACAACTGGGACGTCGTGCCGCGCTCGTTGGCCGCCGCGGCCGCGGTCGTCGTCCCGATGACCACGCTGTCGCTCCTCGCAGCGTCGTTCGCCAAGCGACGGGCGTACGCGGCCGTGGCGACGCTCGCAGTGCTCTTGGTCGGCTCGGCGGTCGGCGGTATCGGGGAGGAGAACTTCGACGGCTCGGTCGCGGATGTCGTCTCGCTCGTGGGCTTGCCGGACGTCACGCTGGACACGGTGCGCTGGGTCTTCTCGGACGAGCTCGGCGACTCCCCGCGTGCGGGTTGGGTCTCGAGCCTCTGGTTGGCAGGTGTGACGATCGTGCTGGCCGCGTGGCTCCTGCAGCGGACCCGCCAGCTGGTGCGCGAGTGAGCGCGAACGGGGCGCAGCCGACGATCGTCGTGGACGCGGTGTCGCGCTGGTTCGCCGGGGTCGTCGCGGTCAGCGACGTCTCGCTCGTGGTCGAGCCGGGAGTCACCGCGTTGCTCGGGCCGAACGGCGCCGGCAAGACGACTCTGCTGCGCACGATCGCCGGCCTCACCGCGACGTCGCAAGGGACAGTGCGCATCTTCGGCGAGCCCGTGCGCGGGAATCCGGGTCTTTACCGGCGCATCGGGTACATGACGGAGCACGAGTCCGTCTACGACTTCCTGACCGGACGCCAGTTCGTCGAGCTCAATGCGCGACTGCAGGGCGTCGAGGATCTCGCGGGCGCGGTGACTCGTGCGATCGAGACGGTCGACCTCGTCGACGCGCAGGACCGGCGACTGCATGCCTACTCCCGCGGCATGCGCCAGCGGATGCGCCTCGCCGCGACCCTCGTGCACGACCCGCCGTTGCTCCTGCTCGACGAGCCGCTGTCCGGCACCGATCCGGCCCAGCGCCTGCATCTGCAGTCCGTGATTCGCCGCCTGGGTGCCGAGGGTCGCACCATCCTCGTCTCGTCGCACATCCTCGAGGAGGTCGACGAGCTGGCCGACCGGATTCACCTCATGGTGAGCGGGAAGCTCGCCGCAAGCGGCGACTACCGCGCCATCCGGCAGCAGCTGAACGATCGGCCGTTCCTCGTTCGCATCGACTCCTCGGACGCACGCGCACTCGCGGCAGGCCTGCTCATGGAAGAGACCGTGGAGTCGGTTGAGATCGATCGCGAAGGGCGCTTGCGCGTACAGAGCCGTAACGTGGCGGCGCTTCAGCGGTCACTGCCCGCCACTGCAGCCCGTCTCGACATCCGGCTGCTTCGCGTCGAGCCGCTCGACGACTCGCTCGAAAGCGTCTTCGAGTACCTGGCGACGGGGTCGGCGACGTGACGTCGATCCTCACCCTCACGGCGCGGCAGCTCGCCGGAAGCCGCCGCGTGTGGCTCGTGCTCGCGCTCGTCGCGCTACCGCTGCTTGCCGGGGTGCTGTTCCACGTGGCCGACTCGACGACGCCGAGCGCCGAGTTCGCCGACGAGATCACCGCGACTCTCGTCGCGTCCGGCATCCTGCCACTCGTCATGCTGCTGTTCGCCACCTCGGCCTTCGGCAACGAGCTCAGCGACCGGACGCTCGGCTACCTCATGCTCAAGCCACTGTCGCGCTGGCGCATCGCGGCCCCGAAGCTGATCGCGTCGTTGCTCGTGGGGGGTGTCCCGGTAGCGATCAGCGGCCTGGTGGCGGTGGCGATCATCGAAAACGGTGACACCCGTGGCGCCGTCGCTACGGGAATCGGGCTCATGGTCGGGGCCTCCGCGTACGCAGCGATCTTCACGTGGGCGGGTCTCGCCCTGCGTCACGCGCTGATCTTCGGGCTCGTCTACATCTTCATCTGGGAGGCGGTGCTCGCCGCCTACCTCGACGGCATCCGCTTTCTCAGCATCCGACAGTTCACCCTGTCGCTCATCAGCGGGCTCGACGGCGAGCGGCTCGACACGCTCGACCTCTCGCTCGGCGCGAGCACCGGCGTCATCGGTGCCGCGATCGTGATCGTCGCCTTCTCGGTGCTCACCGTGCGGAAGCTCGACGCGCATCGACGTGCCGTAGCCCGCTACTAGCAGCGCCCTGGATAGACAAGCGCGATCGCGGGTGATATATCAGCGGCGCGCGCATGACGGAGACGGCCGAGACTCCTCTCGCACCGACGCAGCATCGAATCGACCGGACGAGCCCTCCCGTCATACGTGCTTCCGGGATCTGGAAGGTCTTCGGCCCCCACCCGGAACGCCTCGTCGGCTCGCCTGACGCGTACCTCCCTCGCGGAGAGCTCCGCGAGAAGACCGATTGCGTTGTCGCCGTCCGCGACGTCTCGATCGAGGTGTGGCCGGGCGAGGTGTTCGTGGTCATGGGCCTCTCGGGCTCGGGCAAGTCGACCCTCGTCCGCACCCTGATCCGGCTCATCGAGCCGACCGCGGGGCAGATCGAGATCGCCGGCCACGACGTCTCGGCGGCAGGCACTGCCGAGCTCCGAGAGCTGCGCCGCAACTCCGTCTCGATGGTGTTCCAGCACTTCGGGCTGCTCGCACACCGTCGCGTGATCGACAACGTCGCGTTCGGGCTCGAGGTCAAGGGCATGGCCAAAGCCGAGCGGCTCGCCCGCGCGAACGAGGTGCTGAAGCTGGTCGGCCTCGAGGACGCGGCCAACCAGTTCCCGGATCAGCTCTCCGGCGGGATGCAGCAGCGTGTCGGCGTCGCACGCGCGTTCGCAGGGAACCCGCAGGTGATGCTCTACGACGAGCCGTTCAGCGCGCTCGACCCACTGATCCGGCGGGACATGCAGGACGAGGTATGCCGCCTCCAGGAGGAGACCGGCAAGACGATGGTGTTCATCACGCACGACCTCGCCGAGGCGCTCAGGCTCGGCGATCGCATCGCGGTCATGCGCGACGGAGGGATCGTGCAGCTGGGCACTCCCGAGGAGATCGTCGGCGCGCCGGCAGACGACTACGTGGAGAACTTCGTCAGGGACGTCCCGCGGAGCCACGTCCTGACGCTGCGCTGGGTGATGCGAGACCCGGAGCCGGGCGAGGACACCGATGGTCCGCGGCTCGACGTGACGACGACGGTGCGAAACGCAATCCCGGTGCGTCGCGGCGAGCGAGCGACCCGTCTGCTGCCGTGGAGAACGGCCGCGTGGTCGGGATCGTCGACCGCGACGCCGTGCTGACCGCGATCGCGGGCGAAGGCGGCGACGAACTGATGACAACTGTCGCCGAAGCCGTATCCGTCACTCCAGTCCTCTCGCACAGGCCATGGTGGCGGGGAAAGATCGTCCAGTCCGCGGGGATCGTCGCACTCATGTACCTGGCCTACCGAGCCTGGCAACTCGAGTACCCGTGGCCCAACTCGCTCGTCTGGAACTCGCTCTCCGGCTATCTGGACGACTTCCAGCTGTGGGTCCTCACCGAGAAGGGCCAGGAAGACAACGGGATCGTCTTCACCGCTCTTCGAGGCCTTCTCCAACTCGGTCGACCACCTCGTCGAGTGGTTCGACCGCCTGCTGCTGTGGATGACGTGGGTCGGCACCACGGTCGCCGGGACCTTGCTCGTCCTGCGCTTCGGCGGGCTCCGCGTTGCAGTTGATCACGTTGTTCGCCTTCGCGACGTTCGCGCTCTCGGGCCTCTGGGAGGAGAGCATGCAGACGCTCTCCCTCATGCTCGTCGCGGTCGCGCTGTCGCTCGTGATCGGCATTCCGCTGGGCATCGTCGCCGGTCGCTCAGACCGGTTCGCGAGCGCGATCACGCCCGTGCTCGACGCGATGCAGATCGTCCCGGCGTTCGCCTACCTGATGCCGGTCGTCATCCTCTTCTCGATCGGGCCGGCCGCCGCCGTGGTGTCGACGATGATCTACGCGATCCCGCCGTCCATACGGATCACGGCGCTCGGCATCCGCGGCGTCGCGGTCAACACCGTCGAGGCGGCGACCTCGATGGGCGCGACGCGATCGCAGCTGCTCCGCAAGGTCCAGCTTCCGCTCGCGCGACGGATGATCCTGCTGGGCGTCAACCAGACGATCCTCTTCGCCCTCTCGATGGTCGTGATCGCCGGCCTGATCGGGGGCGGGGGGCTGGGCGCAGTGGTCACGAACGGGCTCTACTCGAACCCGGCGCTCGCCATCCTCGCGGGTCTCGTGATCGTGGTGCTCGCGACCGCGCTCGACCGCTCGACCGAGGCGATGGCGGCGCGGACCGATCCTGCGCAGCGGCATCTGGACGAGCACGCGACGGCGACGGCTGCGCATCCAGTCGGTTGCGATCGCTGCCGCCATCCTCGCCGGAATCGGACTCTCGAAGGCGCTCGGCGTCGCCGGCCCTCTACCCGGACGAGGTCGGAGATCCCCTACGCATCGGCGACGCTCGAGGAGTGGCTGCTCGCGAAGATCCAGGTCGTCCTCGACTACGTGCAGGACCCGACCACGTGGGTCTTCGCGATCACAGAGCGCGTCGGCGTCTTCATCCTCCAGCAACTCCTGCTGCCGCTGCAGGCAGTTCCTCGTCGAGGCCCCGTGGTTCACGACGGTTGGCGGCCTGACGATTGATCGCGTTCGTGATCAGTGGACTTCGCCCGGCGCTGACCACGCTCGCGATGCTCTGCCTGATCGGATTCACGGGCGTGTGGGCGCTCGCCATGGACACGCTCTCACAGGTGCTCGTCGCCACGGCGATAGCCGTCGTGCTCGGGGTCGTGCTCGGCGTCTTGGCGGCCGAGAACGACCGCTTCTCCAAGGCGATGAGACCGGTCAACGACATCTTCCAGACGCTGCCGCAGCTCGTCTACATCATCCCGTTCATCTACCTGATGCCGGTGTCGATCGTGCCCGGGATCGTGGCCGGCGTCCTGTACGCGTTCCCGGTGACGCTGCGGCTCGTCGAGCGGGGAGTACGGGACGTCGCGCCGGCCTCGGTCGAGGCCGCGAGCGCATTCGGTGCCTCGAGGAGGCAGGTGCTGACGAAGGTCAAGCTCCCGCTTGCGGGCGACGCGGTCATGCTCGGCGTGAATCAAGCGATCGTCATGGTGCTCGCCGTGGTCGTCATCGGCGGGCTCGTCGGATCCGGCGGCCTCGGCTACGAGGTCGCGCAGGGTCTGGTCCGTGGGCAGTTCGGCCAGGGCGTGATCGCCTCGGTGGCGATTCTCGCGCTGGGGATCGCGCTCGACCGCGTCACGCAGGGGACGCGGCGATCGAGAAGGCAGGGGATCGCGTGAGCACGCCTCACGCGCACAACGAGAAGGAGGGTCGAATGTCGGTTCGTGGAGGCTGGCGACGAGGTATGGGCGCTCGTCGGCGTCGCGCTCGTCGCAGTAGCCGCGCTCGCCGTATCGGGGAGCGCATTCGGCGGCGGCGCGCAGAGTTGCGGCACCGTCGTCATCAACGAGCAGTCGTGGGCTGGCTCGACGGCGAACACGTACGTCGCGAAGATACGTGCTCGAGAAGCGGCTCGGCTGCAAGGTGAAGATCACGAACATCACCGAGGGCGCGCCGTACTTCCAGGCGATGCGGGACGGCAAGATCGACGTCGCGCTCGAGGACTGGGACAACACGCTGGCGAAGGCGGCCAAGCCGTACCTCAAGGACAAGTCGGTGCGCGTCGTCGGCTCGAACGGCATCAGCGGCGTCATCGGCTGGTACATCCCGCGCTACCTGCTCAAGCAGTATCCGGCGTTCAAGACGTGGAGGGGCATCAAGGGCAAGGAGACGGTCTTCAAGTCTCCGGAGTCGGGCTCGCAAGGGATGTTCCTCGGCGGGGACCCCTCGTACGTCGCAGAAGGACCGGGCGCTCATCAAGGAGCTCGGCCTCAACCTGAAGCACGTCGTCGCCGGCGCAGAGCCGGCGCAGGTAGCACGCTGGACCCAGCTGTACAAGCAGAAGAAGCCGGTTCTCTTCTACTGGTACGACCCGCAGTATCTGAACGGCGGATACGACCTCGTACGAGTACTGCTGCCGAAGCGCTTCAAGGGGTGCCTGGACGACGAGACAGGTGAACGGAAATCACGCGTGCGACTACCCGCCGTACGTGCTCGACAAGCTCATCAGCGGCAGAGTTCGCGACGAGCGGCTCGCCCGCCGTGCAAGTTCGTCACGAAGTGGAAGTGGACGGCGAAGGATCAGAACTCTGTCGCCTACCAGATCGCCGGCAAGAACATGAAGCCGGAGAAGGCGGCGGCGGCAGTGGGTGAAGGCGAACCCGGCGAAGGTAAACGCCTGGCTGAAGTGAGCTGACGTATGCGGCGGGGACGGACTCCGTCCCCGCCGCATCGTCCTCTGCCGATGAGCACACCGACACTCTCATATCCACCAGCCCGAGGCCGCGGACGCCCGGTCCCTCTCGGACCAGGCCTACTACCGCATCCGCGAGCTGATCGTGACGCTCGAGCTGCCGCCGCGCTCGCTCGTCAGCGAGCGCGAGCTGATGGAGCAGCTGGGGCTCGGACGGACGCCCGTGCGAGAGGCGCTACGTGCGCTCGCCCGCGAGCGGCTCGTCGACGTGTACCCCCGCCGCGGGATGTTCGTTTCGGGCGTGAACGTCGCAGGATCTCGCAGGGCTTTCCGAGGTGCGGCTGACGCTCGAGGGCCGCGCCGCACGACTTGCCGCCGAACGGGCGACGGCTGCCGATCGGGCGAAGATCGAGCTCCTCCTCGACGAGATCGACCAAACCGAGCGGGCGCTCGGCGAGCGAACGCTCATCGACCTCGACCAGCGAATCCACAGGCACATCTACGAGTGCACGCACAACGCGTTCCTCGAGGCGACCTTGAACGAGTACTACGTGCTGACTCTTCGGATCTGGTTTCTCGCCCTCGATCGCGTCACCAGGCTCGAGGACGCGGTCAACGAGCACCGAGCGCTCCTCGAGGCGATTCGCGACGGTGACGGGGCGCGGGCCGAGGAGGCGATGCGCATGCACGTGAAGGGATTCGAGAACGCCATTCGAGGCGTGCTCTGATCCGGAGCAGCTGAATGAGCAGTCTTCCCCGCGAAGCCCGCGCGATCGTGATCGGCTGCGGCATTGTCGGCAACTCCGTCGCGTACCACCTCACCGACCAGGGCTGGTCGGACGTCGTCCTCCTCGACAAGGGCCCGCTGCCGAACCCGGGCGGCTCGACCGGCCACGCCTCGAACTTCATCTTCCCGGTCGATCACTCGAAGGAGATGACGCAGCTCACCCTCGAGAGCATGCGCCAGTACAAGGAGATGGGCGTCTTCACCGAGTCGGGCGGCATCGAGGTCGCGCGCACCGAGGAGCGGATGCAGGAGCTCACGCGGCGCGTCGCCTCGGCGAAGTCCTGGGGCATCGAGCCGGTCTCGCTCGTCACGCCGGCCGAGGTGAAGGAGCTCGTCCCCTTCATCGACGAGACGGTGATCCTCGGCGGCTTCTACACGCCGTCCGTCGGCGTCGTCGACTCGCTGCAGGCAGGGACGATCATGCGCGAGCGCGGGCAGGCGTCAGGGCGACTCGCCGTGTTCGCGAACACGGAGGTTCTCGGTATCGACGTCGAGGGCGGCCGGGTTCGCCGAGTGCGCACGAGCGGTGGCGATGTCGAGGCGGAGGTCGTCGTCATCGCGTGCGGTGTATGGAGCCCGAAGCTGGCGCGCATGGCAGGGGCGTCGATCCCGCTCACGCCGGCGGTGCACCAGATGATCGACATCGGCCCCACGCACTGGTTCGCCGACACGAAGGAGGCCATCGAGTTCCCGATCGTCCGCGACATGGATACGAACATGTACGAGCGCCAGGAGGGCACGGGCCTCGAGATCGGCTCGTACGCGCACCGGCCGATCCTGTACGAGCCCGAGGACTTGCCCTCGGTGGAGGCGGCGGCGCTCACCCCGACCGAGTTCCCGTTCACCCAGGAAGACTTCGCACTCCAGCTGGAGCACGCGCTCGAGCTCATGCCGTCGATCGTCGGCGACGAGACGGTCGGGATCAAATACGCGGTCAACGGGATCCTCTCCCTCACGCCCGACGGAATGCCGATCCTCGGCGAGCTCCCGGAGGTCAAGGGCCTCTGGTCATGCGCCGCCGTCTGGGTGAAGGAAGGCCCCGGAGTCGGCAAGTCGCTCGCCGAGTGGATGGTGCACGGCGAGTCGCACATCGACCTCCACTCCTCCGACGCCGCGCGCTTCTGGGAGCACCAGAAGACATCCACACACGTGAAGGCTCGCACCTCCGAGGGTTTCAACAAGACGTATGGGATCGTCCACCCGCTCGAGCAGTGGGGCTCGAACCGCGACGTGCGGCTCTCGCCGTACCACGAGCGAGAGAAGGAGCTCGGCGCGGTCTTCTTCGAGGCCGCGGGGTGGGAGCGCCCGCAGTGGTACGAGTCGAACGCGCCGCTGCTCGAGGAGTACGGCGACCGAGTGGGACGCCGCGAGGCCGAGTGGGACAGCCGCTGGTGGTCTCCGATCATCAATGCCGAGCACCTCGCGATGCGCGACCGGGCCGGCATCTTCGACCTGTCGGCGTTCGCGATCTTCGACGTCGTCGGCCCCGGAGCGCTCGCTGCGCTCCAGCAGGTGTCGATGCGGCAGGTCGACGCAGCGGTCGGACGCGTCGTCTACACGCCGTGGCTCTCGCCGAGCGGCGGCTTCAAGTCCGACCTCACGATCATGCGGCTCGGCGACGAGCACTTCCGCGTCGTGACCGGCGGCGCGCACGGGATGGCCGACCACAAGTGGCTCGCTGATCATCTTCCCGACGACGGCTCCGCCCAGCTCGCGGACCTCACGTCCGCGTGGTCGACGCTCGGCCTCTGGGGGCCACGCGCTCGCGACATCCTCGCCTCGGTGACGAGCGCCGACGTCTCGCACGAGGGCTTCCCGTTCGCAACGTGCAGGGTGATCGAGATCGGCCCGGTGCGAGTACTCGCCTCGCGGATCTCGTACGTCGGCGATCTCGGCTGGGAGCTGTACGTGCCGATCGAGCAGGGCGCCCGCCTGTGGGACATCGTCTGGGAGGCGGGACACGCGCACGGCGCCGTGCCCTGCGGAATCGGCGTCTACGGCACGACCGGCCGGCTCGAGAAGAGCTACCGCGCCTTCGGCACCGAGCTCGAGAGCGAGTACACGGTGGTCGAGGCCGACATGGCGTGGGGGAAGGTGAAGGACGAGGACTTCGTCGGCAAGGAGGCGCACCTCGGCCATCGGGACGACGAGCCCGCGGCGATCCTCTGCACGCTCTCGGTCGACGACCACACCTCGGCGTCGGGCGTCAAGCGTTACCCACTGGGGCGCGAACCGATTCTCACGAGCGACGGCGTGCCGCTCGTCGACTCGAAGGGCCGCCGCTCCTACGTCACGAGCGCCGGCTCAGCGCCGTCCGTCGGCAAGTACGTCCTCATGTCATACCTTCCTCCGGACCAGGCAGTCGTCGGAACCCGACTCGCGGTCGAGTACATGGGCGAGCAGTACCCCGTCACCGTCGACGTCGTCGGCTCCGCCCCCATCTTCGACCCCGAGAACTCGAGGATCCGCTCGTGAGAGTTCTGGTGTGCGTCAAGCGCGTTCCCTTGACGGGCGGCAAGATCGTGCTCACCGAGGACGCGCAGGCGATCGAGACGCGTCACCTCGGTTTCACGATCAGCCCGCACGAGGAGTGCGGCGTCGAGGAGGCCGTGCGGCTGATCGAGGCGTCCGACGGCGAGTCGGTCGTGCTCACGTTAGGCCCGGCGGAGGCGGAGGAGCAGCTGCGCGACGCGATGGCGCTCGGGATCGACCGCGCGATTCACCTCGTCTCCGACAGCGAAGAATGGGATCCGCAGGCGACAGCGGGCGCGATCGTCGGAGCGATTCGTGCCGACGAGGGGGCGAACGGGCCTTTCGACCTCGTCTTCTTCGGCAACGAGTCGGCCGACGCCGGCAACTACCAGGTCGGCATCCGCGTCGCGCACGCGTTGGGCCGCCCCGTCGCGACCGGCCTCAAGGCAGTCACCGTCGAGGGTGGCACGGTCCGCTGCGAGCAGGAGGTACCCGGAGGCCGCGATGTGTACGTGTTGCCGCTTCCGGCAGTGGTGACGGTGCTCGAGGGACTCAACCTGCCGCGGTACCCGTCCGTTCCGGCGAAGCTCCGAGCGCAGCGCAAGCCCATCGCGGCGAGCTCGCCGGCGCGCCCGGCCTCCGCGCTCGAAAAGGTGCGGCTCGTCGTCCCCGAGGGCCAGGGCAAGGAGGCCGTGATCCTCGGTCACGGTCCCGAAGCGGCTCCGGCAGTCGTCGATGTCCTCCGTCCAAATCGGCGTGTGTCGATGAGCGTTCTCGTCGTCGTCGAGCGCATTCCTGGCGGGATCGACGAGCTGTCGCTGCAGGCCGTCGCATTCGCGCGCCGCTTCGCGGCGGGCGAACCGGTGCACGCAGTTACCGTCGGAGGCGGCGAGGGGCTCGCCGGTGTCCTCGGCGACCACGGCGTCTCGATGCTCCACGCCGCCGAGCACGCGGCGTTCGAAGCGTTCGCTCCCGTCGCTGTCGCGCAGGTGGTCGCGGGGGTGGCGGAACGCATGGGGTCGTCAGCGGTCGTGGCAGCAGGCAACAATCGCGGCAACGAAGTTCTGGCTCATGTCGCCGCGATGACCGACCTTCCGTTCGCCGCGAACTGCACCGACGCTGCCGCGGGAGATCCTGCCCTCGTGACCCGCGTGCGCTGGGGAGGAAGCCTGCTCGAGGAAGCGCGCCTCCACGGGACGCCGAAGCTCATCACGGTGCAGCCGCACACGGTGGCTTCGGAGCCCGCTCCGACCGGCGACGCCCACATCGAGTCCTTCGTTCCCGCACTTTCCGACGCCGACGTCGTCGTCCGAGTCGTCGAGCGCGTTGAGGCCGCGGCCGGCGGTGTCTCGCTCGCGGAGGCAAAGGTCGTCGTCTCCGCGGGCCGCGGCGCAGGCTCTCCCGAGGGCTTCGGAATCGTCGAGGAGCTTGCCGGCCTGCTCGGTGGCGCAGTCGGCTGCTCGCGCGCGGTGACCATGGCCGGCTGGCGCCCTCACACCGACCAGGTCGGGCAGACGGGCACGAAGATCGCGCCTGACATCTACATCGCGTGCGGTATCTCCGGAGCGACGCAGCACATGGCCGGATGCAAGGGTGCGAAGGCGATCCTCGCCGTCAACACCGATCCCGACGCGCCGATCCTGGCCAGTGCCGACTACGCCGTGATCGGCGACCTGCACGAGGTCGTCCCGGCAATCTCGGCCGAGCTCCGCAAAGCGAGGAACGGCTGAGCTCCACGGCGAGCGTCGCTTCAGCGGTCGCCCTGGTCGCCGCGATCGCGATCGCAGGTGCGCTCTTCGCGAGGCGCGCACTGCTGCTGACCCGGCTCGTCCGGTTGGGGAAGCCGGTGGCACGGGCCTCGGACCTGCCGACTCGGGTTCGCAATGAGGCGACGATCGTCCTCGGTCAGCGCAAACTGCTCCAGCGGCTCGTGCCGGGGCTGATGCACGCCTTCATCTTCTGGGGCTTCCTCGTCCTCTTCCCGACGATCCTCATGGCGATCGTGGGCGTCGTCGACCGCGAGCCGTCGCTCCCGTCCGGATCCCCGCTCGGCTGGCTCGAAAGCCAGGGCTGGTACGCACTCATGGTCGACGTCTTCGTCGTGCTCGTGCTTGCCGGCGTCGCGACGGCGCTTTGGATCCGGAAGGTGCAGCGGCCGCGGCGCTTCGCCGGCAGCCATCTGGGCGAGGCGGATCTCATCCTCGCGTTGATCGTGGGGATCGTGACGACCCTGCTCCTGTGGCATGCGTCGCTGATCGCTCTCGGGCTGAATCCCTGGCCCGCCTCGTGGTCGCCCGTCTCCGACGCGATCTCCGGCCTGTTCGGAGACGGCACGACAACCGAGGTCTTCGAGCGCGTCTTCGTTTGGGCGCACGTGCTGATCATCCTCGGCTTCCTCGCCTACCTCCCGCACTCGAAGCACCTGCACATCGCCACCGCCGCGATCAACGTCTTCTTCGGCAGCACACAGGCCCGCGGTCGGCTCGAGCCACTCGACTTCGAGTCCGAGGAGGAGGCGGCGCTCAGGTTCGGTGCGGGCACGATTGCCGACCTGACGTGGAAGCAGATGCTCGACTCCATGTCGTGCACCGAATGCGGCCGCTGCCAGGACGTCTGCCCCGCCTACGCGACGGGGAAGGCGCTCAGCCCGAAGCTCCTGATCATGGGAATCCGCGATCAACTGTTCGCGGAGGGGCCTACGGCTCTCGCCGGGCGGAGACCTCTCGCCGCTCGTCCCGAACGCCGTCACCGACGACGTCGTCTGGGACTGCGTCACGTGCGGAGCTTGCGTGCACGAGTGCCCGGTCTCGATCGAGCACGTCGACCACATCGTCGACCTACGCCGTCACCTGGTGATGGTCGAGTCGCGGCTTCCGGCGGATACGGAGACGATGCTGCGCGACGTCGAGCGGGGCTCGAATCCTTGGGGAAAGCCGCAAACCGAGCGAGCGTCGTGGGCGGAGGGGCTCGGCGTCCGCGTTCTCGAGCCGGGCGACCCGGCTCCCGAGGTCCTCTACTGGGTCGGTTGCGCCGCCGCCTTCGATGAACGAGCACGCACGGCCGCGATCTCCACGACGAAACTCCTGTTGGCCGCGGGCCTGGACGTCGCGATCCTCGGACCGCGCGAGTCGTGCACCGGTGATCCTGCAAGGCGAGCCGGGAACGAGTACGTCTTCCAGTCGTTCGCGGAGGCGAACGTCGCGACGCTCGACGACGCCGGCGTGACGAAGATCGTCGCGAGCTGCCCGCACTGCTTCAACACGATCGCGAACGAGTACCCGGACTTCGGCGGCAGGTACGAAGTCATGCACCACTCGGAGCTCCTCGCGGAGCTCGTGCGCGACGGCCGTTTGTCCCCCGTCGTCGGCGATACGACGATCACCTACCACGACTCCTGCTATTTGGCACGCCACAACGACGTGCTCGGGGCTCCGCGCGAGCTCGTGGCGAGTATCGGGAGACCGCTCGAGATGGCGCGTAGCGGGAAGCGCACGTTCTGCTGCGGCGCCGGTGGCGCACACATGTGGATGGAGGAGCGCGGCAACCAGATCAACGAAGAGCGGGCGCGAGAGGCGACCGCAACGGGCGCCGACACGCTCGCCGTCGCCTGTCCCTTCTGCACGGTGATGCTCGACGACGGCGTGCGGCAGACGGGAAGCGAGCTGCGGGTCGCTGACGTCTCGACGCTGCTCGTCGAGTCGCTCGAAGCTCAGACGCCGGTGAGCTGAGCGCTCGCAGCTGCCGCGGCTGCTGCGACCTGTTCTGCGACCGTCCCGCTACGCCCCGCCGGCGGGAACCGGTACGCCGGGCCGTGGACATGGATCGCGGCGATCGCGTTGCCGCGCGCGTCCCGGATGGGGGCAGCGACCGAGTCGATCCCCTCGGCGAACTCCTGAAGGCCCCAGGCGTAGCCTTGCCGGCGTACCTCCGCCAACCGTCGTCGCAACTCTCCCGTGTCGGTGAGCGTGTGCGGCGTCAGCGCATTCAGACCGCCGCGGACGTACGCAACCAACGCGTCCTCGGGCCACTCCGCGAGCAGCACCAGGCCGGAAGGCACAGCGTGCATTGGGGCGCGCGTCCCCGTCCAGTCGCGCACCTGCACCGGGTTGTCGGACTCGACCTGGTCGACGTAGAGGACCTCGTTCCCGTCCGGGAGGCCGAGGCCTGCGTCCTCGCCGAGCTCAGCTACGAGATCGGCGAGGAACGGTCGAGTGATCGAGATCAAGACTCCGCTCCGAGGACACGGCCGAGGAAAGCGCGGCGACACCCGGACCGATTCGCCAGTGAGCTCCGTCGAACCGCTCCACGGCATCGACCTGCTCGAGGGTCGCGAGCAGGCGGGCGACCGTCGATTTCGGCAACCGCACCCGTTCGGCGATGGAGGTGACGCCGGCCGGTCTCTGTGCCACTTCGTCGAGAATCGAGAACGCACGCTCGAGCGACTGCACCATTGCGACGCCTCCAAGGCTGGGTTAAGCTGTTCCAGCATACAGCACAGTCCCACGATGCGGAACGCCGCAGGAGGGTACCAGACGTGAGCGAGATCAACGAGCACCCCGGCGTCCTGTTCTATTCGCGAGTCCGCAGGTCGCCCTACTTCTACGCCTCACGCCGCCACGGCGTGCAGCTGTACAGCTTCTACAACCACATGTACCACCCGCGCCACTACGGCGACCCGGTCGAGGAGTACTGGCAGCTCCTGAACGGCGTCACGCTCTGGGACGTCGGCGTCGAGCGGCAGGTCGAGATCACCGGCCCGGATGCGTTCACCTTCACGAACCTGCTCGTGCCGCGCGACCTCCACAAGTGCGAGGTCGGCCAGTGCAAGTACGTATTCGTCACCTCCCCAGAGGGCGGCATCCTGAACGACCCGGTGCTCCTGCGGCTGGACGAGAACCACTTCTGGCTCTCGCTCGCCGACAGCGACATCCTGCTGTGGGCACAAGGCGTGGCCCTCAACTCGGGTCTCGACGTCACGATCGGCGAGCCGGACGTCGGGCCGCTCCAGGTGCAGGGACCGAAGTCGAAGGAAGTCATGGTCGACCTCTTCGGCGAGAGCATCATCGAGATCCCCTACTACTTCCATCAGTCGTACGAGCTCGACGGCATGGACGTCATCGTCTCGCGGACCGGGTACACGGGCGAGCTCGGCTACGAGATCTACCTGAAGAATGCGAGCCGCGACGGGGTCAAGCTCTGGGATGCCGTCCTCGCTGCCGGTGAGCCCCACGGCCTGACCGTGATCGGCCCGTGCCACATCAAGCGCATCGAGGCCGGAATCCTCGCACTCGGCTGCGACATGTGGTTCGACACGAACCCGTACGAGGTGGAGATGGGGTACGAGTGGATGGTCGACCTCGAGCAGGAGGCCGACTTCATCGGCAAGGAGGCCCTCAAGCGCATCAAGGCCGAGGGCATTTCGCGGAAACTCGTCGGCGTCGAGATCGGCGGGCCGGGCCTCGGCAGCTACAACGACGGAGCGATGATCGACTACTTCCCGGTCTTCAAGGACGGAAAGCCGGTAGGGCAGGTCACCTCCGCGTGCTACTCGCCGCGACTCGAGAAGAACATCGGCTACGCGATGCTGCCGATCGAGCTCGCCGAGTTCGGCACCGAGCTCGAGGTCGAGACGCCAAGTGGCAAGCAGTCGGCCGTTGTTGTCCGCAAGCCGTTCATCGACCCCAAGAAGGACACCCCGAAGCAGGAGGTTGCGCTCAGCGCCGCGGGGGAGGCGTCGCACGTCGGCTGACGCGAAGACCGATTCGGTGATGGCGCCCCGCGCGGCAGGACACTGTCTGTGCGGGGCCGTCGCCTACGAGGTGCGCGGCCCGCTGCGGGACATTCTCCTGTGCCATTGCGAGGAATGCCGGCGCTGGGGCGGATATCTCGGGGCATTCTCTGCCGCGCAGATCGATCATCTGGGATTCATCGACGAGAGCGCGCTGCGCTGGTTGGACAGCCCTCAGAGCGATAGGCACGCTCGCCGCGGGTTCTGCGAGAAATGCGGCTCGAGCCTCTTCTGGCAACCCGCCGGGAGCGACCGGGTCAACATTGCTGTCGGCACGCTCGATCGGCCGACCGGCTTGCGCATAGCGGGGCACTTCTACGTCCACCACGCGGGCGACTACGACGAGCTTCCCGAGGACGGGCTTCCCCGGTACCCCGAGCCCTCGGCTCCGGAGATCCGTTGGACCTGACGAGGACTGCTCACGAGCGGGTTCTGGCGGAGCTGCTCGCGCACCCGCGCTACGAGGTGATTCCGCTCGTCGGGGCTGAACAGGCCGTCCTCGAGCACGTGCCAACCGAGGTCAAGGTGACCGTGACCACCTCGCCGAGAAAGGGGCTCGAGCCGACGCTCGAGCTGACGGAGCGGCTGGCGGGGCACGGCTATACGGTCGTGCCGCATCTGGCGGCTCGACACGTCCGGGATACGAGCCACCTCGCCGAGGTCGCCGAGCGACTTCGCGCGACCGGGGCGAGCGACGTGTTGGTGATGGCGGGAGACGCCCCGGAGCCGGCGGGCGAGTTCGACGGATCCGTGCCCGCTCCTCCGAGCGCTGGCCGGGCTCGGAAAGCCGTTTCGGGAAGTCGGCATCACCGGGTACCCGGAGAGCCATGCCTTCATTCCGGACGCCGCGACGATCAAGTCGATGTTCGAGAAGGAGGAGTTCGCGACGTACATCGTCAGCCAGATCTGCTTCGACCCCAGTGTCACCGCGGCCTGGGTGGCTGCCGTCTGGGAGCGAGGGACCCGCCTACCGATCCAGATCGGGCTTCCCGGGGCTGTTCCACTCTCGAAGCTCCGGAGCGTGTCGGCGCGGATCGGCGTCGGCGACTCGATCCGCTGCCTGCCCACCGACACGCTCGACGGCGACTTCGACCCCGATTCACTCGTCGCCGGGCTCGACGAGAAGCTCGGCCAATCGCGCCCGAACGTCGGCGGCTTCCATATCTTCACCTTCAACGACCTGGAAGGCACCGAGCGCTGGCGACAGCAGGCGCTCGAGCGCCTGCAACCCGCCTAGGAGGAATCCATGCCGGTAGAAGTCGACGCCGTCAGGGCCGTGGAGGTGCCGACCCGGCTCGTGCACGGCCCGGGGGCGCTCGCCCGCGCTGGGCGAGGCGCTCGCGACGCTCGGGGTCACGCGGCCGCTGCTCGTCACCGATCCGGGCGTCGCCGCGGCCGGCCTGGTCGACCGGGCGCTCGAGCACCTCGAGGACGCGCTGGTCTTCGACGAGGTGCGACCCAACCCCGATGTCGCTCTCGTCGACCGCGGCGCGGAGGTCTATGCCGAGTCGGGACGCGACGGCCTCGTCGCCCTCGGCGGCGGCTCGTCGATGGACACGGCGAAGTCGATCGGCGTCGTCGTCCAGCACGGCGGCTCGATCCTCGACTACGAGTGGGGCCACGACCCGATCGAGCAGCGCATTCCTCCGCTGGTCGCCGATCCCGACGACAGCCGGCACCGGGAGCGAGGTGACGCTCTGGGCCGTGATCACGGATCACGAGCGCAAGATCAAGTTCAACGTCGGGGGAACGCCACTTATCGGCGCGCACGTCGCGCTCATCGACCCTGAGCTCATGCTCGGGCTTCCTCCGGCGGTCACTGCAGCGACCGGGATGGACGCGCTCTCACACGCCATCGAGTGCTACACCTGCGACTACCACCAAGCGTTCAACGACGCCGTCGCGTTGCAGGCAATCGAGCTCGTCGCAGCCTCGCTGCGGCTCGCAGTGGAGGACGGCTCGAACCTCGAGGCGCGGACGAACATGGCGCACGCCGCGACGCTCGGCGGCATGGCCTACGGGACGGAGAGCGCCGGAGCTGCGCACGCGATGAGCCAGTCGGCCGGGGGCGTCCACGACTGCCCGCACGGCGCGCTCACCGCGCGTGTCCTGGGGCCGGTGATGGAGTACAACGCGCCGGCCGACCCCGTGCGGCATGCGCGGATCGCGCAAGGGCTCGGAGTCGACACCAGCGGCCTGGCCCCGCTCGAGGCCGCGCTCGCAGGTGTCGAGGAGCTGTATCGACTGACCGACGACGTCGGCATCCCGACGATGGAGGAGCTCGGCTTCGAGGAGGACGAGATCCCGATGCTGGCCCGAATCGCATTCGAGGATCCGCAGACGATCGGCAACGCGCGAGAGGTCGAGGCTGCGGACTACGAGGAGATCTACCGCAAGCCTCGGGGGGCGAGACGCGTCCTGGAGAGCTCCGTGCCGGGAGCGCCGTCAGGCGGCAGCGGAGCCGGGCTCCGCCCGGCGGGAGCTGCAGCCGGCCAGGGGCGCGCGTGAGCGTACGACGCAGGACTACTCGATGGTGATCGGCGGTGCCTGGGCGGAGTCCGAGTCCGGGCAGCGCTTCGAAGCGACGAGCCCGGCGACGGGGGAGATGCTCGGGACGATTCCCGAAGGGACGCGCGAGGACGCACGCCGCGCGATCGCTGCCGCGAACTCCGCTCGACGTGACTGGGCGGCGAGGTCGGCGTTCGAGCGTGCCGCCGCGATGGAGCGCGTCGCGGACCTGATCGAGGAGCGGCGCGACGACTTGGCGCGCACACTCACGCTCGACCAGGGCAAGCCCTTGCACGCAGAGTCTTACGGCGAGGTCGAGGAGCTCATCGTCTACTGGCGCATGGCGGCAGCGGACGCGACACGCCTGGCGGGCTCGATGCCGCCCTCGGTCGATGCCGCGAAGCGGATCCTCGCCTACCGCGTCCCCCGCGGCGTCGTGGGCGTGATCACCCCGTGGAACTGGCCGTACACGATGCCCGCCGAGCTGATTGCGCCGGCTCTCGCCGCGGGCAACGCGGTCGTATGGACCCCCGCCTCGTCGACTTCGGTCTGCGCGGTGAAGCTCGCGGAGTGCATCGTCGATGCGGAGCTTCCGACAGGCGTGTTCTCGATGGTCACCGGCCCTGGAGCGGTGGTGGGCGCCGAAGTCGCCTCGAGTACAGGGACGCAGGCGGTGGGTTTCATCGGCTCGATTGCGACGGGGCTCAAGGTGGCGGCAGGCGCGGCCGGGAAGACAACCGTGCTCGAGCTCGGCGGCAACGGCCCGATGGTCGTGCTCGAGGATGCGGACATCGAGGCGGCCGCGGAGGCGAGCATCGCCGCATCGTTCCTCTGCGCCGGTCAGAGCTGCACGGCGGGCGAGCTCTTCCTCGTGCACGAGGCCGTGCATGATGAGTTCGTCGAGCGGCTTCGAGCAGCGGTCGACCGCTCGGTGCGACTCGGGGACCCGTTCGCCGAGGAGACGACCATGGGACCGCTGAACAACGAGCCGACGGCGCGAAAGACGGACGAGCATGTCGCGGACGCGATCGAGCGAGGATCCGAGCTTGTCGTGGGCGGCGCCCGTGCAGCCGGATTCCCGACGGATCTCTATTGGCAGGCGACCGTGCTCAGCGAGGTCACCGAGGAGATGGCTATCGCTCGAGAGGAGACGTTCGGTCCCGTTGTGCCGATCGTGCGGATCCGAAGCGACGAGGAGGCACTCCGAATCGCGAACTCCTCGCCGTACGGCCTCCTTACAGCGGTCTGGACGCGTGATCTCGCCCGGGGCCTGCGCTTCGCCGAGGCAGTGGACGCCGGCTGGGTGAACGTCAACGAGTCGACGAACTACTGGGAGAGCCACCTTCCGTTCGGCGGCCGTGCGGGATCGAGCTCGGGCGTCGGGCGGGTCGGTGGAAGCTCGGTGCTGGAGGCGTTCACCGAGCCGAAAACCGTCGTGCTGACGCTCGGCTGAGGGCCATGCCCAGGCGGTAGTCTGCGGGCCATGAGCGTCGAGATCTTCTTCTGCCCGACCTGAAGCGGCTACGACACACGGGCCGCGAGTCTCGCGGCCGAGATCACGTCCAACACGAGCGCATCCGCTTCTGCCACACCAGGAGGGCATAGTCAGTTCGACGTCGTCGCCGACGGCGTTCTGATCTTCTCGAAGCACGACAAGGGGCGCTTCCCCGAGGACGGCGAGATCCTCCGCCTCCTTTCACCCCAGAGCTAGGCAAGACACTTCCGCAAGACCAGAATCCGCTAACGCGGATTCCGTTCGCGCGAAGATCCCTGAAGGCTTCCGCTTCGCGGCCGCGACGCTGACAGTCCGTCGACGGTCATCCTCGCTCGGATCGTCGCTTTGACTCGGTCGGCCGGGGGTGCCACGGTACGCCGTACATGGGCGCCGTCATCCAGTGGGTCGTCATCACACTCGCCGTCATAGGGGCGATCGGAGTTGTGATGGCAATCTGGGAAGAGGTCGGGCCTCGCTTCCGGCGTGACGAAGAATGGGAAGTCGACGACGAGTTCGGAAGCGACGACGTGCGCGGGGCAGCTGCCGAGCTCGACGCCGAGCTTGACTGGTGGGAGATGAGCCTCGAGAGCCTCGAGGCTCAGCCGGCCTTTCAACGCGCGGTGGAGGCGCTCTCCGACGACGACATTCCGGCGAGCGAGGTCGTGACGCTGAGCCGCGACGGTGACGGCTGGGTCGCGTCGATGGCGCTCGCCGCCCTCGCCGAGCGGGACGACGTGCCAGAGGAGTGGGTCACCTGGGCGACGCGGAACCCGGCGCGGCCGTCCAACTGCGAGGACACCCTCCTCCTGCGTGCACTCGCCGTGCATGCAACCGAGCCGGTGATCGGCTCCGTTCTGCCCGCACTGGAGTCGATCCGAGACAGCGTGATCGCCGAGTTCGTGAGCGACCGCGTCGCACGGGGCGAGCGAGTGGACGTGAGCACGTTCGACAGGGTCTCGCTCGACGAGATCGAGCAGCTCGAGTCGTTCCTCGATCGCTTCGAGGACGACCTGGGTCCCGAGTTCCGCTCGAGCTTCGAGCGCTGGCGTGCAGTCCGGCACCTGAGGGATGTCGGACGCGTCTGGGAACGACCATTCGACGAGCCGCCGGCTCTCCTTGTCGGTAGGCGGCGGGAGCTCGTGGAGCTCGTCGTGGCGGCACTCGAGCAAGCGCCTCCGCGATCCGTGCTGCTCGTCGGCGAGCACGGGGTGGGCAAGACCGCTCTCGCCCGCGCGGCCCTCGACTGGGTCGACGACGACGATGATCGTGTTCGAGACGACGGCAGCCCAGATCAACGCCGGCGCCGTCTACATCGGCGAGCTGGAGGGCCGGGTCAAGACGCTGGTCGACTCAGTCGCGGGACAAGGAGTGATCTGGGTCATCCCCGAGCTACAGGAGGCGCTGTTTGCCGGGCAGCACGCCCGGAGCCCGCAGGGCCTGCTCGACGCTCTGCTGCCTCACATCGAGTCGGGGGCGATCACGATCCTCGCCGAGGTGACACCCACAGCCGCGGAAGTGCTCGTCTCCGCAAGGCCGCGAGTGAAGAGCGCCTTCGAGGTGGTGCGAGTTCGCCCGCTCGACCAGACCGACACGATCGCAGTAGCTCGCCACGCGCTCGAGCACGACCCGCTCGACATCGAGGCCGACGACGAGACGCTCGCGGAGGCGTTCGAGCTCGCGCAGCAGTTCCTCCCGAGCATCGCACCACCGGGGAACCTCCTGCGGCTCCTTCATGCGACCGCCGCCGAGGCCGCCGAGCAGGGCGCGAAGAGCTTCGCCGGTGCTGATCTCCTCGCGACGCTGGCAGCGAGCTCGGGGCTCCCGCTTGCTCTCCTCGATCCCGCAGCTCCTCTTCCCCTCGACGAGGTCCGCGCATTCTTCGAGCAGCGGGTGCTGGAGCAGCCGGAGGCCGTGGAGTGCGTCGTCGAGCGCATCGCGATGGTCAAGGCGGGCGTCACCGATCCCACACGGCCGCTCGGCGTGTTCCTCTTCGTCGGGCCGACCGGAACCGGCAAGACGGAGATCGCGAAGGCGCTCGCGGAGTTTCTCTTCGGTTCCGCAGACCGACTCATCCGACTCGACATGAGCGAGTACCAGACGCCGGAGGCGTTCGACCGGCTGCTCTCCGACACCGCGACGGACGCGCACGGCGCGGCGTTGATCTCGTCGGTACGTAAGGACCCATTTGCGGTGATCCTGCTCGACGAGTTCGAAAAGGCAGCTCAGCCGGTTCTCGACCTATTTCTCCAGGTCTTCGACGACGGGCGGCTCACCGACTTGCAGGGTCGGGTCGTGGACTTCCGACGCTGTGTGATCGTGCTCACGTCCAACACGGGCTCCCCGCTCGCGCGCGGGCCGAGCGTCGGGTTCGAGCCACCCGAGCGCTCATTCTCGAGCGCCAGAATCGAGCGAGCGGTTCGCGCATCCTTCCGGCCCGAGTTCCTGAACAGGCTCGATCGGATCGTCGTCTTCCGGCCGTTCGAGCGCTCCGCGATGCGGGCGCTCCTCGACAAAGAGCTGACCGATGCACTGGCACGACGCGGTCTACGGGGCCGGCCGTGGGCGGTCGAGGTCGACGACTCGGCATACGACTTCCTGATCGACAAGGGCTTCAGCCCGGAGCTTGGTGCCCGTCCTCTGAAGCGCGCAGTGGAGCAGCACCTGCTGGCTCCCCTTGCGGCCGCCATCGTCGAGCAGTCCGTTCCCGGCGGCGACCAGTTCCTCTTCGTCACCGCGATCGGGGGTGAGCGAATCGGCGTCACGTTCGTCGACCCCGATGTCGAGCCGGGCGCCGAGGACGCCGGCGACGCGGGCGCGCTCGACCTGCGCGCCATCGTCCGCTCGCCCAGAGGCGACGAAGCATCCGTGACGTTCGTACTCACGGAGCTCGAGCGTGTTGCCGAAGCAGTGGAGGCAGAACAGGGACGAAAGGGTCACACACTGTCCGTCATCTCGGAACCCGGGTTCTGGGAGCGGGTTGATCGCTTCGCTCTCCTCGGGGAGGCCGAGTACCTCGACCGTTTGCAGGCCGCGACAAGAACAGCCGAGCGGCTCGCCGTCCGCCTGCGGCGGAGCGTACGGGACGACGGGCGCGCGAACCCAAAGCTCGTCGGGCTCCTCGCAGGGCGCTTGTACGTGCTCGATCGCGCACTCGCGGGCATCGCTGCAAGCGCACCGACCGACGTCTTCGTGCATCTGCGCGCGTCAGGACCGCACCGCGATACTCGGCCGGAGACCGAGCCGTTCGCGGCACTCCTGGTCGAGATGTACGAAGGCTGGGCAGCTCGCTGCGGGATGCAAGCCCAACGTCTCGACGCTCCGGAGAACGAACACCTGTTGGCGATCTCAGGACTTGGCTGCGGTGAGATCCTCGCGGCCGAGGCCGGTCTCCATGTCCTCGAGCAGGTGGACGAGGAACGCGACGGAGCGAAGGTCGGCGACCGCGAGCAGGTCCGGGTGCTCGTCCTTCCTCGTCCCGAGGGACCGGAGGCAGGAGCCGGCTCGCTCGCACGCCTCGCTCGGCACGCGATCGTCGAGACTGCGACGTCGACGGTGGTCGTCAGGCGCTACCGGCCAGGTCGCGCGCCGCTCGTGCGCGACGGCGTCAGGGGCTATCGGACGGGGCGCCTCGATCGGGTGCTCGCGGGCGACTTCGACCTGTACGGCGACGGGTCGTTCGGATCGCTAGCTCTGGACGCCGCGGCGTCGCCGCGGTTCAGTCGCGTTCTTTGTCCTTCTTGCCCTCGCCGCCCTCGCCGCAGTCCTTGGACGCCTCCCGATACAGCGTGTCGATCTCTCGGCGCTTCCCCTGGACGTCCTCGGAGCGCTCGAGCAAGGAGAGCACGCCGTCGCACTGCCCGAGCGCGAAGCGAGTGAATGCGAGGTTGTAGCTCGCGTATGCCTCACCAAGCGATCCCGAGCCACTGAGCGCAGCGACCGCCCGCTCGAGGAGTGGGAGCGCGCCGGCGTAGTCACCGTCCTGCATACGTGCGAATCCCTGGTCGTTCAGCGCGACCCCGTCCACGGACGGCGCGGTGGTCTCGGTCGTCGACGGTGGCGTTGTCTCGGTCGTGGTCTCGGTGACGGTTGTCGGAGGCGTGGGCCGGGTGGTGGACGTCGCACCCTCGCCGGAGTCGAGCGAGCCGACGAGCGCGGCGAGGCCGATGCCCGCGAGAGCGAGAACAAGACCGATGAGGACGATGCTCGTCCGCCGACGTCCCTGCCGATGCACGGTGCGTGGCCGTGGGCGTGGCGGTGCGGACATCGCCTGCGATCGAAACAGAAGCCGGCAGCACGCGGGTGCTGTTCTCCGCGCTTCTGAACGTATCGCGGAGATCGGCGACAAGCTCCGCGCAGCTTGCCGGTCTGTCGTCGGGACTCTTCGCGAGCGCGCGTGTGAGCACCTCGTCCACGCCGTCCGGAAGCTCGGGCTGGATCTTCTCTGCGCTCGGCACTGGCGCAGTCACATGCGCGAAGGCCTCCGTCGCAGCCGTATCGCCCTCGAACGGGCGACGGTCCGTAAAGAGCTCGAACGCGACCACGCCGAGGCCGTAGCGGTCGCTTGCGGCAGTCGCCGACTCGCCTCGCGCTTGCTCCGGCGACAGGTAGCCGGCGGTGCCGAGGACGGTCCCGGGAAGCGTCAGCGTGTCGAACCCAGCGGTGGAGGCGATACCGAAGTCGGAGACGACAAGACTCCCGTCCCGGTCGAGCAGGAGGTTCGCCGGCTTCACGTCGCGGTGGACGATGCCCTCGGCGTGGGCCCGGTCGAGCGCCTGTCCTGCCTGATCGAGCCACTCGAGCGCCATTCCGGACGGAATTCGGCCCTCACGGAGCCGGTCGGACACGGAGCCGCCTTCGAGGTACTCCATGACGATGTACGGCTGCGTTCCGTGCTCGCCGACGTCGAAGACCGTGATCACATGCGGAGCCCCCGAGAGCCGGGCGGCGGAGAGGGCCTCGCGTCGGAACCGAGCGTGCGCGTCCTCGTCACGCGCGTGCCGCTCGGAGAGCAGCTTGACAGCGACCTTCCGCTGAAGGACGGAGTCGATCGCGCGGTACACCTCGCCCATGCCGCCGCGCGCGATGAGGGACGCAGACGTGTACCGCTTCGGTAAAGCCTTGCTGGCGGTCGTGATGTCCTGGGTTTTACCCGACCCGGCGCAAAAACATGCCGGGAATCGTCACCGCAGGAGGAAGCCCTCGCCGAGCGGATCCGTCTCGTCGAGTACGAAGACGTGCTCTCCGGTTCGGTAGGCGCTGCCCTCGACCTCCGTGACGACCGCCGGGATCCCGGCGACGGCGGCGTCTCCCACGACATGTGCGCGGAACTCGGACCCGATGATGCTCAGGTGCCGTAGCTCGCTGCCGCGTGGCAGCCGACCGGAGCGGTCGAGCAACGCAAGCCGTGCAGAGGTGCCGCTTCCACACGGCGAGCGGTCGACCTCACCGTCCGCGAAGACCGCGACGTTCCGCTGGGTGAGCGGATCCTCGCCCTCCTCCTGCCAGAAGATCACTCCGTAGATGTCGCGAAGCTCCGGCTCGAGCGGGTGTACGACGTCCTGCCAGGCCTCGACCTCCTGCTTGAGCGCGCGGCCGAGCTCGATCAGGCGAGGCAGCTCCTCAGGTTCGACGCGCTCCTCGAGGCAGGCGTAGAACGCGCCGCCGAAGGCGACGTCCACGGTGTGGTCACCGAGCTCCACCCCCTCGGCCCAGACGAATGCGGGCACGTTCCGGAACCGGACCGAGCGCACGCGGCCATTCTCGACGTGCGCCCAGGTGTCGAGCCGGCCCGATGGCACGTCGACGACGACGTGGTTCTCTCCCTCCGATCGCTCGACGATCCCCTCGTCGAGCGCCCAGGTGACCAGCGCGATCGTGCCGTGGCCGCAGGCCGTCGAGTAGCCGGCGTTGTGGAAGAAGACGACCCCGAGATCGGCGCCGTCGTCGTCAGGCTCGACGACGAAGCAGCCGTACATGTCGGCGTGGCCGCGCGGCTCGTACACGAGCTGACGTCGGACGTGGTCGAGCCGCTCGTGCGCGTCGCGACGCTTGTCGAGGATCGTGGTGCCTCGAAGTGCGTCAGGGCCACCTGTGACGATCCGGAATGGTTCGCCACCGGTGTGGTAGTCGACTGTGCTGATCGGCGTCACAGACCGATCCTGCCATCGCTAGAGGCCGCGGAAGCTCGGAACGCGCTTCTCGAGGAACGCCTGCACGCCCTCGGCGAAGTCCTCGGTCCCCGTTGCTGCCTGCTGGAGCTCGGCCTCGAGCTCGAGCTGATCTTCCAGCGACGCCGTGAACGCATGCTCGAAGAGCTGCTTCGTCATCGCGACCCCTCGCGTCGGAAGCGACGCGTACCACGCGCCGAGCTCGACTGTTCGCTTCTCGAAGTCGTCCGCCGGCTGAACCTCCGACACGATGCCCCAGCTGAGCGCCTCGTCGGGTCCCAGCCGGCGATTCGAGACCATCCACTCGAACGCTCTCGCGAAGCCGAGAAGCCGGTGGATGAACCAGGTTCCTCCGGCGTCGGGAACGAGCCCGATCCCGATGAAGCCGGGAACAAAGCTGGCCTCGGACGACGCGATGCGCACGTCGCATGCGCACGCGAGGGACAAGCCCGCGCCGGCGCAAGGGCCGTTCACAGCTGCGATCACCGGCTTCTCGAGCGCCCGGATCGCGCGAATGTTCGGGTGGTAGGTCTGTTCGAGCGCCTCACGCACGCCGCCCGGGAGCTCCTGGAACTCGCGCAGGTCCTGCCCCGCACAGAACCCGCGACCGGCGCCGGTGATGATGACCGCGCGGACCGCAGGATCGGCGGCTTCCTCGAGCGCCTCGCGCAACCTGTCATGCATCGCACGATTGATGGCGTTGTAGACGTCCGGCCGGTTGAGCGTGATGGTCAGGACGGCGCCGTCGAGTCCGGTGAGCACCTCGTCGGCCACGCGCTGAGCCTACTAGAGGCTTGATGCGAAATTCACGTCGGAGGCGGATGACGGCCACGACAGGGCGCCGGGCGTGCGGCCACCGCCCGCGCCAATTTCGCATCAAGCCTCTAGCTCTTCGGACGGTCGAGAAACGCCCGACCGCGCCCTGCGCCTCGTCACCCAGCATCGACATCGCCAGCCAGTCCCTGGCGTGTCCAACGGTCTGGTGCCACGCAAGATCCCGCCAGACGTTGAGCTGTTGCTTGGCGTAGCGCGTCGTATGTGGCAGCTTGGCCGCGAGCTTCTCGACCCACTCGTCGACGACGCCGTCGAGCTCGGCCTCCGGAACCACGCGATTCACGAGACCCCACTCGCCTGCCTGAGTGGCCGGGATCTCCTCACAGAGGAACACGATCTCGCGCGCGCGGCGATCTCCGACCATGAGCTGGAGCCACTGCGTCGCGCCGCCTGCCGGAACCGAGCCGTGCTGGAGTCCGACGTGGCGAATGAAGGCGGTGTCGACCATCACCGAGAGGTCGCAGGCCATCTGCAGCTCGTTGCCTCCTCCGACCGCGATGCCGTTGATACGCGCGATCGTCGGCTTGCCGATCTCTCGCAGTCGGTCGTGCGCGTCCTTGAAGGCCCCGAACCACTTCCAGTACTCGCTCGGCCGACCTAGAAGATCCTCGCCCCACGACCGTAGGTCTGCGCCGACGCAGAAAGCGCGACCTGTTCCGGTGACGACGACCACACGAACCTCGTCGTCCCAGGATGCGTCCTCGCACGCACGGGCGATCTCCCGAAGCATCTGGAAGTCGAACGCGTTCAGGACGTCCGGCCGATTCAGTCGAATCGACGCTCGCGGAGGCGCCTTCTCGTAGACGATCGTCTCGAAGCCGAGCTCGGCGGGATCGCGCGGGTGGGGCTGCGTCGGCTCCGTCACTCGACCGACGCGAAGTGCACGGTGAACGGGATCCCCATCGCCATCGCGTCCTTCCCCGAGGCTGCGAACGCGTCGGAGCTCGCGGCGGACTTGAACGACTCCATGTCCGCCCACTCGAACTCGGCGTAGTAGCGGTACTTCGGCTCGCCGAAAGGAGAGCCGAACACTTTCCCGTGCCTGAAATGCCGAGCACTCGACCGCGGAGGCGAACTCGTCGACATGCTGCCGGTAGCGCTCGGGATCGGGCTCGGTCTCGTACTGGATGATCGCGCGAACCATGTGAGGATTCCCTTCGTCGGATTCGCCGGGAGCGTATAGCGTCCGGGTCGTGAGCTCGACGTGGTTCGCCGCCCTTCTCGCCTTCGCGGCGGGTCTCGGCGGTGCCGTGCAAATCGCCGTTCAGGGACGCCTCGGCGACCGCGTAGGAAGCCTGGAGGCAGTCGCCACTGCTGCCGTGGTCGGGGGCACGATCGCGATCGCCGCACTGCTCGTTGCGCGCCGTTCGCTGACTGGAGTCAGTGACGCGGTGGCCGGGCCGAAATGGCAGCTGCTCGGCGGCGCGATGAGCGTGTTCATCGTTCTCGCCATCACCGTCGCAGGCCCACGGATCGGCGTCGTCGCCACGACGGCCTTCCTCATCGCAGCGCAGTTCGGGCTCGCAACCGCCATCGACCGCTACGGCTGGTTCGGCGTCGAGCAGGTCGGCGTCACCTGGCCGCGCCTCCTCGGGATCGGCCTGCTCGTCGTCGGCGCAGCGCTCACACTTCGCCGGTGAGCGAGCCGAGCGCGCTGGCCGGCCTCGAGCCGGCTCTCGTCTGGGAGCACTTCGCAGAGCTGACCCGGATCGCGCGACCGTCCAAGGAAGAGGCCGCCGCACGGGAGCACGTTCTCGCCTGGGCAGCGGCGCGCGATCTCGACACGACCGTGGACGCCGCGGGCAATGTCGTAGTGCGAGTCCCCGCCCAGGAGGGTCGAGAAGGCGCGCCGACGGTGGTTCTCCAGTCGCATCTCGACATGGTGTGCGAGCGCGATCCGGACAGCCCGTACGACCCGCGCGAGGGACGAATCAACGTCGTGGTCGACGGCGACTGGGTCCTGGCACAGGGAACGACTCTGGGTGCCGACAACGGGATCGGGGTCGCCGCGTCCATGGCTGTTGCCGACGACCCTGCGATCGAGCACGGGCCGCTCGAGCTTCTCTTCACCGTGTCAGAGGAGCAAGGCCTCGACGGCGCGAAGGCGCTCGATCCTTCGCTCGTCACCGGGCGCGTCCTCGTCAACCTCGACGGGACGAGCGACAACGCTGTCACGGTCGGCTGCGCGGGAAGCGTCCATACGTTCGTCCGCGTGCGACTCGAGCTCGAGCCGCACCCGCCTGACCATGTTGCGCTCGACGTCGTGCTCTCCGGCGCGCACGGCGGTCATTCCGGCGGCGACATCGCGAGTGGACGGGTCAACGCGATCAAGGCCCTCGGCCGAGTCCTCGCCCGGAGCTTCGAGCAGGAGCCGTTCCGTCTTGCGAGCTTCGCTGGAGGAGTGAGTCGAAACGCGATCCCGCGCGAGGCCCGCGCGGTGGTGTTGCTCGAACCGGACGCCGAGCCTGCATTTCGCGCGGCAGCGGAGCAGGAGCTCGCCGCGCTCCGGGAGCAGTACAGAGGCTCCGACGACGGCCTCGTTCTCGCGCTCGAACGTGTCGACGAGGTCGCTGTCGGGAGCGAGCGGGCTACGTCTCGCGTGCTCGACCTCGTCACGGCGATCCCGACCGGCGTCATCGCGATGAGCCCGGAGCTAGCGGGGGTCGTCGAGACGAGCACGAGTCTCACCGTCGCGACGACGGACGACGAGGTGTTGACGCTGGCGTCGATGACGCGGAGCTCGAATGCCCCGGCGCTCGAGGACGTCGCGGCAACGATCGCGGCCTCCGCTCGGCTTGCCGGGGCTGCGATCGAGATCGTTCGCGCGTATCCGCCGTGGCGGCCGGATCTCGACTCGCAGCTTCTTGAGAGCGCCAAGGCGACCTACTCACGCCTCTTCGGTGTGGAGCCCGCGCTGACGGTCGTCCATGGTGGCCTCGAGTGCGCAGTCATCGGTGGGAAGCTGCCGGGGGTGGAGATGATCTCGATCGGCCCAGAGATCGTCGGTCCGCACGCACCGGGCGAGCGCCTCAGCATCTCGGGAACGCAGCGCTTCTATCGTCTTCTCGGCGCGCTCCTCGACGACCTCTCGCGCTAGGCGCTCCAGCGACAGAGGCGGTCGAGCTCTTGGGCGTCGAGGATCGTGACTCTCCTTCTCTGGAGCGCAACGGTCCCACGCTTCTCCTCGTCACGCAGAACGCCGGTTGACCGTGGCACGGGAGTGCCGGCCATGGCCGCACGTCCTCCTGGGTCAGCGGTACAACGTTCGATCCGTAGGTCTGCATTAGCTCGCGGAGACGTCGAGTTCAGAGCCCGACGATGTCGTCCGGACGAACGGGCACGCGAGCGAGCTCACGACCGGTCGCGTCGCGCAGCGCCGCCACGATCGCCGCCGTCGAGACCACCGTCGGCGGCTCGCCGACGCCCTTGACGCCGTAGGGCGCGTCGGGCTCGGGCTCCTCGACGAGCTCGGAGACGACCGGCGGCATGTCGAGGAAGGTGGGGATGAGGTAGTCCGTGAAGCTCGCGTTCGCGATCACGCCATCGCGCGTCTGGATCTCCTCCATGAGCGCGAGCCCGAGGCCCTGCGCGGTGCCGCCCTCGATCTGCCCCTCCACCGCAGTCCGGCTGAGTGCGGTACCGACGTCCTGGGCAGTGCCGATCCAGACGACTCGCGTGAGACCGAGATCGACGTCCACCTCGACGACGACGCGCATTGCCGCCAGCGCGAGCGCGACGTGCGCCTGACCCTCGGTGATCTGGCCCGTCTCGGGATCGAGCGGGAAGGTGCGGGGGTGGCGGTAAACGCGCTCGACGTCCACCTCGCCGCCCAGCCGCTCCCGTTCCTCGAGGGCGGCTCGGCATGCCTCCTTCACCGCGCCGGCAGCCATCCACGTCATCCGAGACGCGGACGATGAGCCGGCAGAGCCGACCTGGGCGGTGGAGCCGGAGGCGAGGACGACGTCGTCCGTCCCGAGCTCGAGCCGAGCGATCTGGAGGATGACGTCCGTCACGCCCTGGCCGACCTCGGCCGACGCGCAGTGCACCTCGGCGCTCCCGTCCGCGAGGAGCCGCACGCGTGCCGTGCAGAAGTCGTCGAAGCCTTCCGAGTAGCAGACGTTCTTGAAGCCGACCGCGAAGCCGACTCCACGCCGCACGCCCTCGCCCCGGGTGGTGTTCCCGGCGCCTCCCGGGAGCCGGATCGCGTCTCGTGGAAGCTCCTCCGGTTCGGGAACCGGCAAAGCGGCTGCGCGCCGGATGACCTCGCGCGTCGGAAGCGAGCCCGTGACGACCTGGCCGGTCGCAAGCGTGTCTCCGGACTCGAGTGCGTTGAGGAGCCGGAGCTCGACCGGGTCGATTCCGAGCTCCGCCGCGAGCTTGTCCATCTGCGCCTCGGCTGCGAAGCAAGTCTGGACCGCCCCGAAGCCGCGCATCGCCCCGCACGGCGGATTGTTCGTGTACACGGCGAGACCGTCGATCGAGACGTTCTCGACGACATAGGGCCCGACGGCGAAGGAGCACGCGTTCGAGATCACGGCTGTCGAGCTCGATGCGTACGCACCTCCGTCGACGAGGATCCTCATGTGGACGGCGACGAGCTTTCCCGCGCGCGTCGCACGGTGCTCGGCCCAGATCTGCGCCGGGTGCCGGTGGATGTGGCCGACGAAGGACTCCTCACGGTTGTAGACCATCTTCACGGGACGGTTCGCGCGCAGCGCCAGCATCGAGGCATGGATCTGCATCGAGAGATCCTCCCGTCCGCCGAACGCGCCGCCGACGCCCGCGAGGTGGATCCGCACCATGTCCCGCTCGAGATCGAGGCACGGCGCAACCTGATCACGGTCGACGTGCAGCCACTGCGTCGCGACGTGGATGTCGATGCCGCCCTCGCCGTCCGGGATCGCCAGTCCCGACTCCGGCCCGAGAAAGGCTTGATCCTGCTGGCCGACCACATAGGTACCCGACACGGTCACCTCGCCTTCGGCGGCGGGGTCTCCGCGCCGGATCACGATCGAGCGGACGACGTTCGGCCGTGCGTCCTCGCGGTAGCCGTGCCCCATGGTCGGGCGGTCCGGATGCAGTGGCTCGAGCTCGGTGGCGCGTTCCGGGTCGACGACAGGAACGAGGGGCTCGTACTCGACGCGAACTGCTGCGGCGGCGCGGCGGGCTTGCTCGGGTTCCTCGGCCGCGACGATCGCGACCGGCTCGCCGAAGTACCGGACACGATCGATCGCGAGCACGGGCTGGTCGGGGAACTCGAGGCCATAGGTCTTCTGCCCGGGGACGTCTTCGTGCGTGAGCACTGCGTGAACGCCCGCCATACCGAGCGCATCCGAGAGATCTATCTCGATGATTCGCGCGTGCGCGTGCGGGCTGCGGACGGTATGTCCCCAGAGCATGCCCGTGGCGTGGAGGTCGCTCGAGTATGCGAACTCGCCCGTGACCTTCGGGACGGCGTCGCTGCGCCGGACGCTAGAGGTCGCGCGACCGCGCGTCAGCGTGCGGGCGGGCGTACTCATCGAGCGGCCGCCAGATGCACAGCGTCGAGGATCTTCTGGTACCCCGTACAGCGGCAGAGGTTGCCCGACAGCGCCTCGCGGATTTCGTCATCGCTCGGATCGGGTACCCGCCGCAGGAGGTCCGCCGCCGCAACGACGAAGCCCGGCGTGCAGAAGCCGCACTGCACCGCGCCCGTCTCCGCGAAGGCCGTCTGTACTGGATGGAGCCGCTCGTCCTCGACCAGCCCTTCGACGGTGACCACCTCGTGCCCGTCGGCCTGCGCCGCGAGCACCAGGCACGAGCAGACGAGCTCACCGTCCAGGAGTACGGAGCACGATCCGCACTCGCCCTGCTCGCAGGCGTTCTTCGAGCCGGGAAGGCCGAGCCGGTCGCGGAGCGTCGTGAGCAGGCTCTCGCCGGCCCAGACGTCGGCCTCGAGAAGCTCGCCATTGACCGTGAGCGAGATCCTCACGAGCGAAGCCTCGGCGAGCCTTGCAACAGTCTGTTGCAAGCGAATCAGAAAGTCGCCGCTAACGCCTCGATACGAGACCTTGCAACAGTCTGTTGCAAAGTGAGGTCACGCGAGGCACCGCTGGAGCGCGCGGCGGGTAAGAACACGGAGCGCATGGCGGCGATATGCCGCCGTGCCGCGAACGTCGTCGATCGGGCTCGCCGACTCGGCGACCCGGTCCGGGAAGCCTTCTGACTCGCCGATCGGCACGACGACGAGTCCCGAGACGGGTCCCGCGGACCCGAAAGAGGCTCGCAACTCCCCTCGCTCGCGATCGACGACGAGCGCCAGGGAGCAGACGGCGATGACCATCGCGTTTCGTGGGCCGACCTTCATGAACGTCTGGGGCTGACCGCTTGGCTGCAGGACGGCAGCGACGATCAGCTCGTCCTCTCCGAGCGCGTTTTGCTTCGGTCCGACGAGGAACTCCGTCAGCGGAACCCGACGGGTGCCCCGAACGCTCGCGAGCTCGATCTCCGCCCCCTCGATCAGAAGCGGGGGAAGGGCGTCACCGGCCGGTGACGCGGTCCCGAGGTTCCCTCCGATGGTGCCGCGGTTGCGAATCTGCGGCGAGCCCACGGTTCGAGACGCCTCGGCGAGCGCAGGCAGCTCGTCCGCGAGCGCCCCGTTCAGTGCCTCGGTGTAGGTGAGCCCCGAGCCGAGGCGGACCGTGCCGTTCTCCCGTGACCACGAGCGAAGCTCAGGCACCTCGTTGAGGTTGAGGAGCACGTCCGGGCGTGCACGATCGAAGTTGAGCGTGACCATGACGTCAGTGCCGCCCTGAATCGGTACTGCGTCCGGATGGTCGGCTTTCAGGCGCAGGGCCTCGCCCAGCGAGCGGGGAGTGAGGACGTCCATGTGGTTCCTGTTCTACCGCTCTTCGCGCACGTAGGGAATGCCGAGCGCGGTCGGTGCGCCGAGACGTCGCTTCGCGGCGCCGGATGAAACGATGACGAGGACGACGATCGCCATCACGTACGGAAGGGCCGTGAAGACGTCGGACGGGATGCTCGTGAGCCAGCCGCGCGCCTGGAGCGTCAGTGGCAGCGCCGAGAACGCGCCGAAGAGGTAGGCGCCGACGAGGCAGAGGTCGGGCCGCCAGAACGCGAAGATCACGAGCGCGATCGCGATCCATCCGGCGCCTCCGACGAGCTGGTCGCCGGCAATCCACTGGGGTGTGATCTGAGAGGCTGAAACACGCGCCCCCGACACCTGCGAATGCCCCACCGACGAGCGTGTGGGCGTAGCGGTACGTGGTCACGTTGATCCCCATCGCATCCGCCGCAGCCGGCGACTCGCCCACGGACCTCAGGTTGAGGCCAGGTCGCGTCCTCGCTAGGTAGACGCCGATCCCGAGGACACAGGCCCACGACAGGTAGACGAGCGCCGACTGGTCGAAGCACGATCGGCCCGAGCACGGGAACGTCTCCGAGGCCGGCAACGTCGAGCCCCGTGAAGGCGTGATCCGCCGGGAGCCCGCTGAGGTTCAGATCGTTGCCGAGGTACGACGGACAGACCAAGTGCGCCCGCGAAGATCGTCAACGCGAGCCCCGAGACGATCTGGTTCGCGCGCAGCGTGATCACGAGGAATGCGTGGATCAGCGCCATCGCGGCTCCGGCGAGCGCCGCGATCGCGATCGCACCGGTCAGCGAGACCCCGCCCACGGCGTCGAGATTCTGCACCGCCCAGAAGCCGGCGACGGCGCCGACCAGCATCATCCCCTCGACGCCCAGGTTGAGGACACCGGAACGCTCGGCAAGGAGCTCGCCCAGTGCGGCGAAGAGAAGCGGCGTGCCGTAGAGGATGGCCGACGCGACGATGATCACGACGAAGCTGTCGTTGACCCCGCTCGCGAGAAGCTGACTCACGACACAGCCTCCGCCGACGCGTCGGTCGCCCGTCCGACGGGACGGCCGAAGCGGAACCGGTAGCGAACGAGGACCTCGCCCCCGAGGGCGCAGAAGAGAATCAACCCCTGCATGACGCCGACGAGGCCCGACGGGTAGTCCGCACCCTGCAGCGTGAAGCCTGCGTTCAAGAGCCCACCGAGGAGGAACGCCACTGGAACGACAGCCAGCGGGTTGTAGCGGGCGAGCGCAGCGACGACGATGCCCGTGTAGCCGTAGAACGACGTCTGCAGGCCGGTCGGGTCGATCTGGTACGCGAAGTCTCCCTCGAAGCTCGCCCCTCCGAGCCCGGCGAGCGCGCCGGAGATGCACATGACGGCCACGATCTTCCGCCGCAGCCTCATCCCTGCGAACCGCGCAGTGCGCTGCGAGTCCCCGATCACCTGAACCTCGAACCCAAAGCGTGTGCGCCAATACACGACCCACATCACCGCGGCGACGGCGATGGCGATCGCAAAACCGAGTGGTACCACGAGCCCACCGAAGGCATCGAAAGCTGCGCTAGGCCATTTGGCTTCCTCGGGAATCGACTTGCCGAGCGGGAACGTCTGTCCCTCGAACGACTCGAGATCCCGCCAGTACGACTGGCTGTTGATGATCAGGTACGTGAGGACGAGCCCCGCGACGTAGTTGAGCATCAGCGAGGTGATGATCTCGTTGGTGCGCGCGAACGCCCGAAGCATGGCCGGGATGGCCGCCCAGGCAGCGCCGGCGAGCGCCCCAGCCACGCTCATCGCGACGACATAGACCGGAGTCGACTCGACTCCCTGGTCGCCCAGATACAGAGCGACGCCGACTGCACCGATCGCGCCGAAGTAGAACTGACCCTCGCCGCCGATGTTGTAGAGCTGCATGCGAAACGCGGCTGCGGCGGCCAAACCCGTGAACATGATCGGCGTGCAGAACACGAGCGTCGAGGTGAGCGCGCCGTCGGCGAAGAACGCCGAGTCGAAAAGCCTGCGGTAGGTCGAGCCGGGGTTGTGGCCCGTGAGGAGGAGCACGAACCCCATGAGCACCAGCGCGAGCGCGATCGAGCCGATTGGCACCGCGACGAGTAACCAGCGGGGCTGGTCGAGCCTGCGCTCGAACCTCACGCCGCCCGGCCCCCGGCCATGAGCAACCCGATCTCCTCGATCGTCGCGGTCGCCGCGTCGAGCTCGCCGGCGATCTGACCCTCGTACATCACCACGATACGATCGGAGAGCGCGCGGATCTCGTCGAGGTCTTCACTGATCAGCAGCACGGCTACGCCGTTCGCTGCAGCCTCGCGCAGGTAGCCGTGCACGGTCTCGATCGCACCGACATCGAGGCCGCGCGTCGGTTGTGCTGCGATGAGCACCCGTGGCTCTCCGTCGAACTCGCGACCGAGCACGAGCTTCTGCAGGTTGCCTCCGGAGAGGTTGCGGACCGGTGTGTCCGGCCCGGGCGCCTTGACGTCGTAGCGGCTGATGAGCGCGAGTGCGAGCTCGCGCGTCCGGCGGACGAGAACAAGGGGTCCCCGAGAGACCGGCGGCCGGCGATAGCTCTTGAGCACGACGTTCGCCGCGATGCTGAGGCTCTGCGCGAGCCCTGTCCCGAGTCGGTCCTCGGGCACGTGCGCCACACCCGCGGCGATTGCGGCTCGAGGGTCACCGCCGCGAAGAGCGCGACCTTCGACGCGCACTGTTCCCGACTGGACGTCGCGAATGCCGTAGACCGCCTCGGCCAACTCCCGCTGCCCGTTTCCGGCCACTCCCGCGACCCCCAGGATCTCACCGGAGCGGACTCCGAGCGACACGCCGCTCACCGCGAGGCCGCCTCGATCTCCGACCGCGCTGAGGTTCTCGACGTCGAGCAAGACGTCACCGACCTGATGCCTCGGTAGAACGCGTCGAGCCTCGGCGATCTCTCGGCCGACCATGAGCGCCGCCAGCGAACGCGGTGTCACCTCGGACACGGAGACGGTTGCGACCGATGCGCCGTCGCGAAGAACGGTTATCCGGTCGGCGACGGCCATCACCTCGTGCAGCTTGTGTGTGATGACGATCACGCAATGCCCCTCGGCGGCCATGATCCGGAGGGTCTTGAAGAGCTGCGTCGCCTCTTGCGGCGTGAGGACAGCGGTCGGCTCATCGAGGATGAGCACACGCGATCCGCGGAAGACTGCCTTGATGATCTCGACGCGCTGCTGCTCGCCGACCGAGAGCTGCCAGATACGAGCGTCCGGGTCGACCGGCATCTGCAGCGCATCGGATACCTCTCGTACCTGGCGTCGGCCCGCCCTCGCGCCAAGCCAGAAGCGCGGCTTGTGCCAACCCAGAATCATGTTCTCCGCGACCGTCTGCGTCTCGACGAGGCGGAAGTGCTGGTGGACCATGCCGATGCCGGCGTCGAGCGCGTCCCGCGGAGAATGGAACTGGACAGGCTCGTCGTGGATGCGAATTTCTCCAGCGTCCGGCCGGTAGATCCCGGTCAGCACGTTCATCAACGTCGTCTTGCCCGCGCCGTTCTCACCGAGCAGCGCATGCACCTCGCCCGCTTCGGCCTCGAAGTCGACGCGGTCGTTGGCGAGCACCCCTGGGAAGCGCTTCGTGATCTGCCGCATGGAGACGGCAAGGACCTGGGAGGCGCCGGCTCGGCCGGCGCCTCCCGCTCGATCGTCGTTCAGGAGAGGCGCGCTCTCCTCCCCCACGTGCTCTCTAGCCCTTCGCGCTGCCGATCGTGCCCTTGACGAGCCAGTTCATCGCGTACAGCTGCTTGATCGTCAGCTTCTGCCCCTTCTTGACGCGAAGCTTCCCTGCCTGGTCGTAGAGCGGGCCTGTGAACTCGTGGAACGAGCCGTTGATGATCGCCCTCTTCTTGGCGTTGATCGCCGCTTTCGTCTTCGCGGTGACCTTCGGCCCGAACGGCGCGAGCGTGATCAGCCCGTCCTTCATGTTCCCGTAGTAGAAGCCGGTCTTCCACGTCCCGTTCATCGCCGCCTTCACGCGGGGGACGTAGTAGACGCTCCAGTCGTACAGGGCCGCGGTGAGCCACGACGTCGGCGCGAACTTGCGGGCGTCCGAGTTGTAGCCGACCCACGGGATCTTCTTGGTCTGCGCGAACTGGCCCGCGGACGGACTGTCGACGTTCTGGCCGAGAACGTCGGACCCGGCCGCGACGAGGCTCTCCGCCGCCTGGCGTTCCTTCTTCGGGTCGAACCAGGAGTTCGTCCAGACCAGCCTCACCTTCGCATTCGGCCGGGTCGCCTGCGCGCCGAGCACGAAGGCGTTCGCGTGGCGAATCACCTCGGGAATCGCGAACGGGACGATGTACCCGATCGTGCCGTTCTTCGTCGCCGCACCAGCTGCCATGCCTGAGAGATAGATCGCGTCCTCGCTCGCTCCGAAGTACTCCGCGAGGTTCTTCGACGTCGCCGTGCCGGTCGCCATCTCGAAGTAGACGTCCGGATGCTTCTTCGCCGCCGCGACCATCGCGCTCTGGTAGCCGAACGACGTCGCGAAGATGATCTTGTTCCCGTCGCGGACCAGGCTCTCGATGACCTGCGCGACCTGTGGGCCTTCCGGGACGAGCTCTTTGTAGGTCGTCTTCACCTTCGAGCCGAGTGCCTTCTGAACCGCGAGTCGCCCCTTGTCGTGCGCCTGCGACCAACCGCCGTCGTTGTGCGGCCCGACGTAGATCCACGCCGCCTTCAATTGACTCTGCTCGGGTTTCGCGGATACGGCCGCCGCGAGCACGAGCCCCGTTGCAACAAGGGCGAGAACGAGCCCGCCCAACACGTACTTCCTCCTCATCTGCTCCTCCTGTCGCGCCTGCCGACTGACCCGGCGACTATATAACTGCGCAAGATCGGAATCCGCTCCCGCAGATTCCGATCGCGCGAAAATCCCTAAAGGCGTCCGCTTCGCGGCCGCATCGCCGGCTCTCACATCGCTTCGACCTACTCGGAGACGGGCGTCGAACGGTTTACGCTGCTCGCGATGGAGGCCCTCCAGCGCCGCTTGGCTGTCGCCCGCGGGGACGAGCCGGCCGACCTCGTGGTGCGGGGCGGACGGGTGCTCTCCGTCTTCACGAGAGAGTGGCTCGACGTGGACATCGCGATCGTGGACGGGGTGGTCGCCGGGCTCGGCGAGTACGAGAGTGGCGAGACGCTGGACGCGTCGGGACGCTTCGTCGTCCCCGGGTTCATCGACGCGCACATGCATCTCGAGTCGGTGAAGCTGATGGTCGACGAGTTTGCGCGACTCGTCCTCCCGCTCGGAACGACAGCCGTGATCGCGGACCCGCACGAGATCGCGAACGTCCTCGGCGTCGACGGGGTGCACTGGCTCCTCGATGCGACCGCCGGGCTCCAGCTCGACGTCTTCTTCATGGCTCCATCGTGCGTGCCCGCCTCCGTCTTCGAGTCGCCCCGCCGGGCCTTGACACCGGGAGATCTCGAGTCGCTCATGCGCCGGCGACGCGTGCTCGGCCTCGCCGAGATGATGAACTTCCCCGGCGTCATCGAGGGCTCGGTCGCCGAGCTCGAGAAGCTCGGGCTCGAGGGCGCTCGGCACGTCGACGGCCATGCGCCCGGCATTCTCGGGAGGGAGCTTCAGGCGTATGCGGCGGCCGGGATCTACTCGGACCACGAGGCGCTGACCGTGGAGGAGGGACGCGAGCGCTTGCGAGCAGGCATGTGGCTTCTCGTCCGCGAGGCCTCGATGGCTCGCAACCTGCGCGCTCTACTCCCGCTCGTCGAGGAGTACGGCCCCGGCCGGATCGCCTTCTGTACCGACGATCGCGACCCGGAGGACATCGCCGACTCGGGGCACGTCAACGGAATGGTGCGAGAAGCGGTCGCCGCCGGGATCGCGCCGGAGGACGCGGTGCTCATGGCCACGTTCCATCCCGCGCTCTGGCATGGGCTGCGCCGCCATGGCGCGATCGCACCCGGCTATCTCGCGGACCTGCTCGTCCTTCCCGACCTCGAGAGCTTCGTGCCCGACACCGTGCTCAAGAACGGGCAGCCGATCGCAGATGTCCCGAAGGTCGAGATTCCCGATTGGGTCCGCCAGTCGGTCCGGATCGGGGCTCTCGACCCCGTCGACTTCGCGATCGCCTGGAGCGGTGGCAGCACGCGCGCGATCGGGCTGATCGACGAGCAGGTGGTCACCGAGTCGCTCGTAAGGGAGCCTGCGATCGAGGGCGGGCTCGCGGTCGCCGACCCCACGCGCGACCTCGCGAAGATCGCAGTCGTCGAGCGACACCTCGCGACGGGACGTGTCGGCCTCGGATTCGTCTCTGGATCCGGGCTGCAGCGCGGTGCGCTCGCCTCGAGCGTCGCCCACGACGCCCACAACCTCATCGTCGTCGGCATGAGCGACCGCGACATGGCCTTCGCAATCGAGCGGCTCGCGGAGCTCGGAGGCGGGATCGTCGCGGTCGACGGGCTCCACGTGCTCGCGGAGTGCCCGTTGCCGGTCGCCGGGCTGCTCTCCGACGCCCCGCTCGCAGACGTGATCGCGCAGAGCCGCGCTTGCAACGAGGCCGCGCACGGGCTCGGTTGGACGGGCGCGACACCGTTTTTGACCCTGGCGTTCCTCGCGCTCTCAGTCATCCCGCACCTGAAGATCACAGACCAGGGGCTCGTCGACGTCGACCGCTTCGAAATCGTTCCGCTCGCCGTATGAAGACGCTCTACGCCAACGCCTGGATCGTCACGTGCAACGACGAAGGCTCCGAGCACGAGTCGGGGTGGCTGCTCGTCGAGGACGGCCTCATCGGGGCAACAGGCGAAGGCCTGGAGCCGGTGGCCGACGAGCGTGTCGATCTCGGCGGCGCGGTCGTCACGCCGGGGCTCGTCAACACGCACCACCACCTCTACCAGACCCTCACGCGAGCCCGAGCGCAGCAGGCGGACCTCTTCTCATGGCTTCGGGAGCTGTACCCGGTATGGGCCGGGATCGACGCCGAGTCCGAGTACGCCGCCGCGCGAACCGGGCTCGCAGAGCTCGCATTGTCGGGATGCTCGATGGTCTTCGACCACCACTACGTGTTCCCACGCGGGCGCGACGGGTTGATCGAGGCCGAGGTGCAGGCGGCGCGGGAGCTCGGCGTGCGCATTGTGGCGTCGCGCGGCTCGATGGATCTCGGCATCTCCGACGGAGGGCTTCCGCCGGACGAGCTCGTCGAGGAGATCGACGCCGTGCTGGCCGACACCGAGCGGCTCGTCGGCGAGCTGCACGAGCCGGGCGCTGGAGCACGCGTCCAGATCGCCGTTGCCCCCTGCTCGCCGTTCTCGGTCACGAAGCACCTCATGACCGAGTCGGCGACGCTCGCGCGCAAGCTTGGCCTCGTCTTGCACACACACCTCGCCGAGACGCGCGAGGAGGAGGCGTACTGCATGCAGCTCTACGGCTGTACGCCCGTCGAGTACCTCACCGACCTCGGCTGGCTGGGCGAGGACGTCTGGTGCGCGCACTGCGTCTACCTCTCAGACGACGACGTCGCCGACTTCGCGGGCTCGAAGACAGGCGTTGCCCATTGCCCGACCTCGAACCTCCGGCTCGGAGCGGGCATCGCGCCCGTTCGCCAATTCGTCGCTGCAGGAGTCAGGGTCGGCCTCGGAGTGGACGGATCGGCATCGAACGAGCGGAGCGACCTGCTGTTCGAGGTAAAGCAGGCACTCCTCGTCGCGCGCGGACGCGGAGGGCACGATGCGATGACGGCGCGCGAGGCGCTCCGCCTCGGGACACGTGGAGGAGCGGCGGTGCTCGGTCGCGAGGACATCGGCTCGCTCGAGCCGGGGAAATGCGCGGACTTCGCGGTCTGGCGAACCGACGGTCTGGAGCTCGGCGGTGCGGAGGATCTCGTCGCCGGCCTCGTCTTCTCGGCGCCGCATCGGGTCGATCGCCTGGTCGTCGGAGGTGAGGACGTCGTGCGCGGCGGCGCGCTCGTTCGAGCGGACGAGGCTGAGATCGCGCGTGACCATCGGGTGCAGGCGCGAAGATTCGCAACATGACCAACGCTCGCCTTCTGCTCGCGTTCGCGGGAGAAACCATGTTTCCCCCGCGTGCCCCCTTCTTTTCGAGAGCGCAGGGAACCTCCCGGTTCCCCACACCCCTCCACGCTCATGGACGAGGAACTCGCCCATGAGCGTCTCCGTTTCGACGCATGTCCTCGATACCGCCGCCGGCGCGCCTGCCGCGGGAGTGCGAGTCGAGCTCGCACAGCGGAGAGAGGTCGTCGCGTCGGCCAGGACCGACGACGACGGGCGCATCGCCGAGCTCGCGCGGGATCTCGAGCCGGGTCGCTACGAGCTGATGTTCTGGCCACCGTCCCCGTTCTTCACACGAGTGGAGCTCGAGGTCGAGCTCGTCGAGGGCCACTACCACATCCCGCTTCTCGTGTCGCCGTACGGATGCGCGAGCTACCGCGGAAGCTGACCACGGACGAGCTCGTCGAGCTGTTCGAAGGCCGCACCCGCCTGGTCGAGCTCCTTGCGGAGGTCGAGGATCCGCTGGGCCGAGCCGACGAGGTCGTCGAGGGCCTGACCGAGGAGGAGAAGCTCGAGGCGCTCGACGCGCATCCGGCGATCGGTGAGCGTGCAGGTCTCTCGCGCACGTTCGGCCGCCGAGCAGGGTGGCGACGACGGACCGCGCAGTGCTCGACGAGCTCGCACGGCTGAACGCGGAGTACGAGGGGAAGTTCGGGTTCCGCTTCGTCGTCTTCGTCAACAGGCGTCCGAAGTCGGAGATCCTCGACGTGCTGAGGCAGCGGATCGGGCGGACGCGAGAGGAGGAGCTCGACACGGGCTGCCGCGAGCTCGTCGCGATCGCGAGGGATCGATGGACCCGTACCTGAGAGACGTCCTCGACGTCTGCCTCCGGATGCTGCACGTAATCGCGGGGATCGCGTGGATCGGGGCGTCCTTCTACTTCGTCCGGCTCGACCTCGCGCTGCGACCGCCGAAGGAACGCGAGGACGCGGAAGCCGGTGTCGCGGGCGAGTTCTGGGGCGTGCACGGCGGCGGCCTCTACCACTCGCAGAAGTACCGGCTCGCGCCCGCCGAGATGCCCGAGCCGCTGCACTGGTTCAAGTGGGAGGCCTACACGACCTGGCTCTCGGGGTTCGCTCTCCTCGTCGTTCTCTACTACTTCGACGCCGACGTTCGTCTCGCTGACCCACAGGTCGCCGACCTCACCGCCTGGCAGGCCGTGACGCTGAGCATCGGTGGCCTCGCGCTCGCTTGGCTCGTCTACGACGTGCTGTGCCGAACGGTCGGAGAGCGAAGCCAGGTTGCGCTCGCAGTCGTCGGGACCGCGCTCGTTGCGCTGGCAGCGTGGGCTGCCGGAGAGCTGTTCGCGCCACGTGCGGCGTACCTGCAAGTGGGCGCGATGCTCGGAACGATCATGGTCGCGAACGTTCTCTTCGTCATCATCCCTGCGCACCGGAAGCTCGTGCAGGCGATGACCGAGAAGCGCGAGCCGGATCCTGCGCCCCTGCTCCGCGCAAAGAACAGATCGGTCCACAACAACTACCTCACGCTCCCGGTGCTGTTCACGATGCTGATCGGGCACTTTGCGTTCGTCTTCGGCGCAGACGACGCGTGGCTCGTCTTCGTGCTCGTCGCCGTGCTCACCGCGTTCATCCGCCTCTTCTTCAACCAGTGGCATGCCGGACGCCGGGCGTGGTGGATCCCCGCCGTTGCCGTCGTCGGCGTTGTCGCGCTCGCCATCTGGTTGGAGCCCGATTCGTCGGCTCCCGCACCCGCCGAGCCGGTGTCCACTGCCGAGGTGCAGAGCGTGATCGCGCAGCGCTGCGCAACGTGTCATTCGGGAGCATCGGCGCCGCTCGGGATCCGGCTCGAGACGGCCGAGCAGATCGAGGCGCGCGCCGACGACATCGAGCGGCAGGCCGTGCTCACCCGCGCGATGCCGCCAGGGAACGCGACGGGGATGACGGACGAGGAGCGCGAGCTCCTGGCGGCTTGGGTCGCGCAGAGAGGTTAGGGTCGGGCGCATGCTCGAGCTCATCGCGGGAGGCTTCTCGTTTGCGGCCCGGTTCGAGGAGGATGCGGCCCCCGACACGGTGGCCGCGTTTCGCGGAATGCTTCCGCTCGAATCGAAGATCATCCACGTCCGCTGGTCGGGCGAGGGCGGCTGGATCCCGATGGGCGACCTCGATGTCGGCATCGGGCCGGAGAATGCGACGCGCTACCCGAGTCCCGGCGAGCTGATCTTCTACCCGGGCGGTGTGAGCGAGACCGAGCTCCTTCTCGCCTACGGCTACGTCGCGTTCGCGAGCAAGGCGGGCGCGCTCGCCGGAAACCACTTCGCGACGATCGTCGAAGGCGGCGAGAACCTGCGTGAGCTCGGACGGCGCATGCTCTGGGACGGCGCGCAGGACATCTTGATCAGCGAGAGCTAGCGACGCGGCGCAGCGCGGCAGTCAGTACGTCGATCCCGAGGTCTATGTCCTCGTCGCTCGAGAGCTCGTCCGGGGAGTGGCTGATCCCCCCGTTCAGACTCCGGACGAAGAGCATCCCGGCGTCGACTCCGGCTGCTGCCAGAATCCCCGCATCGTGTCCGGCGCCTGAGGCCAGCTCGACCGCTTCCAGGCCGAGCTCGTCGAGCGAGAGACGAAACGTCGCTCGCGTGCCGTTACCCAGCTCCACCGGCTCGACCCGGTATGTCGGCTCGAATCCGATCGCGGCGATCACCTGGTCCAGACGAGCCCGGTCCGGTGCCCGGACGTCGAGGCTCATCCAGACGCGGTCAGGGATCACGTTCGCGCCGCCCGGCTCCACATCGACGTTCCCGACGGTTGCAACCGCGTCCTCGATCACAAGCGCCGCATCGCGGATACGCAGGATCGCCGCCGCGGCGGCAACCAGCGCGTCGTCGCGGCCCTTCATCGGCGTCGTCCCCGCGTGGCCGGCACGTCCTTCGACAACGAGCTCTCCGCGCGCATAGCCGACGATTCCCGTCACGATGCCGAGCGGGATCTCGCGCTGGGCAAGCACCGGGCCCTTGCTCGACGTGGAGCTCGAGGAACGCGCGCGGCAGCGGGTCGCCGCGCGCGACGAGCGCCCGGCTGCCGATGCATCCGACCTCCTCCCCCCGAAAAGCGACCACTGAACCGCAGCCCGTCTGCTCGACCGCCTCGATGGCGGCGACGACTCCTAGCGCTCCGTCGAACCGCCCACCTTGGGGCACGGTGTCCAGATGCGAGCCAACCCAGACGTCGTCACTTTCGCGAGAGCGGCCGAAGAGGTTGCCGTCAACGTCGACCTCGACGACGAGCCCTGCCTGCTCGAGCCAGCGTGCGGCGAGCTCGTGCGCCTCGTCCTCGGCGGCGCTTGGATGCGGTCGGTTGGCACCCGGCCCGTCACCGATCGCGTAGAGCTCCTGGAGGCGCTCGTGAATCCTCACCAGAGCAGACTAGTAATCGCGCAGCGGCCGGAGCGCCCAGGCACCGACCAGAGGGAGAAGAGCGGCGACGGCGAACGCGACCCGCCACGACGTGTGGGAAACCGTGGCCGCGAACAGCAACGGGGCCACGACGCCAGCGCCGCCGAGCACGGTCTGCTGGAGCCCGATCGCGGCCCCGCTACGAACGGGGCCGGCGAGCTCAGCGGCAGCAGTGTACGAAAGCCCATTCCACGCCATCGAGAGCCCCCCGGCCAATGCGATCGCCGGCACGAGCAGCCAAAGGGGCCCGTCGGCGAGCACGGCCGTGAGCCCCACCGAGGCGGCGACAGCGAGCCCGACTCGGAGAAGCGGGCCGACGCGGCTGCCGACGACGTCCGACCATCGACCCGCGCCGATACGGAAAGCCATCGCCAGCACTTGCGAGGCGGCGATCACGAGCGCGGCACCACCCTCTGACAGGCCATGCTCGTCGTGAAGGAAGAGAACGGCGAACCCGATGACGGCAAGCTGGGCGTAGAGGTAGAAGCCGCTTCCAACCGACAGTCTCCAGAGCTTTGCGTCGCCGAGTGTCCGAAGGATCGAAGCCACCTCCAGCTCGTCCCCCGACTCTCGCTCCCGGAGGACGAGCGCTCCGGCGAGTGCCCCGGCCGCGCAGAGTCCGGCGAGGAAGAGAAACGCCGCCTCGGAGCCCCCGGCGTTCGCAATCGGCGGGACCGCCAGCGCACCGACGAAGCCGCCGATGGGGATAGCGGTCTGGCGCAGACCGAGCGCGAGCCCGCGCTCATTCGCGCCGAACCAGTGCATCACGGCGCGCCCGCTCGCCGAGTTGACGGCAGCCCCGGAGGCGCCGGCGAGAGCCAGGAAGAGGAGGAGCAGTTCGAAGCTCGGCGCGAACGCGGCACCGACGATCCAGGCGGCACAGCCTGTGAGCCCGACGGTAAGGACCACACGCTCGCCGAAGCGGTCCGCCGCGAGACCCCAAGGGAGCAGGGTCAGCGTCGTCCCGATCCACGCGGCGGCGAGGAGAAGACCGATTTGGCCGAGCGAGAGCGCGTACTCCTCGCGGAGGGTCGGGACGAGCACGGGAAGCCCGATGAACAGTGCAGCGGCGCTCGCAGTTGCTGCCGTTCCGGCAGCGAGCACCGCCCACCGGTAGCGAACGGCGTCTACAGCCCGAAGGGGTTGATCGGGCGGGCGCCCGTCGAGACGATCACGCTCTTTGTTTCGAGGTACAGCTCCGGCTCCGTGAGCTCGCGCACCTCGCCTAAAGCAGGCTCCGCGGGCTCGCCGCCGATGAAGAGCCCGTATTCGCGGTCGGTCGCAATCGCCATCGCCTGGAATCTAACCGGCGACCGGCTCCGCAGGCGCCATGTTCAGCAGCGTCGGATCGACCCACGGCCCACCGGCCCGCGCTGCGAGATCGGCGAAGGTCACGCCTCCGAGCAAGGAGATCGTGGCGTCCCGGATCTCCTCCCACACCTCGCGGAGGGTGCAGCCGACGGTCATCGGGCACGGCTCGGGGTTGTGCCTCGTCGCACAGCTGATCGGCGCGAGCGGGCCTTGGAAGAGACGCACGACACGCTCGAGGGTGATCTCCTCGGGGCTCTTGTTGAGCCGGTACCCGCCGGAAGGGCCTCGCTCGGAGCGCACGATGCCCGCCGTACGCATCGTTGGCATGACCTGCTCGAGAACGGACTGGGGGACGGCCGTACGTCGCGCGAGCTCCTCGAGCTTCAGAGGGCCCCCTCCTTCGAGTGCGAGCGCGAGGATCGCCCTCGTTGCGTAGTCAGTTCTCCTGGATACCCACACGCTGCGCCTCCTCGACCGGTTCGGCTTGTTCGGTTTGACAAGCACAGCCTACGGGAACTATCTTCTTCACCTTGTTACTGATGTCGACAAACATTGTCAGTTAACCAGATTAACTTGACAACTCGGAGGAGGAGGGCCTGCATGCGTTATCGAATTCTCGTCACCGGCCTGGCCTTGTGCGTAGCAGCCACAGTCGTCACCGCGGCGGCGCTCGCGCGGCCATCGGCTCCGGCGCGCAGCACAGACACCGAGCTGAGCCTCGTCGCCTATTCGACCCCACGCGAGGCCTACGCCAAGCTCATCCCGCTGTTCCAGAAGACCGCTGCCGGCGACGATGTCGACTTCACGCAGTCGTACGGATCCTCGGGCGAGCAGACTCGCGCGATCAAGGCGGGCCTCAAGGCTGACTCGTCGCGCTCTCGCTCGCACCCGACGTCGACGAGCTCGTCTCCGCCGGGATGGTCGACGCGAAGTGGAAGAAGCAGTCGCACAAGGGCATGGTCACCGACTCGCTCGTCGTCTTCGTCGTGCGCGACGGCAACCCGAAGAAGATCAAGGGCTGGAACGACCTCCTTCGATCGGATGTCGACATCGTGACGCCGAATCCCTTCACGTCAGGGGGCGCCCGCTGGAACGTGATGGCGGCGTACGGCGCGTGGCGGAAAGCGGGCAAGACCGACAAGCAGGCTCAAGCGAACCTGCTCAAGCTCTTCCGGAACGTCGTCGTCCAGGACACGAGCGCGCGCGCTTCGCTCAGTACATTCAACAGCGGGAAAGGCGACGTCCTCCTCGCGTACGAGAACGAAGCGCTGTTCGCGCGAACGCAGGGACTCGACCTGCAGTTCGTCATTCCGAAGGCGACGATCCTGATCGAGAACCCCATCGCAGTGATCAAGTCGAGCCCCGACAAGGCGGCGGCGAACGCTTTCCTCCGCTTCCTGCGTACGCCGGCTGCCCAGCAGGTCTTCGCGGACAACGGCTACCGGCCCGTCGTGAAGAGCGTGCTCGAGAAGAACCGGAAGAAGTTCCCCGTCCGACCCGGTGAGTTCACGATCGACCAGCTCGGCCTCGGCGGCTGGGAGAAGGTGCAGAAGCGCTTCTTCGATCCGAAGTCGAGCGTCATGGCGCGTATCCAGCGACAGGTCGGCGGCAGCACTGGCTAGCGGTCATGAGCGCTGAGGTTGCCCTCAGCAACCCCCGGCGAGCCCGGGCTTCGAGGGACAGGGCTTCCACGGCCCTGTCCCTCGGCGTTGTGGGGACGTTCCTGATGGTCATGGTCGGGCTCCCGATCGCCGCGCTTCTCTGGGAGGCGTCGAGCGAGGGGAAGCAGAGCTTCTGGGACGCGGTCTCGAGCCCCGACGCCGTCGCGGCCTTGAAGCTCACGCTGGCCGCATCACTGGCCGTCTCGGCCCTCAACGCGATCCTCGGGACGGTCACCGCGTGGGTTCTCGTGAGAGACGACTTCCGTGGGAAGACGGTCGTAAACGCGATCATCGACCTCCCGTTCGCCCTGCCCACGATCGTTGCCGGGCTCACCCTGCTGGCGCTCTACGGGCCGACGTCGCCGGTCGGCATCAACGTCGCCTTCACGCAGGCGTCGATCGTTCTCGCACTCATGTTCGTGACGCTCCCCTTCGTCGTTCGCACCGTGCAGCCGGTGCTGCAGGAGCTCGATCCCGAGCTCGAGCAGGCCGCTCACTCCCTCGGCGCGTCACGCGCGACCACCTTCCGGCGCATCGTGTTCCCGAACATCCTTCCGGGAGTCCTCTCCGGGGTCGCGCTCGCGTTCGCCAAGGCCGTCGGCGAGTTCGGCTCGCTCGTGATCATCACCGGGAACATCCCGTTCGAGACCGAGGTCTCGTCCGTGCACATCTACGGACGCATCGAGAGCGGCGACTCGGCCGGTGCGGCAGCGGTTGCCGTCGTGCTGCTCGCAATCTCCTTCGCGACTCTGCTCCTGATCGGCGTCATCCGCCACTTCGCGACGAGGCACGATCGTGCGTAGCCTCGTCTCGCGCCTCGGACTGCGGTTCGTCGCGCTCCTGTACCTGGCTGTAATCCTGGTCGGACCGCTGGCGATCGTGTTCTGGCGGACGTTCGAGGACGGCTTCGGCCCGGCATGGGACGCACTCACGACACCGGAGACGATCAACGCCTTCAAGCTGACGCTGATCATCACGGCGATCGCGGTGCCGGTGAACACCGTGTTCGGGATCATCTGCGCGCTCGCGATCGTGCGGAAGCGTTTCGCCGGCAAAGGCGTGCTCAACGCCTTCATCGACCTTCCGCTCGCGCTGTCTCCCGTTGTCGTCGGGCTGGCTCTCTTCCTCCTCTACGGCCAGGACGGCTGGTTCGGTAGCTGGCTCGCGGATCACGGGATCGAGGTGCTCTTTGCGCTTCCCGCGATGGTGATCGCGACGATCTTCGTCTCGCTCCCGTTCGTCGCTCGTGAGGTCGTGCCCACGCTCCGCGAGATCGGCGACGAGCAGGAACAGGCCGCGCGTACGCTCGGCGCGAGTGGCTGGCAGACCTTCTGGAGGATCACCCTCCCGTCGATCCGCTGGGCCGTCATCTACGGCGTCATTCTCACGACCGCGCGCTGCCTGGGCGAGTACGGGGCGGTGGCAGTCGTCTCCGGACGCCTGCAAGGACAGACGGAGACCGCAACGCTCCGCGTGCAGGAGCGCTACGAGGCATTCGACCTTGCCGGCGCCTACGCGATCTCTATCGTGCTCGCGATGATCGCGATCCTCGTCCTCGTCGGAATGACCGTCATCAGGCCCAAGGAGGAGGCGGTTTAGCCGTGTCCATTCTCGTTCGCAATGTCTCCAAGCGCTTCGGCGACTTCGTCGCGCTCGACGACGTCTCCCTCGACGTCGAGAGCGGCTCGCTCACTGCGCTCCTCGGCCCGAGCGGCTCGGGCAAGTCGACGCTGCTGCGCATCATCGCCGGGCTCGAGACCTCGGACGCAGGCGAGATCCTCCTCGCGGGCAAGGACGCTACGGCGCTCACGCCCCAGAAACGAAATGTCGGCTTCGTCTTCCAGCACTACGCGGCGTTCAAGCACATGACCGTTCGCGACAACATCGCGTTCGGGCTGAAGGTGCGAAAGCGGCCGAAAGCCGAGATCCGCGAGCGCGTGGACGAGCTCCTGCACCTCGTCCAGCTCGAGGGGTTCGGGCATCGCTACCCTGCGCAGCTCTCGGGCGGGCAGCGGCAGCGGATGGGACTCGCGCGAGCTCTCGCCCCCGAGCCGCAGGTTCTGCTCCTCGACGAGCCGTTCGGCGCCCTCGACGCCCGTGTCCGCGCCGAGCTCAGAGAGTGGCTCCGGCAGCTCCACGACGTCGTCCACGTCACCACCGTGTTCGTCACGCACGACCAGGCCGAAGCAATGGAGATCTCCGACCAGATCGCCGTGCTCAACCACGGACGGCTCGAACAGGTCGGCGCGCCACGTCAGCTCTATGACGAGCCGGCGAGCGAGTTCGTCATGACCTTCGTCGGGGACGCAAACCTCGTCGGCGACATGCTCGTGCGGCCGCACGACATCGAGCTCATGCACGCGCCCGTCGAAGGAGCGGTGGAGGCGATGATCGTGAGAGTCACGGTCCTGGGGCGCGACGCGAAGGTCGAGCTCCACGACGCGAGCGGTGCCGAGATCGTGGCGCTGCTCACCCGAGATCACTTCGACGAGTCGGGCTTCTGGCGGGGCCAGACCGTCTGGGTCCACCCCAAGCACGAGCGCGTGTTCGCAGAGTCCGCCTAAGCGTCTAGCGCTCGAAGAGTGCGGCCACGCCCTGGCCGACGCCCACGCACATCGTCGCGAGCCCATAACGGCCGTTCCGGCGCTTCAGCTCGTGGAGAAGCGAGATCACGAGCCGCGCGCCGCTCATCCCGAGCGGGTGGCCGATCGCGATCGCGCCGCCGTTCACGTTGACCTTGTCCTCGTCGAGTCCCAGCTCACGGATCACCGCCAGACTCTGTGAGGCGAAAGCCTCGTTCAGCTCGACGAGATCGAGCGCGCTCGCGTCGACTCCGGTACGAACCAGGAGCTTCTGCACCGCGGGTATCGGCCCGATGCCCATGACGCGAGGGTCGACACCCGCTGCCGCACTCGCCACGAACGCCCCAAGCGGCTCGATCCCGAGCTCTCTCGCCTTCTCTTCGCTGGCGATCACGAGCGCGGCGGCGCCGTCGTTGATTCCGCTCGCGTTCCCTGCCGTGACCGTTCCGTCCTGCCTGAAAGCGGGGCGAAGGCCGGCAAGCGCCGCCGCATTCGTCTCCGGGCGCGGGTGCTCGTCGACTGCCACGTCGCCGACCGGAACGATCTCGTCCTCGAACCGTCCCGCCGCATGAGCGGCCTTCCAGCGCTGTTGGGAGCGGAGTGCGAACGAGTCCTGATCCTCGCGGGAGACGCCGTACCGCTCCGCGACGTTCTCGCCTGTCTCTCCCATCGACTCGAGCGGAAACAGCTCTTCATGGCGCGGGTTCGGGAAGCGCCAGCCGAGGGTCGTGTCCCACACGGTCTGGTTGCCTCGCGGGAATGCTGCTTCCGGCTTCGCCATGACGAGCGGCGCTCGGCTCATCGACTCGACGCCGCCTGCAATGGCCACGTCGACATCGCCTGCCATCACGGCGTGGCTTGCCGAGATCACGGCTGAGAGGCCCGAAGCACAGAGACGGTTGAGGGTCACGCCGGCGACCGTCTCGGGCAAACCGGCCAAGAGGACAGCCATGCGCGCGACGTTGCGGTTGTCCTCGCCCGCCTGATTGGCGCAGCCGAAGTAGACATCGTCGACCAAGCCGGGCTCGACACCCGAGCGCTCGACGGCTGCTGCGATCGCGACCGCCGCGAGGTCGTCCGGCCGCACGTGAGCGAGCGCCCCGCCGTAGCGGCCGATCGGCGTTCGAACTGCTGAGAGAACGACAGCGCGGGCCACGCGCGCGACGTTAGCTGACGAAGTCGATCTGGACGCGCGCTGGAAACGCCCCTAGCGCCTCGCCCCGGCGGAGAAGCTCCGTGACGGCCTTCCGACCTTCGTCGCCGTAGTCCTGGGTGAGCTCGTTGACGTACATCGAGACGAAGCGATCCGCGACGGCGGCATCGATTCCCCGACCGAACTGCAGGGCGTACTCGAGCGCCTCCGCCCGGTTGTCGAGACCGCATTGGATCGCTTCGCGAAGAACCTCGGATACGTCGCCGAGTGCTGCGACACCAAGATCCCGGCGAGCGACGTTGACGCCCAGCGGAAGAGGCAGGCCGGTCTCCAGAAGCCACCACTCTCCGAGGTCGAGCACCTTGACGAGGCCGTAGTCCTCGAACGTGAGCTGCCCTTCGTGGATCAGGAGCCCCGCGTCCGCACGGCCGGACGCGACCTCGTCCGGGATCTCGTCGAAAGCAAGTTCGCGATGGCGGAAGTCCCCGAGAACGAGACGGAGCGCGAGATACGACGTCGTCATCGTTCCGGGCACGACGATCTCGCGGTCGACGAGCTGCTCCAGCGACACGAGCTCCCGAGCGACGACGATCGGCCCATACCCGGAGCCGATGCTCGCGCCGTGCGGGAGCAGGATGTAGTCCTCCTGCACGAACGGGTAGGCAGCAAGCGAAATAGCAGTGACCTCGAGCCGCGCAGCCCGCGCCCACTGGTTCAGCGTCTGGATATCCGAGAGAACCTGCTCGAACTCGTGCCCGCGGGTATCGACGAGGTTCGTCGTCAGCGCCCAGTACATGAAGGCGTCGTCTGGGTCCGGGCTGTGTCCGACACGGATCCGCACGAAGGCGGGGACGCTAGCACCGGTCGCCAGTGGGCCTACGCGACAACCAGCGAGCGTTGTCAGCCGGTCGCGGAGCCCCGCGTCGCGGGCCGGGAACGGCCGGCAGCCTGCGGCGTCAGCGGTTGAAGAACCAGCGCTCCAGGAGGGGAAGAACCTCCTTGCGCGTGAACGGCTTGGCGTAGGCCGGAAGGCCATCGCCTTCGAGCACGCTGACGTCGTCCTCGAGAGCCTCGTTCGCCCGCAGAAGCGCATCCTCGAGCTCATAGCCTTCGAAGATCACGTCCTCGGGCCGCGGCTCGTCGGATTCGCGGAGCTGCGGATTGACGACCCGGCCGACCACCCAGACCGCCCCGGCGCGGCGCTCGATCCAGATCGCGACCTGCTCCTCGGCACCCACGTCGTCCACGCCCGCCAGCGCGCGTTCCGCATACCGGCCCTCGCGTGAGCTTCGCTTCATCCCCGGGATACAATCGCTTCTCGTGTCTTCGTTCAAGAACATCTTCTCGTTCCTCTTCCAGCGAAGCACCGCGGAGGAGCACGTCGCGAGGTACGTGATCCGCGAGCACGACCGCGGTCGCTCGCTCGACGAGATCCTCGAGGACAAGTACGTGCAGAACCGCCTCACGCCCGAGCAGCAACGAAGGCTCCTCGACCGACCCGAGATCATCGAGGCGATCTCCGGCGACAGCCTCGAAGAGGCAAAGACGTCCATCACCAGTTCGTAGGGCTGAGACATGCCTCGCCCTACGGGCAAGGACGCCCCTACAGGAGCGTTCCGAGCCCGCGCTCACGAGCTCGGCGTAGCGCCTCGGCCCCAAGCGCGACGTCCCAGGCAGCCAGTCCGTTCGACTTGAAGAGGACGACGTCCTCGTCCGACTGACGGCCCGCGAGCTCCCCCGAGACCACCTCGTGGAGCTCGTGCACCTCGAGCCAGTCGAGCACGCCTGCGGCGATGGGATCGATGAGATCGCCCGACTCGATGCGCGCCTGCTCGAGCCAGTCGCAACACACGAACGTCGCGCGCTCGAGCACCGTGTTGTCCAGCTCGCGCCGGCTCGCGACATTCGCGCCCGCGGCGATCACGAGCGATCCCGGGATGAGCCATTCGCCTCGCAGAACGGGATCGCGAGAGCTCGTGATCGTGACGACGATGTCTTGCTCACCTGCGTCGCGATGGCTTTCTCCGGGCTCGGCACCCGTGCGCTTGCAGAACGCATCGAGCCGTTCGGGTGTGCGGCAGTACGCGAGGACACGGTTGATCGAAGGTACGGCCGCGCGAATGCACGCCACCTGCGTCTCGGCCTGATGGCCGCACCCGATCACGCCTAGCGTCGTCGTATCGCTGCGCGCCAGGTGCTTCGCGGCCACGCCGCTCGCGGCTCCCGTCCGAAGGGCGCCGAGCCGGTCAGCCTCGATCACGGCGACCAGAGCGGACGTCTCAGAGTCGAAGAGACAGACGACGAAAGTGGCCCCTTCCGCCGTCGCCGCGTACAGCTTGCCGCCGGCGAGGCCGAGCCCGCTGTCGGCGGCCGCCATGTCGGCGAGCGCACCCTCTGGAAGACGAAGGCGCCGGCGCGGCGCGACCTCGACCTCCCCGGCGGCTAGGCGGTGGAAGCACGCCTCGATCGCCTCGACGGCGTCCGCGGGCTCGAGAAGCGCAGTGACGTCGGCCTCGCTGAGGTAGAGCGGCACGGACGGGAAGTCTATGAACGCCTCGACGCCCGTCGTAGACTCGTCCTGCTCTGAAGACCGACAACTACCTAGAACTGCGGCTCGACGAGTTCCTCGAGCGGCTTTCAGCGGACGGGAGCGCCCCCGGAGGCGGATCTGCGGCTGCGCTCACCGTGGCGTTCTCGGCGAGCCTCGTTGCGATGGTCGCACGCGCCTCTCGCGACTCGTGGGCCGAGGCCGCTGGCGTCGCCGCCCAGGCGCAGGCGATCAGCGATCGCGCGATGGAGCTCGCGCAGGCCGACGGGAAGGTGTGGGCGGACGCGCTTGCCGTGCTTCGCGAAGCCGAGGCCGGCTCGGACGGCGACGCGCGGAGAGATTTCCGACTGGAGCAGAAGCTCGAGCGCGCAGCCGCCGTGCCACTCGAGATCGCCGCGCTGGGAGCAGACGCCGCAACGCTTGCGACGCTCGTCGGAGAGCGTGGAGACGGAACGTACCGCGGGGATGCCTCGGCGGCCGCGGCCCTAGCCGCTGGCGGAGCGCGCGCAGCTGCGCACCTCGTACGAGTCAACCTCGGCGTGGGCGCCGGGGACCCACGGCTCGCACGCGCCCATGCAAGCGAGCAGGCGGCGAACGACGCCGCCGGGCGCATGCTGGAGCCCTAAGTGCTTCTCGCCGTAAATACGGTCGTGATTCGCCGGCGAGAACCGAGCAGGCCTAGGACGCAGGGAGCGCCAATATTCTTGAATATTGGCGCGACTGAGGACGACGGCATGCGAAGCGTTCGCAGCCGCGCGAAGTGCGGGCGTATTTACGGCGGGGGGCACTAAGTGTGAGCGAGCCACGAGTGAGCCGCCTCGCGCAGCTTTCCGATGCCGAGCTCGTCCGGCGCTGCCGCACCGGGGAGTCCGACGCCTGGAACGAGCTCGTCGAGCGCTACTCGCGGTACGTCTACGCGATCTGCATCCGCGGCTTCAGGTTGAGCGACGAGGACGCGGAAGACGTGTTCCAGGACGTCTTCACGCGAGCCTTCATGCGCCTGGAGACACTTCGCGACGACTCAGCGTTTCGACCCTGGATCGCACAACTCACACGCCGTCGTTGCCTCGACGCGATCTCGGGCGGCGGACGCGAGCAGTCGCTGGACGAGACCGCGGTCGAGGAAGGCAGCGTGGACCTGGACGAGGTCGAGGAGGCTTTCGCCGTTCGTGAAGCGGTCGCAGGCCTCTCAGATGCGTGCCAGGACATACTCGACCGCTTCTTCGCCCAGGATCAGAGCTACCGGACGATCTCGGACGAGCTCGCCATCCCTGCCGGGACGATCGCCAGCCGAATCGCTCGCTGCCTCAAGAAGCTGCGAGATGAGCTCGAGGGAAGAAACGAGGCCTCCGAGGGGTCTAGGGGTTAGATGATGCTGCCGTACGAAGAAGAGCGGCTCGGAGAACTCCTCCGCCTCCTGCGCCCCGCCCCCGTAGCCTGGGTGCGGGCAGCGCAGGAGCTGCCCTACGCTCGACGCACGTTCGACGAGATCGTCGCGCGCGCCGAGGCCGATGTCGCGTTCCGGGCCGCGCTGATCGCCGACCTCGAAAGCGCGCTCGCACGCGAGGGCTACGAGCCCGACCGTCGCATCGTCGGCGAGCTCCGAGAACGCCTCGCCGAGAGCTGAGTGCGTCAGACCCGCAGGGGTCTGACGCCATAGAGTCCGCTCCGGTGAGAGATGTGACGGCCCACGGCTGGGATGCAGGCCAGGCAGCGCTTCCGGCATGGAGCCTGCCGAAGGACGCCGTGGACCGCATAGCGCTCCCGACGCACTGGCCCGAGCAGGTCACACGCGAATGGGCCCTCGGCGGGCTCGACGGGAAAGGGCGCACGCGTCTGCATCCTCGACTCTGGGGTCGAAGCCGGGCACCCGCTTGTCGGGGACCTCGAGAGCGCAGTGGTCATCTCGATCGGAGAGGACGACGAGGTCATCGCCGACGAGGACACGGAGGGCGACGTCTCGGGCCACGGAACCGCATGCGCTGGCATCGTCCGAGCGCTCGCGCCCGAGTGCAGCATCTCGAGCGTGAGAGTTCTCGGCTCGACCTTCACCGGAAGCGGTGCGATTCTCCTGGGCGGGCTTCGCTATGCCGTCGAGCAGGGCTTCGACGTCATCAACATGAGCCTCTCGACCACCAAGAAGCCGTTCGCGGGCGTGTTGCACGAGCTCGCGGACAGTGCGTACTTCAAGCGGACGGTGCTCGTGGCGTCCGCGCACAACATGCCGGTCGAGAGCTACCCGTGGCGCTTCTCGTCGGTCATCTCCGTGGGCAGCCACGAGGAGGATGACTCGCTTGCGTTCTTCTACAACCCGAACCCCCCGGTCGAGTTCTTCGGCCGCGGGGTAAACGTCGAAGTCCCATGGCTCGGCGGACGCTCGCTTCGAGTCTCGGGAAACAGCTTTGCGACGCCGCATCTCACGGCGATCTGCGCTTTGATCCTCGCCAAGCACCCGGAGCTGACGCCCTTCCAGCTGAAGAGCGTCCTCTATCTGACCGCGACGAACGTAGGGGGTGGGAAATGACCGAGAAGCCGGATCTTCGCGCCGCAGTCGCCGCAGGCGTCGTCGGGTCGGAGGAGTCGTTCCGCGCGTTGCTCGCTGCGATCGTGGAGGTCGCACGCTCGATCTTCGGCGCCAAGGCATCCTCGATCCTCCTGCTCGACGAGGAGACCGAGGAGCTCGTCTTCGAAGCCGTCGTCGGAGAAGGTGAGGACACGCTCCTGGGTACCCGCTTTCCCGCCGGAAAGGGGATCGCCGGCTGGGTCCTGGCCACGCGAACGCCGCTGGTCATCGAGGACGTGCAGCAGGATCCGCGCTTCGCCAAGGACGTCGCCGAGGACACGGGCTACGTTCCGAGCGGCCTCATGGCTGCGCCGCTTCTGCACGAGGAAAGGGCGCTCGGCGTCCTCTCGGTGCTCGACCGCCCGGAGCAGTCCCTCTTCAGCCTCAAGGAGATGGAGCTCCTCGGACTGTTCGCGAATCAGGCCTCGATTGCGGTAGACCTGCTGCTCAAGGCCCGCAAGGCAAACGATGTCCTCCAGCACAACGATGACGACCTCGAGGTCGTCGCGCGACTCGCCGCAGTGCTCGACGCGCTGGAGGACGACAGGCGCAAGTCGGGCATCAAGCTCCTGAACGACCTCGCGGGCACGCTAGGCGCATGAGAAGGGCCCGGGCGGCGTAGCCACCCGGGCCCGAAGCTTCGGCTCAGCGAGGCTCAGCCGCCCGAGGCGCCGTCTTTGATGTCGGGCTGGGTTCCGCCCTGGAACCCGCCACTAAACCCCTGGGCGAACACGTGCGCCTCGACATCGTCCGAGTCGTCCTCGTGCAAACCACCACTGGCGCCCTCAACAACGTCGTTGCCGCTGGTGCCGTGAGCCTCGACGTCCGGCTCTTCCTCGGTGCGGGCCGCTTCGTCTGCCATGTCGTCTCCTCCTTGTTGTACGTATGACCGTCGTTCCAGTGAACTAGACGCGGTTCGACGGGGGAATCTTCCCTATCCCCCTTCACTTCCGCAAGTCGGGATGGGATGCTCCTCCGCGTGCACGTCGTGAGGAGTCGGATCGCGGACTCGGCGGCGGCCTTCCGCGACGTCGTCCAGAACGAGAGCCTCCGGCGTCTCGAGCTCGCCTGGGCCGCGTCGATCGTTGGCCACTGGGCATATCTCGTCGCCGTTTCCGTGTACGCCTACGGGGTCGGCGGTGAGGCTGCGGTCGGCTTCGTCTTCGCGGGCACGCTAGGCGCATGAGAAGGGCCCGGGCGGCGTAGCCACCCGGGCCCGAAGCTTCGGCTCAGCGAGGCTCAGCCGCCCGAGGCGCCGTCTTTGATGTCGGGCTGGGTTCCGCCCTGGAACCCGCCACTAAACCCCTGGGCGAACACGTGCGCCTCGACATCGTCCGAGTCGTCCTCGTGCAAACCACCACTGGCGCCCTCAACAACGTCGTTGCCGCTGGTGCCGTGAGCCTCGACGTCCGGCTCTTCCTCGGTGCGGGCCGCTTCGTCTGCCATGTCGTCTCCTCCTTGTTGTACGTATGACCGTCGTTCCAGTGAACTAGACGCGGTTCGACGGGGGAATCTTCCCTATCCCCCTTCACTTCCGCAAGTCGGGATGGGATGCTCCTCCGCGTGCACGTCGTGAGGAGTCGGATCGCGGACTCGGCGGCGGCCTTCCGCGACGTCGTCCAGAACGAGAGCCTCCGGCGTCTCGAGCTCGCCTGGGCCGCGTCGATCGTTGGCCACTGGGCATATCTCGTCGCCGTTTCCGTGTACGCCTACGGGGTCGGCGGTGAGGCTGCGGTCGGCTTCGTCTTCCTCATTCGCCTGGTCCCCGCCGCGCTGCTCGCACCGTTCGCCGGCCTGCTCGCGGACCGCTATCGCCGCGAGCACGTCCTGCTCGGGTCTCTTCTCGCTCGCGCAGTGCTGATCGGCGCCGCGGCTGCCGGCGTCTTCCTCGATGTCGACCCAGCGGTGGTCTACGCACTCGCCGTCGCAGCGACGATCGCCACGACCCCGTTTCGGCCGGCGCAAGCGGCTCTGACGCCCGTCGCTCACCCGGTCGCCGCGCGAGCTCACCGCTGCGAACGCCGTGTCGAGCACCGTCGAGAGCCTCGCCGCCTTCATAGGCCCCGCTCTTGCCGGACTCCTGCTCGGCGTGACGAGCATCGGCACCGTCTTCCTCGTCAACGTCGGACTCGTCCTCGTGGCGGCGGTCTTCGTCGTTCGATCTCGACGTCGTCCAACCGCAGCGGGAGCGAGAAACGCATGCATCGACCATCGCCTCGGAGGTGCTCGAGGGCTTTCGCTCCATCGTTCGCGAGCCCTCGCTGCGCTTCCTCATCGGGCTGTTCACCGCCCAGACGTTCGTCGCAGGCCTGCTCGCGGTGTACACCGTCGTCCTGGCGATCGAACCGCTCGACCTCGGTAACGCCGGCGTCGGCTACCTCGAGTCGCGCGCTCGGCGTGGGAGCGATAGTCGGCGGCGTGCTCGCATTCTCACTAACCGGAGCTCGGCGGCTTAGCCCCGCGTTCATGTTCGGCCTCGTCCTCTGGGGCGCACCGCTCTGATCCTGCTCGGGATCTGGCCGACGGTGATCGCCCGCGATCGTCCTGCTCGGCCTCATCGGGCTCGGCAACTCGCTCGTCGACGTGGCGGCATGTTCACGCTCATGCAGCGGTCGGTTCCGGATCGACGTCCTCGCGCGTGTGTTCGGCGTGATCCAGATGCTCTGGCTCGGCTCGGTCGGGATCGGTGCCATCGTTGCTCCATTGCTCATAAACTGGCTTGGTCTCGACGGAGCGCTCATCGTGAGCGGAGCGTTGCTGCCGGCGCTCGTCGTGCTCTTCTGGCGGAAGGTCGCGCGTATCGACGCCGCTGCAGCGCCGCCCGACCTCGACGAGCTGAGAATCCTGGGCTCGGTGCCCATCTTTGCTCCGCTGCCGGGGATGACGCTCGAGCACCTCGCAGGACGCCTCGTACCACTCCGTCTCGAACCGGGCACCGTGGTCGTCAGAGAAGGGGATCCCGGCGACCGCTTCTTCATCGTCGCCGACGGCACCGTCGAGGTCTCGGAGTACGGGAGGGCGATCTCCGAGCTCGGCGCCGGCGGTTACTTCGGCGAGATCGCCCTTATTCGCGACGTGGCGCGCACGGCGACCGTCACAACGAAGTCCGAGACGGTCCTCTATGCGCTGGATCGAGACGACTTCCTCGCGGCCGTGACGAATCACGCGCCAAGCGCAGAGGCGGCAGAAGAGGTCGTCAGCTCACGACTTGCCGGCATTCCCGTTGCCGGAGCGCGACTTCCGCTCGGATGAAGCCGGCGATCAGCCCGCGGTCGCGCCTACGCGGCCCGCGAAGGTCGAGATGCGCCCGGCAAGATTCGAACTTGCGACCTCTGCCTCCGCAGGGCAGCGCTCTATCCCCTGAGCTACGGGCGCGGGGAGGGCAAGTCTAGCTTTACGCACGATTCCGAGGCGGCCGCTTTCGCGGCCGAGCGCATCGCATCGAGGCGCGACCGTATCAGCGGCGCTCTGCGTTACGGGCCGATCCTCGAGCCGGAGTCGGCATCCCGCGGAACTTCGACTCGCACGTATGCGAGCGCGACGACCTCGTCACCGTCGAGTGCGGCACTCGTGACCCGGCCGACGACCTTCCCTTCGAAAGTCAGCTCGGCATCGTACTCGCGGAAGCTCGTCGCCCTCGATCTTCATCACGCGAAGCGTGCGATTCACCCGACCTCGGTAGTGCTGCCGCGCAATCGGCTCCTGGCCCGGATAGCAGCCTTTCTCGAAATCGACCGCTCGCTGATCCAGCCCGGCCTCCGCCGGAAGGATCCTGTCGTCGATCTCACGCGCCCAGCGCGGCGTACCGGCTTTGATCCGGAGGAGCTCGAGCTCGTCGTCACCGACGGTGGGCTCGTGATCGCTGTCGAGCACTTCACCGCCGCGACGCCGTAGTCGGCGCTCGGGATTCCCTCAGCCGCGCCGAAGACGATCGCGGACTCGTGAGCCTCTGCCTCGATCTCGCACTTCGCCGCGAACCGCGAGCGGAGAAGCACCGACCTCACCCGCTCGCCGAGGCCGGGCTCCGTAAGCAAGAGAAAGTCGTCGACTCCGCGTCTCAGAACCGTCAGGGGGGCGATCACGCGTGCCTTCGGGGTGAGGAGCAAAGCCTCGCACGCCTCGCCGAGCGCGAGAGCTTCGACGTCGTTCGAGACCATCGCCTGGAGATACGACGCGGCATCGTGCCCACGCACCGCCACGAACTCACGCGGACGACGAGCAACCCGTAACGCTGTGACAGCCACGGGTACTAGTGTAGGAACCATGTTCCGGGGCAGAGCGGAAAGGAAGGTCATCGCTGCGGGTTACGACCCGGCACGATTGCCGCCGGGCCAGTACCTGACCGAGAAGTGGCCGGTTCTCCACGCCGGCTCGCTCCCCGACACGGACCTCGCCGACTGGGACTTCGTAGTGTCGGGCGAGGTCGAGACCCCGACCACGCTCTCATGGGACGACTTCGACCGCCTTCCACGCACGAGCAACTACCCAGGACATCCACTGCGTCACCCGCTGGAGCCGCTTCGACGTGACGTTCGAGGGAGTCCACTGGAGCGTCCTCGAGGAGCTCGTGAAACCGCTCCCTTCGGCTCGCTACGTCGTCGCCCATGCGGAGCAGGGCTATACCGCCAACGTTCCGATCGCGTTTCTGCGTGATCCGCTTTCGCTCCTCGCCACCCATGCCGACGGCGCGCCTCTCACAGCCGAGCACGGCGGACCACTACGCCTCGTGATCCACGGCAAATACTTCTGGAAGAGCGCCAAGTGGCTGCGCGGAATCGAGCTCACGCCTGACGATCGCCCTGGCTTCTGGGAACGCTACGGCTACCACAACGATGCCGACCCGTTCGAGGAGGAGAGATACGGCTTTTGAAGTCCCCCCAAAAGGGGGAGGAACGAAAGTGGCGTATCGACGACAACCTGATCAACCCAATCCTCCCCAGTTCTTCCCCCTCTGAGCGGCCGTACCCAGCGGCCGCTCGTGTTTGGTCCACGAGTGGGAATGATGTTTCCCCCCATGACGAAGAAGGGCCGGCGATGCCGGCCCTTCTTCGTGGAGCTTGGGGGACGCCGACTTTCTAGAAGTCCATCCCGCCGCCGGGCATACCTGCCGGCATAGCGGCCTGCTTCTCCGGCATCTCCGCGACCACTGCCTCGGTCGTGAGGATGTTCTTCGCGATCGACGCGGCGTTCTGCAGCGCCGAGCGCGTGACCATCGTCGGATCGATGATCCCGGCCTTGACGAGATCCTCGATCTCGCCGGTCTCGACGTTCAGGCCCTGGCCCTTCTTGGCACTGCGGACCTTGTCGATGACGACAGAGCCTTCGAGGCCCGCGTTGTACGCGAGCTGGCGAAGCGGCTCCTCGAGCGCGCGGATGATGATCTTCGCGCCCGTCCTCTCGTCGCCCTCGAGGGCATCGAGTGTGGCCTTGATCGCATCACCGGCGTTGATGAGCGCGACGCCGCCGCCCGGGACGATGCCCTCCTCGAGGGCTGCCCGCGTGGCCTGCAGCGCGTCCTCGACGCGGTGCTTCTTCTCCTTCATCTCGGTCTCGGTGGCTGCGCCTACCTTGACCACGGCAACGCCGCCCGACAGCTTGGCGAGGCGCTCCTGGAGCTTCTCGCGGTCGAAGTCGGAGTCGGTGTTCTCGATCTCCGACTTGAGCTGCTTGATGCGGCCCTTGATCGCGTCGGACCCGCCTGCGCCGTCGATGATCGTGGTCGTGTCCTTGTCGATGACGATCTTGCGGGCCTTGCCGAGCTGAGAGAGCTTCGTGTTCTCGAGCTTGAGACCCAACTCCTCGGTGATGACCTCGCCGCCCGTCAGGATGGCAATGTCCTCGAGCATCCGCTTACGGCGGTCCCCGAAGCCGGGCGCCTTGACGGCGACGGCCGAGAACGTGCCGCGGAGCTTGTTGACGACGATCGTCGCGAGCGACTCGCCCTCGACGTCCTCAGCAACGATGAGCAGCGGCCTACCAGCCTGGATGACCTGCTCGAGCACGGGCAGCAGATCCTTGACCGCGCCGACCTTCTGGTTCGCGATCAGGACGTACGGCTCCTCGAGGACGGCCTCCATGCGCTCTGGGTCCGTGATCATGTACGGGGACAGGTAGCCCTTGTCGAACTGCATGCCCTCGGTGAACTCGAGCTCGAGACCGAAGGTCTGCCCCTCCTCGACGTTCACGACGCCGTCCTTGCCGACCTTCTCGATCGCGTCCGCGATCACGTCACCGATCTCGCGCTCGCGCGACGAGATGGTGGCGACCCGGGCGATGTCTTCTTTGCCGTTGACCTCGGTGGACTGCGTCTTGAGGTTCTCGACGACCGCGTCGACCGTCTTCTCGATGCCGCGCTTGAGTCCCATCGGGTTCGCACCGGCAGCGACGTTCTTGAGACCCTCGCGGACGATCGCCTGGCCGAGAACGGTGGCAGTCGTGGTGCCGTCGCCGGCGACATCGGTCGTCGCGGTGGCGACCTCACGCATCAGCTGCGCGCCCTGGTTCTCGAACGGGTCCTCGACCTCGATCTCGCGAGCGATGGTGACACCGTCGTTCGTGATCGTCGGCGCGCCGAACTTCTTGTCGAGGACGACGTAGCGGCCCTTCGGCCCGAGCGTCACCTTGACGGCGTCGGCAACCGCGTTGACGCCGCGCTCGAGAGCGCGTCGTGCATCCTCGTTGAACTTGAGCTCCTTGTGAGCCATCTCTTCCTCCTAAGCGAAGTGAGCTATGCGGTGGCAGCGGCAAGCTTGCGCTTACCCTTGCCACCTGTGGTTACGACTTTCGCGAGCACGTCAGACTCACGCAGAATGAGGACGTCGTCAGCACCGACCTTGATCTCCGTCCCGCCGTACTTGGAGAAGATGATCTCGTCGCCGACCTCGACGTCCATCTTGATGTACTCCCCGTCCTCATCACGAGCGCCGGGGCCCACGGAGAGGACCTTGCCGCGCTGCGGCTTCTCCTTCGCCGTGTCGGGCAGCACGATGCCGCTGATTGTCATCTCCTCCTCATCGAGGACCTCGACGATCAGGCGGTCACCCAAAGGCTGCAAATCCATACGACAGACCTCCCTAGATACAGAGTTTGTGACAAACCTGGCACTCAGACCGTCCGAGTGCCAGGTAGACACATAGCACTCCCGGCACGCTCTCGCCAAGCCGAATTGAGTCGATCAGGCTCAGATCTGCTGAAGTTCGTGCAACTCGCTGTTACAAAGTAGTGATGCGACGCGAATTCTCCGCCGGAGTCGTCCTCGTACGCCGGATGCAGGGGAGATGGTGGCTGGCAGCCGTGCGACCGCAGGGAAAGCGAGAAGGCACCTGGGTTCTCCCGAAAGGCCTCATCGACGAGGGCGAGACTCCGCCCGAGGCTGCGCTTCGCGAGGGCTACGAGGAAACGGGGCTACGTGCGCGGCTCGCCTCCAAGCTCGGGGACGTCCGCTATGTCTACACCTGGGACGGCGAGCGGATCTTCAAGATCGTGAGCTTCTACCTCGCCTTTGGCGGCAGTGGACGGATCGGGGAGGTGCCCGCAGGAATGGAGGTCGAGGTGGCCGACGTACGCTGGCTGCCGCTCGCGGAGGGACCGCAGCGCCTCACCCACAAGGGCGAGCGAGAGATGGCCGCTATCGCCCTGGAGACACTCGCGGGCGACCCTCTATAGTTGCCCGGCCGCGTGCCGACCTTCGCACTCAACTTCTACAACCCCGCCGTCGCCGACCAATTGCGCACGAGCCGTAAGACCGCCACGATCCGGCTCGGTGACAAGTCGGCCAAGTACCGCAAGGGAATGATCGTGACCGTGCTCTGCGGCGCTCGCTACGGCCAGCGGGAGCGGATCTTCGACGCCGTCATCGACAAGGTCGAGGTCAAGGCGCTGGGCGAGCTCTCGCCACGGGAGATCGAGCACGACAATCCGCAGATCAGGCGCGTCGACGAGATGGTCTGGTTCCTCAGCCAGCTGTACAACCGCGAGGTGGCCGAGGACGACATCGTCACGGTGATCCGCTTCTCCCAGATCGCGTAGCGCCACATTCTTGCGCAAGACGCGCAAGAGTCGCTGAAGGCGTGCGCCTCGCGGCCGCTGCGCCGGCGTCTCACAACACGCCAGTGTCACGTGAGCCACCAGACGATCGCGGCGACAACGAGGATGAAAGCGGCGGCGATTGCGACCTTCCAGCGAACGGAGAGCGCCTTCAGGCGATCCCAGAGCCGAGCCACCGGAACGTACGCCCGCGCCGCCCACTCGTACTCGAGCGCGAGCACGCGCAGTCCCACGAGCAGGAGCGGGAGGCCCAGCTCCGGCAACGGAACGACGAGTACGACGCCGATGAGCCCGACGAGACCGCCGCCCAGAACAGCGAAGGCCCGCGCTCCGCGAGAACGTTGTCGATGGCGGTCACGCGCGGCCTCCAGCCGAGCGCGGGCATCTTCCGCAGTCACTTACCGGGGCGGCGGATCTGGACGCCGAAGAGCTCGGTGGCGCGGACTGGTGAACCGCACTCCTCGCACTCGACCGCGAACGCCGAGGGAATCGGCGCATTGCAGCTCGCACAACGGTGCCGCAGCTCGCCCCCACATTGCGGGCAGTCAGGTGGCAAGGCGTCCTCATCGTCGAGGAAGTACCGCAGCGTATGACCGCAGCGGAGGCAGAACGCCACCCAGTCCCCGAGTGTCTTGCGACGCTCCTCCTGGATCCAGTTCCGCTTCGGCTTCGGCATGCGCGTTCACTGTAGTCCGGGCGGGTCCTCGCCTTCGCTCTTCTCGCGGGTAGACCTTCGGATGCAGTCGTTAGAGTGGAGCCGACCCAACCGGACGACGGGAGATCGCCGTATGGCCGTACGTGAAGCCGAGCCCGTAGGCTCGCTCCAGGAGATGAAGGAGGCCGGCCTCGACCGCGAGGACCTCCTCGCCATCTACCGGAACATGCTGATCACGCGCGGGATCGAGGAGCGCGGGCACATCCTCTACAAGCAGGGGAAGATCCCGGGCTCGTTCTACACGGGCCGTGGGAACGAGGGTGCCGCGGTAGGCGTCGGGACAGCTATGGGGCCGAACGACGTGGGGACGCCCCTTCACCGGGACATGGGTGTTCACATCACGCGCGGCGTCGAGCCGTGGCGCATCTTCGCGCAGTACATGGGCCGCGAGGGAGGCCCGACCCGAGGCCGGGACGGAAACGTCCACATGGCCGTTGCCGAGCTGGGGCTACACACGATGGTCAGCCACCTCCCGGCGATGCTTCCGGTCGCGACCGGTATGGCTCTTGCCTTCAAGATTCGCGGCGATCGCCGGGTCGCGGTGGGCTGGTTCGGCGAGGGTGCGGCCGCACGCGGGGACGCGCACGAGAGCATGAACCTGGCCGGAGTGCGCCAGCTCCCGGTTGTCTTCGTCTGCGACAACAACCAGTGGGCGTACTCGACCCCGACGTACCTCTCGTATCCGGTCGAGCACATCGCAGACCGTGCCGCGGCCTACGGGTTCGAAGGCGTCGTCGTCGACGGAACGGACGTGCTCGCGGTCTACCGCGAAGCTCGCCGGGCGATCGAGAAGGCCCGCGAAGGCGGCGGGCCGACGCTGGTCGAGTGCCTCACTCTTCGCATGGAAGGGCACGCCGTCCACGACGACGCCTTCTACGTCCCCAAGGAGATGTTCGAGCAGTGGGCGGCGCAGGATCCCATCGAGCGCTACCGCAGCTGGCTCCATGACCACGCGGGGATGACCGACGACGAGGAGGGGGAGATCACCTCGGTCGTCAAGCGAATCCTGAACGACGCGCTGGACCGCGCAGACGAATCGCCTCTGCCGGATCCCGCGACTCTCGAGGGTGGCGTCTTCGCCTCTTCCGAGGACCTCGACACCCCTCATCACAAGTAGGAACCAGATGGCTGAGATGACCTACATCCAGGCGATCTCGGATGCACTGCGTCTCGAGATGCGCCGCGACCCGCGCGTCTTCGTCCTCGGCGAGGACGTCGGCGTCTACGGAGGGGCGTTCAAGGTCTCACTCGGGTTCCAGGAGGAGTTCGGGCCATGGCGTGTGATCGACACGCCGCTTTCTGAAACCGCGATCGTAGGAGGAGCAACGGGTGCCGCACTCATGGGCCTTCGGCCCGTCGCCGAGATGCAGTTCGCTGACTTCATCTCGTGCGGCTGGGACCAGCTCGTCACTGTGGCGGCAAAGCAGTTCTTCCGTGGAGGCACCCCGATCCCGATAGTCGTCCGCCTCCCGTCCGGCGGCGGATTCTCCGGCGGGCCGTTCCATTCCCAGAACCCGGAGAGCTCGTTCGCGCACATCCCGGGCCTCAAGATCGTCTGTCCGTCGACGCCACACGATGCGAAGGGGCTCTTGGCAGCGGCGATCGAGGACCCGAATCCTGTTCTCTTCTTCGAGCACAAGCATCTCTACCGCCGGATCAAGGGTGAAGTGCCAGAGGAGCGCTACACCGTCCCGTTCGGGCAGGCCAACGTTCACCGGCACGGGGACGACGCCTCGATCGTCACGTGGGGCGCCATGGTTCACACGGCGACCGAGGCCGCGAACGTGCTCGCCAAGGAGGGCTTCGACGCAGAGGTGCTCGACCTGCGAACACTGATCCCGTGGGACAAGGAGCGCGTGCTCGAGGGCGTGCAGCGTTGCTCGAAGGTGCTCGTCCTGCACGAGGACACGCGAACGGGCGGCTTTGGAGCAGAGATCGCGGCAACGATCGCGGAGGAGGCGTTCGAGCATCTCGACGCTCCCGTCATACGCATCGCCGCGCCCGATACGCCGGTTCCGTTTTCGCCTCCGCTCGAGAAGGCCTTCATTCCGCAGGTTGACGACGTCGTGACAGCGCTCAGGGAGCTAGCCGCTTATTGAGGGGCACGACGCCTCGCCCCTACAGGAGGAAATGTGAGCACAGGAACTCAGACCGAGGTCGTGATGCCCCAGATGGGCGTCTCCGTCACGGAGGGCACGATTACGAAGTGGCTCAAGCAGGTCGGCGACCCGATCGCACGCGACGAGCCCTTGCTCGAGATCTCCACCGACAAGGTCGACACGGAAGTGCCGAGCTCTGCGGAAGGAGTCGTTGCGCAGATCCTCGTACCGGAAGGTGCCACGGTCGAGGTCGGGACTGTGCTTGCGATCATCGCGCCGGCCGGAGTCGAAGTGGCCCCGCCGGAGCCCCCTCCGGCAGCACCGGCTCCAGCGCCGCCTGCGGCCGAGCAGCCTGCCCTCGCACCGGAGCCAGCCATCGCGCCCGAGCCAGCCATGGCCGTCGAGCAGCCTGCCACGTGCGCTCGAGCCTCCGGCCCCTACGCACCGCACCCGCGCCGGCACGCTACGGCGTCCCCGCCTCCTGTCGCCGTGACGAGTGGGGCGGAAGGCAACGGCAAGACGTTCGTCTCACCCGTCGTCGCACGAATCGCTGCGGAGCACGGGATCGATCCATCCGCTGTGCCAGGCACGGGAACCGGTGGGCGAGTCACCAAGAAAGACATCGTGTCCTTCATCGAGTCGGGCGCTACGGCGACCGCGTCGCCAACACCAGCTGCTTCGCCGGAACCCGCACCCGAGCCCGCCCCGGCGCCAGCGGTGCCCGTGGCCGCACCCGCACCCGCGCCCGTCGCCGCTATGCAGGCTCCCGCTTCGGCTCCTGCCGCCGGCCCGCTCCTGCCGCGGCGCCGGCGTCCGCTCCCGCGATTCCGGCCCCTACCCCGCCTGCCCCGCCCACCCCCGCGGCGGTGCCAGCTGCTGCGGCTCCCGCGGCGGCCCCGTCGGCGTCGACACCGGGCGAGGTGCTCGAGCCGATGAGCGCGATGCGGCGAGGCATCGCCGAGCACATGCGCCGGTCGCTCGATACCGCCGCACATGTGACGAGCGCGATCGAGGTCGACATGTCGCGGGTCGTGGCGCTACGGAAGAAGCTCAAGCCGGAATACGAAGCGGCCCACGGCGTGAACGTCACCTACCTCGCGTTCGTCGCTCGGGCCGCCATCGAGACGATCAAGGACTACCCATGGATCAACGGTGAGATCCGGGGCGAGCAGATCGTCACGCGCGGGTACGTCAACCTCGGCTTCGCAGTGGAGCTCGCGGACGGCAAAGGTCTCATCGTCCCGGTACTGAGAAACGCCGAGACGCTGAACCTCCTCGGAATCGCGAAGGGCGTCGCCGACATCGCCCAGCGCGCGCGCGACAAGAAGCTCCTCCCGGACGAAGTGCAGGGAGGGACCTTCACGATCACGAACCCGGGCGGCTACGGCACGTTCCACGGAACTCCGGTCATCAATCAGCCGCAGTCGGCGATCCTTGGCACCTACGCCGTCGTCAAACGCCCGTGGGTCGTCCAGGACGAGATGGGCCAGGACGTGATCGCGATCCGGCCGATCATGAACGTGACCCTGACGTACGACCATCGCCTCGTCGACGGCGCGCTAGCCGGCCGCTTCCTCCGAGACCTGCGAGAGCGCCTCGAGACCTGGGACGAAGCGGCGTACTGAGTCGTTCACGTCACTGCCCATGCGCCCGGCCGGATTCCTGCGAAGGAAGGTCGAAGCAACCTCTAACCTCTCGAGGGTGAATCGCGGCGCATACCTGCTGAACCTCGGCCTGGTGCCTTACGCCGAGGCGTTCGAGCTCCAGCGCTCGCTCGCCGGCGCGGTCTCGCAGGGCGCGATCCCCGAGACGGTGGTCTTCCTCGAGCATCCGCCGGTCGTGACGGTCGGCCGTCGTACCGAAACGGACCAGGAGCTCCACATTCCCGAGAGTGCAGAGGTGGAGATCGCGCAGACCGACCGTGGCGGGAAGTCGACCTTCCACGGTCCTGGACAGCTCGTTTGTTACCCGATCCTCGATCTCAATAACCACGGCAAGGACGTGAAGCTCTACGTCCGCAATCTCGAGGAGGCACTCATTCGAACGCTTCGCGCTCTCGAGCTCGAAGGCCAGCGAATCGAGGGACTGACAGGTGTCTGGATGCCGCCGAGCGAGGGCCGAGGCCCGCGGAAGATCGCCTCGATCGGGGTGCACGTGTCGCGCTGGGTGACGACGCATGGCTACGCGCTCAACGTCGACCTCGATCCTGCGCCTTTCACCGAGTGGATCACCGCATGCGGACTCGAGGATGCGGCATTCACGACGATGGCACGCGAGCTCGATCGCCCGATCACCGTCGAAGAGGTCCGGCCCAGCGCGATCGCAGCGATCGCCGCGGTCTTCGAGCTGGACTTCGACGAGCTCTCAGCTGACGAAGGCGCGGGCCTCTGGCCACAGAAGATCCACGCCTCGCTCGCTACCGGATGAGCGTCGACATCCGTCCGATCCCGCGCATGGGCTGGGATCCGCTCCCCTACGACGGCTGCATCGGCGTCGTCGGGCGGGTGCTCGTCCGCGAGGAGGACTTCTCGTTGCGCAGCTCCGCTTCTCGGAGCACGCCCATCGTCGTCTGCCTCGAGGGTGAGGGCTTCACCTCGGTCGCGGGTGAGACCGCTCCGTTCCACGAAGGGGAGCAGGTGCGATGGCCGAAAGGCATCGCGCATCGACTGTGGACGGAGGACTCGACCATGACGACTCTCATGGTCGAGCGCGCGAACCCCAGTGAAGTCCGTCCTCGCTCCGCTGGTACATGCAGCTCGGTTCGCCGGCCGGAGAATGCCGATGCCAACTCCGAGCTCGAGTGAAGCGCGCGTTTTCGCTCTCGAACGACGTGTAGAGCCCGAGCCCGTAGCTCTCGAACCAACGCGCGTCGCGACGTTGACGACGAACAGCCCTCGCCCGCCGGAACGGCACCATGATCGGTCTGCTCGAGAGGGGCCTCCGGCACCACCGTCTCTAGACTAACCATCGCCATGCAGAAATCGCTGCCCGTGGCAGAACGACCGCGCCGGCCCGAGTGGATGAAGGTGCGAGCGCCGAGCGTCAACTCGCGCTACTTCGAGGTCAAGAGCCTCATGCGGGAGGGGCACCTGACGACGATCTGCGAGGAGGCGCGCTGCCCGAACATCGGCGAGTGCTGGGGGCGCGGCACGGCGACGTTCCAGATCCTCGGCGACACCTGCACGCGTGCCTGCCGGTACTGCTACGTCCACTCCGGGAAGCCGGAGTCGCCGCCAGACCCGCTCGAGCCGCTGCGCCTTGCCCAGGCCGCGGCCCAGATGGGGCTCTCGCACGTCGTCGTCACATCCGTCGACCGCGACGACATTCCCGATCGAGGAGCGGGGCACTATGCGGCCACGATCCGCGCCCTCCAGCGAAAGCTCCCAGGCGCGACCGTCGAGATCCTCACGCCGGACTTCCTCGGCGTCGAAGAGGAGGCGCTCGTCACGGTGCTCGACGCGCGCCCGGATGTCTTCGGCCACAACATCGAGACGGTTCGGCGGCTGCACGCGCGCATGCGCGGCGCGAAGGCGAGCTACGACGCGGCGCTCTGGCTGCTGCAACGAGTCAAGGAAGTCGCGGACTACAACGTGATGACCAAGTCGGGGATCATCGTCGGCCTCGGCGAGACGAACGACGAGGTCGTCGACACGATGCACGACCTGCGTGAGCACGGCGTGGACGTGGTCACGATCGGCCAGTACCTCCAGCCTTCACCGAAGCACGCCGAGATCGACCGCTGGGTGCATCCGGACGAGTTCCGCTGGTTCCGGGAGCAGGGCGAGGCGCTCGGGTTCGGATCGGTGTTCTCGGGTCCGCTCGTCCGTTCGTCGTATCGCGCCGACGAGCAGCGCCACGCAGCCGAGACCGGCCGCGGCGCCGTCGCGTA
>CAWHBH010000045.1:0-78284 GCA_963827525.1 uncultured Thermoleophilia bacterium
GGGAGTGAAATAGCACCTGAAACCGTGTGCTTACAAGCGGTCGGAGCAGGCTTTGTCCTGTGACGGCGTGCCTTTTGCATAATGAGCCAGCGAGTTGCTCTTCAACGGCAAGGTTAAGGAAACGGAGCCGTAGCGAAAGCGAGTCTGAACAGGGCGTTCAGTCGTTGGAGGCAGACCCGAAACTGAGTGATCTACCCATGGGCAGGTTGAAGCGGGGGTAAGACCCCGTGGAGGACCGAACCGACGTCGGTTGAAAACGGCGCGGATGACCTGTGGGTCGGAGTGAAAGGCTAATCAAACTCAGAGATATCTGGTTCTCCCCGAAATATATTTAGGTATAGCGTCACGTGTTCACTGTCGGTTGTAGAGCACTGTTTGGTCTAGGGGGCCCACCAGCTTACTGAAATCAGGCAAACTCCGAATGCCGACAGTCCAGAACGTGGCAGTCAGACTGCGGGGGATAAGCTCCGTGGTCGAAAGGGAAACAGCCCAGACCGTCAGCTAAGGCCCCAAATTCTCGGCTAAGTGGGAAACGATGTTCGACTGCTTAGACAACCAGGATGTTGGCTTAGAAGCAGCCACCATTTAAAGAGTGCGTAACAGCTCACTGGTCAAGTGATCGAGCGCGGACAATGTAACGGGGCTCAAGCCGAGAGCCGAAGCTACGGACTTCCTGCCTTGTGCAGGGAGTGGTAGGGGAGCGTTCCCATGCCGGTGAAGCGGCGGCGTAAGCCAGCCGTGGAGGCATGGGAAGTGAGAATGCTGGCATGAGTAACGAAAGAGGGGTGAGAAACCCCTCCACCGAATGCCCAAGGGTTCCTGAGTAAAGCTAATCTGCTCAGGGTTAGTCGGGACCTAAGCCGAGGCCGAAAGGCGTAGGCGATGGCCAACCGGTTGATATTCCGGTACCACGTACCCACCGCTATCACCGATGGCGGGACGGGGTAGGATAAGGGATCCCAGGCGATGGTCGACCTGGGGCAACCGCGTAGGGTGGACGATAGGGAAAATCCGTCGTCCGTAAGCCTGAGACGGGAAGCCCACCCCAGAAATGGGGGAAGTCCCTGAATCCATGCCTCCTAGAAAAGCGTCTAGGGAGGTGGGGCGTGCCCGTACCTAAACCGACACAGGTGGGCAGGTAGAGAATACCAAGGTGATCGGAAGAACCCTCGTTAAGGAACTCGGCAAAATGGCCCCGTAACTTCGGGAGAAGGGGCGCCCCAGTAGAGTGACGCGGACTTGCTCCGCCGAGCTCGAGGGGGCCGCAGTGAAACGGCCCAAGCGACTGTTTACCAAAAACACAGGTCTCTGCTAAGTCGTAAGACGACGTATAGGGGCTGACGCCTGCCCGGTGCTGGAAGGTCACGAGGAGAGGTTAGCCTTCGGGCGAAGCTTTGAATCCAAGCCCCAGTAAACGGCGGCGGTAACTATAACCGTCCTAAGGTAGCGAAATTCCTTGTCGGGTAAGTTCCGACCTGCACGAATGGCGTAACGACTTGGGCGCTGTCTCAACGAGGGATCCGGTGAAATTGTAGTCTCGGTGAAGATGCCGAGTACCCGTGGCTGGACGGAAAGACCCCGTGAACCTTTACTGCAGCTTTGCGTTGAAGTTTGGGATACGTTGTCCAGGATAGGTGGGAGACTGTGAACCGGGAACGCCAGTTTCCGCGGAGTCACCCTTGGGATACCACCCCCCGTGTTCCGGGCTTCTAACCCGATTCCGTTATCCGGGTCGGGGACAGCGTGAGGTGGGCAGTTTGACTGGGGCGGTCGCCTCCTAAAATGTAACGGAGGCGCGCAAAGGTTCCCTCAGCACGGTTGGAAATCGTGCGTAGAGCGTAAAGGCATAAGGGAGCTTGACTGCGAGACTGACAAGTCGAGCAGGGACGAAAGTCGGCCTTAGTGATCCGGCGGTGGAGAGTGGAATCGCCGTCGCTCAACGGATAAAAGGTACTCCGGGGATAACAGGCTCATCCTTCCCAAGAGTCCACATCGACGGAAGGGTTTGGCACCTCAAACATCTGGGGTGGGTCGGCAGAGATGCCGGCCAGGTATCGGCTAATAACGGTGAAGCCCACGCCTGGGAGCGTCCTAGGACGTGTCCACAAAGATGGGTAATGCCGTGGGAAGTCCGCGGAAGCGAAGACCAGAGTGACTCGAGCTTCCGGTTAGTGACCCCGTAACGACTGAGGCCTTCGGGCCGAGGTGGTGTCTCGCCTCTCCATCGAGAGGCACTCTATGAGCGCCACAACACGCCGACCCCTCGCCTCTGGTCAGGCAGGGTGAAGTCATAGTCTGCGCCGTCGGTAACGACGGACACACGCGCGATGTCGGCTCGTCGCATCCTGGGGCTGAAGCAGGTCCCAAGGGTTGGGCTGTCCGCCCATTAAAGCGGCACGCGAGCTGGGTTCAGAACGTCGTGAGACAGTTCGGTCCCTATCCGCCATGGGCGCTGGAGGTTTGAGAGGAGTCGTCTCTAGTACGAGAGGACCGAGATGAACGGGCCTCTGGTGTATCAGTTGTCCTGCCAAGGGCATCGCTGATTAGCCACGCCTGGATGGGATAACCGCTGAAAGCATCTAAGCGGGAAGCCCACCTCAAGATGAGACCTCCCATCCCCTAGAGGGAGTAAGGGCCGTGGTAGACCACCACGTCGATAGGCGGCATGTGCACGCGCAGCAATGCGTTTAGCAGAGCCGTACTAATTGCCCGAGGTCTTGATTTTGAACACGTCGAATGCTGCTATGGAGTTTTGAGGGTTGCGCGCGCGGCTACGGCCGTGATGCCTGTGCCTCGACAATTTGGGCGGTCATAGCGGCGGGGATCCACCTCTTCCCATTCCGAACAGAGAAGTTAAGCCCGCCAGCGCCGATGGTACTCGGGGCGCAAGCCCCCGGGAGAGTAGGTCGCCGCCCATTCTTTGCGCAAGACCGGAATCCGCTAGCGCGGATTCCGGTCGCGCTGAAGCAGACCCCTTCATGGGGTGCCCGGATCCCCGGATTCGTCGGGGTGTGAAGTCGATTGCTTGTCGTCTCTGCGCTGCGCTTGGTCGTTCGTAGACTGGTCGCGTGGAGCTCCGCGACGACGACCTCGCGCTGCGGCCGTGGACGGAGGCCGACGTCCCGGCGCTGGTCATCGCCTGTAACGACCCGGAGATCTCCCACTGGATCCCGCTCATTCCGTCGCCGTACACCGAGGAGGATGCGCTGACGTTCGTCCGCGGCGACGTGCGTCCCGAGGAACAGTCGCTGGCCATGACGCTCGAGGGCACGGTCGTCGGTGCGATCGGGCTTGGGGTCAACTCCATGAACTACCGGGGGCGCATCGGCTACTGGGTGGCGGCCTCGGCGCGAGGGCGTGGCGTCTGTACGCGCGCACTTCGACTGCTCTCCCGCTGGGCCCTCGACGAGCTCGACCTGCAACGCCTGGACCTCATCACCGATCCGGACAACCTGGCGTCTCAGCGCGTAGCCGAGAAGGTGGGCTTTCGGCGCGAGGGAGTTCTGCGGGCACACCTCCGCCATCCGGACGGCCGCATTCGCGATTCCGTGATGTTCTCGCTGCTACCCGGCGAGCTCCGTGAGTGATGTGTCGCCGCGCCCGTTTCGGCCCGCGCCCAACTCCCGCAGACGGCGAACGCGCAGCTCGAGCGGCGGGTGCGTCTTGAACATGCGTGCGATCCCCTCGTTCTCGAACGGGTCGACGGGGTAGAGCGGTTCGGTCGCCGGAGACGCTGCGAACTCGACGAGCTCCGAGGCCCGGTCGAGCCGCATGAGTGCATCCGCGAGGTCATGCGCTGCGCCCGTCGCGCTCGCGGCGAGGGCATCCGAGTGCAGCTCTCGTCTCGGCGAGAGAAGCAGGTGCACGAAAGCGGCGCCAATGGGGGCGACGATGTAGAGGAGAAACCGCGAGAACCAGCCGCCGATCCGACTCGATTCCACGAGCGTGGCGGCGAAGAGGACGACGAACGTCTGGACGAGAACGTCGCGTCGGCGTACATGTGCAAGCTCATGGGCGATTGCTGCCTCGAGCTCCTCGCGCCGGAGGGAACGCAGCGCTCCGGTGGAGACGGCTAGCGCGGAGCTCGATGGCCCGCGTCCGACGGCGAAGAGCCGTGGGAAGCCGTCCGAGATCAGATACAGCGAAGGTGGCCGAACCCGGAGCTTGGCTGCGACAGTGTCGGCGGTCGAGCGAAGCGTCGGGTGTTCCGCGAGCGCGAACGGTCGCGCCCCGAGCATCCCGAGGAGTGCCCGGTCGCCGAAGCGGTAGACGCCGATTGCCGACAGGATCGAGCAGAAGGCGAAGAGGAGCGCAGTCGTCATCCCGCCGATGAGCCAGCCGACGCCACCGAGCGCCGCGGCGAGAACGGCCACGAGAAGCAGAGCTTTCGTCAGATTGAGCGCGACCGCCCGCGCCAAGGTCTACGGCTCTCCGACGTCGTCCTCGGTGAAGCCGCGCGGAGGCCAGTCGGGCTCAGGAGCGTCGCACCGGCTCGAACAATGGAGCGAAGCGACGTTCTGGAGAGGGATGAGGATGTGGCCGTTGAGCTCCACGTGGGGAACATCCTCGATCGAGCAGTACGCCGTCAGTGTCCCCTCCTGGTACTCGCCACCGAAGAGGGCGACTTCGATCTGCTCCCCCTTGTACTTGTTCGTGTAGTCCTCCACCGCGCGGAGGGTAACCAAATCCCGCATGGCTGCGTGGTCGTCCATGCCGTAGATGTCGCGAAATGCGGTGTTGGTGTGGTCCCGGTGTGGTCTCGTGAACGTTGCCTACTACGACACCGTTCGGTCCCTCGGCCAAGGCTCGTGAAGAGACGTCATCGTGACGCAGGACGGCCGAGGTCGTCCCATGCGCGTCGGAGCTCGACGGCGTCGTGGCGTTCAGGCTCGCAGCTCGGCCTACCGCGCCTCCTTCGCGAATAGCGCTCGACACAGCAGGGAAGCGTCCGCTGTCGGCCTCTGTCGCACGAGCCCTCGACAGGAGGCTGAGAGGCGATCTTGCGACCGCCTCTCAGCCAGCGCGTCCCCAACCCGTGCAGCTATTCGGTCACGAACAGCGGATATACGGCAACACCGGGCACGACTTCTCCGACGTGGTCGACCCAGAGACCGGAGTACTTGAATCCGGGCAGCGAGTCACACGATGCGCCGATGCCCTGGTAGAAGTTCGCCGGCTTCACGAGCCCCGTCTCAACCAGCAGTGCGCCCTGCGAGTCGAGTAAGTTGAGGGCGATAGCCAATCCATCGGTCGAGCAGTAGAGCGAACGTGGCTCTTGCGGCGCATAGACCTCAAGGCTTGGCTCGCCCTGGTCACCGGAGTTGCCCTGGTCACCGGAGTCACCCTGGTCGCCCTGTCGCCCTGGTTGCCCTGGCCCTCGTCGTCGTTGCCCTGGCCCTGGTCGCCCGGGCCCTCGTCGTCGTTGCCCTGGCCCTGGTTGCCCTGGCCCTCGTCGTCGTTGCCCTGGCCCTGGTTGCCCTGGCCCTCGTCGTCGTTGCCCTGGCCCTGGTTGCCCGGGCCTTCGCCGTCGTTGCCCTGGCCCTGGCCCTGGTTGCCCTGACCCTCGTCGTCGTTGCCCTGGCCCTGGTTGCCCGGGCCTTCGCCGTCGTTGCCCTGGCCCTGGCCCTGGTTGCCCTGACCCTCGTCGTCGTTGCCCTGGCCCTGGTTGCCCTGACCCTCGTCGTCGTTGCCCTGACCCTGGTTGCCCGGGCCTTCGCCGTCGTTGCCCTGGCCCTGACCCTGGTTGCCCTGGCCCTGGTTGCCCTGGCCCTGACCCTGGTTGCCCTGACCCTGACCCTGGTTGCCCTGGTTCGCTGCCGAAACGGCTGTGGCCGCCACTGCAGCAAGTGCTGTGATAGCTACGAGCAATCCGACACGCCGCAGAGTGATCCTCATCTGGGTTCCCTTCCGTCGCTGTTTGAACAACTCGCCGTAACCCCGTTGCTCCCCATTGAGTTACAAACAGCCGGGTTCGGGTCGTGCGCTTCTCGTCACAGCTAATGACCCACTCGGAGGACGTCAATCCCTGGAACGGGGGTCGTAGACGCGAAATCAGTCTGTGCAACCCCCTGTTCGTGGTACCGGGTCAGACCGAAGGGGGCTTGAGCGAGAAGCTAGAGGAGGCGATCGCATCGTCCGTATCTGGCTAGCAGGCGTTTGCGGTTGCAATAATTTGCTATTTAACTTGCGACTTGATTGCTATGTTCTAGGTCATGCGCACGCCGCATGACCTTCGACATCGGAGGATCACCAGCTGGCGCCAGTCGGGCGTGCCCGCGCGGGAGCTCGCCGAACGTGCCGGTCACGCTCGGCGTCGCTCGACGTCTACAGCCACGTCATGCCTCAGGACGAGATCGCGTCCGAGCAGTTCCTGTCCCTGCTCGCTGCGAGGGCAGGTAAACCCGCCCCATGACGAACATATAAGCACCATGCCGAGCGCGGAGCTACCCGCCACCCCAAAGGAGGGGTTCTCGCCATCGGTTCGTGCGCAGCTGCTCGCGACGGAGCATTGGAGCCTGCTCGCGTCGCGAAGCACGACGCAGAACGAGCTACTCGTGAGGATCGCGATCTTCCTGACGCTCGTGTCGGCCAGCGTCGTGAGCCTCGCTCTGATCGGGCAGGCGACGGACTTCGACGGACGCTTCGACGCATTCACGATCGTCCTCTTCTCGCTCTTGCTTCTCGTGGGCACGCTCACGCTGCTCCGGGTCTACAACGGTGGCGAAGAAGACCACGCGTATGTGATCGGGATGAACAGACTTCGAGCGGCTTACGCAGAGCTAGACCCTGGGATCGACCGTTACTTCATCACGTCGACGCGCGATGACGAACGCGGGGTCAGCCGACGTACGCGTACTTCCCCCACAGCTCATGGCTCGTACAGCTCATAGCGAGCAGCTGGACGTTCATCCTCGTTGTGGACGCGGTCGTGGCGGCGACCCTCGCAGGGCTAGTCGTAAACGCAGCCGATGCCTCCGGCACTGTGATCGCGATAGCGTCGGCGGCTGCGGGTGCCAGCTACATCGTGGCCTGGGCGTTCTGGTTCATGCGCCGGGTCACTGCCACTGGGCGTGAGTACGAGGCGTTGTTTCCACACTCAAGCGAACGGGACAGTTGAGGCAACGGTTCCGAACGAAACAGGCACCTGCGGGTGTCTTTTCGTCGTGCTGGTGGTGCCTGCGCGGTGCCTCGGCGCTTTAGGTGCGCCGCAAGCCCGCATGAGGATTCAAAGCTTGTACTTGTTCGTGTAGTCCTCCACGGCGCGCAGCGTAGCGATTGCGAGTTGGGCGACGGTTCAATCGCAGCTAGACAGCTCGAGCACCAAGGAGTGGAAGTAGGCTCCGAGGGCTCTGGTTCATGAAGCCCTTGTCACGACGGTGGTCGGGAGCTACCCGCAGCCCAACTGGCTGATCGACCGGGAGCGGCTCGGACAGCGACTGCCTCCACGTGTGCGAGCGCGTGAGCTGTGGCGCGTGCCGGAGCCGTTGCTCGAGGAGGCCCAGGATGACGCAACGCGCCTCGCTGTCCGAGACATGGAGCGCGCCGGGGTCGACGTGATTACCGACGGAGAAATGCGGAGGGAGAGCTACTCCAATCGATTCGCGACTGCGCTCGACGGCGTCGACCTTGACGATCCTGGTATGGCCCTCGATCGCACCGGTCACGAGAATCCCGTCCCGAGAGTCGTCGGCGCGATCCGCCGCATGCGGCCGGTCGAGGTTCGCGACGTCGAGTTTCTGCGTTCGATCACCGACCGCCGGGTCAAGATCACCGTTCCAGGGCCTTTCACGATGACGCAGCAAGCCCAGAACGATTACTACCGCGACGATCGAGAGCCTTGCTCTCGCGTACGCGGAAGCGCTCAACGAGGAGCTACGTGATCTCAAGGCGGCCGGAGCCGATGTCGTCCAGATCGACGAGCCGTATCTCCAGGCGCGGCCCGAGCCGGCGCGGGAGTACGCCATCGACGCGATCAACCGCGCGCTCGACGGCGTCGAAGGTGAGACCGTCCTCCACACCTGCTTCGGCTACGCGCACATCGTTCACGACCGACTCACGGGCTATCCGTTCCTTCGCGAGCTCAACGACTGTCTCGCGACGCACGTCTCGCTCGAGGCCGCGCAGCCGGATCTCGACCCGGAGGTGCTCCGCGACCTCCCCGACAAGGTGATCGTCCTCGGAGTCCTCGATCTCGGCTCGAGCGAGGTCGAGACGCCGGAGATCGTCGCTGAGCGGATTCGTAAGGCCCTCGAGGTCGTGCCGCCGGAGAGGCTCGTCGTCGCGCCGGACTGCGGGATGAAGTACCTGCCGCGCCAGCTGGCGTTCCGCAAGCTCGAGGCGATGGTCGCCGGCGCGCGCCTCGTTCGCGAGGAGCTCGTCCTCTGATGCAGGATCGGAAAGTCCGGGGAGCCCAGTCAGCCGCATCAGCCAGGCGTATCCCGACCGGGTCGAGGTACGGGGACGCGACCTCTGCGGCGATCTGATGGGCAGGGTGAGCTTCACCGAGTACTTCCATCTCCTGCTCACCGGCCGCGAGCCGACCGACGACCAGCGCTACTTCCTCGACCTGCTTCTCGTCTCGATCGCGGAGCACGGGATGATGCCGAGCAACGTCGCGGCGCGGATGACGCTCGCGGCGGATCCGGAATCGCTGCAGGGGGCCGTCGCCGCGGGGATCCTCGGCTGCGGCCCGGTCGTCCTGGGCACGTCCGAGGCGTGCGCTCGGCTGCTCGAGGAGGCGCAGGAGCGAGTGGCGTCCGGTGCGGCGCCCGCCGCGGTGGCCGCGGACATCGCGCGTGACGGTCCACGCCTCCGGCGGCAAGGTGCCAGGGTTCGGCCATCCGATTCATCGTCCGCTCGACCCGCGCGCCGAGCGGATCCTCGAGCTCGCGGATGCTCGCGGTGTGAGCGGGCCCCACGTTCTGCTCGCGCGGTCCCTTCGCGACGCCGTGGCCGGGGCTTGGGGCAAGCCGCTGCCGATGAACGTCTCCATGCCCATCGCGGCGGTGATGCTCGACCTCGGCTTCTCGCCGCACGCCGTGAAGACCGTCCCGATTCTCGCGCGCACGGCGGGCCTGCTCGCTCACCTGGCCGAGGAGCAGCAGCATCCCCTCGGCTTTCTCATGGCGGGCAAGGCGGAGGAGGCGATCGAGTACAAGCCCGCGCCGGAAGATCACGGGTGATGCTCGCACCCGAGGTCGAGACGCGCCCGTGGGCCGAGCAGCTGGCCCTCGACGAGAAGAGCTATCGCATCGCAGTTCGCGTACATCTTCGACCGCTCGGCGTTCTATCGGGAGAAGCTGGGTGCAGCGGGGCTCGCGTCTGCCGAGGCCGCGGGCGGGCTCGCTGAGATCGCGGGGCTGCCCGCTCACCGAGAAGCAGCGAACTCAGGGCGACGGTCACGCCCGAGAACCCAATCGGTGCGCACCTCTGCGCGACCCCGTCGGAGATCGTTCGGATCTACTCGACGAGCGGCACCACCGGCGCGCCCAGCTACATCCCGCTGACGGCTGGCGATCTCGACAACTGGGTAACCGGGTCGTCACGCAGCTATGCAGCCTCTGGCATCAGCGCCGGTCAGCGCATCGTCACCACCTACAACGCCGGGACCGTTCGTGGCAGGTGCGGCCCTAGCCGCATTCGACCGCATCGGCGTCTGTCACATTCCAGTCGGCACCGGAAACACCGAGCGGCTGATGCAGGCGATAGCTGCACTCAGCCCTGAAGCGGCGGTGTTCACGCCGTCCTATGCCGCGTATCTCATCGAATGGTCGGCGGAGCGGAACTTCGATCTGCGGGGGTCGAGCATCGAGCGCGTCCTCGTCGCGGGTGAGCCCGGCGGGGGAGAGCCGGCATTTCGGGCGAAGCTCGAAGAGGGCTGGGGCGCGAGGGTCACGGAGGCGATGGGCATCGGCGACATCGGCGTGTCGCTCTGGGGAGAGTGCGAGGTACAGGACGGAATGCACCTGGGCGCGCGTGGCTTCGTGCATGCCGAGATGATCGATCCCGAAACGGGGGTCGCCCTCGAGCTGGAAGACGGCGTCACAGGCGAGCTCGTGTTGACGCACCTCCAGCATCGCGCCGCGCCGCTCCTGCGATTCCGCACGCGCGACCATGTGCTGGTCCGGACGAGCCCGTGCCCTGCGGTCGCACCGGCCCGCGCGTGCGTTGCATCGGGCGGACAGACGACATGCTCATCATCCGCGGGGTCAACGTCTTCCCGTCGGCGGTCCGGGAAGTGGTGAGCGCGTTCGCTCCCGAGGTCAGCGGCCACATTCTCTTGAGGCCGCAGGCGCCCGGCGTGAAGCAGGAGCCGCCGCTTCCCGTGAGCGTCGAGCTTGCACGCGGCGCGGCAGCCAGATGACGAGCTCGCGGAGGCGATCCGCGACAGAATGCGCAACGTTCTCGTAGTTCAGATGCGCGTGGATCTCGTTGAGTGGGGCAGCTTGCAGCGAAGCGAATACAAGTCGAAGCTCGTCGAGCGCCAGGTCGAGAGGGGCTGATGCGAAAACTCCAGAGTCAGGGTGTCCACCACATCACGATCGTCGGTGCCGACCGGCAGACCTCGATCGACTTCTGGGAAGGTGTCCTCGGAATGCCCTTCGTCTTCGAGCAGCCCAACCTCGACAACGAGTCCGAGAGCCATCTCTACTTCGATCCGGGTGACGGACGCCTGATCACTGTCTTCACCAGCGAGGAGCGCGAGCCTGACCCGAGCCGCACTCCGACCGACCCCGGGTGCGTGCACCACATCGCTTTCTCGCTCTCGCAGGCGACCTTCCACCAGACGGTGGAGCGTCTCGAAGAGCGTGCAATCCGGCACAGCGGTGTCAAGGATCGCGGCTTCATGGACTCGATCTACTTCGAGGACCCGCTCGGCCTCCTGATCGAGCTCGCGTCGTATCGGTTCGAGCCGCCGTTCGGCCACACGCATGCCGATGTTCTCCTCGAGGCGCACAAGATCCGAGTGGAGCGCGGCGACTACAACATCGCGCAGGACCACCTCGCAGATGCCATCGAGACTCTCGTCGGGCGATCGCGGGCGTCGCTCTCGGACGACCGATCGCCGAAGAATCCCTACCACTAGCGAAGGAGGATCACGTGTCCACGAACACGCTGAGCATTCTCAAGCCGAGCGTCAACAACCTGACGACTCGGATCTTCGTCCGGGCCGCTGGCCTCGAGTTCGAAGAGCTGGACGTGTGGGGGAAGAAGACCACCCCCGAGTTCCTGCAGAAGGACCCGGCCGACCTGACGCCGCTGCTCGAAGAGGCGGGGCTGCCGAAGGGCTCCCTCTGGGAGAGCTGCGCGATCATGCAGTACCTCTGCAACAAGCACGGACTCGACCGCTTCTATCCGACCGACCCGGGCGAGCGGGCGATGGTCGACAGCGCGATGTTCTATCTCATCGGAACGCTGTATCCGCTCCTCGCGCGCGCGACCTATCCCACGCTCGGCTTCCCTCAGTACGCGGGTGAGGTCGGGACGTCCGAGGCCGACGACGACATGAAAGCGCAGGCGGCACAGGACGCCGCCGACGCGATCGCCGGGCCGCTCGACGTCTATCGCGCGTTCTTCCTGGACGGGAAGCAGTTCATCGGCGGTGAGAGCCCCTCGATCGCCGACATTCGGTTCGCGGCGACGCTCGAGTTCCTGCGCGCTATCGACTACGACTTCCCCGCCTGGGCGGAGGAATACATGACCCGGATCGAGGAGAGTCTCGGCGACGCCTACTCTGAGCCGGCGGCCGACGTTCGAGGCTACATCGACTACGTGAGGTCGCAGAGCTAGCGGCTCCCAAGGGACCGTTCGGGCCGCCAACGGGACCACTAGGCGGTCAGTCGACTCGCTCGAGAACTCCGTCTCGGACGACGATCTGCACCGTCGCGCAGTTCTCGAGTACGGCGATCGAGCGGCGAGCCTCCCCGAAAGGAACGCGGTCGGCGGCCGCCAGGGCGGATCGGATCGGGCCCCCATGAGTAACCACCAGGACGTGCTGATCGGGATGTGATTGCGCGATTCGTTGTAGGCCTGCGACGACTCGCAAGCCGAGCTCTTCGTAGGTCTCACCGTCGTCCCATCCGTGGCCGTACTCGCGCCAGCGCGCGTACCCGTCGGCGTAACGCGTCTCGATTTCGCTTCGCGTGAGCCCCGCCCAGGAGCCCACGTCCACCTCCATGAGCGCGTCGTCGAGCCGAACCTCGAGTCCTAGCTTGGACGCGATGATCTTCGCCGTCTCGGCGGCGCGTTCGAGCGGGCTCGAGTAGACGGCGCTGAAGTCTGTCTCCTCGAGCGCATGAGCGAGATCAGCTACCTGGGCTCGCCCGGCATCGTTGAGACACGTATCCGAATGGCCCTGGAAGCGGCTTTCGCGATTCCAGTCGGTCTCACCGTGCCTGACCAGGACGATCGTCGTCGGCACGCGGGATAACCTAGCCGCCCGTGGATCTCGGACTCGACAGACAAGAAGTGCCTCGTCACCGGTTCGACCGGAGGGATCGGACTGGAGACGGCACGGCTCCTCGTCGCAGAGGGTGCTCGCGTGGTCACCTGCGGTCGCCGCGGCGCGCCCGGGATCGGGGAGACGCAGCACATCGTGGCGGATCTCTCTCTTGCCGGCGAACCCGAACGCGCCGTCGCCGAGGCGACCGCGGCGCTCGCTGGGGTCGACGTCCTGGTGAACAACGTGGGGATCGCACGTCAAGCGCGCTTCGAGGACGTCGGGGACGAGGAATGGGACGCGTACTGGCAGCTGAACGTCATGAGCTATGTGCGTGCCATTCGCGCGGCGCTGCCGCAGCTGCGTGACGGCGGCGGGGCGATCGTCAACGTTTCGTCGACTGCAGGGAAGCGGCCGTCGACCGGGATGCCGCACTACTCGGTGACGAAGGCCGCTGTGCTGTCGCTGTCGCGCCTGGTCGCAGACCTGTACGCGAAGGACGGCATTCGCTGCAACGCCGTGACGCCCGGCCCCACCGCGACCGACGCATGGCTGGGCGATGGAGGGCTCGCCGACCAGCAAGGCGATCGCGAGGACATCCTGGCGAAGGTGGGAGCGGGACGCCCGCTCGGACGGCTTGCCCGGCCCGAGGAGATCGCTGCCGTGATCGTGTTCCTGTGCTCGAATCAGGCGTCGTACGTGACCGGCTCGGCGTGGAGCGCAGACGGCGGAACCGTCCCGATCATCATCTGATGACGCCTTTCGAAGAGCGGATCCGTGCGCTCGAGGAGAGCTTGTCGCCATTCGCGGTTCGCTCCTTCGACACTCGGGGGCGCGAGTTGCCGGAGGAAGAGTCGAGCGTGCGCACGCCGTTTCAGCGCGACCGGGACCGCATCGTCCACTCGAAGCCGTTCCGGCGACTCAAGGGGAAGACGCAGGTTTTCATCGACCCGGAGGGAGATCACTACCGCACGCGGATGACCCACACGCTCGAGACGACCGCGATCTCGCGCGTCGTGGCGCGCGCCCTGCGGCTGAACGAGGATCTGACCGAGGCGATCGGCCTCGGCCACGATACGGGTCACACGCCGTTCGGGCACGCCGGGGAAGACGCGCTCGACGCGGCGCTGCAGGAGCGTTTCGCTCAACGGTTTCGCCACAACGAGCAGTCGCTCCGGATCGCGCGCTCGCTGAACCTCACCTACGAGGTCTGCGACGGGATCCTCACGCACACCGGCGAGCGCGAGCCCCAGACGTTGGAAGGAAAGATCGTTCGCGTAGTCGACCGTGTCGCCTACATCAACCACGACATCGACGACGCGGTCCGGTATGGCCTCCTCGACGACGACGATCTCCCGCACGACGAGATCGCCATCCTCGGGCCGACGGGCTCGGCGCGAATCGACACGCTCGTCCGCGACATCGTGGAGGCGTCCGAGGGTGTCGACGACATCCTGCAATCGCCGGAGGTGGGGGAGGCGATGCTCTCGCTGCGGGCATTCATGTTCGAGCGGGTGTACCTCGGGCCGCAGGCAGCGCCCGAGCACGAGCGCGCCTTCGAGGTGGTGCAGCGAATCTTCGACCACCTCGTCGAGCGCGGCGACTCCAAGGACGAGATCGTCGACTACATCGCCGGCATGACCGACCGGTTCGCGCTCTCGTACGCCGAGTCGCTCTAGGCGGACTTCGCGAGCAGTTGCTCGCCGTGTTTGACGAAGAGCGTCGCTCCGACGGAGCAATGAACAACGAGAGCACCCTCTCGAGCTCGACCTCGCTCTCGGGACGTCTGCCGGCGGACAGCAGCTGCTCCGTTCTGGGCAACGCGCCTCGACCGCCGCCGCTCGTCGCGAGCTTCTCAGCACGGCCGGTGAAGCCGACGAGGTCACAGAAGACGACTGTGACGACCTTTCGCTCACGGCGAGTCTCGCTCGACATGACGCAGAGAGTACGGCGTGATCGACGAGTAGTCTCACCCCATGGCGCGGATCAAGGACTCGTCCGTGCGCGATGTCGTAGCGGCTGCGGACATGGTCGAGGTCGTCTCCGGGAAGACGCAACTTCGTCGCGCATCGGGTTCGCGCTTCACGGGCCGTTGTCCGTTCCACGAGGAGAAGACGCCGTCCTTCTCGGTGAACCCGGTCGACAAGCTCTACTACTGCTTCGGTTGCGGAAAAGGCGGGGACGTCATCTCGTTCGTCCGCGAGACGGAGAGCCTCGATTTCGTGGGTGCCGTCGAGTGGCTCGCCGAGCGCTTTCGAGTCTCGATCGAGGTCGAGGAAGCCTCACCGCGCGTGGAGGCAGAACGCCGCCGGCGCGAGCGGTTGTACGCCCTCCTCGAGCAGACGACGGTGTTCTTCGAGCGGCTGCTGTGGGAAGGCGACGCGGGTGAGCCGGTGCGCGCGTATCTGAATGAGCGCGGGCTCGGAGAGGAGGTCTCGCGGGAGTTCAGGCTCGGCCTCTCGCCGGGGCGCGGACTCGGAGAGAAAGCCGCGGAGAAGGGTTTCACGAAGGACGAGCTGCGCGCCGCCGGTCTCGCGACCGTTCGTGGTGGCGACTACTTTCCGCAACGCCTCATGTTCCCGCTCGCGGACGCGCGCGGGCGCGTCGTCGGGTTCCAGGCGCGCAAGCTGCGCGACGACGATCCGCTCAGGGGGAAGTACGTGAACTCTCCCGAGGGCGACCTGTTCCACAAGGGGTCGATCCTGTACGGGCTCCATCTTGCGAAGGCGTCCATCTCGAAGCTCGACCATGCGGCCGTCGTAGAGGGAAACACGGACGTGATCGCGCTGCGGCAGGCCGGGTTCGAGCCAGTCGTCGCATCGATGGGAACAGCGCTGACCGAACGTCAGCTGCGCGAGCTCGGCCGACTCACACGGAAGGTCTATCTCTGCTTCGACGCCGACGCGGCCGGCCAGGAAGCCACGCTCCGCGGAATGGAGATCGCGGTCGCTCAGAAGTTCGACGTCAAGGTCGTAACGCTGCCACGCGACCAGGATCCGGCTGACGCGCCCGAGGGATTCGCAGATCGTTTACTTGGCGCCGAGAGCTACCTCGTGTACCGGGTGCGGCTCGAGATCGAGCGCTCGGCAGACCGGCAAGAAGGCTTCGTGCGGGCGCGGGAAGTGCTCGCCAAGGCGGAGGACTCGCCCGAGCGGCAGGAGGCGCTGAGGTTGCTCGCCGACCGGCTCGATCTCCCCCGCGACACGCTTGCAGGTCTTGCGCCGGCACGTGGGGGAGGGTCGAGGGCCGGGGCCGAGACCCCACGGCTACTCGGAGCCGGCGATCGGCTGGAACGCGACGTGCTGGCAGCCTGTCTCGCGCACGCGTCGCTCGTGCGCGGCCTGGCGGAGCTGACGCCCGAGCACTTCGACTCCGAGGTGAATCGCAGCTTCCGCGCAGCTCTCGTCTCCGGGAAAGACGACCCCGAGTTGACGGCGCTCAAGGCGGAGCTCGACGCTCGGGCAGCGCGCGAGGCGCTAGACGAGCGAACCGGTGCGGAGCTGCTCTTGCGGCTCCGCGAGCGGAAGCTGAAACGAGATCTCTCAGGCGCCGATCTCGCCCGGACGACCGAGCTCCAGGCCCATCTCTCCAAGGTCCGGCAGGCACTGGCGGAACTGACGTGATTTCAGAGTGGCGTCAGACTCGTGGGCTCTGACACCACGTAGCCGAGCTCGCGGAGAAGCTCACCCGCCTCGTCGAGGACTTCGCCGAGTTGCTCCTCGCTCAGGTCCGTTCGATAGCGACCGACCGAATCGGCATGAGCCCCGCCGAGCGCTGCCGTGAGCGGCTCGATGGGTGCGCCGAGGAAACGGCCGAGCTCGCTCGCGACGGTCGCGGGATCCTCCGTCATCCGCTCGTAGCGGACTTCGAGCTGAGGCACACCGGCTGATCGCGCGGCCGCGACGTACCGTCGCCATACCCATGCGGCACGCCGAGCATCGCTCGCCGTCTCGAACTCCCCGCGGCGTTCGGGTTCCACCCAGAAACGCGCGTGGGACCCGTATGCGAGACCGGCGTCGTCCGAGCTCGTCTGCTCGCTGCGCAGCCATGGCTTCTCGAGCAATGAGCAAACGACATCGCGGCCGTCACGGACGATGTGGATGATCCGAGCTTCCGGATACGCAAGCGGAATGACCGCGACAATGTGCGCGAGCTCGGGAGTCTGCTCGACCGCGCGCACAGCACCAACGAGGCCCATGCGCCGCGCGACACCGAGAATCCGGCGCAGGCGTCGTGCGGCGTCGGACGGATCGAGTGCGGCGAGTTCCGGAACTGCCGCCTTGAGCGGCGCGACCTCCCCGAGGTCGACGAAGCCTGGCAGCGCTCCGATCGCGCCCGCGAGGAACGTGGTTCCCGAACGAGGGGAGCCGACGACGAACACGAGCCGGTCGTCGAGCCGACCGAGGCGCTCGGCGAGTGAGGCCCCCCGGCGTGGCGCCAGGCGCTTCGCGACGCGAAGCTGGAGAGCCGCTGACTCGATGAGACCGGGCACCGCTGCGATTCTCGCAGGCCCTCGATTGACAACGTCGACGGTGTGCTTGAGAGTGGGGGAACGTCTCGGAAGCCGACACCGATCGAAGGCACGGGTTGAGAACAGTCGCCACGGGCATGCTCGTGGCGTGTGCTCTCGTCTTTGCAGGCGTTGCGCTGTCGGCCGGCTCGTACTCCGACGTGAGGGGTGACAACAACGCAGCACCTGACATCACCTCGGTGGGCGTCGCTGAGCCTGTGGCCGGTTCGATCGAGCTCACGATCGCCGTTGGCAACTTCCAGACTCTCCCGGACAACAGCTGGGTCAACGTCTGGTTCGACCTCGATTCCGATCCCGAGACCGGAGACGACGGCGACGAAGCGCTCGTCCGGTATCTCTCGGATGGCAGTCTCGCTATCTATGTGTGGGACGGTGCGCAGCTCGTGGACAGCCCGACCACGTCCGTTACCGCGAGCTTCTCTGCCGGGGCGCTCACGCTGTCGGTGCCGAAGAGCGTCCTAGGCGCCGAGTCGAGTTTCGGGATCCTCGTGGTCAGCGCTCGCGGCCAAGAGATTGCGGACGAGGAGCTCATTGCCGCCGACTACGCGCCGAACAGCGGGCGGTCCGCGTTCGTCGGGCCGGCGGCGGCTGCTTTTCCCGATGGAGCGAGCGATCACGAAGCCGCGCCGGACATCGGTTCGATTCGCGTCACCGATGCCAAGGACGGATGGGTGAGCTTCGCGATCACGACGCCGAACTACGTCAAGCTTCCCAGCGAGTCGGTACTCAATGTCACTGTCGACTCCGACAACCGCAGCACCACCGGAGACGGCGGAGCTGACGTGCTGATCGTCACCGTCGGCGGTGCGTTCGAGCTCCAACGCTGGAGTGCGACGACCATGAGCTGGCGTCCCGACGACGCCCTCACGCGCGTGCGGCTCCGGAACACCGGAAGCGTTGTAACCCTCGATGTGCATCGCAGCGAGCTCGGCAACAGCAACCGTCTCGGGTTTGCCGTCGTGACAGCCGACATCAACCCGTCGACCAGCGCGATCGTAGGACTCGACGTCGCCCCTGACGACGCGTCGTTCTTCACCTACACCTATGCGAACAAGGCGGCGCGGCTTCTTGCGGGTACGGCATTCGGGACGCCGGCACGCCCGCAGGCCGGAAAGCTCTTCATGGTGAGCGTTCCCATGCGTCACTCGGACACCGGGCGTCGCATCACCTCGGGCACGGTGTCGTGCAACGTCAGGGTGGGCGCCACCAAGGTGCGCGCGAACGGAAGCGTCGGATCGGGAGCGGGCAGGTGCGCTCTCGTCGTACCTTCGAAGGGCTCCGCCGTCTCCGGCTCGATGATCGTTCGCTCGGGCGGAAAGTCCGTGACTGCCCGGTTCTCGTTCAAGGTGCGCTAGAGGCGTTCGTTCTACCGCGCTCCTCGCACGGCCCGGCGAGGGAGAAGCCCGAGTTCGTGAGTCGGCTCGGGTCGACTACCCGGCGTTCGGGCTCTCAGATCTGACGCTCGCGGGGGAGGGGCCCCGACAACCCCTCGGCGGCCGGGGCCCTTTGGCGGAGGAGGAACCATCCATGGGGGAAACTCCGCAGGGCGACTCTATGCAGATTCCGAGGTTCGGTGCGTCACTCGCTCGAGCATGGCGGGGTAGGACCGCGAGGCGTAGCAATCCAATCCCCTCCACTGCTCGAGTCCAGAGCCGGATTCAAGGTTTCAGCGGTTTGAGGCGTCCTGTCGCGCAGGCAGAGTCGAATCGCATGCGCGAGCTCCACATCTTGTGACGGGGTGCGGGCGGCGGTAGCTCGGGGAGGACATCGCCTCACCCGAATGACTGTCCCTCGTTCGAGGGGAATCCGCGGGAACTTGCAAGTTTTGCCGCTTGATCGCGTCTACTCCTGTGAGCACGTGCTTTTTCGGCTTACAGGAGGTAACTCATGAAAGTGAAGTTGATGCTGGTGACGCTGGCTGCGGCCAGCCTTAGTGTCTCGGTCGCAGTCGCGGCGCCGCCACCCGGGAAAGGGAAGCCCACGACGGGCGCAGGGTGCAAGCCCAAAGTGACGGTGGTGCTGAAGGGAACGCTCGTCACGCCTGGCGTGACGTCGCTGACCGTGAACGTGACGAGCGGGAATCGCTGGGGGCGCGCGTACGACGAGGCGTCCCACTCGATCATGGTCAACCCCGACACGAAGGTTCGTCGCCAGGGCAAGAAGAAGCTCGACGACCTCGTGGCCGGCGACCGCGTGCTGGTTCAGGCGAGAGCGTGCAAGGCCGACCTGCTCGCGACGGGAGCACCTCCCGTTCTGACGGCCGTACGGGTCGTCGCGCATCCGGCGGCTGCGTAGACGAACCAGGTTCGAAAGCTACCCCCTCGCTCACAAGGGGGAGACCGAAGTAGGGGCGGCGGGCGGCGAACTTGCCGCCCCTACTTCGGTGTGCGCGATCTCCATCCCTACTGCCTTGTTGCTGAGTCGGGCGGTTTTGGGGGCGGCAGTGCAGGCCGGCAGAGCTAGAGCGGTTGCCGCTCCACCTGGTAAGGCGACTCAGGCACGAAGGAGCATCCTGCGATCCTCAGGCGCCTCGGAGATCCACTCGCCGACAGGAGAGGGCCGCCCTGCGCGACATGTGTCGATTGCGTCTTGCCAGGCGCGGTCGTAGGCGACACGCGGCACCCGATTCCAGCTGAATTCCACGTTGTCGATCGCGACGAGGCCCGAACCGCGGTGTTCGAGCTTACGAGTGCGCCGGATGTGATCAATCTCGTCACCATCGCACTCGGCGACGTAGACGTGCTGGCCGTCCGCCTTCACCCACGCCCACCATCCCTCCACCAGGGCATCCCATACCTCTTCGTCGGCTTGGATGGGAAACTCCCCGTCGGATCCGAGCAAGATACGGTCCGCGTGGTCGTGCCAGGGAAATGCGAGCAGCACCTCACCGTCCGTACTGACGAGGTGCGCCTGCCAGTTCGTCGCGCTGAAGCGGTCGAACGCGACGACGACATCCTCGTGCGGTCGCGCCCAGGCAATCGGGAGGTCGATGTTCCGGGTCCCGATCGAGCGGGACAACTCGAGCACCCGTAGCGATCGTCCGAGGTGCCGATCGGATCTCTGCACGATCTGGATGGTTCCCCCTTCGATGGTGAACCGATACGGCTGACGGTAGGCGTGCCGGAACGCTCGGCATAGCCCTCCAAAGGGTGACCAAGTGAGGCGGGCCGAGGTGAGCTCGCCACTGCAAGGGACAGTGTTCGCGGAGAAACGGGGTAGAACGCTGGGTAGAAAGTCCGGGTGCCGACCGACCGCCACGAAGACACGACGGGCGACGACTTCGGCATCCTCGAGCACCCGGCGCCGAACGTCGAGGCTGGCGACATCGTCGTGCTCTTGGAGGACGGGGGTCGATCGACGGCTACCCGAGCCGATACGTGAGCACGGCTGCTACCTCAGTCGATCACGCGGCCGGATCGCGCGGGGCCTTGAACTCATCGAGCTCCGCCGCCGCCGCCTCGGCTGCTTCGGATTGCGCAAACGGTCCACGCTTGTCCCGCTCGAGCTCCAGCTCGCCGCGATCGGGGAGGCCGTACTCCTCGCGTTCAGCCGCTTCATCGTCCGTTTCGCTGGACGAAAAGAGCCTCCGAATCCAGTTTCCGACCCGCACGCTCAACATCCTATGCGTCGACGCTCGAGAACCGTGCAGGGGTGCAGGTACTTCGCAGCTCCCCGGGTTGGACTCGAACCAACCACCCTCCGGTTCGGAAGCTCGCGGGCGGCATCCTGAGGCGAACTGTCCCTGCGGCCGCAGGTGAAGCGTACCCCCACCGCTGACGAGGTGATCCACCACCTCCCGTGCGCATCCGGCGGCAGTTCCCGACTGAGATCAAGATCAGCTCGGCAGCGCCGGTCGAAAAGCCTCACAGGATGTTAACTTCGTTGCCGAAGATTCGAGCGCGATGCGCTTGAAGCTCGCTCTCATCGTCGTCGGTGTGTTCGCGGCAATCGCCGTGACCGGAGCATCCGCCGCGGACTTCGAGCACGATGAAGGCCCGTGTCACGAAACGCCGGGTGAGGCGCTTCTGGGCCGCTGTCCGACGGGGTACGTCGGCGTGGAGTATGAGATCGACATCGAGTCCGAGGAGGGCTCGGGCTGCGTGCCCTACGACTACTTCGAACTCGTCAACAGCTCGCTTCCGGCAGGGCTCTCGTTGTCGAGGGACGGCGTCATCTCCGGCGTCCCCACGAGCGCTGGCGTCACGCGTTTCTGGCTGTGGGATCGCGACCTGACCGCGGCGCAAGGCGGACCTTCCTGGTGCCAATTCGAGGATAAATCGGAGCGCGAATTCAGCATCGCGATCGACCCCGGACTCGCGATCGTCAACGAGTCGGTCAAGCCGGCCACGATCGGCCAGCCCTATACCGAGACACTCACGACGAAGCAGGTCGCGAGCCTGAACCCGGTCACCGGCCACGACGTGCAGGCGACCTGGTCCCTGGAGTCGGGAGCGCTTCCTGCAGGCGTCACGCTCTCGACATCCGGCGTCCTGAGCGGAACACCCACTTCCGAGGGCAGCTTCCAATTCGTCGTCAGGGCCGTGCACGGCAGCCCGTCGGACACGGAGACGTACGCGCTCACCGTCCGCCAGCCCCTGAGCGTGAAGTCTCCGTTCGGTCCGGCGCGGCCGCCGAGCAGCGAGGTCGGGATTCGTCTCGCGAAGACCTTTACCGCGACGGGTGGGAGCGGCACGTATACATGGTCGCTCGTCGTCCGGCGCATTGCCCTCCGGGGTCGCGCTCGACGCGACACGAGGCACGATCGCGGGAACGCCCCAGAAGGCTGGGATCTTCGCGTTCGGCGTCACCGCGACGGACAGCGAGGGGCGCGTAACCACATCCGCTGCTGCGTTGACGGTTGCGCCGCGACTCACGATCAAGACCCTCCGCTTGAAGCCCGCGAAGGTCGCGAGCACGTACCAGACAAAGCTGGCAACCGTAGGCGGCGTCCAGCCCGTGAAGTGGAGCGTTGTTAGCGGCACGCTCCCGCCCGGCCTCAAGTTGTCGCAGACGACCGGCACGATCTCAGGGACCCCGCGTCAAAGCGGAAGCTTCCGTGTGACGCTCGGGGCACGGGACGCGCTTGGCGCGAGGTCGCAGAGGACGCTCGTGCTCCTGGTGGAGAAATAGCTCTCGCGTAACGAGCGCAGGCCTTCGCCGCGCGGCGGCGAGCCCAGAGCAAGACGGCGAGGTCGCTCCCGTCGGCGTTCACCCACCGAGGGTCGAAGATCGCCTTCGAGCGTCCGAGCACCGATGGGGATCGAGCCGTAATGCGTCGTAGAAGTCGATTCGGGCAGGGAGCGCGTCTCGAAGCACGTCTCCGCCGATCATAGAGCGGCGATTGCGATTCCAACGTGCTCTGAGTCTTGCAAAACGCTGCTATTGTTCGGGACATGCGAACCATCGAACGAGTTTCCGTTTCCGCCTTCGTCGACGCTGACGACCACGAGCGCTCTCGAACGTCCTCGATCCGAGGAGTGGTCTATCAGCCGCGCTGCGGGTCGCGATCCGCGAGTGCCCAGAGCCCGAAACGTCGCGGGACGGTACGACGAACTGCAACCGTTGTCACCTACGACGCGCGGCAGCCTTCAAGGGCGACGGCGCTACCGCACCCGGCGCAATCTCGGATCCGTTCTGGATCTACGACCCGGGCAAGCGCCTCGCATGTCTGCACCTGGCGCTCATGTTGCAGCCAGATTCCTACGTGCTGCTCGAGGTCGACTACGACGAGGGCCACGTGCTCGAGGAGCGCCTGCTAGGGCACCAGTGCGTGGATCCGCCCTGGGAACCCGACTCGAATCGTCTGTAGGTTCTCCGTCGACCCCGTGCAGTTCCGCGGCCGGAAGATCAGCGCCGGCACCGTAAGCGTGGCGCTCACCGAGGATTCACTTGGTCGCGCTCGCCCCATAGTGCAGCCTCTGAACGTAACGCCCGGCATCGGCCAGGTCTCGGAGTGCGCTGATGGTCACCGCCCATGTGTCAGCGGCATTTCCGCTCACGTCCTGGACGACTTCGCGCACGTGGTCGGGAAGTTCCGCGTAGCTGTCCTTCGCTGTGGGTGACTGCAGAGGCGGTCTCGAACTCCCACGGCTGCAGCCGCTGGCGAACTGGCCGAGCGCGCGTCGACCGAAGGCTGACGCGCAGTCGGCGCGGCAACGGCAGCCTCGAACCGACGATCGTTCTGGAACGACTGATCGGTGTCGTCGCAGGCCTCGCACTGGTCGGCGAAGCACTCGCAACGACGCTCGATCCGCTCGTCGGACTCCGGCCGAACGATTGCAACACAGCCTGGCCGTCGCACCACGACAAGCACGAGCGCAACATGTCCCGGCTTGGCTCTCGCGACGAGGCTACCTGGAGCGTCGCATATCCCTCGAGGCACCGCGTGTTGGGTGGCCGGGAGTCATGACCGCGTAGCACGCGGAAAGGTCGAGTTCGCCCCGAGCATACGGATGGCCTCATGAGCATCGCTGCCGCTTCAGCCGTAATCGATGCGGCTCGGGACAGACGAGCTGTCCAGCGTCACGCGACGCTGGATCGCGTTCCCGGATGGCTTCGGCCAGGTTTGCCGGTCGGAAGGGACCTTGCGTGTCAGCGAGATCTTTCTCTTGCGAGCAGCTGCAGTCCTACGTGACCGGTTGCATGATCGCTGGCGTACCTGGCATCGACGCACTTCGGCGAGCACGAGAGCTCGACGTTCCGGATCGTAAAGTGCTGGGCTTACTGCGCGCAGGTACGAAGTTCGGTACGAAAAGAGGGCGCCTCGCGGGCGCCCTCGTCGTTTCTGGGCGCTTTGCAGGTACTTCGCAGCTCCCCGGGTTGGACTCGAACCAACAACCCTCCGGTTAACAGCCGGATGCTCTGCCAATTGAGCTACCGGGGACGGCAGCCGCGAGATTGTAGCCGGGGCCTCGAGACGCCTCTGGGGAAGGACGGGGACTGCGGGCCGCGAACGTCACAACCATGCGTCGCTTCGCCGTCGTCGGCGTCGCCGTGTCCATTGGCGTTCTCGCGGTCGTTCCTTCCGGGCTCGCTGCCAATGCACGCGTCGCTGCGCTCCAGATCGGTCTGCGGGCCCACGGGTTCAGCCCTGGGCCGGTCGACGGTGTCCGTGGGCCGTTGACGAGGAATGCCCTGATCGCGTTCCAGCGGAAGAGGGGAATCCGCCCCACTGCTCGAGTGGGCCGTGCAACACGACGCGCGCTCGGTACTCGAGGTCGCCCGCTTCTCGGGCAGCGTGAGCTGCGCATCGGTGCGGTGGGATGGGACGTTGCGGTGCTCGAGTTCCGGCTCCGCCGACATGGGCTTGGCGCGCGCGCAGTCGACGGCCGGTTCACAAGCGGCACCGCGGTCGCGCTGCGCCGGTACCAGGGGCAGCGAGGGCTCGACCCAGACGGCATCGCAGGCCCACACACCTACCGCGCACTTGCGAGCCATACGCCGACTGCGTGGCACGTCGTCGAGGCCGGTGAGAGCTTCTTCTCGATAGCCGCGCGCTACCACGTGAGTCCATGGCGACTCGCGCGCCGGAATCGGATCTCGCTGACCAAGGTGATCGTGCCCGGCCAGCGTCTCGCACTGCCGGTCGGCGCCCGGACACGCGGCGCGATCAGCGCCGGGCCACCCGCGAGCCGGGACTCGGTTCGTGAGGCGATTGACTACTGGTCCCGCGTCTACGGCGTCGACCCGGCGCTCGCTCGGGCTCTCGCGTGGATGGAGTCGGGCTTCCAGCAAGACGTCGTCTCCTCCGTCGGAGCCATCGGAGTCATGCAGCTTCTTCCCGAGACCTGGGAGTTCGTCGACACGGTGCTGCTCGGGGTCCGGACGCCGCGCAACTATCAAGGCAACGTCCGGGCCGGCGTCCGCTACCTCCGCTGGCAGCTCGACGAGTTCGACGGGAACGTGCGCCTCGCCCTTGCCGGCTGGTACCAGGGAGCGCGCGCGGTGAGGGAGATCGGCCTATACGACGATACGAAGCTCTTCGTGCGCGTGGTGCTTGCGCTCTACGGCACGGTCTGATCTTCGTCGCGGGTCGACCGGCGTCATCGTGGAAGCGGTCGATCAGTGCGTTGCCCTTGGACACCACAGGCTTCCAGACGATGAGGTCCATGCTCAAGGGCGGGCACGCGTGAGACGCGAGATCGCAGCATGGGCTCGACGGGCGGCCTCGTCGACCGGAAGCGACCAGAACAGGTCAGGGGTCGAGAAGATCTCGACGTCGAGAAACCCGTCCCATCCCGTCATCGACGAGCGCGTGCGCCAGCTGGGCGGAGCGAGCTCCACCTTCGCCGGGCAGCACACGATCGGTGCGTCCAGGCTCGGCGGGTACATCAGCCACGTGGAGGCCGGTCACACGCGGGGCTATCGCTGCGAGCGCTTCCGGAGCTTCTTCCCAGAGGTTGAAGGTGTCTCCCATGATCCCTACCTCGTGAAGCTGAGCTTCATCCAGGAGCTCGACAGCGTCGGCGATGGAACTGACGAAAGAGGTCGAGTCGTGTTGCGAAGGATGAACCGGCTCCAGCCCGAGACGCACACCGGCCTCGGCGGCGGCTGCGGCGACGTCCCGTAGGCCCTCGATCACGAGCTGCCGGGAGTCGGGGCCGTGGCTCGGCCCGGTCAGCACGAGGACGCACTCCGGCTCGTACGCCGCAAACCGGCGCATGCTCGAGCAGAGCATGTCGATACGGCGCTGCACATCCGGCGGGCCTTCCATGCCCGGGAGGCGAAGCGGAAGGATCGAAGGCACGGTCGGGACGCAGCTGGCGACCCCGAGCCCCGCTTCTCGAACGAGCGCCACGTTCGCCGCGTCGTCCGCTGGCAGCTTGAACTCCCAGATGCCGATCCCATCGAACCCTGCGGCGGCGTACGCGGCGACGTCTTCGTCGAAAGAGGCTTCGACGGTCGAGATCTCCGACATCGAGAGTTTCACGGCGACTTTGCAACAGACTGTTGCAAGCGTTGTCCGGCCTCCCGCACGCTGGAGAGCAACCGTCGCGGGACCGCGGGCCTCGTGAGCTCCTTGTAGACGAGGTACCCGGATCCCGCGCCGAGGCCGGGCCCAGGGTGCGTCGACGCTCCGATGTGCCAGAGATTGTCGACGGCTGTGCGGTGTCCGGGCGCCTGCGGCAGCGGGCGGAAGAGGAAGTTCTGGTCGAGGGCGCACGAGCCGCCGTAGATGTCTCCTCCGACGAGGTTGACGTTCATCGCCGCAATGTCGGCGGGAGACAGCGCAACGCGCTGGATCGTTCCCCGCTCGAGGTTCTGGATGTGGCGACCGAGACGCGCGGTGATCCGGTCTGCGTATGCCTCGCGGAGCTCCTCCGTCCAGCTGCCGTCCCCGACATCGAGCTCGTCGGCGGCATCGCCCTTGACCCGTCCGGCAGGAAGCTCCTGGAGCTGAATCCAGACGATCCACGACCCCTCGGGCGCGCGCGACGGATCGACCGCCAGCGGCTGTCCGCAGACAATCGTCGCCTCGGCGGGGAGGAGGCCTCGTTCGGCTTCGTTCACCGCTCGCGAGACGCCGTCGAGCCCAGGCGTCACGTGCACGATCGCCGTCCGCCCCAGGCGCTCGTCGCCGTACCAGTCCGCAGGCTCGCTCATCGCGATGTGGATCTGCATCTCCCCGCGGCCGTAGCGATATCGACGTGCCGCCTGCGTGACGTCGGACGGCGCATCGCCGGCTCCGAGGAGCTGACCATAGAGCTGAGTCGGGGTCACGCTCGCGATCACGGCGCGCTCCGCCCTGATCGTCTCTCCGCCGACGAGTCGGACGGCGGTGGCCTTCCCACCTGAGACGAGCACGCGTTCGACGTCGCGTGCTGGTGCGAACCTCTCCACCCGCATCGCGGACGATCCCCGCGAGACCGTCGACGAGCACGACGCCACCGCCCTTCGGGACGGGCATCCCCCCGAGTTGAAGCGCGCACGCGATCACCTGGGTCATGAAGCCTGAGGTCGCCTGGTCCGGCCCCAGTCCGGTGTGCAGCACCCACGGCGCCAGCAGCCCGTGCGTCGCATCGGACTCGAACGTGTCGCCGAGCCAATCGCGACAACTGGACAGCACCGTTCCGACATAGGCAAGGAGCCCATGTCGTCCGAACCGGCGGAGCGCCTGGCGCCCGAGGCCGAGGCCCGCGGGCGACCACAGCTCCGTCCCCAGGACGCCGAACGAAAGGTCGGCGTTGGCCATGAAGCCGTTGAACATCGTTTCCCAGGCCGCACCGTCGGCGTCCGCGTGGCTCGCAAGCTCCGCGATGTTCCCAGCGAGGGAGGTCGTCAAGAAAGCGCTCGATCCGTCCGGGAACGCCGATCCCGTAGGAAGCTCGGTGTTCAGGTACTCGACGCCGCGCGCGTCCAGATCGTCCTTCAGCTCTGCATAGGCGGGCGAGCCCGTGAAGAGCGGATGCCACGAGGCGAGGACCTCGTGCGTAAATCCTGGCGTCGTAAGATCGGACGAGGTCTTGATACAGCCGCCGAGCTCATCGGCTCGCTCGAGCACACAGACGTTCCAGCCCGCCTTCGAGAGCAGTGCCGCCCCAGCGAGGGAATTGATCCCGGCGCCCACGAAGACCGCGTCGAAGGTCGCCATCGCCGCGCGACGTTACCACCCGCCGATACTCCGCTTTGTCTCGCTCAGGCGGCGGCGCCGTCTCGGCCACCAACTGTCGTAGCGACCGGCTTCGCACCCACGACTTCGTAGCTACTCGATGTCAGCCGCCGTGGTCAGTCCCCTCTTCGTTCTCGCCCCTCGCGTCGGTCCACGAATCGGGAAGGACGCGCGTACCGACCCTTACCGTCTCCCCGCCGCCCTCGTCGATCTCCACGCTCGTAACGAAACCCTCGTCGCCGTCGCGTCCAAGCTTGTCTCCTGTCTTCGGTACGTCCCCGCCGTACCTGTACTCGACGGCGCCGGAGGGGTATCGAATGGTGATCACACGCTGGTTCGACACCGATTCTCTCCATGTCAACAAGCCACTGACTCGACTGTTCCGAGTGTAGTGAGGGCTGTGTAACCGGTCAACGTTCATGCCGGAGCGCCGTCGAGAAGAGCGCGACCACTTGTCGCTTGACATGTCACGGCGGTGTGTGACTGAATCTCAGCGTGCTCCTGCGCGAGGTCGAATACGCACGCCCGGCGACCGTCGAGGAGGCGATCTCACTGCTGGCCACGCATGACGGCGCGCGGCCACTCGCCGGCGGGCAGACGATCGTGAACGTCATGAAGGCTCGGGCAGCGGCGCCGGACGTCCTCGTCGATCTGGCTGATCTCTCCGAGCTGCGCACGATCGGCTTCTCCTCGGACGGGTTGCTCGAGATAGGAGCGATGGTGACCTACGCCCAGCTGATGGGCTCGTCCGAGGTCGAGGTTGCGCGACCGATCCTCGCCGAGGTTTGCTCGACCATCGGCGACGTGCAGGTGCGAAATCGCGGCACCGTCGGCGGGAACGTCTGTGTCAGCGATCCGACGAATCATCTTCCGCCGCTGCTCGTGGCTCTCGGGGCGACCTTCACCATTCGCGGCGCGAGTGGCGAGCGAACGATTTCTGCAGACGAGTTCTTCATCGGCGTGTACGTGACCGCGGTCGGCGAGGGAGAGCTCTTGACGAGGATCGCCGTACCGCCTTCGAGCGGTGCTGGCGACGGCTTCGCCGGCCTGACGATCGGGAGGCACGGGACCTACATCGTCAACGCCGCGGCGACGATCTCGGGAGATGGGGTGCGCATCGCTCTCGGCTGCGTGGGGGCAACGCCAGTACGGGCGACGGCCATGGAGGAGCACCTCGCGGGCGGCGACTTCTCAGAGGCTTCGATTCGTGCTGCCGCGGAGGGTCTCGGCGCCTTGCTCGATCCTCCCTCGGATGTCCATGGCTCGGCCGACTTCCGGCGTCATCTGGCCGAGGTCTCGGCCATGCGGGCGGTACGCCAGGCTGCCGAGCGAAGGAAGGACACAGTAGTGGCAGCACCGGCTCGGAGCCACGTGATCTCGCTCGAGATCAACGGGGAGCAGATCGAGCTGGAGGTCGCTGCGCGGCGCCTGTTGGTGCACCTCATCCGCGACGACCTCGGGCTGACAGGTACCCATGTCGGCTGCGACACGGGCAACTGCGGTGCCTGCACCGTGCATCTCGACGGTGAGCCCGTGAAGAGCTGCATGGCGCTCGCCGTGCAGGCCGACGGATCCAAGATCACGACTGTCGAGGGTCTTGCCGCAGAGGGTGAGCTGACGTCGCTCCAGCAGTCCTTCAACACGCACCACGCGCTCCAGTGCGGCTACTGCACGCCCGGGATGCTGATGAGCGCGGCGGCGCTTCTCGAACGCAACCCACACCCGAGCGAGGACGAGGTTCGGTACGCCCTACAGGGCAATATCTGTAGGTGCACGGGGTACGTGAACATCGTCGAAGCTGTGGTCGCGGCGGGTGGGAGTAGCGCATGACAACCGTCACCGACCAGCCGACCACGACTTTGAAGCGCGGCTACGTGGGCCAGTCGATTCCACGCCGCGAGGACAAGCGGCTCGTCCAGGGCCTCGGCACGTTCTTCGACGATGTTCGGCGCCACGGAATGGGCTACGTGCACTTTGTCCGCTCGCCCTACGCGCACGCGAGGATCATCTCGATCGACGTCTCGAAAGCGTTGGAGCTGGAAGGCGTCTACGGGACTATCACGGGTGACGAGGTCGCGATCCACACCGACCCATTCTTCGAGATGTCGGTCGAGCCGGGCGGGAACATCTCCGACTACGCGCTTGCGGTAGGTCGCGTGCGCCACATGGGCGAGCCCGTCGCTGCCGTCTGCGCGGCGACGCGGGAGCTCGCTCGTGACGCGGCCGATCTGATCGAGGTCGAGTACGACTCGCTGCCCGTACTCGTCGACGCGGAGGAGGCTCTGAAGGACGACGTGGTCCTTCACGACGACGCGGGGTCGAACGTCGTCTGGTCAGGAGTCTTCGACTGGGGCGATGTCGACCAGGCGCTCGCAGAGGCCGACCACGTCGTCAAGATCGAGCGGCTCCACTTCCACCGGTTCTCCTCGACTCCGCTCGAGTGCGCGGGTGCCCTCGTCGAGTACGACAAGGGAACGGGCGAGTGGACGCTCACCTGCAACCACCAGATGCCCGGTGTGGGCGCGATCTGGATGGCGCCGGCGCTCCGGACCGGCATCGACAAGCTCCGGTTCGTCACGCACGACATCGGCGGGCGGGTTCGGCAACAAGATCTGCCTGCATCCGCAGTACGTCGTCCTCTGCCTGCTGGCGCGCAAGCTCGGCTCGCCCGGTGCAGTGGACCGAGTGGCGCACGGATCAGCACACGGCGAACGCGCACGGGAACGAGCGGACGTTCCTCGATGTCGAGGTCGCGGTGAAAGCGGACGGCGAGATGACCGGCTTCAAGGTCAAGGCGCTCGACGACTGTGGCGCGTTCCCGCGCTACGAGCCGCTCGGCTGCATCATCTGGGCGCAGGTGACGCCGGGGCTCTACGGCTGGCGGAACATCCGCGTCGACTTCACCCAGGTCTGTACGAACAAGTCGCCGGTCTCGCCGAACCGCGGCTACTCGCGGATGCAGCATCTTTGGCTGACGGAGCGGATCATCGACATCGTCGCAACCGAGCTCGACCTCGACCCGGTCGAGGTGCGCAAGCGCAACTACGTCAAGACGGAGCAGATGCCCTACGAGACCCCGAACGGCTGCGTCTACGACTCCGGCGACTACGCGGCGGCGCTGGACATCGCCCTCGACCTCATCGACCACGGCTCGATCGAGGAGCGGCGCAAGGAGGCGGCGTCACGCGGCAAGCTGCTCGGTTTCGGCATCGGCTCGACCCTCGACTCGGGGACGAACAACTTCGGCCAGTCCACGCTTCTGAACCCCGATCTCCAGTTCTCCGGGAACAACGAGGCGGCGTCCGTCAAGCTCGACATCTTCGGCGAGGTCGTCGTCACTCTCGGCACGGTTCCACAGGGACAGGGTCACGAGACGACTGCGGCGCAGGTCGTCGCCGACATCCTCGGCTGCCCACCCGAGCAGGTGAACGTGCGGCGTGGCCACGACACCTGGTTCAACTCGCACGCCGGATTCTCGGGAACGTACGCGAGCCAGTTCGCCTTCACGGGGCTCGGCGCGGTGAAGGGCGCGGCCGAGCTCGTGCGCGAGGACATGGTTCAGCTCGCCGCAGCCGTGCTCCAGGCGCCGGTCGAGGCAATCGAGCTCGCCGACGGGTTCGCGCGGATCAAGGACGGGCCGGAGGAGGCCGCGCTCCCGTTCATGGCACTCGGTGCGATCGTGAACGCGAACAACGCTTTTCTCCCACCCGACTTCAACCCGACACTCAACCATCGCTACGTGTGCCGGCCGTACTTCGGCATGGTCGACACGGAGAAGAAGACCGGCCAGCTGACGCTGACGTACGCCACGCAGATCCACGCAGCGGTGGTCGAGATCGACCCCGAGACGGGCGAGGTCGAGATCGTCGACTACGCGGCGGTCGACGACTGCGGTATCCGGATCAACCCGCAGATCGTCGAGGGGCAGGTGCATGGGGCGACCGCGCACGCCATCGGCGCTGCACTCTCAGAGGAATTCGTCTACGACGAGGAGGGCACGCTCCTGACCGCCAACTTCTACGACTACCACGTGCCCCACGCGATGGACATGCCGCCGCTCAAGACGGGCGCGATGGAGTCTCCCTCGCCGGTCGCGCCGCTCGGCGCGAAGGGCATGGGCGAGGGCGGCGGCGGCGGAATCCACTGCATCTGTGCGGCGATCCAGGACGGACTCAGGGCGGCCGGAGGTGCGATCGTCTACACGAGCTGCAACCCGGCGCACAGGGTCTGGTCGATGCTCCAGGATCCCGAGGCGACTCGCGCCAACGTGGAGGTGGTTTCGAGGTGATCGTCAGCGGAACGAAGGAGCTCGCCGCTTCGCGGGAGACGGTCTGGAGCGTCATCAACGAGCCGTCCGAGATGGCCAAGCTGATGCCTGGAGTGGAGAGCTTCGAGATCACGGACGCGAAGCACTGGACGGCCAAGGTGAAGGTTCCTCTCGGTCTGGGCGGCCTCAAGATGACGATGAACTTCGAGAAGCTCGAAGAGCGCGAGCCCGAGTTCGCATCGATGCGCGCCAAGGGGCAGGGCGTCGGTGCGCTGATGGATATGACGACCTCGTTCACGCTCTCCGAGGCGGGCACAGGGACCTCGATGGCGTGGGAAGCCGACGTCAAGATCGCGGGCCCTGTCGGGGCGATGGGGCAGCGCGTTCTCCAGCCGATCGTGAACCAGCAGGTCGGCCAGGTGCTGGAGGCACTCGAGAAGCGAGTCGCGGAGTCCGCCAGCCCTACCGGCGCGGAGCAGGGCATTCACCCGTCGCCGCCCGAAGGCCCATCGCACTCCACCCAAGACTGATGATCCGACCCCGCTAGTGGCACCGCCGTTTCGGATCGGCGTCATGCAGCTGACCATGGAGCCGCTCGACGAGATGCTCGAGTCGGCCCGCGTCATGGACGAGGCTGGAATGGACACGATCTGGCTCGCCGAGGCATATCCCTGGTGGCGCAAGCACGGGATGGAGGCCCGCTCGTCGACGGTGGTCTCCGCGCTCATGGCGCGCGAGACGACGCGGCTCACGATCGGCTGGGGGATCATCTCGCCCTTCACGCGCCATCCCGTGCAGGTCGCGATGGACGCACGTGTCGTCCAAGAAGCGGCAGGCCCTGACCGGTTCCTGCTCGGGTTCGGGACCTCGAAGATCTTCCTCAACAACATCCGCTCGCAGACGTCCAAGACGCTCGGCCCCATGCGCGATGCGGTCGCGATCGTGCGTGGCGTTCTCGGTGGAGATCCGTTCGAGTACGAGGGCGACACGTGGAGCGCGTCGGTACCAGGGCTCAGCGACGAGGCGCATACACCGCGCGGCGTGCCGCCCATCTACGTCGCCGCCACGGCGCCGAAGATGCAAGCGCTCGCCGGTGAGATTGCCGACGGGTGCTTGACACCTTCGATCACAACCCCCGCGTTCGTCCGCTACACGCGCGAGAACGTCGCTGCGGACATCGATATCGGCTGCACCGTGGTCGCGTCCATCCACGAGTCCGATCGAGACGAGGGCCGCGACGGCGCGCGGGAGATCGCGGGCATGTACCTCGCGAACAAGTTCCAGAACATCAGGGGCTCCGCGGACACGCTCCTCGAGCTCGCCGGGATCGAGATGGAAGAGCTCGCGCCTGTCGCCGAGGCGATGGAGCAGGGCGGGCGACTTGCGGCAAAGGCGAAGGTGACCGACTCGCTCCTCGACCGTTGCAAGGCCATCGCGGGGACGTCCGTCTGACTGCATCGAGGCGATCCAGGAGTACCGGGACGCCGGTTGCACGCACGTGATGCTCGAGCTGTGGGGCGACCGCCGCCACGACCAGATCCGCCTGTTCGGCGAGAAGGTGCTCCCGCACTTTCGGCGTGGATCGTAGGGTCGAGATATATCTCGCCCGTACAGGCAAATGACGACGGACATTCGCATCGATCAGGATCGGCTCGTCGACTGGGCCTCGCAGGCGATCGGCACGCCGAGCTTCACGGGCTCGGAGGAGGCGATGGCGGAGCTCATGCGCGAGACCTTCCTCGACATGGGCCTGCACGTGCAGTGGCAGCAGGTGGAGGACGGGCGCGCGAACGTCCTCGGGATCCGCGGAGGGTCGGGAGGCGGCCCGAGCTTGATGTTCAACGGGCACGTGGACACGTCGTACTCGGGAAAGGAACCGTGGCTGCGCCACGTCTCCGGCTTCCAGCCGAGTGCCTTCGTCGAGGACGGCCGGCTGTACGGGCTCGGGATCTCGAACATGAAGGGTGCGCTCGCCTGCTACGTCGAGGCAGTGCGTGCGCTCGCCGACGCCGGTGTCCGGCTACGCGGCGACCTGATGATCGCAGCGGTCTCGGGTGAGATCGAGAAGACGCAGCAAGGCGACGCGGTCGGGGCTGAGTACCGCGGCTATGCCGCCGGCTCGCGTTACCTCGTCTCGCACGGTGGCGTCGCGGACATGTGCATCCTCGGCGAGCCGACCGAGTCGAAGGTCGTGCTCGGGCACTTCGGGTCTCTCTGGCTGCGGATCTCGACGCAGGGGCCGTTCATCCACACGGCGTTTAGCGAGGGGAAGCGCGACCAGAACTCGATCGTGCGCATGCGCGAGGTGCTCGATGAGGTGCTCGCGTGGATTCCGACCTGGGAGGCCGACCCGGTGAACGCGTATCGCGGAGCGAAGGCGATCGTCAACGTTGGTGCGATCGAGGGAGGGTTCGGCTGGCGGGTCTCGAGGACGCCCCATCGCACCGACCTCTTCCTCGACGTCCGGGTGCCGCCCACGAAGGAGATGGCCGTTGCCCGTGCACAGGTACTCGATCTCGTTCGAACGCTTCGGGAGCGATTCCCCGACTTCGGTGTCGAGGGAGAGGTGTACGTGACCGCTCCCGGTGCCGAGATCGCCGAGGATCATCCGCTTGTGGGCGCGCTCGATGCCGCGCACACCGAGGTGTTCGGCGAGCCCCCCGAGCGCGACGTGACACGCTGGTTCTCCGATGCATCGGTGCTCACGCGCTACGGCATCGCGACGGTGAACTACGGCACGTCGACGGGATTGCTCGATACGGTGAAAGGCGAGAACCTCGAGATCGACGGCCTCGTCAAGACCGCTGAGGTGTACGCACGGGCAGCGATGAAGGTCTGCGAAGTGGCCGAATGAGACCGCTCGACGACTTCCTGCCCAGCTTCGAGTTCTCGGAACACCACAGGCTTGCAATCGACGCGTCGTCGGAACGGATCGACCGAGCGATCCGCACGGTCTCGCTGAGAGACATCCCGATCGCCCGTGTGCTGTGGGCGATCCGGCGACTCGGACGGCCGTATGGCAACTCCTCGCGACCCTTCGTCGACTGGTGCGCTCGAAAACGCTGTCGTACTCGACGACGTTCCCGGCGAAGGAATCGTCCTCGGGCTCACCGGTCAGTTTTGGCGACTACGCGGTGGGGAGCGCGGGATACAGGCTCGCACCGCCGACCAGTTCCTCGCGTACGCGCGACCCGACGCCTGCAAGGCCGTGATCGACTTCCGTGTTGGACCGTCTCTCCTGTCGACGGAGACTCGCGTTCACGTACCCGATCCAGTCTCCCGCCGAAAGTTCGGTCGCTACTGGCTTGCGATCAGGCCATTCAGCGGGCTCATCAGGGTCTTGTTCCTGAGAGCCGTCCGCCAGCGGGCGGAGGCGGCCGCGTGAAGCTCGTCACGTTTGGCGACGAGCGGCGTGTCGGGGTTGTCGACGGCGAGGAGATCGCCGTACTCGATGTCCCGAGCACGCGCGAGTACTTCGAGCGCGGCGGCGCCGAGGAGACTGGCGAGCGTGTCGCGCTCGCAAGCACGCGCCTTCGAGCTCCCATCGTGCCCAAGAAGTTCTTCCACACTGCGGGCAACTTCCGCGAGCACGAGGAGGAATCGAAGCAGGTGGAGTGGTCCCACGAGATCGCGCCCTGGATCGTCTTCTTCCAGAACGTGGACGCAATCGTCGGGACCGACGAGCCGGTCATCTACCCGGAGCACCTGACCGAGGAGCTCGACTACGAGCTCGAGCTGGCAGTCGTCATCGGCAAGGCGGGGAAGTGGTTCTCGCCGGAGGAGGCGCGCGACTACATCGCGGGCTACGTCATCTTCAACGACATCACTGCGCGGGACATCCAGCGGCGGGAGATGCGTTCGGGGGTTTTCTCGTTCTGCAAGGCGATCGACACGTTCTGTCCGCTCGGCCCCTGGATCGTCACCGCCGACGAGATCCCCGACCCGCACGACCTCGCGATGGAGCTACGCGTGAACGGAGAAGTACGCCAGACCTCGCACTCCGGGCGTATGAGCGTGACGATCCCGGAGATCGTGAGCCACTACTCGGCGCTGGGGTATTCCGCGGGAGACGTGCTCTCGACCGGAACGGTGTCGGGGGTCGCCGGCTTTTCGCCGGACGCGGCGTCGCTCTACCTCAAGCCGGGGGACGTGATGGAGGCCGAGATCGAGCGAATCGGAATCTTGCGGAATCCGGTCATCTCCTGGCAGCAGGGACACGGCGAGCCGGCACCCCAGCGAGTCCGGTGGTAGTCGGCTCGATCGAGATACTCCCGATCGTCGACGCGGTCGGGAACCTCGGCGACCTTGCCGAGCTCTACCCCGAGACGCCTGCGGAGGCGCGGGATCCGTTTCGCCAGCTCTATCCGGATCTCTTCGCCGGGACGAATTGGAACGCGCCGTGCACGAGCTATCTGATCCGAGGCGGCGCTCGCTGGACGCTCTTCTTCGCGGGGGCGATTCCGATGGCCGCCGGCCTCGTGGCGATCGTTGTCAGTCGCCGTAGGCTCTTCGAGCCGGCGGTCTCCGGGGCCCCTGCGTGAGTTGGCCTCGGGACGACGGCAAGCTCGACCGCGTTCGCGCGCTGATGGCAAAGCGTGGGCTCGACGCGCTCGTCGTCCGCGCACCCGACAACGTGCTCTACCTGACGAACTTCTGGGGTATGAAGGGCTATGACGCGTGTGTCTTCCCGCGCGAAGGGGATCCTGTCCTCATCTGCCTCGAGGCCAGCGAGGAGGACGCGGCTCGAACCGCCTGGACGGACGACGTTCGTCTGTTCACGGGCTACGACGAGGCCGATTCTCGTCCTCCGATCGCACGCGTGCTCGAGGTCGCGCGCTCCGCCGCCGCCGAGTACGGCGCGATAGGCCTCGAGCTCTCGCTCGGGACGCAGGCCGCAGACCGGATGGTTGGGGAGCCAACGACGTTCACCCGGGACTGGTTCACGGCGTTCGGCGACGTCGAGGATGCGACCGCGCTTCTCGCCGATGCGCGCGCGCTCAAGACCGAGCAGGAGATCGAGCGCATGCGGCTCGCCAACGACATCGCCGCGGCGGCGATGGAGCACTGCAAGCTCATCATCGAGCCGGGGATGAGCGAGGCGCAGATCGCGGCCGAGTGGGAGGGATTCGTGCACGGCGAAGGGACCGGGTGGGAGAGCAAGGTCGAGCTCGCCCTCGGCTTCTCGCTCGTGTGGTCCGGCCCCGGGATCAAGACGTTCACGGCGACGACCGCGCGCCCGGTGGTCGAGGGCGAGCCGACGCTCTTCGAGATCTGGGTGTGCGCCGACGGGTACTGGTGCGACCACACCAAGAATCTCGTCGTGGGCGAGCTGACGCCCGAGTACCGCGAGCTCGAGAGCGGGCTCATGGCCGTCTACGAGGATGCGATCAAGTTCTGTCGCCCCGGTGCGAGCTTTGCGGAGCTCGACAGGCGTATCCGCACCGGAATCGCAGAGCTGGGCTTTCCGGGCCAGCCGTCGCACCCGATCTGCCACGGCGTCGGGGCACGGGCGCACGAGCCGCCGTACGCCCACCAAGCCGGGGGCGGTGAGATCCGCGAAGGAATGGCTCTTGCAATCGAGCCAGGATGCTATGTCGAGGGCGGAGGCGGGCTACGGGTCGAGGACAACTTCCTGATCTCCGCCGCGGGCGCCGAGAAGCTGTCGCCTTTCCCCGATGGAATAGTCCAAGCGTGAACAACGCTCGCCTCGAGCTCGCGTTCGCGGGGGAAACCATGTTTCCCCCGCGTGCCCCCTTCTTCCTGAAAGCATGGGGAACCTCCCGGTTCCCCATGCCCCTCCACGCTCACAGGCCAACCGAGGTTGGCCTGTGAACGACCAGGCAGTGCCGCCGGCTGTATCCGACCCCAATTGGTCGAGACGCATCGTCGTCGGCGTCGTCCTCTTCGGCCTTCTGACCCTGATCGCCCTTGTCGGTGCTGCGTTCCTCCCACGCTGGTGGGCACAGCGGATCGGTGACCAGGTCGAGGGCAGTATCACCACCGGCGGTTTCGTCGGGCTCTTCTACGGGTTCGTCTTCACCCTGGTCCCGCTGGCGCTGCTCTGGCTGGCGTTCCGACTTCTACGGTCGTGGCGGCAGCGGGTCGTGGCGCTCGTCGTCGCTCTGCTCATCGCGTCGCCGAATCTCTTGACCCTCGGCATCGTGCTCGGAACCGGAAACGGTGCGCACGCGGGGGATCGGATCCTCGACGTCGAAGCTCCCGCGTTCCGGGGAGGAACGCTCGCGGGAGCGCTACTTGCAGTCGCCTGCGTCGGAGGTGCGTGGTACCTGGTGCGATCGAGACGCCGTGCGTGGCGGCGAGCCGACCACGTGGAGGCGAGGTCGTCGCCTTCTAGCGCAGATCGGTAACGCGCTGAATCTTGCCGCCGTCTGATCGCGGCGCCTCGCCGGGGCCGACGAGCGTGACCGCCATCGTGCACCCGATCGTGTCCCGGACGAGACGTTCCGCTCGTTCCGTCACCTCACGAGCAAGCTCGTCGGTGAGCGACGGCAGAAGCTCCACGCGTGGCTCGGCGAGTACCTCGACCTCGTCCAGAGTGCCAGTGCGACGAACCACGAGCCCGAAGTGCGATGAGAGCTCTGGAACGCGTCCGAGGACCGAGCCGATCTGGCTCGGATAGACGTTGACGCCACGGATGATGAGCATGTCATCGCTCCGCCCGATGATCTGGCCCATCCGGACGAGCGTGCGACCACACGAGCACGGAGCGGTGCTGAGAGAGCAGATGTCGCCGGTCCAGTAGCGGATGAGCGGAAGCGCCTGCTTGGTCAGCGTGGTGAAGACGAGCACTCCCTCCTCACCCTCGGCCAGCGGTTCGCCCGACTCGGGGTCGACGATCTCGGGCAGGAAATGGTCCTCGTTTACGTGCGATCCTGACCGCTCCTCGGCGCACTCGCCGGAGACCCCTGGGCCGATGATCTCGGAGAGCCCGTAGAGGTTCGTGCAGCGGACGCCGAGACCGAGGTCGAGCTCGCGCCGCATGTTCTCCGTCCACGGCTCGGCTCCGACCACCGCGTAGCGAAGGCTGATCTCGTGAGGCGCTGTCCCACGCTCGGCGAACGCGTGGGCGAGCGTCAACGCATAGCTCGGGGTACACGCAATCACGTCCGGCCGGAGATCCTCGATGAGCGTGAGCTGACGTTCCGTCATCCCGCCGGAGACGGGCACGACTGTCATGCCGAGACGCTCCCCGCCGCCGTGCAGCCCGAGCCCGCCCGTGAAGAGGCCGTAGCCGTACGCGTTGTGGAGCATCATCCCCGGCTCGGCCCCGGCCATCGCGAGGGTGCGCGCGCAGACGCGGGCGAAGAGGTCCAGGTCTTCTGCCGAGTACGCGACGATGGTCGCTTTGCCGGTCGTGCCAGAGGACGCTTGGATGCGTGCAAGCCGGTCGCGCGAGATTGCCACCATTCCGAGCGGGTAGCCGTCGCGCAGGTCGCTCTTGCGCGTGAACGGCAGCCGCCGGAGATCCTCGAGCGAGGCGATGTCCTGCCGATCGACACCCTCTAGCCGTTCGCGGTACAGCGGCACGCGCTCCGTGACATAGGCGACGAGCGACCTCACCCGCTCGAGCTGCAGCTCCCGGAGCTGTTCCCGCGGCATTGTCTCGAGCTCCGGCTCGAAGATCACAGGCGGAGTATCTCTCGCGGGATGCGATAGTCCCGCGCGTGGCCCTCGATCGCTCCAGGGTGTGGACCGGCGACCTGAACTCGCAGGCTCTCGAGCCGCAGCGGCGTGTCACCGTCGGGCTCTACGACACGACCCTTCGCGACGGGGAGCAGACCGTGGGTGTCGTCCTCTTGCCGGAAGACAAGCTCGCGATCGCAACCGCGCTCTCGGCCGCAGGCATCGACCGCATCGAAGCCGGGTTCCCACGCGTCTCCGAGGACGACGCCCGGGCGATCTCCCTGATCCTCGAGGCAGGGCTCGACGCCGAGATCTGGGGCTTCTCGCGGGCGGTGCGGGCCGATGTCGAGGCTCTCGTCGAGCTCGGGTTGCAGGCCTCCGTGATCGAGAGTCCGATCTCGGATGGCAAGCTCGCTGCGCTCGGCGTCTCGCGCGACACGATGCTCGAGCGCATTCGCTCAGCCGTGGCGTTCGCCGTGGAGCAAGGGATCAAGGTCGCGTTCTTCGGAGTGGACTCGACACGGGCAGACGTCGAGTTCGTTCGGCGCGCGTACGAGAGCGCGGTCGAGGCAGGCGCCACCGAGGTCGTCGTCGTCGACACGCTCGGCATTGCGACACCCGAGGCCGCGGCGTTTCTCGTCGGCGAGATCACAGAGCGGCTTGGTCACGAGATTCCGGTGCACTGGCACGGCCACGACGACTTCGGGCTCGCGACCGCTGCTGCCGTCGCAGCTGTCCAGGCCGGCGCGACGTGGGTGCAGGGGACCGTGAACGGGATGGGGGAGAGGGCGGGAAACGCCGACCTCGTCGAGGTCGCCCTTGCCCTGGAGGCGCTCTACGGGATTCCGACCCGACTCAAGTTCGAGCAGGTGCGCGCGCTCGCCGGGCTCGTGCAGGAGCTCGCGGGAACACAGCTCGCACCGTGGAAAGCCGTCACCGGCGCCAACCTCTTCACGCGGGAATCGGGCGCCGTCGCCTCGCAGTTTCACGATCCTCCGGCGATCGAGCCGTACGCCTCCGAGCTCGTCGGCGCCGAACGCGGCATCGTGCTCGGAAAGAAGAGCGGGCTCGACTCGATTCGGATCAAGGCCGACGAGCTCGGCCTCGAAGTTCCCGACGAGCTGCTTCCGGCACTCCTCGAGTCGGTGAAGCAAGCGGGCACGAAGAAACGCGGCCTGGTCACCGATGCCGAGTTCCGGCGTCTCGTTTCGCGCAAGAGCACGCGCTACCGCACGTCGGACGCATGAAAACGAACGTCTCGTGAACGGCGGGGCGGTAGGCTCGCGCCGTGCCGGTCGCACGGGAGACGTTCTTCGATGTCATGGCCTCGTTTCCGTCCGGTGTCGCGATAGTCACGACGATCGGGACCGACGGGGCGCCCCGCGGCCTGACGACGACGGCCGTCTCGAGCGTGTCTGCGCATCCGCCCACGATCCTCGTGTGCGTCGATCTGGAATCTCGCACGCTCGCTGCCCTCCGCGCTAGCCGGAAATTCGTCGTCAACTTTGTCGGCCAGGGCCGGAGCCAGCTGTGCTTGCTCTTTGCGTCCAAAGCTGACGACAAGTTCGATCAGGTCTCGTGGCGCCTCACCGACTCCGGCCTCCCGCTGCTCCACGAGGACGTCCTCGCCTGGGCGGAGTGCTCGACGGTGCACGACCTCGAGGTCGGCGATCACGTGATCCTCGTCGCCCGGGTCGAGACGGGCGGCGTGATTCCCGAGCTCGAGTCGCCGCTCATGTACTACCGCCGGTCGTGGGGCGTGTGGTCTCCCGTGCACGAGCCGAGTGAGCCCGACGCGGTTGCCATCGGCGCGATCGAGGTGAGCGGGCGCGACCTTCGCTGGCAAGGTGCGGAGCTCTGAGTCCCGCGACCGCGCGCAGTTGACCGGTATGACGGGCGATGGGATACTCGCCGGGACCTGACATGTCACAGGGGAGATGAGGTGCGCGATGAGGTTCGGCCTCTACACGGAGATCCAGCTTCACCCGGGGAAGACGCCGGAGCAGATGTACGGCGAGGTGCTCGAGCAGATCGAGAACGCCGATCGGCTGGGCTACGACGTGTACGCCGCGATCGAACACTTCTTCTACCCGAAGTTCTCGATCTCCGCGAACCCGACGGCGCTTTTCGCGGCCGCTGCCCAGCGCACGAAGCAGATCCGCTTCCGGACGATGCTGCACGCTCTCCCGTACCACAACCCGGCGGTGCTCGCGTCCGCGATCGCCGTCATCGACATCCTGACCGACGGGCGGTACGAGTTCGGGGTGGGTCGTGGCCACGGCTGGATCCCCGAGAAAGCCGGCGTCCCGTTGGACGAGCACCACCGTCCGCGCTACGAAGAGGCCGTCGATCTGCTCTTCGAAGCGCTCGGGAACGAGCGCTTCGCTCACGACGGAGAGTATTTCCACGTCGCGGATTCGCACGTCGTCCCGTTCCCGTCGCGAAAGTTTCGCGTCACACTCGGTGGGACGTCGGATCGCACGTACGAGCTCGCGGCCGAGCACGGATGGAGCGTCGCCGTGCCACCTCTGCTTCCGTACGTCGCACTCGAGAAGCAACTCGATCTCTACCGGGCGAAATGCGCGGAGCACGGAACGACGCCGGATATCGTCTGGATCCACGCGTGTCATCTCGACCACGACCGCGACACGGCGCTGCGTGAGGCGAAGGACTGGACCGTCGGCTTCATCAAGGGAAACTGCTCGCCGCTGATCGAGTACGAGAAGCCCTCGACCGAGGGCCTCCTAAAGGCGGACTACGGCTTCTACACCGCAGGGATCATGGAGCAGCTCAACGAGATCCCCTACGAGCAGCTGCTCGAGGAGGACTACATCTGGGTGGGAACCCCGGACGACATCGCCGAGCGCATCGAACAAACGCTCGAGATCTGCCCGGGCATCGGCGAGATAGCGATCACGGTCAACGCCGGCGGGATCGAGCACTGGATGGCGATAAAGAACCAGGAGCTCTTCGCGAGCCGGGTGATCCCCGTTTCAGCGTCGGCGCTCGTGCGTCCGAGCCGGCGCTCGCCTGAAGAGGACGACGTTCGTCTAAAGAAGACATGGCGGGCAATAGAAGGAGGAGAAAATGAGACGACCCGGTAAGTGGGGGGCACTTGTCGCTGCCCTGGCTCTGACGGGCGCTGCCACCGCGGTAGTCGCGACAGTCGCCCAGGGGAGCTCGCAGCAGAGGGGCCCGATCATCATCGGCGCGGCGATGGACCTGACGGCGAACATGGCGCCATACGACACACCGGCGCTCTATGCCGTCCGGGCGAAGGTCAAGGAAGTCAACGCCGCAGGCGGCGTCGGCGGGCGAAAGCTGCAGGTCAAGCTCTGCAACCACCAGCTGAAGAACCAAAAGACTTGTGCGCTGCAGCTCATCCAGCAGGGTGCCGTGATCGGCATGGTCACGTGCGACGTCGAATTCGCTGCTCCGGCGACGCAGGAGTTCATCAACAAGGGCATGCTTGCCCTCTCTCCGTGCATCGGCACGGATCAGCAGGGCCCGAAGCGCTTCGGGCCCAGAGGGCCGGCTTGCGTTCACGCTCGGCAATATCGCCCAGGACGAGGGTGCCGCGATGGCCGAGTACTCGTACGCGCGTGGCTGGAGGCGGGCCGTGATCGTCCGCGACAACCTGCTCGCGTACTTCCAGAACATCGCAGACTCGTTCAAAGCGCGTTTCACGGAGCTTGGTGGGCGGATCGTCCAGGAGGAAGCCTTCACGTCCTTCTCCAACACGATTCAGGCCGCTATCAGCAAGGTCGCGAACACGAATGCGGACGTGATCGCGTTCCCCACCGCGTTCGACGGGCTCGCTCCGTTCGTCGGCGGACTCCGAGCGCTCGGGAACAACACACCGATCATCAACTCATGGGGTGGTGACGGCAACTACTGGTGGCCGCAGAACCCGCAGGCACGAACTACTACTACGTCACGTACGGCTCGTTGTACGGCGACGACCCGAAGTCGGCTGTCAACCGGCTCGTGAAGCAGGTCACGGCGCTCAACAAGGCGCAGCTGCCCGCGACCGGGAGCTTCGTCCCCGGTGCTGATCTGGTCGACGCGCTCGTTGTCGCGATTACCCGGGCAAACGGCTCGACGAACGGCGCTCGGCTCGCGACCCAGTTCGAGAAGTTCAAGAAACTTCCGGTTACGTCGGGCAAGATCACGTACTCCAAGGGCGTGCACGGTGTCACAGGTCGCGTCTACCGTGTGATGCTCGTCAACAACAACAGGGCGAGATTCCTCAGGTTCTGGACGACGAAGAAGCCGGCGAACATCGGCTGACTAGAGTTGACGCAGGCAGCGACGCCTGAGGAAAGGAGGTGGCCCGGAGGTGTTCTCCGGGCCACCGCCGTCTCGCGGTCGTTCGCCGGAGTCGACGCGCTCCAGGACGTGACGATCGAGATCCGGCGCGGACGAGGTTGTCGGGCTCATCGGGCCCAACGGCGCAGGGAAGACGACGCTCGTAAACGTCATGACGGGCTTCGATCTGCCGACCGCCGGCTCGGTCGAGCTCGAAGCGCGCGACATCACCAGCTGGAGGCCCCACCGCCGCGGGCGCGCCGGGCTCGCGCGCACGTTTCAGCACAGCCATTCGTTCGGGAACCTCACCGTCCGCGAGAACGTCGAAGTCTCGGCCTTGGGAATCGGCGCGGCTCCTCGAGAAGCTCGTCGCCGGGCGCTGGAGCTCCTCGATCTGCTCGGTATCGCGGAGCGGGCAGACTCTCCTGCATCCCTACTGCCGCACGGTGAAGAAAGGAAGCTCGAGGTCGCCCGCGCGCTGGCGACCGAGCCACGCTTCGTACTCCTGGACGAGCCGGCGGCCGGGCTTCCCGAGGCCGAGATCCCAGACTTTGCACACGTGCTTCGGCACGGTTCGCGACGAGCGCGGTGCGGGCGTGCTCCTGATCGACCACAACATGGCGCTGGTCATGGAGGTGTGCGATCGGATCCATGTGCTTGACCAAGGACGGACGCTTGCGGAGGGGACACCGGAGGCTGTGCGCGCAAATCTGGACGTCGCCGCCGCCTATTTGGGCGAGAGCGCTGTGCGCGAGGACGTGAGGCTCGATGAGCGCTCCTGAGCCTATGCTCGAAGTTCGGGCCTCGAGGTCCGCCACGGCTCGGTTCCCGCAGTCCGAGGGATCGATCTGTCCGTCGGGCATGGCGAGATCGTCGGGCTGATCGGCCCGAACGGCGCGGGGAAATCGACGACGCTCCTCACGATCATGGGCGCCGTGCGGCCGAGCGCCGGAGACGTTCGCCTCCGAGGGGCCTCGATCCGTGGTCGGCGCCCGAGCAGATCGTCCGTGCCGGGATCGCTCTCGTTCCCGAGGGGAGGCGCATCTACGCGGAGCTCACGGTCGAGGAGAATCTTCGTCTCGGGCTCTCCGGGCGTCGGACGAGATCCGGCGCGGCTGAGGCTGTTGCGAGGAGGTCTTCGAGCTCTTTCCTGTCATCGAGGAGTTCCGCCGCCGCCAGGCCGGGCTCCTCTCCGGCGGGCAGCAGCAGCAACTCGCGATCGGCCGCGCGCTGGTCGCGGAGCCGGACGTTCTTCTGCTCGACGAGCCGTCGCTCGGGCTCGCACCGACCATGGTGGACACGGTCTTCGAGACGCTCCGGACGATCCGGGAACGCGGGGTCGACGATTCTGCTCGTCGAGCAGCGCGCGCAGCGCACGGTTGCGCTTGCGGATCGGACATACGTCCTCTCGAACGGCGAGCTTCGCATGACTCTGGCCCCGACGGACGCGGGGACACCGGTCGTATGGTCGACGCCTACTTCGGATCGTCGTGACCGAGCGACATCCAGACCCTGCTCGATTCGATCGCCTTGGGCTCGATCTACGCGCTGATGGCGGTCGGGATCGGGTTGGTCTTCGGCGTGCTCCGGCTCGTCAATTTCGCCTACGGCCAGCTGATCATGGCGGGTGCGTACGCGCTCGCACTCACCAATGACAGCCCGGTCGTCGTAAGCATCGCGACTTGCTTCGCGGTGGTGCTCGCGCTGTCGCTGGCGATGGAGTTCGTCGCATTTCGCCCGCTGCGCCGAGCGTCTCCGACGACGATGCTCGTGGCCACTTTCGGAATCAGCTACCTCCTGCAGAGCATCGCGCTCGTCAGGTTCGGAGCGATCGGGAAGATCATCGTCGTCATTCCCGAAGCTCAGTGAACCGCTGACAATCGGGGGGGTGCACATTCGGTGGATCACGCTCGTCACGATTCTCCTCGCGATCGGGGTCTTCACCGCACTGACGATGCTGCTCACGAAGACCACGATCGGGCTCCAGATGCGGGCCGCCTCCATCGACTCGGAAACTGCACGCCTGATCGGAGTCCGGGCGAATGCGGTGATCACGGCTGCGTGGTCGTGTCCGGCGTCATCGCCGCAATCGTCGCGGTGATCCTGCCGATGGCGGTGCCCGAGCGACTGCTCGTCGCCCCGGACTACGCACTGCGCGAGACGATCATCGTCCTCGTGGGCGTGGTCGTCGGCGGGATCGATCGGCTCTGGTCGGCGACGCTGGGCGGGTTCACGATGGGATTCGCGGTCGGCGCGCTCTCCGGCTACCTGCCGAGCAGCGGCTCCTGGCCCTTCACGAGCAGCGTCTACCTCGATTCTGCCGTGTTCATGCTCGTGATCATCGTCCTCCTCCTGCGGCCGGAGGGGCTCTTCGTACGCGGTCGGCGAACGGCAGTGGAGCGAGTGTGAGGCGGGTCACGGAACTCGTGCAGCTGCTCGGCCCGGTCGTGGTGCTCGTCCTCGTCGGACTCGTGGGCAGCATGAGCTTCGTCGACGCCGCTCTCGCGAACGAGTTCCGCGGTGCGCTCGTGTCGGTGGCGATCGTCGTCGCGCTCTACGTCTTCGTCGGCAACTCCGGCGTGATCTCGTTCGGGCACGTGAGCTTCGTCGCTGTCGGCGCCTTCGCAGCCGGAGTCATGACCATCCCCGTCGAGCTCAAGCCGACGATCACCCCGGGGCTCTTCCCGCTCCTCGGCGAGCACTCGGTCGGCAACGCCGCGTCGCTCGTCGCTCGCCGCGGTGGCCGGCGGTGTCTTTGCTTTGCTCGTCGGGATCCCACTCATGCGCCTGTCGGGGCTCGTCCGCCGGCATCGCCACGTTCGCGGTCCTCGGCGTGACGTACAACATCCTCAACAACTGGACGAAGATCGGCCCGGGACCGCTGACCCTCACAACTGTCCCGGAGACGACCGATTTCCTCCAGGCGACCGCTGGGGCTGTCGCCGTCGTAACGATCGCGTTTCTGTACCAGCGCAGCCGATTCGGGCGCAAGCTTCGCGCCGCCCGCGAGGATCCGGCGGCGGCGCGAGCTGCCGGGATAGACATCCATCGCGAGCGTCTCTGGGCGTTCGCCCTATCGGGGGCGCTCTCGGGCTTTGCGGGAGGGCTGCTCGTACACCTTGCTGGAACACTGCAGGCGCGCGACGTCTACCTCGACCTCACGTTCCTGACGCTCGCGATGCTCGTCGTGGGCGGTGTCGCGAGCCTATGGGGAGCGGTCGTAGGGGCGCTGGCGGTGAGTGCGCTCGACACCTTCCTCCTCAAGGCGGAGAGTGGCGACATCGGCTTCGTCGACGACATTCTCGGCAAGCCGCTGTGGGGAGGGAGCCGCCTCATCGGTGTCGCCGCGTTCATGGTGATAGTCCTCGTCGTCCTCCCGAACGGGCTCACGCGCGGCAGGGAGTTCCGACTTCCGAGATTCGGGCGTGGTCGCGGTGCCGCAAAGGAGCTTGCCAGATGAGCGCGCGTGTCTGCGTGATCGGTGCAGGCACGATCGGGAGTCTCTTCGCCGGACACCTGGCGCAGGTCGCCGACGTCTCGGTCCTGACGCGCCGCCGAGAGCACGCAGACGCGCTGAACGAGCGAGGTTTGCGCGTCACGGGGCGCAGCGATCTCGAAGCTCACGTGCTCGCGAGCGTCGACCCGGCTGGCCTGCCCGCCTTCGACCTCGGGATCATCGCGTGCAAGGGAACCGACCTCGACGCGGTCGCGTCCGCACTCGAGGGGCATTTCCCAGAGGCGACGCTGATGACGGTCCAGAACGGCCTGGGCGCCGAGGAGATCGTCCGTCGACACGGGCCGTGGCCGCTCATCTCGGCGATCACCTTCATGAGCGGCACACGGCATTCGGACACCGAGGTCGAGTACGTGCTCGACACGCCGACCTGGCTCGGTCCGTACGAGGACACGCCGCTCGAGCTCGTCGAGGAGGTTCCCGGCTCATCGAGTCGTCGGGCCTGAAAGCCGAGGCGTTCTCCGACCTTCGGCCGGCGCAATGGTCGAAGCTGATCTTCAACGCGACTGTCAACGGCGTCGCAGCCCTGACCGGGCTGCCACACGACTTCCACTTCGCCGCCGAGGAGGAGTACGACGGATCTCGGCGCGGCTCGTCCGTGCGTTGATGGACGAGGGCAAGGCGGTGGCGGCGGGCACGCGGGATCGACCTGCACGACGATCCCTGGGAGATGAACGTGCACGCGACGAAACGGGGGAGCGCGCATCGCCCGTCGATGCTCGAGGACGTGGGGGCCCGTCGGGAGACGGAGGTCGAGTCGATCAACGGGGCGCTCGTGCGAGAGGCGGAGCGGGTCGGACTCGCGACGCCGCTCCAGCGGGCGCTCTATGCGCTCGTCAGGGGGAAGGAGGCGTCGTACTCGTGAGGGTCTGTGTCGTCGGATCCGGTGCCGTCGGCTCGCTCTTTGCGGCGAACCTGGCTCAGCTCGACGACGTCGAGGTCTGGGCATACGACCTCTCCCAGCCGCACGTCGACGCGATCAACGCCAACGGCCTACGCCTCATAGGCGCCGAGCGAGGTCGTCGGGCGCGTGCAGGCGACGACCGATCCATCCGCGCTGCCTCCTTGCGAGTTCGGCATCGTCGCGACGAAGGCGATGCACACCGAGGGAGCGATTGCGGCGACGGCGCATGCATTCTCGGACGGCGCGGTGGCGTCGGTACAGAACGGGATCGGCAACGAGGAGGTCATCGCCGGGCACGTCTCACGGGTCATACGCGGAACCACGTTCCCGGCCGGGAAGATCCTCGAGCCGGGTGTCGTGCAGTGGGACGTCAAAGGCGATACGACGCTCGGCCCGTTCGAGCCGAGTCCGGCCACGGCCGACGAGATCGAGCGACTCGCCGACCGCCTGCACGCGTGGCGGCATGCCGACGAAGGCGGTGGCCGATGCGCGCCCAGCCCAGTGGCGCAAGGTCATCTTCAACGCGGCGACGAATCCCGTCGGAGCGCTCACCGGTCTCACGCATGGGCGCGTGTGCGAGCGCCCGGACTTGCGCGGCGCTCGTGAGCGGACTCGTCGACGAGGGCAAGGCTGTAGCCGCGGCGCAGGGGATCATGCTCGACGCCGATCCCGAGGACCTGATCGACCATGCGGCGCGACCCGACGTCGCATACGACCACAAGGCGAGCATGCTCCAGGACGTCGAGGCGCGACGTCGCGACCGAGATCGACTTCCTGAACGGCGGGATCGCGCGCTTCGGCCGCGAGCTCGGCGTGCCGACTCCGCTGAACGATGCGAGTCACAGCACTCATCAAGGGATTGGAGGACTCATGGAAGCACCACTGAGCGCAGAGCTCGAGCGGCGTTACGCCAACGTTCGCGCCGCGATGGCCAGCGCACGAGCTCGATGCGCTCGTCGTCTCGGGGAGCGAGTACTCGGGATTCGAAGGTGCGGTCACGTACCTGTCCGGATTCCAGATCGTCCATCGCTACGCCTACGTCGTCGTGCCGGCCGACGGAGAGCCGTGCGTCGTCTTCCCGACCGAAGCGCGGTACGTCGGCGAGCACGGGACGGCGGAGATCGAGCAGGTGTTCCACGATCGCCCCGGCGAGCACATGGCGCCGACCGGGCTCGCGGCGCGGGTTGGAAGCGCGTCGGCGTCTACGGGCTCGACTACGTGATGGCGGTGCGTGACTACCGGGCGCTCGAGGAGCTGGAGCTCATCCCCTTCGATGTCGAGTTCGACATCGCCCGAGCGGTCAAGAGCGAGGCCGAGCTCGCATCGGTGCGAGATTCCGTGCGGATCAACGAGCGCGGGTTCGAGGTATTCGCCGCCGCCTACGCGCCCGGAAAGACTGCGGCGGAGGTGATGGCGGCCGCCGAGGAGTGGTTCGTCGCCGAGGGCTGCGGTCGCCTGACGATGAACATGGTGCTCACGGGAACCGACACCTTCGCACGTCCCGAGTTCAAAATTGCGCGTCGGGAGGAGCTACTGGGCGAATTCCTCTTGCCCTCGCTCGAGGTCGCCGGGCCGGGCATGCACTGGGTCGAGGTCTCGCGTGCGATCGCGGCGCGAGACGCGACGCTCTCCGCCGAGACCGAGCACATGCTCGAGGCCTACCTCGAGTACTACGCGGTCGCGCGCAGCGCCATTCGGCCGGGTGCAAGCTGCCACGACGTACATCGAGCGGTCTCGGCGGGGTTCGTCGACCGCGGCTATCACCTCGGCCACGTCACCGGCCACTCGATCGGCATGACCATGATCGAGTTCCCGAAGATCGGTGAAGGGGTGGAGACCGAGCTGGCCGAGAACATGGTTTTCTCGATGCATCCGCATGCCATTGCCGCCAACGGCGAGGATTGCCTGTACATGCAGGACACGTGGCTCGTGACCGCCGAGGGTGGCGTTCCGCTGGCGAGCTTGCCGATGCAGGTCTTTCGCGCATAGGGGCTCGACCCAATCGGGAGGCGCGCGCAAGAAGGACCAAACACCGCCGGAGATTCCGTTCTTGCGAGCGACGAGGCTACAATCCGACCGTGAGCTGGCCGTGGCTCGTGCTGCTCGTCTTCGCGGCCGCACTTGTCGTCGCGGTCGAGCGCCCGCGCCTGGAGCGCCGCTTCGGGGCGTCAGCCCGGAGAGACCGCGATCGCCAGCGCCGCAAGAGGCAACTCCGGGTCGTCGCGCCGGACGAGGAGAGCGATGAGTTCATTCGGTCCGTCCAGCGCGACCTCGACGCCCTGCCGACGATCGAGGAGCGCGACCGCAAGACGTGACCTTGCGCAAGACCGAAATCCGCTGACGCGCGGATTCCGGTCGCGCGAACATCCCTGAAGGCGTCCGCTTCGCGGCCGCCGTCGGTGCGGTGACTCAACGTCCCGCTGTACTAGCGCACGCGGAACGTCGCGATGAGGGTGCGCGTGTTCGGGAGTATCCGGGCGACGTTTTCGGTGTTCTTCGACTCCTGGTAGTCGGACACGCGGAGGCGTAGCCGGTGCGTGCCGGGCGACAGGCGCGCCGTGGCGATCGAGACGACGCCGCGGCGGTACACGGGCGCCACGCGGGAGCCGTCGACCGTCGCGATTACCGAGTCGGAGTACACCCCGGAGCCGGCGTCGGTCGCTGCTACCAGCAGAGGCTGACCACCGCTGACCGTCCGCGCGCGCAGTCGGAGCGTAGGCGGGGTCACGTCGTTGACCCAATACCGGAATGTAAACGACCCTGCACCCGCTCGAGCCGCGCTGTCGAAGACGACCGCGTAGACACCGGGGGCGGGCGAGAGCGCCCCTGCGACAGGCACCGGCACGGTGAATTCCTCGAGATACGGGTTGCGCGCGACGGGGAGGCCGGTCCATCCCGTCAGCCGATTCTCGTCGAGCCGCGCGACGACCCTGGGCTCGACTCTGCTCCCGCGGCCGCGCTGAGTCACGACGACGCCGAAGTTTGCGACGCGTTTCGTCAGCACGACGCGGTACACACGCTCGGGCCCGCGGAGGATGGTCGTCACTCCGATTCCGCGCGGGTTATCCGGATAGCGATACCGAGCGACCAGCGAAGGGCGCCCCGCGGTCGAGCTCCTGTATGTGCCGGGTCGCGTCAGCGGAAGGGTGGCGTGACGCTGGAGCGCGGCGGCCGACACACGCCCCCAGAACGGCACACGTCTGACGTCGGGCCCGCGGCGGAGCTCGATGTACCCGTCGAGATCGCCGAGTTTCGCGCCCGCAGGCACGACCACCTCGTACGGGAGCGCTCCCGGAACCTCGATCGAGGAAGGTAGGACGAGCTTCCCCCCGGCGTTCGAGGACAGCGATCGCGTTGCCAGGACCTGCCACGTTCCCGCGCCACCACCGGCATCGTCGACGCGCACCGTCCCCACCACGCTGCTTCGTCGCGAGAGCAGTCCGAACGACAGGCTCAGCGGTTGGGCGAAGAGGAGCGGTCGGTCGGCCCTTTGCAGTGCAACGACACCACCTCCCTGAAACTGCGGCGCGACCGTGTCGCCGTCGTCGTCGACGGCGTCCGCTCCCGTTTGAACCAGAGCAGATCTGATCTGATCGACGGTCCACTTCGGATGCCGTTGTACGAGGAGCGCGGCGGCTCCTGCAACGTGAGGGGCTGCCATGCTCGTTCCGGACAAGGTGGCCCAACCACCAGGCACAGAGGAGAGCACGTTGACTCCGGGCGCGGCGACGTCAGGCTTGAGCCGAAGTGACATCGTTGTCGGCCCGACCGAGGAGAAGTACGCGTGGATTCGTCGTGACGGACTGCCGCTGATCTCTACGGCGCCGACGGCTATCGCGCGAGCAGAGCTCGCGGGCGAGGAGACAGAGCCGGCGCCGACCTCGTTGTAGGTGTTGTCGGCCGAGATCACCGAGACCACGCCGGCGGCGGCTGCGGCATCGAGAGCGAGCGCAACGATGTCCCGGCTGGGCTCGATCTCGGGCTCACCTCCCGAGAAGTTGATGACGTCCATCCCGTCTGCCACGGCCGCCTCGATGGCGGCGACGAGTGCCGGCGGGTTGGCGTTCGGGGAGAGTCCCGAATCGGTCTGGACGAACACCTTGTAGTTGCCGATGTACGCGCGGGGTGCGACGCCGGAGACGACACGCTCTCCAGTTGCCGGCGTTTGTGCGTTCCCTGCGGCAATACCGGCAACGTGCGTGCCATGGCTCGAGTCGTCCGCGTGAAACGCAACCGGCGCGCTAGGTGCCTGTGCGCCCTTCGGCGGGAATGCGCGCGCGACGATGACCTTGGCGGTCGTGAACCGCGTCTGCCCCTTCGGGAACCCGGGCGGCATCGCGTACCCCGAGGGGTCGAAGAATGGGTGCTCCGGATCCACACCGCTGTCGAGGATCGCGATCTTGATCCCCTGACCCGCGGTGTCGAGGGTCGGCCCCCAGACTGACGGCGCGCCGATCTGCCGCGGTGTCGCGTCGAGCTGCGGGACGTAGCGGGCCGTTTCGAATGCGTCCCGGACTCCTGGAAGCGTTCGGAGCCGGGGCACCTGCGTGACCGGCAGCGCGACCGAGAACCCGTTCGCAACGAGCCGGTACCGCCACCCGACGCTGGCGTCCGGCAACTGCGCGGCGAGCTCGCGCCGGAATCTGCGCTGCTCGGCGTCGATCACGGATCTCGCTCCGGGTGCCCTGGCGAGCGGGGGCGAGTCGAGGAGGACGATGACCTCCGTTCGGCTGCCGTCGGCGGCGTCGACGAGTGGACGTTCGCCCACGACGACGAGGAGCAACGCCAGAGCGGCGGTGGCGAGGGAGACGAATCGGATCATCGAGGAGTGAGACGACCCGAAGCTAGAATCGTTCGGCCGCGCGGATGTGGCGGAATTGGTAGACGCGCACGGTTCAGGTCCGTGTGCCCGTAAGGGCGTGGAGGTTCAAGTCCTCTCATCCGCATGAGTCTTTGATTGTGGCGACACAGCCGTGCGCCGCCCCGCCCGATCATCCTGTGGGCACGCTGAAAGGCTCATGGGGGTTTCTGCGTGGCGACAAGGCCGGCACAAGTTCGAACGGAACGAGCGCGTTCCGGCGTAGCGCCGGAGGTCACAAAAGCGCCGTGAGGACGTCGTCGGCGTGGGTGTAGGGCTTCACTTTCCGCATGATCTTTGCGATGTTCCCGTCCGCATCGATGACGAAGGTCGAGCGCTCGATGCCCATGTACTTCTTGCCGTACATGCTCTTCTCGACCCAGACGCCATAGGTCTCCGCGACGGCGTGATCCTCGTCCGCAAGGAGCGTGAACGGGAGCCCGTACTTCTCCTTGAACTTCACGTGCTGCCCGGGGTTGTCGGGGCTCACGCCCAGGACAACGGCGCCGCGAGTGGCGAATTCGCCCCATGCGTCACGGATCCCACACGCCTGAGCGGTGCAACCCGGCGTGTCGTCCTTTGGGTAGAAGTAGAGGACGATTGGCTTCCCGCGGAGGGACTCGAGAGACGTCGTCACCCGAGTCGCCCGTGAGTGTGAAGTCGTCACCCGAGTCGTCGGGAGGGTAAACGTGGGCGCCGGCTTGCCTTCTTCGACCATGTGCGTCGTCTGCCTCTCGGTAGGGTGCGCGCGATGGTAGCCGTGCACGTTGCTCTCGGCGTCGCGGTAATCGCCGTCTGCATCGGCGGAGGAATACTTGGTTTCGTGGCCTACCGAAGGGGCGTCGGCACCGGGGGATTCGTGGCGCACGGTCTCGTGCTGGCGCAGACGCTCCTCATCGCGCAGGCAGCACTGGGGCTGCTGCTCTTGTCGGACGACCGGCGCGCACCCGATCGACTTCACTACACCTACGGCGCGCTCGCGTTCGGGACTCGCATTGACACCGTGGTTCTATGCGCCCCGCCTGGGGCAGAAGCGCCTGCTCTGGTTCGCAGTGACAACCCTCGTCGCCGGTGCGCTCGCGGTGCGGGCGTTCATGACCGGGACATGAGGCGGCTCTGGGGTCGGATCCCGGCGCTGGCCCGTGGTTTCGGGATCGTCGCTGTGATCGCGCTGATCGTCGTCGTGCTCTCGCTGGAGCCGGTAGTGGCGACGGTGGGAGGGCTGCTACAGATCGCGTTCTTCCTCGCCATCGCCTTCTTCCTCTTCCTCCTCTGGCGGGAGCGGCGGGGAGATCTCGAGGCGTGGTCGGAGTGGAACCGGAAGCTCTTCTACGCGGCGATCGTGCTGGCCGTTGTGGACATCGGACTCGCGGTCGGGTTCGGATTCCCGTCCGGTGTCGGCGCTTTCGCCTTCATTGTCGTGCTCGCGGCGTGCGCGTACGTCGTCGTCCGCGTCTGGCGCCTCGAGCACACCTACTAGAGCGGCGCCTACGGCAGTGTGAACGCCGGGCTTTGACGAAGCGTAGGAGGCGCGGGGTTCACCGGGTGCACGAGCCGGAGCGTGTAGCGGTAGCTTCCGGGCGCGAGCGACCGTGATCCGAGATCGACCTGCACGAGCTCGCCGACCTCCGGCGCGCCCGCGGGCCACAAGCTTCGTCGAGTGTGTCGTGGCTTTTTCGAGGCGAACCTGGTACGCACAGTCGAGATCGCAGCGCAGGCTGGCCCGGAAGATGCCGCGTTTCGCGGCCGAGCGGGTCCCGAAGCGGAGGAAGGTCGGCCGAACGACGAGCTCGACTCCCGGGCAGCGCGTGATCGACCCGCCGGTCGTCCGGTCGAGAGCTTCCCGCACGCGCGGCAGGCTCTTCTTCGGAGTGCCGTCGACGTAGAACACGCCGGACTGCCAGGACGCCCGCGCGCGCTCGTCTCGCGAGAGGAAGATCAGCATGCCCTCGACGGTGGGCTGACAGAAGGCCAGCGCCAGCGCCTGCTCGTAATGAGCGGCCTGGGTCTCCTCGACCACGGGCTTCGTCGTGGTCGGCTCGGTGCCCGTGTAGAGCGTTGCTTTGGTCGCCGGAATCTCCGACTCCACACCGAACTCGCCGTACAGGATCGGGAGATCGGAGCCGCGTTGCGCGGTGTCGTCGAACGCCTCGCCGAGTAGCGCGACGAGCTTTCCGTAGTCGGCGATACCGATCGTGGTCGTCAGCGGATGCGCGACCGTCGGCGGCTGGCTCGAGTTGTCCGGATAGGGATGGATCGCGAAGGCATCCATCACTGGGCGGTCCCGTCCACTCGACCGATAGGCGATCCCCAGATCGCGAATGAAGGCTGTTGGGCGAGTGGGTCGGGCGCGAGCCCGCCGGGTTGTCGGCGCCCCGTGGCGAGAGCGCGCCTCCGTATACGCGGACGCCGGGCGCGGCGGCTTTGATCGCGTCGTAGGTCCTCGTGAGCAGCGCCAGGTACGCGGTTGCGGCGGCGTTCGACCCGTCGAGAGCGAACTGCGGGAGCCAGAAACGATTGAGGTTCGGCTCGTTCCCGACGATCACACGGCGTAGCGACGGCGCACCTCGGACGATGGCTGCTGCGTACGACGCGAACTCGGCTCGGGCCTCGTCGGTCAACGGTGTCGTCCTCGAGCCCGGATGCATGACCGTGACGTAGACCAGTAACCCGTTCCGCTCTGCCGCCGCTCCGACGTTCTCGAGAACGCCGAGCTCCGCGTCCGTGGGCTTGGTCAGGCCCGGTGTCCAGTAGCTCGTGACACGCACCGCGCGGAACCCGGCGATGCGAAGCGTGGTCATCCTCGCCTCGGCCTCGACGAGCGTCGCAGCACGGACGTCGTCCTCGACCGCGCCTGCGACGAGGCCCGGTCCTGCCGCCGCAACGCTGGGCGCGCTCAAGCCAAAAACGGCCACGAGTGCCGCCAGGAGCCCTAGACGCATGGGGATACGCTAGCGACGGAATGCGTGAAAACCTTGAAGGGCAGCTCCAGTCGCTCCCGCGCGGGCCTGGCGTCTACCTCTTCCGCGACGAGCCCGGCGAGGTGTTGTACGTCGGCAAGGCGAAATCGCTTCGATCGCGCGTCCGCAGCTACTTCCAGCGGGGAGACGGGAGGATGGGAACGGCGCAGCTTGCCGCTCGCGTCGCAGACATCGAGGTGATCGTCACCCGGAACGAGGCCGAAGCGCTCCACCTGGAGCAAAACCTGGTCAAGCGCCACCGCCCGCCGTTCAACATTCGGCTTCGCGACGACAAGTCGTTCCCGTACATCGCGGTGACCCTCGCGGACGAGTATCCGCGGGTCATGTTCACGCGTGAGCGCCACCGCCGCGGGGTCGTCTACTTCGGGCCCTACGCGAACGCGAAGAAGGTGCGAGAGACGCTCGACGTGCTGAACCGCGTGTTTCGCTTTCGCCCCTGCGAAGGGCCACGGCCCGGCCGGCACTCCGGAATCCCCTGTCTCGACTACCACATCGACCGCTGCTTCGCCCCGTGCATCGGGGCGATCACGCCGGACGACTATGCCCGGATCATCGACGGCGTCTCCGCCTTTCTCTCCGGCGACACCGACACCATTCAGCGCGAGCTCGAGGAGCGAATGCAGGAGGCGGCCGCGGACGAGAAGTTCGAGGAAGCTGCTCGTTATCGCAACCGACTCTTCTCGATCCGGCATCTCGCGGAACGTCAGGCTGCCGACAAGCGAGCGGTCGGCACCGTGGACGTGATCGGCCTCGCGGTCGAGGCCGACCGCGCGGCCGTCCAGGTCTTCCCGCTGCGGGACGGGAAGATGATCGATCGCTACAGCTTCCACCTCGAGAACGTGGCGGGCGACGACGCGCAAACCGTGCTGGAGGCGTTCGTCATCGAGTACTACGGCTCACTCCCGAGCACGCCGCCAGAGGTGCTGGTTCCGGCCGACGTCGCCGATACGAGCGTCCTCGCCGAGTTCCTCTCGTCGCGACGTGGATCGCGAGTGGAGGTGCGAGCGCCGCGGCGAGGCGAGAAGCGGCGTCTGGTCGAGCTCGCCGGGGAGAACGCGCGTCTCGCCCTCGACGCGGACTCGGCACACAGGGAGGGGACGAGGTTGCGCCGCGTCGCCGCGCTCGAGGAGCTCCGCGAGGGTCTCAATCTCGAGAGCCTGCCCGTCCGCATCGAGTGCTTCGACGTCTCGAACATCCAGGGCGAGTCGATCGTGGCCTCGATGGTCGTGTTCATCGACGGGCGACCGAAGAACGCGCATTACCGCACCTTCGCGATCCGCGGGCTCGCAGGCCAGGACGACGTCGGCGCCATGCGGGAGGCGATCGCCCGTCGTTTTGCCCGCGTCCGTGAAGGCGAGCCCGACGAGAGCTTCTCGCAGACGCCGAACCTCGTCGTCGTCGACGGTGGAAAGGGGCAGCTGGCGGCGGCGCTGTCGGAAATGGAGAAGCTCGATCTGCCCCGAGTCGCCGTCATCGCGCTCGCCAAGCGCGAGGAAGAGGTGTTCGTCCCCGGGGTGTCGGTTCCGATCGCGCTCGAGCGCTCGAGCCCGGGCCTCCAGCTGCTCCAAAGGGTTCGCGACGAGGCTCATCGCGTCGCTCTGCGCTACCACCGGCGCAAGCGAGGTGCCCGTTCGATGGAGACGATCTTCGAGACGCTCCCGGGCATCGGGCCGGTGCGTCGCCGCGCCCTCCTGCGCCACTTCGGCTCGGTCGAACGGTTTCTCGAGGCGTCCCAGGAGGAGCTCGAGGGCGTTCCCGGGCTGCCACAGAAGACCGCGCGGGCGCTGTACGCGCAGCTCCACAAGGCTGGGCCGTCCTAGGGCGGCCCGGTTATCACGTCCTCGCGCGAATCGTCATCTTTCTTCGCGGATTGTTCCTCGGCAGGGCCGAGGGCCCTCGAGTAGCGGAGGGTCCGGAGCGTGATCGCGATCGCCGTGAACCCGGCCACGACGTTCGTCCCGATCGTCATGAACTTCAGGCCGACACTGAATGCGAGCAGCTGGGAAGACGGAACAGCGCCTCGAAAGACGTAGAGGAGAAACGCCTGCTCGGTACCGATCCCCGCCGGAGTCAGGGGTAGCAGGGTCGCGATGCTCGCGGACACCTGCACGAGCAGGACGTTCTCGAACGTCTGCGGAATGTCGAAGGCGTCCAGCAGGAACCAGATCGCGACGAGGCGGAAGATCCAGTCGCCGGCTTGCCAGAACGCCACCGTCCGCAGGTACAGCGCCGGGCGTCGTACGACGGAGAAAGCCTGCTTGACCCGCTCCCAGAAGTCGACCACGTGCCCGTGGATCCAGATCCCGGCGACGATGGCTGCGATGACGAGTGCTGCGACCGCGAGATCGAACGCAAGCGGATGGTCGAGAAGCCACGAGAAGTCGAAGCTGGGAAGCTTGGGCAGCTCACCGAGACCCGGCAGGGCGTCCTGCGTCAGAGCCGCCCACGCGAGCACCGTCGAGGCGGCAGCGATGTCGAAGATCGAGAGCACGAGGCCGCTGGAAACGACGGTCGTATACGTGCTCTCGCGTATCGCCCGATGCGCAAGGACGACGCGCACTGCGTCTCCCGCTCTCAGAGGGACGATCGCGTTGACGCCCACCCCGGCGAGATAGGCGCCGATGATCGACCGTCGCCGGACAGTTTGATCCGGATACGCGGCGGCGAGCACGTTCCGCCACGCCATGCTCGTGCAGGTGAGCTTCGCGAGCTGCGCGAGCAGCGCGAAGAAGACAGGGAGCGGGTCGACCGCCGTGAGCTGGTCGAGAAAGGCGTCGATCCCGTCGAGGACGCGGACCATGACTCTGCCTAGCGCAAGACCGGAAATCCGCTAGCGCGGAGTTTCCGATCGCGCGAAAACCCCTAAAGCGCGGCCGCTTCGCGGCCGCGGTGCTCGTGGTAGCACGTCAGCGCTTTCCTTGGTTCTTCCCGTCGGCGTCGGGACCGAGGAACGGGTATCGGTAGTCCGTCGGCGGAACGAACGTCTCCTTGATCGTCCTCGGGCTCACCCAGCGGATCAGGTTCCACATCGAGCCGGCCTTGTCGTTGGTCCCGCTGGCGCGCGAGCCCCCGAACGGCTGCTGGCCGACGACGGCTCCGGTCGGCTTGTCGTTGACGTAGAAGTTGCCCGCCGCGTAGCGGAGCGCTTCCTGCGCCTCGTCGATCGCGCCGCGGTCGGTGGCAAACACGGCCCCGGTGAGTCCGTACGGCGCGGTCTCGTCGACGAGCCGAAGAGTGTCGTCCCAGCGCTTCTCGTCGTAGACGTACGTCGTCACGATCGGCCCGAAGAGCTCGTCACGGAGCAGTCGGAAGCCCTTGTCCTCCGTCGCGATCACCGTCGGTTGTACGAAGTAGCCCTCAGAGTCGTCCGTCGAGCCGCCCGTCAGGATCTCGGCGCCTGAAGCACGGGCCTCCGCGATCGCGTCGCTGTGGGTCTTGAACGCGCTGGAATCGATGACGGCGCCCATGAAGTTCTCGAAGTCCGAGACGTCGCCCATCTTGATCGTGGCGACGTCCGCGACCAGCCGCTCCTTCACCTCGGGCCAGATGTTCGAGGGGATGTAGAGCCGTGACGCGGCCGAGCACTTCTGACCCTGGTATTCGAAAGAGCCGCGAACGACGGCTGTTGCGACCGCTTCGGCCTCTGCCGACGGGTGCGCGAGGATGAAGTCCTTGCCGCCGGTCTCGCCGACGATGCGGGGGTAGTTCCTGTACGAGCCGATGTTGGTGCCGACGGTCTCCCACATGCCGTTGAACACCTCGGTCGAGCCCGTGAAGTGGATCCCTGCGAGATCAGGGCTCGCGAGTGCCGCGCTTCCGATCGTCGCCCCAGAGCCGTAGACCAGGTTGATCACACCGTCCGGCAGGCCTGCGGCCTGGAGCACGCGCATCAGGTAGTAGGCGGAGAGCGCGGCGGTCGAGGCGGGCTTCCACAGGACCGTGCAGCCCATGAGTGCCGGCGTCGACGAGAGGTTCCCGCCGATGCAAGTGAAGTTGAACGGGCTGACCGCGAGCACGAAGCCCTCGAGCGGCCGGTACTCCATCCGGTTCCACGTCCCGGTCGGCGAGTACGGTTGCTCGGAGTAGACGCGAACGAGGAATTCGGTGTTGAAACGCCAGAAGTCGACCATCTCGCAGACGGCGTCGATCTCGGCTTGATGGGAGGTCTTGGACTGGTTGAGCATCGTGGCCGCGTTCACGGTGGCGCGCCAGGGGCCTGCGAGGAGCTCCGCCGCACGAAGGAAGACTGCGGCGCGCTCGTGCCATGGCATTCGCGACCAGTCGGCGTGCGCGGCCTTGGCAGCGTCGATCGCCTGCTGGACGTGCTCGGGCCCACCCTTGCTGACGTCGGCGAGGACATGACTCTTGCGGTGCGGCATGACCGATTCGAACGTCTCGTCGGCGTACACGTCCTTGCCGCCGATGATCATCGGAATGCTGATGCGCTCGCCTTCCATCGCGCGCAGACGGGCCTGGAGCTCTGCGCGCTCGGGACTGCCCGGCGCGTACGTCTTGATCGGCTCGTTGACTGGCTTCGGGGGAGTAAAGATCCCGGGTGAGCTCATGGGGGCGATTGTAGAGTCGAAAACGTTGCGTGCCACGCTAACGCACTACTCGGTGCCGGGTTGGGGTTTCGGTGAGTTGTGGACGCGGCGTGACGTCGTCCTCGCTCACGACTTTCGCTTCCTCGCTCTCGGAGAGGACCTGGATGCCGGGACGGAGGCTCTCGGCGCACGCCTGCCAGTGCACGGTCCCGATTCACTCGGGGCCGGCGGTCCACAGCCCCCCATGGGGGCTCCACGCCCCCCAACCAACACGCTAGCCGCGGAATCGAAACGCATGGGAGACGACTTCGTGCCGAGACCGCACGGAGTCGACACGCCGGCGACTGTCCACCCGAACGAGCTCACAGCCCGACTCACCGACTTCCTCGCGGGGCGCCGAAGCCCCGCTCGACGATGTCGAGCTCGACTTGTCGTGGACGACTCCGTTTCAGCGTGCGGTTGCGGACGCGCTTCGCGGCGTGCCGCGTGGCGAGGTCGTCACCTACGGCGAGCTCGCCGCGCTCGCCGGCTATCCCGGTGCGGCGAGAGCCGCCGGCAGCTTTTGCGCCGGGAACCGGTTCGCGTTCCTCGTGCCGTGTCATCGCGTCGTGGGTGCCGCCGGAATCGGGAGCTACGGCCGAACGGGCGTCGGCGTCAAACGACGGTTGCTCGCCCTCGAGGGTGTGGTCCTCTGATCACCTCCGAGGATGTGCGCGAGGAGCTCGCGCGAATCGCACCCAGTCGCGGCTGCGACCAGCGGGCCGAGCTCTCGGCGCTCTTCCACTCGGCCGGCAGCCTGCACCTTCGCGCAGCGGGCGACTGGGCGTTGCATCTCGATCTCGGCAGCGGTGCTGCGGCCCGGCGGGCGTTCGCACTGCTTCGAAGTAACGGGATCCGCTCTGAGATCCGCACCTATCATCGCCGCGCGTTCGACCGGGCGACGCGCTATCAGCTGCACGTCGCCGGCGACGCTCACGCCCTCCACGTGCTCGGCAGGGCCGGCGTGATCGACAAGCGCCACGCCCCACTCGAGAGGCCGCCGCGACGCGTGGTCGGCCGCGCGTGCTGCCGGGCGGCGTATCTGCGTGGCGCGTTTCTCGGAGGTGGATCGCTGACGGTGGCGCGATCTCCTCATCTCGAGCTACGCACAGCGTCGCTCGGTTCGGCGACGTTCTTGTGTGAGGTAGCGAAGACGGACGGGGTCGAGCTTGCTGTCGCCGAGCGCTCGACACATGCCGTCGCCTATGCAAAGAGCTGGGAGGCGATCGAGTCCGTGCTCGCGGTCATGGGCGCGTCGGAGACCGTCCTCGCGCTCGAGGAGCGCGCCGTCGTGGCAGAGACGAGCGCGCGCGCGAACCGTCTCGCCAACGCCGACCATGCCAACCTCGTGCGGACGAGCCGCTCTGCCCGTTATCAGCTCGAGGCCGTCGAGCAGCTTCGGGCCGACGATCGACTCGGCCAGCTCCCGCACGGGCTACGCGAGGCCGCCGAGCTCAGGCTCCGGCATCCGACCGATTCGCTTCGAGAGCTCGCGGGGCGGACCGATCCACCGGCCACGAAGGCCGCCGTTCACAGGCGGCTCCGTCGGCTCGAGGAGCTTGCCGGCCGCCCTCGCTGACCTCCCGCCGAAAGGGCGCCGTTAGACTCGCCTCCCGGGTACCCGCTCACGACCACGGAGGAGAGGATGGGCATTCGCGTCGGCATCAACGGGTTCGGACGCATCGGGCGGAACTTCTTCCGGGCGCAGCATGCACTCGGTGCGGACATCGACGTGGTCGCGTTCAACGATCTCGGTGATGCGAAGACGATGGCGCACCTGCTCCGCTACGACTCGAACCTGGGCCCGTTCCCGGGAGAGGTCTCACTCGCGGAGGGAGTCCTGAGTGCCGCGGGGGAAGAGATGCGGATGCTCTCGGAGCGCGATCCCGCCTCACTTCCGTGGGGCGACCTCGGCGTGGAAGTGGTTCTCGAGTCGACCGGCTTCTTCACCGATCGTGAAGGTGCGCAGAAGCACCTCGATGCGGGAGCGACGAAGGTCGTCGTCTCGGCGCCCGCAACCGATCCGGATGTGACGATCGTGTTGGGCGTCAACGACGACGCGTACGACCCGGATACGCACCACATCGTCTCGAACGCGTCCTGCACGACGAATTGCGTGGCGCCGATGGCGAAGGTCCTTCACGAGCTCGGCGTCATCGAGAACGGGCTTCATGACGACGATCCACGCGTACACGAACGACCAGGTGATCCTCGACTTCCCGCATAAGGATCTTCGCCGGGCGCGCGCGGCTGCGATCAACCTGATCCCGACCTCCACGGGAGCGGCAAAGGCAATCGGGGTTGTTCTTCCCGAGCTCCAAGGGGAAGGTCGACGGGATCTCGGTTCGGGCGCCGGTCGCGACTGGTTCGCTCACCGATCTGGTCGTCCAGCTCGGCCGCGAGACGACCGTGGACGAGGTGAACGAGGCGTTTCGTGCCGCCTCCACCGCCGGCCTCGCCGGGATCCTCCAGTACTCCGAGGACCCCATCGTGTCGACCGACATCATCGGCAGCGCGTACTCGTGCACCTTCGACAGCGAGCTCACGATGGTGCACGGGAGCAACGTCAAGATCTTCGGCTGGTACGACAACGAATGGGGATACTCGTGCCGACTCGTCGACCTGATCGGAAAGCTGCTCCCATGAAGCTCTCGCAGGTGAGGCTGCTCGTCGACGACTTCCCCGGTTGCTTTCGATTCCTGCGCGACGATCTCGGACTCGAGTGCCAGATGGGGGCGGAGGGCGACGTCTACGCGAGCTTCGCGGCGGACGGCGGGACGATCGCGCTCTTTCGTCGCGCCGAGCAGGACGCCGTCGTCGGCCTCAGGCCCGGCGGCGACGCCGCGCTCGTCGTCCTCGAGGTGGACGACGTCGATGCGGAGGTACGTCGGCTCGGCGAGCTGGTCGTGGGCGGCCCGGTCAGCAAGCCGCAGTGGGGTGGACGCGTCGCATACGTCCGCGACCCGGACGGGAATCTCTTCGAGCTCTTTCAGTCGATTCCGATGGAAGAGGAGTGAGGCGGCCGCGCTCCGTACGCGAAGCGGACGTATCGGGTAAGAACGTCCTCGTCCGGGCAGACCTCAACGTTCCTCTCGAGGACGGGCACGTCGCCGACGACACGCGCATCCGCGCCTCGCTGCCGACGCTCACGCTACCTCCTCGACCGCGGGGCTGCACGGGTCGTGGTCTGTTCGCATCTCGGCCGTCCCAACGGCCCCGATCCTGCATACGCGATCGAGCCCGTGGCAGTTCGTCTTCGAGAGCTCCTTCCGGACGACCGCATCGAAGTGCTCGAGAACACGCGCTTCGACGCAGGGGAGACCAAAAACGATCCCGAGACCGCACGACGGCTCGCGGAAGGAATGGACCTTTTCGTGAACGACGCCTTCGGCTCCGCTCACCGAGCCCATGCGTCGACCGAGGGCGTCGCGCGGCTTCTGCCCGCGTACGCAGGCTTGCTCCTCGAGCAGGAGCTGGAGATGCTCGGGCGCCTCCTCGGCGAGGTCGAGCGACCGTTCGTCCTCGTCGCCGGCGGCGCCAAGGTCGAGGACAAGATCGGCGTCCTCGTGAACCTGGGGCGTCGCGCCGACGCCGTCCTGGTCGGGGGCAAGATGGCAGAGGAGCTGCGCAACGAGAACCCGCTTCCCTACGACGCCGAGCTTCCCAGCGACGTCGTCGCCGCGGCCGCGTTCGAGCCGGACGCCGAGACACGGGTTGTCGCGTACGGTGAACTGCCCGAAGGCTGGCTGGGGCTCGACATCGGGCCGAAGACATCTGACCGCTTCGCGGAGACGATTCGTTCGGCGCGTACCGTGTTCTGGAACGGTCCGATGGGCGTTTTCGAATGGCCGCGCTTCGCGGAGGGCACGAAGATCGTCGCCGAGGCGGTGGCCGCGGCTGACGCTTACACGGTCGTGGGTGGCGGCGACTCGGTTCGGGCGATCCAGGAGCTTGGGCTCGCCGATCGCGTTTCCTGGATCTCTACAGGCGGCGGAGCAGCGCTCGAGCTGCTGGAGGGCAAGGAGCTTCCCGGCGTGGCGGCGATCCCCTCCGAGTGAGGGAGCTCAGACCGTGGCGCTGCCGACGCGCGAGACGTTGCGAGCCAGGAAGTCGAGGATGGTCGAGACCTGACGGACGCGTTCGTCCACGTCGAACGAGCCGTGCCCGGTCGCAAAGACGTAGACCTCGTGCGGGTGACCTCGCGCCGCCAGCCTCTCGACGTACCGCATGGCCTGGCGATAGGGGCAGCGGCTGTCGTTTCGCCCGATGACGAAGAGGACGGGCGCGCGGACGTCGTCGGCGAAGTTGATCGCGTTGCGGTCACGCATGAGCTCGGGGAGGTCCTTCGGCTCGTGCCCGCCCAGGAGGGCGCGGTCATAGGCCTGGAGGATCGGAGAGAGCTCCTCGTACCCGTCTTCGTAGTCGCCGACGGGCACGCCGGCCATGCCGCAGATCCAGAGATCCGGGTGCTTGCCGAGCTCGAGCAGCGTCACGTAGCCGCCCCACGAGTACCCGGCGATAACCGCCCGCTCCGGATCGGCCACTCCACGGTCGACGAGGTCCTGGAGACCGGCGTTCACGTCTTCGAGCTCGGGTCCGCCGATGTTTCCGATCAGCGTGTCGCGCCACTCACGTCCATAGCCGATCGAGCCTCGGTAGTTGACCATCCCGACCGCAAACCCGGCGTCGACGTAGGCCTGTACCTCGGGCTGCCAGCGATCGAGGTCGAGCCACGTCGGCCCGCCGTGGACGAACATGATCACCGGGAATGGGCCGGAGTCGTCCGGGGTCACGAAGAAGCCGTGCACCGTCTGACCGTGGGGATTCTCGAAGTGCCATGACTCGTACGCGCGGCCAGTCGGACCACGGCCGCCGCCCTCAGTGAGCAGCTCGACCCCTGCGTCGTCGAGGACGATCCGCTGCCGGTGACCCTGCTCGTGCAGGAACCACACGCGGCCGTCGGGACGAACGCGCGCCTTCCAGACGACGCCAGGATCGGTTGGGATGAGATCGAGCGCTGCCGTAGACAGGTCGTACCTGTACAGGCGGTCGCGACCCTCGAACCGGTTCTTCAGCAGAAGCGCGGCTCCGTCCGGCCACCAGTCCTGGACGAAGACCGCCCCGGGCAGGTCGACGCGGAGGTCCTGTCGCTTACCGGTCGTGAGGTTCCAGACTCCCGGACGTTCGTCGCCCTCCCGTTCGTGATCGAACGCGAGACGTTGGTCGCCGGCGATCGGCGACCAGGCTTTCGCGAGGACCGACATCCCCTCGTCGAGCTGCTCGCCCATCGTGGCACCCGTGCGCGGGTCGACGACCCGCAGAGCGGGGTGGATGAGGTCGCCGTGCTCGGCATGCTCGAGACAGAGCAGAGAGCCGTCGGTAGAAAGGCCGCCGCGAAGGAAATCGCCCTCGTCCACGCTGCCGATGCGGACGGACTCAGAGGATCGATAGAGCTGGCGAGCCGCGGCACCGTCGAGCGACACGTAGACGGCGAACCCGTCTCGATTACTGATTCCAGCGACTACCAGCCCCGGCGCCTGCGCCAGTCCCTCGCTCCATCCGTGCGGAATCCCCTCGAGGAACGGCCGAGTCTCGCCCCCGGCGAACGGCTGGACGAACCACTGGCCCGACTCGTCGCCGGTCTCGTCCTGGAACCACAGGATCCCCTCGCCGTCCAGCGTCGGCATGCCGTCGAGCAGACCGACCGGGTGATCGGTGACCTGCCGGCGCGTTCCGGCGACCGTGTCCCAGGCGTGGAGCTGCCATACACCCGACTCGTTGGATGCATAGACGATCCGGCTCGGCGCCTGGGGGGACCACCCGGGCAGGAACGAGACAGGAGCACGGAAGCGCTGCTCCCAGACCGGGACGCTCATGCGAGCGAGGCTAACAAGCACGGCCAGGTGCGTGCCGTCGCCTAGACCACTAGGATCGCCGCGGTGCTCATCGCAGGAAATTGGAAGATGTTCAAAGGCCCGCACGAGGCGCGGGCGTTTGCGACTCGCATCCGGCACCTGCCCGAGCGCGCGCAGGGAGTCGACATCGTCGTCTGTCCGCCGTTTGTCTCGCTCCAGGCGACACTCGAAGGCCTCGGCGAACGCAGCCTGGTACGCACTTATGCACAGAACGTCCACTGGGACCTCGAGGGGCCATTCACCGGCGAGATCTCAGCGCCCATGCTCAACGAGCTCATGGTCACGGGTGCGATCGTCGGTCATTCGGAGCGGCGCCAGCACTCTTGTGAGACGGACGAGACGGTACTGCTCAGGGTAGAGGCAGCACTCGGTGCAGGACTCGCCGTGATTGCGTGCGTGGGGGAGACCGAAGCCGAGCGCGAGGCCGGCGAGACCGAGGCCGTCCTTGCTCGTCAGGTGGCGGCTCTTCCGCGGCACGAACGACTCGTCATCGCGTACGAGCCCGTGTGGGCGATCGGGACCGGCCGTACGGCCACGCCGGAGATGGCCCAGGACGCGCATGCGTTCATCAAGTCGCTGCATGCGACGTCCGTCCTGTACGGAGGCTCGGTCAAGCCCGAGAACGCGCTCGTCCTGCTCGGACAGCCGGATGTCGACGGCGCGCTCGTCGGTGGTGCCTCACTCGACTCGGCGTCGTTCGAGGCCATCTGCCTCGCGGGCGCCGAGGTCGTGGCCGCGTGACGCGGCTGGTTGCGCTGATCATCCTCGACGGCTGGGGACTCGCTCCGGCGGGGCCCGGCAACGCGGTCGAGCTCGCCGAGACACCGGTGTTCGACGCGCTCTGGGAGCAGTACCCACATACGACACTGCAAGCGTCGGGTGCGGCCGTAGGTCTCCCGATCGGACAGATGGGGAACTCCGAGGTCGGGCACCTGACCATCGGGGCCGGTCGGATCCTGTTCCAGGACCTCGCGCGTGTTCATCAAGCCGTCGCCGACGGTTCCTTCCAGACCAACAGTGCGCTCGTAGCGGCGTTCGAGCGCGCCCGTGAGCGAGGCGGGGACATGCATCTCCTCGGGCTCGTCTCGCATGGCGGCGTCCACTCGCACATCAGCCATCTCCAGGCCCTGCTGGAGCTCGCGCGGAGCCAAGGCATGGCCGAGCGCACGTGGATTCACGTGTTCACGGACGGTCGCGACGTGTCGCCTCACGCTGCGGCGCGCGACCTCGCCGAGCTGCCGGCTGCGCGGATTGCGACGATCTGCGGCCGCTACTACGCGATGGACCGAGACGGGCGCTGGGACCGCACCGACCGGGCGGCGCGTGCGATCCTCGACGGCGAGGGCGTCGTCGCGATGGATCCGGTCGCTGCAGTCGAAGCGAGCTACGCGCAGGGCATCACCGACGAGTTCGTGGAGCCCGTGGTTCTCGCAGGCCGTCCTCGACTCGATCCCGCTCGCGACACCGCCATCTTCTTCAACTTCCGGCCGGATCGGGCGAGACAGCTGTCACAGCGCCTCCTCGAGGCTGGCGTCGATCTGACCACGATGACCCGCTACCGAGTCGACTTCCCGTTTCCGGTCGCCTTCGACGAGCAGCTTGTTCGAAGAACCCTGGCGGAGGTGCTCTCCGCGAACGGCATCCGCCAGCTGCACGTGGCCGAAACGGAGAAGTACGCGCACGTGACCTACTTCTTCAACGGGGGCGAGGAGCGCGAGTGGGAGGGAGAGCGGCGGATCTTGGTGCCCTCGCCGCGCGACGTCCCGAGCTACGACCTGAAGCCGGAGATGTCGGCCGGCGAAGTCGCGCAGCGGCTCTGCGACGAAGTCGGGAACGGATACGGCTTCGTCGTCGTCAACTTCGCCAATCCGGACATGGTCGGGCACTCGGGCTCGATCCCGGCGGTCATCGCCGCTGTCGAAGTCACGGACACGATGCTCGGCCGAGTCGTCGAGTGCATTCATGCGGAAGGTGGGGTCTGCCTGGTGACGGCTGATCACGGCAACGCCGAGATGCTGCTCGAGGCAGACGGCACGAGCCCGCACACCGCTCATACGACGAACCCGGTTCCGCTCGTCGTCACCGACGAGCATGTGGTGCTCCGCGAGGACGGTGAATTGGCCGATTTGGCGCCAACCATCCTGGGGATGCTGGGACTTGCCGTTCCGAGTGACATGACAGGTAGACCGCTCTCAACACGCCCCTAACTGCCCGCAACCAGGATCCTTACAACTCTCCCTCTATACTCGCCGCGCGTGTCATTGCCACAGCCGGATCTCGGAGTCCTGCGAAAGGCGCAGCGCGGCGACGAGCGTGCGTTCTCGATAATCGTGCGCACGTACGAGCAACCGGTCTTCAACTACGTCCTGCGACTCACCGGCGACCGGGCTCTCTCGGAGGATCTCACGCAAGAGGTGTTCTTGCGCGTCTTCCAGGGGCTTCCCGGCTTCTCACTCCGCTCCCGATTCACCACCTGGCTCTTCCAGGTGACGAAGAATCGCGTCCTCGACGAGCTTCGCGCGATCGAGCGTCGGCCGAGGTCGGTCGTGAACATCGAAGACGTTCCACCGCTCGAGGTGGTGGACGCCCCCGCGGAGCGCGCGGAGACGATCGATGCGGTCTGGCGAGCCGTCGAGGCCTTGAACCCCGATCTGAAGATGGCGCTCCTCCTGCGCGACATCGTGGGGCTTTCGTACAGCGAGATTGCCGAGACGCTCGAGATCACCCTCGCAACCGTGAAGTGGCGGATCTACAAGGCGCGCGAAGAGGTGCAGTCCGCGTTGCAGCGCGACGGCGTCGTCGTTCCCATCCGCTCGGCCCCGTCCGCCAAGCAGGCCTGACGCACCGCGGCCTCCAGGCCGCATATGCATCCGGTCGCAGGCTCGACGTGATCCCCGCCTACGATTCCGCCATGACAGGCGCGCGCGATCCCGTTTCCCACCTCGAGAGCGCGCTCGGTGCGATCGTAGGCGCGCCCGTGGAGCTCGAGCGGCCGGGCGACCCCGACCACGGCGACTACGCGACCAACGTGGCGTTGAGGCTCGCTCCGACTCGCGGGAAGGTCCCTCGCGATCTCGCCGCGGAGATCGCGGAGCAGGCGGTGCAGCACGGGCTCGTCGCTGCTGCGGAGCCCGCCGGCCCCGGGTTCGTGAACCTCCGCATGCCGGACGAATGGCTCGCCGCGGCCGTCTCCGGGATTGTCGCGGCCGGCGATACGTTCGGATCAGCGTCTGTGAGCAACTCCGAGCGGATTCAGGTCGAGATGGTCTCCGCCAATCCGACCGGCCCGCTTACCGTCGCTCACGCGCGAAACGGTGCGTATGGCGACTCGGTCGCCCGGCTGCTCACATTCGCCGGGCACACCGTCGCGCGCGAGTACTACTACAACGACGCGGGCACCCAGATGGAGCGCTTTCGCGAGTCGGTGGAAGCGCTGCGAGAAGGACCGCGATCCCCCCGAGGACGGATATCGAGGTGATTACGTTCGAGAGCTTGCTTCGACTCCAGGGGATCCGGTGCCGGCGATGCTGGAGCGAATCGAGGCGACGCTCGAGCGCTTCCGCGTCCACTTCGACACGTGGGAGCGCGAAAGCGAGTTCGGAGCGGAGGTCGCCGCCGCCATACCGTTGCTCGACACGTACGAGGCCGAAGGGGCGGTGTGGGCGCGCACGAGCGCACACGGCGACGACAAGGACCGCGTCCTCGTCCGCTCGAACGGGGAGCCGACGTACTTCGGGAAGGACGCCGCCTACATCAGGCGAAAGCTATCGGGAGGCTTCGACAGATTGGTCTACGTCCTCGGCGCCGACCACCACGGTTACGTCGCTCGACTGCAGGCGCTCGCGGAGATGCTCGGCCACCCGCGCGACGCGGTTGACGTGCTGATCTACCAGCTCGTGAACCTCGTCGAGAGAGGTGAGGCAAAACGGATGTCGAAGCGTCGCGGTGACGTCGTCTTCCTCGACGACTTCCTGGACACCGTCGGCGTCGACGCCGCTCGCTGGCACCTGGTCTCACGCGGCCACGACCAGGCGATCGACGTCGACATCGACCTCGCGGCCGAGAAGACGCAGAAGAATCCCGTCTACTACGTCCAGTACGCGCACGCCCGGATTGCCGGGATCCTTCGCAACGCGACGACGACAGTGGGCGACGGAAGGCCAGCAGGCCCACTCGAGGTCGAGGAACGCGAGCTCGTCAAACGGTTGCTCGAGTTCCCGGCGCTTGCCGCGGAAGCCGCAGAGCGCCGAGCGCCGCACGCGATCCCGAACTACGCGATCCGAGTCGCGGACGACTTCCACCGCTTCTACCACCACCACCGAGTTCTCGGCACGGAGGCGGAGGGGTTTCGGCTCGCACTCTGCGCCGCTACGGCGTTCGTCATCCGCCGAAGCCTCGATCTCGTGGGAGTAGACGCTCCTGAACAGATGTAGGATCAGGCGATGTGAGCGCGATCCCGCCGGACCGTAACCTCGCGCTCGAGCTCGTCCGCGTCACGGAGTCCGCCGCCACCTTCGCCTCTCGTTGGATCGGGCGCGGCGACAAGATCGCGGCCGATCAAGCAGCGGTCGACGCGATGCGACTCATGCTCGACACGGTGAGCATGCGCGGCGTCGTCGTGATCGGCGAGGGCGAGAAGGACGAGGCGCCGATGCTCTTCAACGGCGAGAAGGTGGGCGACGGCACCGGCCCGGAGGTCGACGTCGCCGTCGACCCGCTCGAGGGTACGAGGCTCACTGCCCTCGGGATGCCGAACGCCATCGCCGTCATCGCCGTCTCCGAGCGCGGGACGATGTTCTTCCCCGGCGCGGCCCTGTACATGGACAAGATCGCGGTCGGGCCTGCTGCAGCCGACGCGATCGATATCGACGCGACGCCTACCGAGAACCTCGAGCGCGTGGCCGAGGCGACGGGTCACGCGGTGAACGATCTGACCGTGGTCGTCCTCGAGCGAGACCGCCACGACGACCTGATCGCCGAGCTGCGCGAGGCTGGGGCACGTGTGAATCTCATTCGTGACGGCGACGTGGCGCCGGCCATCGCCGCCGCGCAGGCCGGCACCGGGGTCGATCTCCTCATGGGAATCGGGGGGACGCCGGAGGGCGTCATCTCCGCTGCCGCGATCAAATGCCTCGGGGGCGCGATGCAGGGAAAGCTCTGGCCCAGAAACGACGATGAGCGCCGTCAGCTGATCGACTCCGGCTTCGACCTCGACCGCGTTCTGACCGCCGACGACCTCATTCAGGGCGACAACGTCTTCGTTGCTGCCACCGGCGTCACGAGCGGCGCGTTGCTCCGTGGCGTCCGCGTCGTCGGGGACCGCGTGGAGACGGAGTCGATCGTCATGCGCTCGACCTCGGGCACGTTCCGTCGGATCGTGGCCTCGCACCCGCTTACCAAGATTCAGAGCCTGATGAAAGGAGCGCGCTGATGGGAGCGCACGAGCTGTACGACACTGCGAAGGCGATCGTCGCGGAGCACAAGGGGATCCTCGCCGCCGACGAGAGCACCGGCACGATCAAGAAGCGCTTCGACTCGATCGGAGTCGAGTCGACCGAGGAGAACAGGAGGTTCTACCGCCAGCTTCTCTTCACCGCGCCGGGAATGGAGGACTCGGTCGGAGGCGTGATCCTCTACGACGAGACCCTCCGTCAGAGCGCCGACGACGGGACGCCGTTTGCGGAGCTGCTCGCCTCCAAGGGGGTCATCCCCGGGATCAAGGTCGACACCGGCGCGCACGATCTCGCCGGGTTCCCCGGCGAGAAGATCACCGAGGGCCTCGACGGGCTCCGAGCACGACTCGAGGAATACCGCGGCCTCGGCGCGCGCTTCGCGAAGTGGCGGGCGGTGATCACGATCGGCGAGGGCATTCCGTCGACCGCATGCAGCCGTGCCAACGCGCACGCGCTAGCCCGTTACGCCGCGCTCTGCCAGGAGGCCGGGATCGTCCCGATCGTCGAGCCCGAGGTGCTCATGGACGGGGACAACACGATCGAGCGCTGCTACGAGGTGACCGCTCGCACGCTCCACTGGGTCTTTCACGAGCTCGGCGTCCAGGGCGTCGACTTTCGTGGAACCCTGCTCAAGCCGAACATGGTCATCGCAGGCAAGGGCTGCTCCGAGCAGGCATCCTCGGAGAAGATCGCCGAGCTCACGATCCGGTGTTTCCTGGATCACGTCCCCGCGTCGATCCCGGGGATCGTGTTCCTGTCGGGCGGGCAGTCTGAGGTCGAGGCGACCGAGAACCTGAACGCGATCAACCGGGTCGGCGGGCCCTGGCCTCTGTCGTTCTCGTACGGGAGAGCCCTGCAGGCATCCGCGCTCGCCACGTGGGCAGGCGACAGTGGAAATGCCGAGGCTGCGCAGGCCGTGTTCGCCCATCGTGCGCGCATGAATGCCCTTGCAGCTGCGGGTGAGTGGAGCGCGGAGATGGAACAACCGGTCGCGGCCTAGACGTACGGCCCGTGGCCGTCGAGCCAGATCCGGTCGAGGAGCATCTCCTCGAGTCTCTGAGGGCGCTCACGCCGCCTTCGACGCCGGTCCCGGTGCCATCCGAGGTGGACGCGATCTGGCAAGCACAGGTAGACAGCCGGCAGACGGACTACGCCGCGCGCTGGCTGGGACAGAACGGCCGCACCTTCTACACGATCGGCTCTGCCGGCCACGAGTCGAACGCTGCTGTCGCGCTCGCGCTTCGAGTCGATGACCCTGCGCTTCTGCACTACCGGTCGGGTGCGTTCTATCTCGCGCGCGCTGCGCAGGCCGGTATCGACGGTGTCCGAGACATCATGCTCGGGGTCGTCGCCGCGGCCGCAGAGCCGATCGCCGGTGGACGGCACAAGGTCTTCGGCCGCCGCGAGCTCTCGATCATTCCGATGACCTCGACGATCGCCTCGCACCTTCCTCGGAGTGTGGGAATCGCGCTTGCGATCGATCGAGCTACTCGCCTCGGGGTGCCGTGCCCATGGGCGAGCGACGCGATCGTCCTCTGCTCGTTCGGCGACGCCTCCGTGAACCACGCGAGCGCACAGGCGGCCCTCAACACCGCTGGCCACTGTGCGTTCCAGCGTCTCCCGCTCCCGCTCCTGTTCCTCTGTGAGGACAATGGCCTCGGGATCAGCGTCCCGAGCCCCGCCGGCTGGGTCGAAGCGGTGCTCCGGTCGCGGCCCACGCTTCGCTACGAGCAGGTCGACGGGAGCGACCCGGAAGCGGTGCTCGACGTCACGCGCGAGCTGGCGGGGTGGGTGCGGGGCGAGCGGAAGCCGGCCGTGTTGCACCTTCGCACCGTGCGTTACCTGAGCCACGCGGGCGCCGATGCCGAGATCGCCTACCGGGCGCCGCGTGCCATTCGCGCGGACTTCGAACGGGATCCAATCCTCGCAACGGCGCGCTGGCTCGTCGCGTCCGGGCGGCGCACAGGACAGGAGCTCGCGGCCGACTACGAGGCATCCCGTGAACGCGTTCAGGCGCAGGCGCTCGAGGCCGCTGCTCTCCCGCAGATGACTTCCGCCGCAGAGGTCATGGCGCCACTGGCCCCACGCACTCCGGCCGAGGTCGCGCGGATTGCCAGCGCGACTCGGCTCGATGGCGGCGAGTCCGTCACACTCGCCCAGGCGATCAACAGCGGCCTGGCTGCCGTGCTCGAGCGACATCCGGAGGCGCTTCTCTTCGGAGAGGACGTGGCAGTCAAGGGTGGCGTCTATGGCGTCACCCGCGGCCTCCACGCACGCTTCGGCGCGGGACGCGTCTTCGACACGCTTCTCGACGAGACCTCGATACTCGGTCTCGCGCTCGGTGCGGCCTCCAGCGGATTCCTGCCGATCCCCGAGATCCAGTACCTCGCGTACCTGCACAACGCGGAGGACCAGCTCCGCGGGGAGGCGGCGACGCTCCAGTTCTTCTCTCAGGGCGCCTATCGAAACGGGATGGTCATCCGGATCGCCGGCTACGGCTACCAGCGAGGCTTCGGCGGCCACTTCCACAACGACGACGCGGTCGGCGTCCTGCGAGACATCCCAGGAATCGTCGTTGCCTCCCCGTCCAGGCCGGACGACGCGGCCGCGATGCTCGCGACGTGCGCTGCCTCGGCGTCGGTTGACGGCACCGTTTGCGTGTTCCTCGAGCCGATCGCGCTCTACCACGCTCGGGATCTGTACGAGGACGGCGACGATCGCTGGTGCGCGGAAGTGAGCGACACGCACGTTCCTCTGGGCTCCGCGCGCACGTACCTCGACGGGGCCGACATCACGCTCGTGAGCTGGGGCAACGGGCTCCACATGTCACTCAGAGTCGCCCGCCGTCTCGCAGCGCAGGGGGTTGCCGCGCGAGTGTTGGACCTGCGCTGGCTCGCACCTCTTCCCGTCGCCGACATCCTCCTCGCGGCAGGCGCCACGGGCCGCGTGCTCGTGGTCGACGAGACGAGGCGAACCGGCGGCGTGTCCGAGGGTGTGTTGGCCGCGCTGGTCGACGCGGGATTCGACGGACGCGTCGCCCGGGTCGCAAGCAAGGACTCGTTCGTGCCGCTCGGTGACGCCGCGCGGCTCGTCCTGGTGTCGGAGAGCGAGATCGAGGAGGCTGCGCTCCGCCTCGTCGGCTAAACGCGAGCGCAGTGTCTAGTCGCCCCGTGCCCGTGCGTTGATCTCCTCGATGACGGCGGTCTTGGCATCCGCGTAGTTCTGGACGTACTTCCAGTCCTTGGTCGCGAGGTTGCGTTTGGCGCGTTCGTACAGCTCCCTGTCCGCGTCGTTCTCACGCAGCCAGTCGCGGAAGTCGAGCATCACCCGGACCTCGGAGCAGTCCCGGGAGAAGACGTGAAGATTCACGTTCGTGTCCGGTCCTTTGAAGATGCGGTGCTCGAACCAGTCAGGCTCGCGGATTCGCAGGACGTACCCGGCAGCCTCGAGGTACGGGGCGTAGGCGGCCTCGTCCGCGGAGTCGGCGACGACAAGGACGATGTCGATGACCGGTTTGGCGGCGAGTCCGGGCACCGAGGTCGAACCAACATGCTCGATCTGGAGGGCTCGCTCACCCAGCGCTGCACGAATCCGATCCTCCTCGCGCTCGTAGAGCTGTGGCCATTCGTCGTCGTACTCGGCGAGCTGTATCGGAGCAGCATGCGGCGCCAGCTCCCCGATCGTCGCCGCCCGGATCTCCTCCTCGGTGAGCGGGGTGTGTTCGGACGACTGACTCAAGGGGTCGCTACGTTATCGCAGCGCTGCAGCCACACCCCGACCATGCTGAGATGATCGCGCGATGAGCCGGAGCGAGCTTCCGACGGGCACCGTCACGTTCCTCTTCACGGACGTCGAGGGCTCGACGCGACTTCTCCAGGAGCACGGCTCCGAATACGCCGATCTGCTCGCTGACCATCGACGCGTCCTGAGGGAGGCGTTCACGAGACATGACGGTGTCGAGGTGGACACCCAGGGCGATGCCTTCTTCGTCGCATTTCCCAGAGCCACTGACGCCGTCGCGGCGGCAATCGAAGCGCGGGAGGCTCTCGAGCGCGGCGGCCCGATACAGGTGCGCATTGGGATCCACACGGGAGAGCCGCTCGTGACTGACGAGGGTTACGTCGGGATCGACGTTCATCGCGCCGCGCGCATTGCCGCCGCTGCACACGGAGGACAGATCGTCCTCTCCGAGACCACACGTCGGCTCCTAGACAGCCAAACGGACTCACGCGATCTCGGCGAGCACCGGCTGAAGGACCTGATCGGGGCAGAGCGCTTGCACCAGCTCGGCGAGGGCGACTTCCCGCCGCTCAAGACGCTAGATGCGACCAATCTGCCGATCGCTGCGAGCGCACTCGTCGGGAGAGAGCACGAGCTGGGCGAGCTCGTCGCCCAGCTCTCGAACGGCACACGCCTCCTCACCGTCACAGGGCCTGGAGGCACCGGGAAGACCCGGGTCGGGTTGCAAGTAGCGGCCGAGCTCGTGGGGACGCTGCGCGACGGTGTCTTTTGGGTGCCTCTCGCCGGTCTCTCCGATCCCGAGTTCGTATCCGCGGAGGTTGCCAACGCGATCGGGGCGCGCGACGACCTGGCTGGCTTCCTCCGCGACAAGGAGCTCCTGATTCTGCTCGACAACTTCGAGCATCTCCTGGAAGCCGCCCCGGCGGTCAGCGCCGCACTCGCTGCCTCAAAAGGACTGCGTGTGCTCGTCACGAGCCGGGCTCCCCTGCGCCTGTCGGGCGAGCAGGAGTATCGGCTCGAGCCGCTTCCGGCGAGTGATGCGTCTGCGCTCTTCGTCGAGCGAGCCCGTTCGGTCGGGCGAGAGCTCACTCCCGACGCCACCGTCGAGTCCATTTGCCGCCGCCTCGACGGCCTTCCACTGGCCATCGAGCTCGCTGCGGCCCGCACGAAGCTCCTCGCTCCCGAGCTGCTCCTCGAGCGTCTCGACTCGGTTCTTCCGCTTCTGACAGGTGGCGCGCGCGATGCTCCCGAGCGGCAGCGCACCCTTCGCGCGACGATCGAGTGGAGCTACGACCTCCTCGATGACGCCGGCAAGGAGCTGTTCGCGCGGCTCTCCGTCTTCGCAGGCGCGTTTCCTCTGGCGACCGCGGAGCAGGTCTGTGAGGCTGACCTCGACGGGATGACGGCGCTTGTCGATTCGAGCCTGCTGAAGCCGATCGGCGACGACCGCTTCGTGGTGTTGGCGACGATCCGTGAGTATGCCTTCGAGCGACTTACGAGTTCAGGGGAAGAACAGGAGTTGAGGCAACAGCACGCGGCCTCCTTCTCCGCGCTTGCCGAGCGGGCGTACCAGCAACGCTTCGTCGCGGAGTCGGAGTGGGCCGAGCTGCTTGAACGCGAGCACGACGACCTTCGTGCCGCGCTCGACTGGATGGCCGAGAGCGAGCCAGACCGTGCTCTCGAAGTCGCAGGAGCCCTCGGCTGGTTCTGGCTCTCGCACGGCCATCTCTTGGAAGGGAGCCGACGCCTCGCCGACTTGCTCGCCCACTCGACTGCTCCTGACGCCTCGAGGGCGCGAGCGCTCACGTCTGCGGGATCGCTCACGGCCCGGTGCGGCGATGCCGGCGGCGGGAGGGCGCTTCTAGCGGAAGGCATCGCTCTCTGGCGCGAGCTCGGCGACGGCGACGAGCTTGCCTCGGCATTGGATGCGTTGGGCTGGCTGCTTGTGTACCACGGCGGAGATGACCCCGGCTCGCTCGACGCGTTCGAACAGAGCCTCGACCTCCGTCGTGAGCTCGACGACCGAGCCGGCGAGACCCGTGCGCTGGTTGGTGTCTGCCAGGTGCTCGTCGCACTCGGCGACGTCGAGCGGGCGGAGTCGCTTTCGCGCGATCTGCTCGAGATGGCCGGCGGCGATCCGCGCTCCGAGCACTTCGCCTTCCACTTTCTCGCCGACTGCGCGCTGATCCGTGGCGATGCGGAGGAGGCTGGACGGCGCTACCGCCAGAGCCTGCGAGCGGCGCTCCCGCTCGGAGACGTCCTCGAGACGAGCTTCGAGGTGCAAGGCATCGCGATGGCGGCGGCGGGCACCGGCGATCTGCGGCGTGCGCTCCGTCTGGCGGCGTCGGTCGAGGCGCTGTGGGAATCGCTCGGAGCTTCGATCTCCGTCGCCTTCTGGGATGCGCTTCTGGAGAAGTACATCGGCCGGGCCCGCGAGGTCCTCGGTGCGGACGCCGATGCCGTCTGGGCGGAGGGCCGGGCGGTGGCGTTCGCGGACGCGGTCGAACTCGCCCTGACCGCAGAAAACGCGTAGGCCA
>CAWHBH010000046.1:0-32549 GCA_963827525.1 uncultured Thermoleophilia bacterium
TTTTTGACCACCCGGCTAGGTTGATGTCGCCGAGAACACCGCGGCCACGAGCGGCCGCCTTCAGGGATCGCCGCCGAGCGCAATATCAGTCGACGAAGCGGGCGAACCGCCGCTTGCCGGCCTGCACGACAACGCCCGCGACCAGCGAGCGTGGAATGTCGAGCTCGGTGACGGACTCGCCGTCTATCTTCACGCCCCCCTGGGCGATCAGGCGGCGCGCGTCGCTGGTCGAGAGCCCGAAAGCACCGGCAAGCAAAGCCGGCAGGTGCACGGTATCGCCCGCCGGCAGCGGAGCCTCGGGAATGTCGTCCGGCGCCTGGCCTTCGCGCACGACGCGGGTGAAGTGGGCTTCGGCGGCGGCGGCGGCCTCCTCCCCATGCGACCGAGTCACGATCCAGCGCGCGAGCGCGAGCTTGGCCTCGAGCGGATCGCGAGCAGGAGGTTCCGAGTCCGCCTCCATGACCAGCCTGTACCACTGCGGGAGCAACTCGTCGGAGATTCGCATCGCTTTTCCGAATTGATCCTCGGGGGCTTCCTTCAGGCCGATGTAGTTGCCGCGTGACGCACTCATCCCGGCGCCGTCCCAGCTCACGAGGTACTCGACCGTGAGCGCGACCTGGGGCTCGAGCCCGTAAGCCGCCATCACCTCCCTGCCGGAGAGCAGGTTGTAGAGCTGATCCGTGCCTCCGAGCTCGACGTCAGCCTGAACGGCGACAGAGTCGTACGCCTGCATGAGCGGGTACAGGAGCTCCGAGATCGAGATGGGCTCCTGCGCGCGGTGGCGCTTCGCGAAGTCGTCGCGTTCGAGAATCTGAGCGACTGTGGTCGTGCGGGTGAGCCTGAGGATCTCCGCGAAGTCGAGCTTGGCGAGCCACTCACCGTTGAAGCGAACCTCGGTCCGCCCCGGGTCGATGATCGTCGAGGCTTGGTCGACGAAACGCTGCGCGTTGCGCTCGATCTCCTCGTCGGACAGGATCGGCCGTGTGGCCGACCGGCCCGACGGGTCTCCGATGCGCGTGGTGTAGTCGCCGACGATGAGAACCCCGATGTGTCCCTCGCGCTGGAACGCCGCCATTCGCTGAAGTGGAATCCCGTTACCGAGCGTGACATCCGGCGCCGTGACGTCGATCCCCATCTTGACGCGCAACGGACGGCCGAGCGCAAGCTTCGCCTCGAGAGCTCCCGCCGGGAGGACGTGCACTGCGTTTCGGGTGAGATCAGCGAGGCCCAACGAGCTCAGGCCCTCGTGACGTGTGCACGCGAAACCTCGGCCGGCGAGCGGCAACCGAGCAGCGCAAGCGCGTTCTCGGTCTCTTCCCGGAAGATCTCGAGCACCTGCGCCACGCCCTTGTCGCCTCCGAACGCGAGGCCGTACATCGCGGGTCGTCCGACGAGGACGGCACGCGCGCCGAGCGCGATCGCCATGACGACGTCTGAGCCGCGTCGTACTCCACCGTCGAGGTAGACCTCCGCCCGGCCGGCGACCGCATCCACGACCTCGGGGAGCGCCTCGAGCGACGCGATCGCACCGTCCAGCTGTCGCCCGCCGTGGTTCGAGACGACGACAGCTGAAGCACCGTGCTCACAGGCGAGGGTCGCGTCCTCCGCCGTTACGAGCCCCTTCACGATCACCGGGACGTTCCACCGCTCTCGGAGCTCGGTGACGTAGTCCCACTGCAGGCCCGACTCGAGCAGGTCGAGCGAATGATGGCCCTCGGCCTCGCCACCACGGGCACGAGCGGCGACGATCGCTGGGACCTCGTCCTCCGGGGCCTCGAACCCGGTTCGAGACTCGCGGTGTCGGATCCCGTACACGGGCAGGTCCGCGGTCAGCACGAGCGCCGAAAATCCCGAGTCGAGCGCTTGGGAGATCACCTCGTCGCTCACCTCGCGATCGCGGAAAACGTAGATCTGGAGCCAGCGCGCGGCGCCGGGAGCGGCCGCGGCGACTTCGGCGGGTGTCGAGGTTGCGACCGTGGAGAGGCACATGAGCGTCCCTGCCGCGGCGGTGCCGCGAGCGGTGGCGACCTCTCCCTCCTCGTGTGCGACCTGGTGAAAGGCCATGGGCGCAACGAGAACGGGCATCGACACGGGCGTGCCGAGCACCGTCGTCTCGGTCGAGACTGAACTCACATCGACGAGCACTCGCGGTCGAAGCCGGAATTTCGAGAACGCCTCGCGGTTCCAGTGCAGCGTGCGCTCGTCGCCTGCACCCCCCACGATGTAGCTCCAGGCCTCGGGCGAGACGACCGCCTCGGCGAGTCGCTCGGCGTCGTCGACCGTCAGCAGTTGCTCCATGGCCGCGGAGCCTAGCGCCTTACCGCAGGGCGAATTTCAGGGTTGCGTTACCTGGAGCGCGGCGCTGCCGCGCTCTCTCAAAACGGATAAGGAGCGAGGCTCCACGCTGCCGCCGCATACCAAAGACCGAACGCCAGGCTGACTGCACCGAGAACCGGGACCAGCGTGGCCGACGCCGCGGCTACGGGACGCGACGTCAGCGTGAGCCCGAAGCCGACGGTGACCACGGTCATCGACACCGCCGTGAACAGGGCGAGCAGAAGAAGCGAGGCCACCGCGATCGTCTCCGAGGGGATCGCAGCGAGCAGAAGCAGGCCGACACCAGCGCTTCCGCCCATGCCGTGGACGAGCCCCACGCCGAACGCACCCAAGGGCGTGCGCACCGAGTGGCGATGCTCGCGCTCGGCATGCGGATGGGCATGGAGGTCGAAGTAGCCGTGACGCCAGCGAACCAAAAGGCGCAACCCGAGAAAGACGATGAGCGCCGCGACGCCGGTCTCCGCTCCCTGTTGAACACGTTCGGGCAGGAATCGCTCCGCGAGCAGGATCGGAATCCCGAAGACGACGAGTGTGATCGCGTGACCCGCGCCCCACCACGCGCCGAGCCGCGCAGCGGACCTCGCCGCGTGCTCGCGACCAGAGGCTACGAGCGTCGTCACGGCGGCGATGTGATCGGGATCGGTGGCGTGGCGTAGTCCCAAGAGAATCGCGACGAGGAGGACGACGCCGACGGATGCACTCTCGGAGAGCCGTGCGAGCCAATCGTCGAGCCCGAGCATGCCCCTTGTTCGACCGCGGGGGGCGATCGGTTCGGGTCAGATGACGCCTGGCAAGGCTTTGGCCGTTATCACGATCCCGACCGCGAGGATGAGCGCGGCGCTGATGGCCGGAAGCGTCCGCACGACAGGCCCGTTCAGCGAGAGACGCCCGAACGCACGTTGCGCAAGGACGGCGGCGAGGCCGATCGCGGTGATGGTCGCAGCGAGGCCCACGCTGAACGCAACGATCAGGGCGAGGCCGAGGCCGACCCGATGGAGCGCGATCGCCGAGAGCAGGACGACGAGCGCCGAAGGGCACGGGAGGAGGCCCGCTGCAATGCCCACACCGAGGATTCCCTTCGACGTGAGCGGGTCGTGATCATGGTGGTGGTGATGGCTGTGTGCGTGGTCATCGTCGTGATGATCGTGACCATGGCTCGTCTGACGAGAGCGGAGCCGCTGGCGAAGAACGCCCGCCCCGACCGCGACTACGAGGAGCCCCGAGATGAGCGTGAGCCACGGGTAGAGCTGCTCGGGAAGAATGAACTGCGACAGGCCGAGGGTCACGAGCCCGAGCGCGAAGACGCCCGCTGTGTGCGCGATCGTCACGGTGCCGCCGAGCATGAACGCGTGCCGGGGGGTTCCGCGCGTGCCGACGAGGTACGCGGCGACCAGCGCCTTTCCGTGACCCGGTGTCAAAGCGTGCGCGGCGCCCCAGAACGCGGCGATGAGGAACGAGAGCAGGAGGACGCCGACCGAGAGATCGCCCTGCTCGATCAGGGCCTCGAACCCTCCGCCCGTGTGCGTCGGCGCGTCGGTCTTCGCGATGGCGGGGGGTGCGGCTGCCGAGTCGCTCGGCTCGAAGCTGGCCGTTGCGCTCGACGCGTCGAGCGGCGAGCGCAGGAGGTCCTCCGGGTAGGCGTGGAGCATGTCGCTCTCACTCACAGCCGACACGCTCGACTCGAGGAGGCGAGCACCGTCGCGCGCAGCGACAGTTACCTCGCGCCAGCCGATCCTGCCCGGGAACGCTTTGTCGTCGAAGGCGAGCTCCGTTCCCTCGCCTGAGGCGCGATACACGACGTCGAGACGGAGTGTCTCAAGGCCGCCGGCCCCGGGCCGCAAGCTGACTCGACGCTCGACGACACGAAGTGGTACGGGTCGACCGTCCAACGTGAGCTCGAGCTGGCGAGCCAGGCGCGTCGCGTACCCCGGCTTTCGTACCTCGGCTCCGAGCTGGTAGGTCGGGATCTCGGCGAGGTCGAGCGCGTACCGAACGTAGATCTCGCTCCCCGCGATCTCGATGCCGGCGTACCGGTTGACCGTGAAGTTGCCGAGCGGATGCGCGCTTGCCGTAGCGGGTACCGCGAGAAGCACGGCGACGGCTGCGAGAGCGGCGGCGAGAAGCTTTTTCACGAGGATTGTTCGGCGATCGCTCGAGAACGGTTCGCAGGGGCCAGGCAACCGCCCGGCCCCTGCGGTCGAGCGTCTACTTGCCCTTCGTGTTCTCGAAGCCGCTCTGCGGATCCGCGATGTACGGGAACGATCCGAGGAGGTTCCGGTCGTCGCCGTTCACGCCGTCGCCGAGCGGGAGCTTCGTCCCCTTGAGAAATCCGCCCACGGCCTGCTCGGCGATGTCGATGACGTCGTCGTCGAGCCGCCGGCCGTTCGGCCAGCCCTGGTTGTCACCAGCGAGAACCCCCATCCGGTTGGGGCTCTTCGTTACGGGGATGCCCAGGTTCAGGCGGAGGACTTCAGCGAGCCTGGGGCTCGTGAAGTTGAGCTGCGGAACGCCGGTGAGCAGGACTGCGACGAGATCGTCGCGATCCGTGGTTGGGGCGCCCAGCTTGTACAGCTGGTTGATGACCGCAGCGAGGATCGGCGTGTCGTAGTACTTGCGGAAACGCCCTTCCTGCCACGGCTGCAGTGCGTTCCACTGATCCTTCAGGCCGGTCGGAATGACGACCTCGTTGACCAGCGGGTTCGCGAGTCGGTTGACCTGCACCCATGCACCCGAGTTGCGAGTCGTGGCGCCGCGGGTCGTGACCTTGCGCCGGTCGACAGACGACCAGACGCCGATGATGTTGCTCTTCGCGTTCAGCCCAGCGATCGGAACCTGCACGCCGAACGTGTGGACTCCGTAGCCGGCGAAGAAGTCCTTGCCGCCGCCCATGTTGCCCGTGCCCTTGCGAATTGCGACGAGATCGAAGATCGCGCCGATGTCGCCGAAGAACGGATCGTCGCGCTGCCCTGCGAACGCCTTGCCACCGCCGGCAAAGGAGATGACGCCCTTCGCGGCGAGCGCGCGGTAGTTCGGGGTAGAGCGAGGCCCGATGTTGTTGGGCGGGGTCGTCCCGCGGGCGACGACACGCTCTTTGCCACCGGCGATCCGCGTGACCGTGAACGGCTGGGCGGTGTCACCGAGGAAGAAGGGGCCGGTCTTCGTGCGGAACTGGAACCGGTACGTGACGTTCGGACGCGCGTCCCCATTGGTGTCGATCTTCAGGTTGTAACGCGCATTCGGCGAGAACGTGTACCAGTTCGGCCCGGCCGCAGGATCTTCGCCGGGAATGACGTTGGCGAGAATCGTGACGGTGTTCGGCTTGTCCGGGCTGCGGAATGCGTACAGGTCCGTGAGGTCGGCTGACGGGTCCTCCGCGATGAGTGGTGCCTCGCGGTGACTCGATGCGGTGCCGCTCCCAGGAGCGAGTGTCGCGGCTCCGACGACGGCTGCTGCAGCGAGCAGACCGACGGCAGCAACCGCGGTGATCCCTTTGTGCATCTTGACTCCTCTCTGACTTCCGTGGTCGGGAACGGCTCTTGTTCGTGTCGGCACGCAAGCCGGTTCAACCGCGTGCGCGAGCGAACCGAACGTGAACATTTGGCGAAGCAGAGCCATGGAGGCTTCCGCGTCCACCGTGTTAGCGTTGCCCGGGTTTCCGGAACGCTTCGCCATGCGAAAGCAGCACACCCACCTCTCTGACGAGGCTCTGGTCGCGCTCGTCGCCCGAGGCGACGAGGACGCGCTGGCCGAGCTCTACGATCGCGTCGGCCGAACCGCATTCGGGCTAGCCCATCGCGTGCTCCGCGACGAGCGCCATGCGGAAGACGCGGTCCAGGAAGCGTTTCTCGCCGTTTGGCGGACTGCGGCGTCGTTCAGAGCCGAGCGCGCGAAGGCGAGCACATGGATCCTCACCCTCGTCCATCGCCGTGCCGTCGACCTCGTGCGCCGCGAGGAGAGACGGCGCACCGAACCCCTAGGCGACGCGCACGAGCCGGCTCTCGCAGGCGAGAGCGAGGCCACGGAGGAAGCCGCCTGGATTCGCTTCGAGCGCGAGCGCGTGCAGTCTGCCCTCAAGCAACTCCCCGACGTGCAGCGCGAGGCGATCGAGCTCGCCTACTACGGAGGTTTCTCCCAGTCCGAGCTCGCCGAAAGGCTCGGCGTGCCCCTCGGCACGATCAAGAGCAGGATGTTCTCGGGCCTCGCGCGCCTGCGCGAGCTGCTCGACGACTCAGCACAGGAAGGATCATGGAAATCGGAATTCACGAGCTGACCGCGGGATACGCACTCGATGCGCTCGATCCCGATGAGCGGGAGGCGTACGAGGCGCACCTCTCCGGCTGCGAACGCTGCCAGGAGGAGCTCGCGACCTTCTGGGAGACGACCGCGGCGCTCGCTGTCGCCGCGTCGGGGCCCGAGCCCAGCACGGCACTGCGCGAGCGCATCCTGGCCGACGTACGCGCGGAACCGCCCCAGGTCGTCGTTCCGTTGGAGCCTCGAAGACGCCGGGCCGTCCCTGTTCTCGCTGCGGCCGCTGCGATCGCGGCAGTCGTCGCGCTCGGCATCGGCCTCTGGGCGTCGGACCTATCGAGCCAGCTCGATGACACGCGCGCCGCGCTCGAGCAAGAGCGCGCGGTAGCCGAGGTTCTCGTCGATCCGGCCGCGCGCACGGTCGCGCTGCAGGCAGGAGAGGGTCAGCTCGTCGTCGACCCGAAGGGGCAGGCGGTTCTCGTGCTGCACGGACTCGATCCCGCGCCGTCGGGCAAGACGTACGAGATGTGGATCGTCGAGGACGGCGCACCTGTCCGCGCCGGGCTCTTCTCGGGACGCGACGGCGCCGACATCGTCCCGGTCGACGGAACCGTGAATACGGGTAACAGCGTGGCCGTTACGGTCGAGAGAGCCGGCGGCGTGAACGCTCCGACCACGCCTCCGATCGTCGCCTCGGACCCGATCTAGTGGCGACAACCCGTGATCAGACCGTTGGGCTCTGACTCCGGCCTGAACGTTTCCTTTGCGGGGAATTCGCCATGACGAGGCTAGACTTGGCTGCCTTGCGGGTTCGGAGAGAGAAGGGAACGCCGCGTCGTCGGCACCGGGTTCGCAAGCGACGTCTTGCGGCGTTGCTTTGCGTCCTCCTCGTTCTCGCGTCCCTGTCGTTCACGTTCGGTCTAGTGCGCGCGGTCGCGAGTGAGATCCCGTCGCTCGACCCCGCCGCGCAGCGCGCAGACGTCGACACGGTGGTCTACGCGTCCAACGGCCGCACCGTTCTCGCCGTGCTTCGCGGAAGCGAGAGCCGCGTCCTCGTCGACACGGAAGAGATCGCGCCGATCATGCGGCAGGCAATCGTGTCTGTCGAAGACCAGCGCTTCTTCGAGCACAACGGCATCGATCTGAAGGGTGTCGCGCGCGCCCTCTGGCAAGACGTTCAGTCTCAGGGGATCGTCGAAGGGGGCTCGACGATCACCCAACAGTTCGTCAAGAACGCGTACATCCGCAACGAGCGGACGCTCGCACGCAAGGTGCGCGAGGCGGCGCTCGCCTGGCAGCTCGAGCAGAAGTGGCCGAAGGAGAAGATCCTTACCGCCTACCTCAACACGATCTACTTCGGGAACGGGGCGTACGGCATCCAGCAAGCCGCGCGCGCGTACTTCAAGAAGAGCGCGAAAGAGCTCGAGCTAGCCGAAGCCGCCCTGCTCGCGGGGATCCCCGCCGACCCGTCGCTCTACGACCCCGCGACGAGCCCCCGAAACGCTACGGCACGGAGGAGGCACGTGCTCGCGATGATGCTGGAGCAGGGAAAGATCACGCCCTGCGGCTTTCAAGCGCGCGAACGACGCGCCCTTGCCGAAGCCCGAGGAGATTCGGCTGCCGGGAACGCAAGGGAAGGCTCCCTACTTCCTCAACTTCGTCAAGGACGAGCTCGTCGCCAAGTACGGTGCCGGCCGGGTCTTCGGCGGCGGCTTGAAGGTGACGTCGACGATCGACCTAAAGCTCCAGCTGCAGGCGCGAGCTGCGATCGAGAATGTCCTCCAGAACCCCGACGGCCCGGCCGCCGCGCTCGTTGCGATCGACCCACGCTCCGGTGCGGTCAGGGCCATGTTCGGGGGGAGAAACTTCCGCGAAAGCCAGTTCAACCTGGCGGCGCAGGCCGAGCGTCAGCCGGGTTCGGCCTTCAAGCCCATCGTCCTCGCAACGGCCATGCGGGAGGGGATCTCCCCGCTCACCGAGATCGAGTCGAAGAAGGTCGCGATCGATGCAGGCGATCGGATCTGGACCGTTACCAACTACGACCACACCTATCTCGGCCGGGTCTCACTCGCGCGCGCACTGGTCTCGTCGGACAACACCGTGTACGCCCAGCTGACGGACCTCGTCGGGCCGAAAGCGATCGTCGAGACTGCGCACGAGCTCGGAATCCGGAGCCCGCTCGACCCGTACTTCTCGATCGGTCTCGGCTCGGTCGCGGTGAATCCTCTGGAGATGGCACGCGCATACGCCACGCTCGCCAACGAAGGGCGGCGAGTCGACGGCTCGTTCTTCGGGGATCGGCCACGCGTCGTCGAGCGGGTCGAACGGATTCGAAGCGGTCGCATCGAGGAGAACTCGCCGATTCCGACGCAGGTCCTCGACGAGGGTGAAGCCGAGCTCCTCACCGACATCCTCGAGGATGTCGTCCAATCAGGAACAGGCACGCGGGCGGCGATTCCTGGGCGCGCGGTCGCCGGAAAGACAGGCACCACCGACAACTACGCGGACGCCTGGTTCATCGGCTACACGCCCGAGCTCGTCGTCGCGGTGTGGGTCGGGTATCCGGATCGGCTACGGCCGATGACAACCGAGTTCGGCGGCGAGCCCGTGACGGGCGGAACGCTGCCCGCGCAGATCTGGAAGAAGTTCGTCGAGACCGTCGAGGAGAAGAACGATCCGACCTTCGACTCACCGCCGTACCTTGGCGGAGTCTCGACCTGGGTAGTCAAGCGCGGCAATACGTGGCAGCTCGACAACGGCTACTGCCGGGGGTCGCGCCTGCTCGTGTACTTCTCGGGAGGTAGCCCTGACAAGACCGCGGACTGCAAGCCCAACGAGGTCTCGGTCCCGCTCGTCGTCGGGATGACCGCGGAGGGTGCGGCTGCGCGGCTCGCCGAGCAGCCACTCGAGGCGAATCTCGCGTATGCGCCTGCGAAGCCCGGAAAGCTCCCCGGGATCGTCGTGAGCCAGGACCCGAGAGCCGGCGGGCTCTCCGCGCACGACTCGGTGACCGTCTGGATCTCAAAGGCGCGTCACGGGCTGCTCCCGAACTTCATCGGCTCTAGCCTGGAGGACGTGCAGCGCGAATCCGCTCGTCTGAAGCTCAAGACCCGGGTGGTCACCGCATCGGGACACGCCGGGACGATTCTCCGCCAGAGCCCGAGACCTGGAGTCGCCGTCGCGCCAGGACTTCGCGTCAAGCTCGTGGTCGGGGACGGCTCACGTACCTAGACCCCTTGAGTGAGTAGCGCCACAGCCGGTCGACTCCGCGCGTGAGCCCCACGCGAGGCCCGGCGATGACTTCAACTGAGCCGGGTGGTGGGATGAGCTGAAAGGGCGGGCCGTCGAGCGAAAGGCCATCGTGATCGCCCGACAGCCCGAGTGCCTGGGTGAGACGTCCCGGGCCCGAGCAGAGCAACTCCGGGTGGTCTCGGCCCCGCCTCGTTCGCATCCGCTCGATCCCATGCGTCGGCTCGACGGCACGAAGGAGAACAGCTGCTCCCACTCCCTCCTCGGCGCAGACGACGTTCGCGCACCAGTGGATCCCGTAGGAGCGATAGACGTACAGCCGTCCCGGTGGGCCGAACATCGTTGCGTTGCGCGTGGTCGAGCCGCGATACGAATGACTCGCGGGATCGTCAGGGGCATACGCCTCGGTCTCGACGATCACACCGCCCACACCTTCGACGAGAAGCGTCCAACCGATGAGCGCGGACGCAACGCTGCGTACGTCTCGCGCGAAGAATTCGTGTTCGGGCGTGGTCAGAACAGCGGGTCGGCCTCGGCAGGCCGCGCGGTCGCCTCGAGCAGGCGTCGTGCCCTTCGGCCGAGATCACCGAGGTCGACACGGCCCTCCTCTGCGGCAGATGCGAGACGTTCCGCGAGATCGATCGCACCGTCGAGGAGAGCGGAGTCACCGCCCTCGTGGCCCATGTCGTGGAGAATCGTCCGCTCGGTACGCGATGCGATGAGCGGCTCCGAAACGCCTTCGACCCAGACGCGGGTGCGGCGCCCTCCCCCGCGGTCGGCGCCGACCAGGGGCTCGAGCGCGTAGACCTTGTCTGCGCGCGCGTACTTCCCGAAGCCCAGGAACACCATTCGCTGCGAGCTCATCGTGGGTGATTATCGCCGCTCGCGGCGGCTGCGTCGCCACGAGCGAAGCCGAAGGCATACAGGATCGCCGCGGTCACGAGGACGAGAGCCCATATCGCATGAAGTCGCGGCTCCGTCGCAGAGGGAACGTCCCAGGTCGTCCATCCCCTCTTCAGGATCTGCTCGTGCCAGAAATCGTTCACGATGTTGGCGACGCCGTAGGTGAGCATGACGCAAAGTAGCGCTGCGTAGACCCGCTGTAGCCCCACGCCCACAAGTCGCGGCCGGGAGAGAAGCAGCGCGCTGAGCACGAGCAGCGTTCCCGCGAGCCCGTGGTGGTGCCCGAGGTGGACGACCGCGCGCGCAGCCTCTCCAGGCTCCGCGTATAGCTCATCGGTCAGGAAGACGACGGGCGGGAAATGGCGTCCCAGCTCGGCCGCAATCCACGGAAGTGCAACAAGAAGCGCCGCGGCTGCCGCCACGAGCCGAATGCCGTCGTGCGTCCGGCGCGGTGCGAACGAGACGCCTGCTCGCCTCGCAGCCGAGAGCGTGAGGGCGAACGTCAGACCTACGCCAAGCGCGGGCAGAACGTTTACTCCGCGCGCGTCGAGATCGCCTTGATCGACGACACCTGGCCAGGCGACGACCGCGCAGAGCGCAATCGCGGGCGCGCCAACGAACCATGCCCGGCGCCGTAGGACGTCAAGCGCTAGCAGCGCGAGAGGGATAGCGACCAGCGCGACCGGGTAGTTCAGCTGGACGAGCGCTCTGCTCAAACCGCCCGAAAACCCTTCCTGCGAGACGTTGTAGAGCTCGCGCGGTTCGATCACGGAGTAGGTCACGAGGACCGCGATCGCGTCCAAAGCGAGCACTGCCCACACGACAAGTGCCTCTCCCTGGGCAGGAAGCGGGCGCACTACTCGAGCGCCGAGGTGAGCGCCTCCGCGACGTAGGCCTGATCATCGTCGTCCAGCCGGGCGTGAAACGGGAGCGCGAGCGTGCGTGAGCTCATCTCCTCCGCCACAGGACACAGCCCCACTCGAAAGCCGAACCGCTGTTGCATATACGGCTGCAGGTGGATGCAGGGGAGGTAGCGGGCTGTCTGGACGCCGTGCGCCTCGAGCTGCGAGATGACGTGTTCTCGATCGGCATCGGCGGGAAGTGTGACGACGTAGACGAACCAGGACCGCTCGTGGTCCGAGTCGTCGGCACAGGGAAGCTCGAGGCCTGCGATGTCACGAAGCAGCTGCGAGTAGCGTCCGGCCACCGTCGCCCGACTCGCGAGAATCTCGTCGAGCTTCTCGAGCTGCCCGATGCCGATAGCTGCGCGAACGTCGTCGAGGCGGTAGTTGAAGCCGAGCCGAGCGTGCTCGAGCCAGCCGCCCGAGTCGGCGCGACCCTGGTTTCTGAGGCTGCGAAGGAGGCGCCACTCGTCCTCGGAGTGGGTTGTGATCATGCCGCCCTCTCCCGTCGTGATCTGCTTGTTCGGATAGAAGGCGAACACCGCCGGCGGCCCCTGGGAGCCGATGAAGCGCCCCTTGTAGCGAGCGCCGAGTGCCTCGCAAGCGTCCTCGATCAGCGCGATCCCGCGCTGGTTACACAGAGCGCGAAGCTCGTCGAGCTCGCAGGGGTAGCCGTAGATGTCGACGGCGACGACTGCTCGCGTTCGATCCGTCATCGCCGCCTCGACGGCGGCAGGATCGAGGTTCAGCGTACGACGGTCGACGTCCGCGAAGACGGGTGTCGCCCCCTCGTAGATCGCGCAGTTCGCCGAAGCGACGAAGGAGTACGGTGACGTAACGACCTCGTCCCCGGGTACCACGCCGGCCGTGATGCAGAGAAGATGCAATCCGGCGGTGCCGCTCGAGACCGCCGCAGCGTACGGCGCTCCGACCGCATCGGCGAACTCTTCCTCGAAGCGCTCTATCGTCGGCCCGAGCGAGAGTCGCCCCGACCTCAGCACCTCGCTGACCAGCTCCTCCTCCCGCTCGTCGAGCCACGGGCTCGAGAGCGGCACGGTTCTCGAGATCGCCACTGTTAGTGGTCTACGCGGCAGAGGGGGACATCTCGACCACGTCGAGCCACTGACCCCAGCGCTCGCTGCGGCCGTGGACGGTATCGAGGTAGGCCTTCTGCAGCTCTCTCGTCACAGGCCCGACCCCGATCTCCCGGTCGTCGACCGACCGCACCGGCGCGACCTCCGTCGCGGTCCCGACCATGAAGACCTCGTCCGCGAGATAGAGGTCGGTGCGAATGAGCAGCGCCTCCTCCACTCGATGGCCGAGATCCTGGGCGATCTGGATGATCGTGTCACGCGTGATCCCGGGCAGGATCGACATCGCAAGCGGGGGCGTCAGGAGGACGCCGTCCTTGACGACGAAGATGTTCTCGCCAGGGCCGTCGGCGACGTAGCCGTCGTGCGAGAGCATGATCGCCTCGTCGTACCCGGCGCGCCGCGCCTCGGTCGTGGCCAGCATCGAGTTCAGGTAGATCCCGGTTGCCTTCGCGACGTGCGGGATGACGTTCGGCCCAACGCGCTCCCAGCTCGAGATCTTGGTCGTGATGCCCAGGCGCTGGCTGTCGGCCCCGAGATACGCGCCCCAGGGAAAGCTGATGATCGCGACGTCGATCGGGTTTCCGGCCGTGGCGACACCCAACTCGCCGTATCCGTAGAACGCGAGAGGGCGGAGATAGCACGAGGCGAGCCCGTTGGCCGCGATCAACTCGTGGGCCGCGGAACGAATCTCCTCGATCGTATACGGGAGCTCCATGTACAAGACCTTCGCGGAGTTCTCGAGTCGTACCAGGTGGTCTCTCAGGCGGAAGACAGCCGGGCCGCTCGGCGTGTCGTAACAGCGAATCCCCTCGAATACCCCGGAGCCGTAGTTGAGCCCGTGTGAGGCAACGTGGATCTTCGCGTCCGCCCAGTCGACGAGCTCGCCGTTCATCCAGATCTTCTCGGTCTCTTGCATTGGGAGTCAGCTCTCCTTTTGTCTCGACGAATCGTAGGGTCGGTCGGTGACGACGTCCATCGGCTTGGCGCGTGCGAGCCTGCCGAGCTCGACGGGAGCGATTCCGACCATGTGCTGTGACGAGCCGGCACCGACCCAGACGAGTGAGTGTTGGAGGAGCGCCCGCTCCATGAGGACCGTGTCGATCTTGGGCAGCGGAAACGGTGCAACTGCCCCGGGGCCGAAGCCGGTCGCGCTCTCGACCTCCTCCGCCGAGGCGATTCGCGCAGACTCGGCCCCGAGGGCGCGCGCGACCTTCGCCGGATCGCCCCGGCGATCGCCCGGGACGAGCACGACGACCGGCCGGTCAGCGCAGACGAGGACGAGCGACTTCACGATCTGATCGAGGCCACAGCCCACAGCCGCGGCCGCAGCCGCCGCAGTCGGCGTTCCCTCGGAGAACTGTTGGATGCGCGCCTCGGCTCCCGAATCGCGGAGGAAGGAGGACACCCGTTCGACGGGCTCCGGCCAGGCCGCTACCACACGTGAAAGCCTACCTTTGGGCGGTCGCTAGACGAAGGAATCAGACAGCGGGCGGCTCAGCCGAGAGAGATGAACCGCGCGTCGTCGAACCCGGAGGCGGCGACCCGTTCGACGAGCTCTGCGGGCGCCGGCGAGTCGATCGAGAACATCATGAGCGCCTTCCCGCCTTCCTTGGTGCGCGAGACCGCCATGTTCGCGATGTTGACCCCCGCGTCTCCGAACATCGTCCCCACTCTTCCGATCACGCCGGGAACGTCGTCGTAGACGAGAGCAGCCATGCGCGGAGCGAGCTCGATGTCGATGTCGAACCCGAGCACACCCGCGAGAAAGAGGCGGTGCTCGGGGCCGACCGTCGTACCCGACACCTCGATCTCATTCGCGTCCGTGCTCACGACCACCCGCACGAGATTCGTGTAGTGGCGTGACGCTGCGAAACGCTGCTCGGAAACCTCGATCCCGCGCTCGGCAGCGATCACGGGCGCGTTGACGTAGTTCACGACCTCGTCGACACGGTCCTGAAACGCGCCGTTCAGAGCGGCAACCGTGAGCAAGCGAGTATCTCGGTCCGAGAGAGGCCCGTGGACTGCAACGACGATGCTCGATGGCCAGCTCGGAGCAAGCGCCATCGCGAGCCGCCCGAGTTTCGCTGCAAGGGGTACGAGTGGTCCGAGGGCCTCGAGATCACCGTGCTCGACAGCCGGAATGTTCACCGCCGTCTGAACGATCTCGCCGTCGAGGGCCGCCGCTACCTGCTCGGCGATCATCACCCCAGCACGATCCTGCGCCTCGGTCGTCGAGCCGGCGAGGTGCGGAGTGGACACCACCTGCGGAAGCTCGAGGAGCGGCCCGGCGTACGGCTCGGTTTCGAATACGTCGAGAGCGGCGCCCGCGACCTTCCCCGTTCGGATCGCCTCCATGAGCGCCTCCTCGTCGACGAGTCCTCCCCGCGCTGCGTTGACGATCCGAACACCGTCGCGCATGTGGCCGAATGCGTCCGTGTCGAGCACATGGCGCGTCTGATCGTTGAGCGGGAGGTGCAGCGTGATCACGTCTGCGGTGGCGTACACGTCGTCCAGAGTCGCCGCTGGCTCGATGCCGAGCTCGCGGAACCGTTCGACCGCGACGAACGGGTCATACGCGACGACCCGCATACCGAGGCCGAGCGCACGACGCGCAACCTGCCGGCCGATGCGCCCGAGCCCGAGCACGCCGAGTGTCTTCCCGGCGAGCTCGATACCCGCAAATCGCTCCCGCGCCCAGGTCCCCGAGGTCAACGCCGCGTGGGCCTGCGGCACGTTCCGCGCGAGCGCGAAGAGAAGCGCGATGGTGTGCTCAGCGGCCGAGACGACCGTCGACTCCGCCGCGTTCGCGACGACGATTCCGCGCCGTGTGGCCGCGTCGACGTCGACGTTGTCGACTCCCACGCCGGCCCGACCGATGACCTTGAGCCGATCGGCGCGCTCGATCAGAGACGCATCGAGTTTCGTCGCCGAGCGCACGACGATCGCATCGAATCCGGCGATGATGGATGCGAGATCGGAGTCGAAGTCTCTCTCGACGACGTCGAAGCGACCCCTTCAGGAGCCAGGAGCTCGAGCTGGCCCGGCGCGCGAGAGCGGTCGCGAGCTCGCCTGCTCCTGCGCGAGCGCAGCCCGGGCAGACCTCGCCTCGGCCGGCGCGCAGTGCACCTTCTAGACACGCACGGTCTCGGCGTACGCCTCGAGCGCTCGCGCCACTGCGGCCCCTCGCTCGATGTCCGCGCCACCTTCGACCAGAAGCGCCTCGACGGCAGCGAGCACGGTCGTGATGTCGAGCACGTCGTAGTAACCGATGTGACCGATCCGGAACATCTTGGACGAGAGCTCCCCGTGGCCACCCGCGACGGTGATCCCGAAACGCACACGAAGCGCGAGGACGAGCTCGCGAGCGTCGACGCCAGGAGGTGTGAGGATCGCGGTGACGATCGCGGACCGCTCCTCGTCAGGGGAGAAGAGCTCGAGGCCCATCGCCTTTGCTCCCTCGCGACAGGCCCGGCCCAGCGCGGCGTGGCGCGCGAATGCGACCTCGAGCCCCTCCTCGAGAAGCAGCCCGAGCGCGACGTCGAGGCTGGCGACGAGGGTAACCGCGGGCGTGAACGGAGTCGATCCACTCTCCAGCGAGACGCGCATTCGCTCCCAGTCGAAGTAGAACCGAGGCATCGCCGCACTCCGTGAGCGATCCCAGGCTGCCTGCGAGACGGTGACGAGCGAGAGCCCCGGCGGCGTCATCAGCGCCTTCTGCGAACCGGCGACGACGACATCGAGGTCCCAGGCGTCTGTCTCGAGCGGAACGGCGCCGAGGCTCGATACGGCGTCGACGACGACGAGCGCTCCAGCGTCGTGGGCGGCCTGCGAGAGGGCCTGCACGTCGGAGACGACGCCGGTCGAGGTCTCCGAGTGAACCACGAACACGACCTTCGCGTCCGACTCGTCGAGACGGGTGCGAACGTCCTCCGCGCGCGGCGTCTCACCCCAGGCATATCTCAGCTCGTGGACATCGGCGCCGTACGCCCTCGCGAGAGCCGCCCAACGTTCACCGAACTCGCCAGCCATGACGGCGAGGACGCGCTCGCCCGGAGAAAGCAGGTTCACGACGGCCGACTCGAACGCGGCGGAGCCCGATGCGGTGAACAGCAGGACGTCGTTCTTGGTCCGGCAGACCTCTTGCAGCCGCCCCAGCGTGCGGAGCATGACAGCACGAAAGTCGGGGCCGCGATGGTGAAGGACGGGCTGCGCTCCGGCAGCGAGCACCTCGGGCGGGACCGGCGTCGGCCCCGGTGCCATCAGATACCGCTTTCCAGCCACGTCGTGAGACTACCGCCGGTGATCGACGGAGCAGATCACCGCGCCAACTGACACCTTGTCACCGGAGGAGAGGGGCGTGTCAGCGGGGGCGGTGGCCGGAAAAGGACATGAGCTGCTGGAACGTGGGCCGGTTCGACCAGCGCATCGTGTCCGGGAGTACTCCGGACGTGAACCGGATTCGCTCCAAGGTGGCGTCTGCTCGCCACGACGAGGGTGCAGGCCCCTGCTTGGCTTCGAGCTCGGCGGCGGCTGCATCGAGAGCGGCCCAGAGTGCCTCACGACAGGTCGCGAGCACGCCAGCACCGCAGTACCGTCGCGAATAGGGAGCGCCGACCTGCCTCCCTAGGAGCGTCCGCAGATCCTTGTCGACGTAGCCGTACCAGCCCGAGATGTAGGCGGAGCCACCCGGACCCGCGTCGTCGCTGCGTCCATGCAGTCGCGCGAGATCCTCGACGAGTGGGCCGAGCACGGGAGTCATCACGGCGTCCGCGATTCGCGGCCAGGCGGCGTCCATCACCGCGGCGCCCGGATCGTCGACCTTCCCGTCGAGCTCGCGATCCAGCCGGCTCGAACCCGCCAACCGCCAACTGTCGAGCAGTGCAGCTGCGCCTTCCGCGCGCGCACTGGGCGCGGACCCGGTCCGCAAGACCTCGCGGATCGCCGGCCACACGCGTACGGCTCGGAGATCTTGGGTCGCGGCCTTGTTCATCGCCGCCGTCACGCTCACAAGCGTGTGCTTCTTGCGCGCCGCGATCGCAGTCGTGAGGAGATCCACCCGGTGCACAGAGCCGTACGAGAAGTTGGAGTCGGCCGAGCCGACACCGGCCGCTGGCCTGTTGTTCCAGTTCAGGATCCTCCCGGACGGTGGGTTGATCCCGCGCGCGTGTCCGGCGAACGGCAGAAAGCCACGCCAGTCGTAGTCGCCCACACCGATCGTGGGAAGCGCGGGGTCGGTTCCAGCCGCACGAATCGGCAAGCGGCCGCTCGAGAAGAGGGCGATGTCTCGGTCGTCGGCGTAGAACCAGTTGAAGCTGAACTCGACCGCGCTCATCGTCTTCAGGAACCCCTGTGCCGAGGTCACGCGGCCGGTGTTGAGCTCGTAGAACGCCCGCGCGGTGAGGAGCTCACGACCCCTGGTCGAACGCTGAACCGAGATTGCGACACGCTTCCTTCCGACGGTCGCGTACCCGATGACCGGCCCATGTGCGGACTCGTAATAGGAAACGGGTTGATCCGGCGAGCCCTGCGCCTTCAGCGTTCCGACGAAGAACCGTCGCATGGGCTCGCACTGGCCGCGGTAGAGGTAATGGCGATCGTCGTCGCAGAGCGTCTCGACGAACAGATCGAGATTGTCCGCCTGCGACGACGCTGCACTCCACGCGAAGTCGGGCCCGCGCCCGACGAGCACGAGCGGGACGCCGGGAAACATCGCTCCGCGCACCGCGAAGCCCGCGCCGGAAAGCTCCATCTCGGCGAAGAACTCGGGGAAGAAGTAGCCGACCTGTGGCCCCGCGACGAAGAGCGGATGCCCCGTCTCCGAGCGCTTTGCACCGATGAGAAGCGCGTTCGAGGCCATCATTGGAGCGTCGAGAGGAGTTCCCGTAAAGCTTCCGGCGTCGAGCACGGCACTTCCCGGCGCGCTCTCCGACGGAAGCTGATGCGGGAAGCGTCCCGGGAGAGTGACCGGCGCGTCTGGATCGTTCGCCTCACGAAGGTCGGCGAAGACGCGGCGGGCATCTGCGGCGCCCAGGCGCTCCTGGAGCGCGTCGAGGAACATGGAGTTCTGGGCCTCTTGTCCACCGTTGGTTCCGAAACGAGCTGCGATCAGCGCTGCCGAGGCGACGACATCGTTGGCGGTGAACGGTGCCGTCGGGATCCCTTTCGACCGGTAGTAGCCGTTGATTCCCGCTGCATACGCGTTGATCAGCGCCAGCACCTTGCGCCCGATCACGCCCTGAGAGCGGACCGCATCCAGTTGGTTTGCAAGAAACGCTTCCGCCTCGGCGCTCGGCACGAAGCTCTTCCCGGAAAGAGCCAGGGCGAGCGGATCGAGGCCGGGCACGTCGAGGGCCGAGACGCGTGCTGGCCCTCGGATGAGCTGGAGCAGGAGCCCTCGGTCGGCAGCCGTGACCCAGCCGGCCCCGTAGGCGACGTCGGCTTCGGTCTTCCCGGTCACGTGCGCCACACCGAAGCGGTCACGGACGATCGTGAGGCCGGGCCGCGGCCGCTCTCGCTTCTGCGCCTTACCAGGCGCGGCGCCGAGCGGCGCGGGCTTGAAGTAGCGGCGGATGTCGCTCGCGGCAACGCCGCCGAAGAGAGGGGTCAGCGCGTCGTAGAGCTTTGCTTGATCGGTTGTGTTGCGATCGAACGTGAGGCTTCCGTTCTCCCCGGGCGGCAGGATCGTCCACGCGGCGGCCGCGTAGTCCACCTTCGGTGCCGCCTCGAGAGGGGCCAGGACGAGTGCCAGCGCTGCGACCAGGGTCGCAAGAAGCGCGGCGGCAGGCCGGTACACGCGAAGGAGCCTACCTGCGAGCACGGGACTACAGTCCTGCGTCGTGGACGCCCTTCTCGCGTTTGCCGCAGCGCTCGTGTCCCTCCGTCTCTCGGGCGATCTCGTGCGCCGATTTCGCGATCGCCGAGCGCCTGAGCTGGCGGCCTGGGCGGCCGCCCTCGCCGCGTACGCCGTGGCCGCGGGTGCCCTTGCCTGGGGCGCTGCTGCGGGCTGGAGCGATGCCGCTTTTCGCGTGTACTACCTCGGCGGGGGACTGCTGACAGCCGCGCTTCTCGGAGCCGGATCGCTCCTTCTCGTCGGCCGCCGCTGGGCGGCACCGGTCGCGCTCGCCTACGCGGGGCTCGCCGTCGGAATCGCGCTCGCGATGCCGCTTCAGGAGCCAATCTCGGGAACCGCGATCCCGGAGGCCCAGGACGTGCTCGACCTCTGGCCCGCACGAATCGCGGCAATCGTCGGGAACTCGCTGGGAACGCTCGCCGTCGTGGTCGTCGCCGTCACCACACTCCGCTCACGCCCACTGGGAAACGCGCTGATCCTCGCCGGTGTCGCGGTCGCAGCGGTCGGCAGCGGGCTCGCCGGGCTCGGGGTCGGAGCGCTGGCGCCTGTGATCGCCGCTGCGGCGATCCTCCTCTACGCGGGCTTCGTCGCGCCTACGAAGGCGTGGACTCGTCGTCGCTGAGATCGTCCGGTCCCTCGGACTCGTGACGACCGCCTCGCCGCTCGCGGAGCCAGACGGCCACGAGGACCGAGACGACGGCCAGCGCGATCAGCGACTCGACGATCGCTCCTGCCGTGCCGCCGTGCGCCACTAGCCCTGCGAGAGCAGCCACAACCCTCCGACCGTGTACAGCACCATCAGCGCCAGCATCGGATACTGCGACCGCAGAGCTGCCCGCCGGTCGTCGAAGAGTGCCACCGCGCGGTCGTGTGCAATCGCCAGGCCGGCGACGTGCCCGACGACGAGCGCGGCGACCTGGACATACCAGACCGTCTCCGGCGAGACGATGGCGAGATTCGGCGCGAAGTCGGCCGTACCGAGCAGATCCCAGCCCTTGCCGAACGGGTCCGAGATGAGCGTGATGATGAACTGGCCCTGGATCAGGAAGAGCGAGAAGTAATGGGCGACCATGTACGCCGCGGCGATCGGAACGAGCGGGAGGATGAAGTCGGGGACCAGCGACCGCTCGGCGTGGACGAGGTCCCGCGCCACGCTCACCGCCACGAGGTACGTCAGGACGACGACTGCGACGAATGTGATGAGCCCGGCGACGTTCACGAGGGTCGTCGCGAGATCGACGACCCGAAGCGACGAGTCGGCGAGATCGGCTCGGACGTTGCCGAGCAGGTTCTGCCACGTGCTCGTCCGGGCGAAGCCGTCGAAGCTCGTGGAGCCGAGCATCACGGCGACGAACACCAATGTCCCCCGCACGTGTTCAGCACCACCGAGTCCGGTGAACGGCCAGCGGACGACGACGCGCCCGTCTCGAACTGCGAACGGAGCAATGCGGGCGAGGAGGCCAAATGCAACCGCGAAGCCCTCACCGCACCTGCGTCCAGGGGTCGCGTCCGTACACGGCCATCCCCGCCAGAGCCCAGTAGGTGTAGAGCGCGATCGCGATCCCGAGTGTTCGCGGATACGCGGGCCGCGGGTGCGCGAGCTCGAGCGCGACGAACGCGAAGAGCGCTCCTGCAGCGGGGTACCGACCCCAGCCTCCGGACCACTCGAGGACGGGCCTCGCCTCCCGGCCACCACGCTCGAGCACCCACACGGACGCATCCGCGATGGCGCGCCAGGGGCTGAGAGCGCTCCACACGTTGCCGAGCGTCACCGACAACAGCGGAAGGCCGAGCCAGAAGATCACGTAGCACGAAGGTCGGCGCGAAATTCAGAAGCTCGATCGTCGTCCCGAACAGGGCGGTCGCGAGCGAGAGGACGAGGATCCCAACGGAGACCGTCTGGAGCAGGACCCGTAGCCCACGCGAGAGCACGAATGAGCTCAGCGCAGGCGGCAACAGCCTTCCTCCCGCATGCGACTCGAGCAGCGGTCGCCGCCACAGCGCCCCGAGCAGGATGAACGAGACGACGAGGACGATCGCCGCGGTGGTGAAGAAGAACGACTCCGGAACCGGGAGGTCGCGAACCCCGCCGATCCCGTGAGCCAGCGGGGTCACTCGACTGTCAAGTCGGCGATCTGTACGCCGCGGTTCTCGAGCTCGATCTCGAAACGTCCCTGCAGCTTCGCGCGAAAGGCAATCCGCGCCGTGCCGCCCGCAACGACGTCGCGAGAGATGTCGTAACCGTGCAGATGCACCTCGTCGGCGACGTCGGACTTCACGACGATCACGACACGGTCACCCTTGTCGACGGTTCGGCGCACGATCCCACCCTTCGGCGCGCCGTTCACGACGACAACGCGTACGACCGTCGGCTTCTCGACCTCCGGCTCGGTGGTGGTCGTCGTCGTGCTCTCGGTCGTGGTCGTCGTGGTCGTCTGCGTCGTCTCGGTCTCCGTCGTCCCGGTCGCCTCGTCGTCACCCCCGCACGAGGCAAGCGCGAACCCACTGACGAAGAGCGCCAAGACGCCCAGCATGACCGTGATGCGCCGACTCGAAAGCACGGGCGCAGAGTAACCGGACGCTCAGACGCGGTCGTTGGCTAACCGTTACGCAGCGCCGCGCGCGCCACCGGTGCCCAGCGAACCGAGAACTCCGGGTTCAGATCGAGTGCCTGCCGGTACCAGTCCCGCATCGCGGCTCGATTGCTCGCGCAGCCTTCCGCGTAGCCCCGGTGGAAGAACAGGAGCGCATCCTGTGTCCCGAGGCGCAGCGCACGTTCAGCGTAGGGCAGAGCCTCGTCACAACGTCCCGCACGGGCAAGCGCCCAGGCAAGTGCGTCGTCGCCGTAGATCGACGGTCGGTTCGCGCGGGCACGCCGGGCGAGCTCGACCGTCTCGAGCGGCCGAATGAGGTTGTCAGCGCGATAGACCGCGGACTCGAGATCGACCTGCACGCCGTTGGCTTGCAGCAGACGATCGATGACGGCGACCGTCGACCGCTGACGGTCGGCCTCGGCTGAGCGGCCCTGCCGGTCGAGCAGCTCGGCATAGAGAGCGATTGCTTGCGAGGTCGGGATCGCCTCCGCAGCACGTCGTGCCTGTACGAGCGCGCGGTCGAGTCGACCACTGGCGGCTTCGATCCTCGCGAGCTCCAATCGAGCGCTGGGATACCCGGGCAGAGCCTGAAGAGCCGCGCGTGCGTGACGCCGCGCTGCGTCGGCACGACCGAGACCGAGCTCGAGCTTGGCAAGCTCGACATGCACCCACGCCGACGGCTCGGGCTGACCCGCGGCGGTCTCGAGTGCGAGCCGCATCGCGCTGAGCGCGCCCGAGTCGATCGCCGATCAGCTCGCGCGCGTACGCGACCCGCGCGTACGACGCGAGGCTGGGCCTGATCGACACCATCCTCTCGAATGCCTGGAATGCCTCGTCATAGCGGCCGAGCTCGATCAGCGCGTCGCCGATGACGCCGTATGGTCGCGCGGAGCCGGGAAGAAGGCGCTGCGCACGACGTCCGTAGTCGAGCCCTCGCGGAACTCGTGTCGGATCAGCGCGAGCGAGCCGAGGCCGAGAACGGCATCGGCGTCTTCCGAACCGACCTCGACGGCCCGCCGCAGCGCCGTCTCGGATCGCGGCAGATAGGAAGCGTCGGCCGTCTCTCGCCAACGCAGCTGGTACGCGAAGCCGAGCTGCGTGAGCAGCGCCCCGTCCTTCGGCCGGCCGCGGACCTGCTCTTCGAGCCCGGTGACGGTGGAAGACGAGATTCCGCCTGCCGCGCCCGTGAGCGCCCGCTCTGCGAGCGCCACGGGAGCGGCTGACGAGGGTGCGGCCGAGCGAGACTCGGCGAGGACACCGCCGACGAGGCCCCCGAGGGCGAGCGCGACCGCAGTCGCGCCGCCCACGAGGAATGTCGTTCGCCGTCTCACCGAGTCGCCCGCCTTCGCTCCTACCTGTGTCCCGAGTGCTCGTAGCCCTGGCTCGGGGCGGCTACGTACGGGAAGCTGTTCAGGAAGTTGCCCCTGTTCTTGTCCACCCCGTCGTTGAGCGTGTTGTTCGGCGACAGGTTGCAGAGACCGAGCAGCCCGTTGAGGAACGAGCCGTAGCCGCAGGCGATCGCGCGGATCTCGATGTCCGTCACGTCGTCGGCGAGCCGGCGCCCGTTCGGGAAGCCCTGCAGGTCACCTGCGAGAACGCCGAGAGCCTCCGGCTTCTTCGTGGGTGCGATGCCCGTGTTCAGCCGAAGCAGGTCTGCCTCCGTCGACCCGGTGAAGTTGAGCCCCGGCACGCCCGTCAGAAGCACGGCGACGAGGTCGCCGCGGCTCGTCGTCTGGGTGTCCGGCAACGTCGGGTACAGGAAGTTGACCAGGCCCGCCAGCTCCGGGGTCGTGTACCGATTCAGGAACTGCTCGTCGTCGGCCGGGTCGGACGCATTCCACAGATCCTTCTGACCAAGCGGGATGACCACCTCGTTGATGAGCGGGTTCCCGAGCCGTGAAACCTGCACCCAGTCACCCGATCGTGGAGACCGTTCCGTGTCGGTTCATGAACGCGGATCGCCTGGCGGTTCGCGCTGGCGTAGATGCCGATCGTCCCGTCCGCCATTGGCGCCTGCAGCAGATCGGTCTTGGGCACCTGGAGGGCGATCGAGAAGACGTTGTAGTTGCGGACGCCGTCTTCCCCACCCTCGTTCTGAAGCGGGATGATGTGCGCCGCGTTGAACGGACGCAGCCCACCCAGGTCGAAGATCGAGCCGAGATCGACGAAGAACGGATCGTCGCGCGGACCGGCGAAGACCTTGCGGTTGCTCCCGAGGTCGGCGACGCCCTGGAAGTCATCGTACGTCGGGTTCGAGCGGGGACCGATGTTCGCCGGCGGAACCGGCAGGCTCGACCCCAACACCGTTGACGAACCACCTTCCTCGATCCGCGTTACCGAGTACGTCTGCTTGACGTTCAGGTCGGCGTCGGTGGGCGACGTGACCTGTCCGGTGTTGTAGAGGAACGTGTTCCCGTTGCCGACTGCGGTCGAGAAGCGGAAGCGATACGTGACGTCCTCTTCAGCGTCCCCGTCGTTGTCGACTTTCAGCTCGTACCGAACGGTGGGATCGAACCGGTAGTAGTTGGGCCCGCCCGCTGGATCCTGGAACGGGTAGTAGTTGGCGATGATCGTGACGGTGTTCGGCTTGTCCGGGCTCACGAACGCATAGGTGTCCGTGTTGTCGGCGGCCGGATCGTCCGAGATCAGCGGCGCTTCACGGTGGCTCGACGCTGTCGCGCCCGACGGGCCGACCGCCCCGACGAGTGCCGCGGCCAGTACCGCAGCCGCGACGGCCCCTCCGAGCGCGAGGAATAGCACTCCCCTCTTCATTCCCTTCTCCTTTCCCCGAGGACTGGATGCTTGATCGGAAATTCGCGCGCAGCCGGGGGCGGTCACGACCAAGCCGGGCGTCGCACTCACGCGTCGTGCAGGCTGGAAGCCTGTGCGACGCGCGAGGGTGGCGATCCGGCGCCGTGTCGTGGCCGTCATCCGGCCCGCGGGAATTTCAGGTCACGCATCTGGGTCGGGCGTGGTTCGACGCGGGACCGGATCCGGTTCGCTACGTTCCGGCTACTCGGCTGCGAGGAGGATCGGCATGGAGCGCGACGAGTACGTCGTCTGGATCACGACCAGGACGATCAAGCCGGGGACGTACGAGGAGTTCCGCCGCGCCTGGCGGCCGAGCGAGTTTCCGCAGGGGATGCTGCGCGCATACGAGTGCTTCTCGGAGGAGCGCAGCGAGGTCGTCGGGATCTCGACGTGGGAGTCGCTCGAGGCGCGCGAGCGGTATCGCGTGTCTGACGTCGAAGCCGCCAGGCAGCAGGCGATGGCGCCGTTCGTGGAGGCCGAAAGCTCAGGCCTCTACATCGGCCGCGAGCTCGAGATCCCGAAGGACTAAGCGTCTAGCTTCGAGCGGACGAGCTCGCTGACGACGCGCGGGTTCGCCTTGCCTTGGGTCTCCTTCATGACCTGGCCGACGAAGAAGCCGAGGAGCCCTTCCTTGCCGCCGCGGAACGCCTCGACCTGACCGGGGTTGGCCTCGAGAATCGCGTCGACGATCGGCTCGAGCTCGGCTGTGTCTGACACTGCATCCTGCGAGAGATACGGGTCGGCGGTGAAGCCGGGATCACCAACCTTTGCAATCGCTTCGTCGAACGATGCTCTCGGGATCCGATCGCGCGCGTCGACCAGCCTGGCCAGCTCGGTGGGAGAGATCGCGGCGGGGTCGATCCCCGCGCCGACGACGGTGTTCGCGATGACGTTCGCCGCAGCAATCCGCTCCGCCCCCGCTGACACGGTCTCCTCCCAGAGACCGTCGAGCCCGCCGGCCACGAGTACTGTCGCGCGCTCGAGGTCGAGGTCGGCTTCGATCCGGCGGATGCGCGCAGCCGGAAGCTCGGGCAGCTCCAGGCGCAGCCGCTCGACGAGCTCCGCCGGTGGAGCGGTGGGTACGAGGTCGGGCTCGGGGAAGTACCGGTAGTCGTCCGCCTCCTCCTTCGAGCGCCGTGCGGTGAGGGTTCCCGTCGCAGCGTCGAAGTCGTAGGTCTCCTGCCGCACCTCGCCGCCCGCCTCCCATACGCCGATCTGGCGCTCGACCTCGGCGTCGATTCCCCGGGCGATGAAGTTGAACGAGTTCATGTTCTTGAGCTCGGTCCGGGTGCGCAGCTCGTCGGAGCCCGTGGGGCGCACGGAGACGTTGGCATCCACGCGGAGCGCGCCCTTCTCCATCTCGGCGTCCGAGATCCCGAGCTCGACAATGGTCTGGCGCAGGAGCTGGAGGAATCGCCTCGCCTCGTCGGCGGAGCGGATGTCCGGCGCGGTGACGATCTCGACGAGCGGCGTTCCGCCGCGGTTGAAGTCGATGAGCGAATAGTCGGCGCCACCGATTCGACCCGTCCGACCGCCGACGTGCACTGTCTTGGCCGCATCCTCCTCGAGGTGAGCGCGCACGATCCCGATCACACGGTCGCCATCTGCAGTTGGAAGTATTACTTTCCCATTAATGCAAGATGGTAGATCATACTGCGAGATCTGATATCCCTTCGGCAGATCCGGGTAGGGATAGTGCTTCCGCGAGAACATCGCCTTTTCCGCGATCTCGCAGTCCAATGCGAGCCCCAGCAGAATCGTCCATTCGATCGCCGCGCGGTTTGCAACAGGCAGTGCGCCCGGAAAGCCCAGGCACACGGGACAGGTCTGCGTGTTCTCCCCCGCGCCGAATCCGACCGGGCAGCGGCAGAACATCTTCGTCCGCGTCTTCAGGTGGACGTGGATCTCGAGCCCGATCACGGGCTCCCAGGTCACGACCGCCACCTCAGCGGCACCGTGTCGAAGCCGATCGCCTGTTCGAGGGCGTGGCCTGCGCGGAATACCGTGTTCTCGCCGAACTGCGGTCCGAGCAGCTGCAGCCCGACCGGGAGATCGTCGGACAGCCCGCACGGGATGGACAAACCGGGAAGACCCGCCAGACAGGACGGGATCGTCAGGAGATCGCAGGCGTACATGGCGAGCGGGTCGGCGGCCTTGTCGCCGATCGGGAACGCAACCGTCGGCGATGTGGGTGTAGCGATGACGTCGACGTGCGCGAGGGCTTCGCGGTGCTCGCGGATGAGCAGGGTGCGCACCTTCTGCGCCTGGCCGTAGAACGCGTCGTAGTACCCGGCAGAGAGCGCGTAGGTGCCGAGCATGATCCTGCGTTTCGGCTCGGCGCCAAACCCGTCGTCGCGGGTGCGCTCGACCATCTCGTCGTACGTCGCTGCGTCGGTGCGCGGCCCGTAGCGCACCCCGTCGTAGCGCGCGAGGTTCGACGACGCCTCCGCGGGAGCGATGAGGTAATAGCACGGCATCCCGTAGCGGTACGAGGTCGGCAGGTCGCACTCCCCCACCTCGGCGCCCAGCTCGCGCGCCAGCTCGAGCGCACGCTCGAACGCCGCGCGCACGCCGGGCTCGATCGCCTCCAGCGACTCGATCTGTTTCGGGACGCCGATGCGCAGGCCGTCGAGCCGCTCGTCATCCGGAAGCCGCACGGGCTCGGGGAGCTCGACCGTGGTCGAGTCGTTGGAGTCTCGGCCGGCGATTATCGAGTACAGGAGCGCGACGTCGCGCACGGTCTTCGCGACGGGGCCGACCTGGTCGAGGCTGGACGCGAATGCGACGACTCCGAAGCGCGAGACGGTGCCGTACGTCGGCCTCAAGCCCACGTTTCCGCACAGTGCGGACGGCTGCTTGATGGAGCCTCCCGTATCGGAGCCGAGCCCCCAGGGAGCAAGCCCCGCAGACACCGCGGCGGACGTCCCGCCGCCGGAACCGCCTGGAACGAGCGACGGGTCCCACGGGTTCCGGGAAGGCCCCCACGCCGAGTTCTCGGTGGACGAGCCCATCGCGAACTCGTCCGTGTTCGTCTTGCCGAGCAGCGTCAGACCCGCCGCCTTGCAGCGCGCGGCGACGGTGGCGTCGAACACGGGGACATACCCCTCGAGGATCCTCGAACCCGCCGTCGTCTCGACGCCCTTGGTCGAGATGACGTCCTTGAGCGCGATCGGGATGCTCGAGCCCTCGGCGGTCTCGACCGTGCGCAGGTATGCGTGCAACTCCTCGTCGCGCGCACCGATCGCCTCCAGGTACGCGGCATGGAGCTCCGCCGACGACACGTCGCGCCGCTCCACGAGCCCGAGTGCGTCCTCGGCGGTCAGCCGAAGCGTGTCGACGACGGGCGCCATCACACGGTCGGCGGCACGCGAAACATGTCACCTTCGCGTGCAGGAGCGTTTGCAAAGACGTCGTCGAGGCTCAGTGAGTCGTGCGGCTCGTCCTCGTCCCAGACGTTGACGAGGTCGAGCGGGTGGGACGTCGGCGGCACGTCCGCGAGATCCAGCTCCGCGACGATCCCGACGGCGTCGAGGATCTTGTCGAGCTCCTCGGTCAGCCGCGCTACCTCGTCGTCCGTCAGGGCGAGCCTCGCGAGCCGCGCCACGTGGAGCACCTCGTCTCGGGAGATAGCCACCAGAAAATCCTCTCAGAAATGAGGCGGGCTCCCTCTCGGGAGCCCGCCGCTACGTTGATGCGAGTGCGGTCAGCTCGCCGCTGCCACGACGTTCGCGGCCTGGGCACCCTTGGGCCCCTGGACGACCTCGAACTCCACACGCTGGCCTTCGGTGAGGGTCTTGAAGCCGTCCATCCCTATCGCGGAGAAGTGGACGAAGACGTCGTCCCCACCTTCGCGCTCGATGAACCCGTAGCCCTTCTCGTTCGAAAACCACTTGACGGTGCCCTGCTCCACGTACGTCCTCCTACAAACATGCCGCCGGCCTACAGCAGCCGACGTCGATGGCTGGAACGCGCGAACCGTAGCGCCTAGGAACCGGGCAACGCAACTCCGGAGCGGCGATGTTGCGCAGCCGTCAACGTGTTGCGCAGAAGCATTGCGATAGTCATCGGGCCGACGCCGCCCGGCACCGGGGTCATCAGGCCGGCGACCTCGAAGACCGCCGGGTCGACGTCGCCGACGAGACCGGCCTCGGTGCGGTTTACGCCAACGTCGATGACGGTCGCACCCGGCTTCACCATGTCGGGCGTCACGAGGCCGGGGCGACCGACTGCTGCGACGAGGATGTCGGCCCGGCGTGCATGCGCTGCGATGTCCACCGTGCGCGAATGACAGATGGTCACCGTCGCGTGCTCTGCGAGCAGAAGCATCGCCATGGGCTTCCCGACGATCTCGCTCCGCCCGATGATGACGGCCTCCTTGCCCTTCGGCTCGACGCCATATTCCGCAAGCATCGCCATCACGCCGAGTGGGGTCGCAGGCACGTAGAGCGGCTCGCCGAGGAACAACCTTCCGGCGTTCAGAGGATGGAACCCATCCACGTCCTTCTCGGGATCGACGAGCCGGGTGACCTTCGCCTCGTCCATGTGCTCGGGAAGCGGGAGCTGGACGAGGATGCCGTCGACATCGTCGTCGGCATTCAGCTCCGCGATGAGATCGAGGATCTCGCTCTCGGGCGTGTCCGACGGATAACGGTGATCGCGCGAGTCGATACCCGCCTCGGCTGACGCGTCGTGCTTCTTGCCGACGTAGACATGCGACGCCGGGTCGTCGCCGACGAGGACGGTCGCGAGACAAACCGGCTCGCCGAACGCTCGCACGTCCTCGGCGACCTGCGCGCGAAGCTTGGCTGCGAGCGCCTTCCCGTCGATTCGGATCGCCGTCATCGGGCGAAACCCTACTGGCAGGAACGCAGCCGCACGGCCCGACCGCAAGGTGGAGCCGTGCTGCTATGAGGTGCGTTCGCTTGCTGCCTAGCGGGTCGAGGCCGCGCGGCTCGTCGAACGCACTAGGACGTCGTCCCCTTCAGTAGCACACTCTCCATCTTCCCGGCGAGCTGGCCGGAGTCAGGCTGCTCTGCGCGACCCCGCGCGCAACTGCTATCAAGGGAGGTGACCGCGGGAGAAGGAGAGGGGGCAATGACGGTCTGGCTTACACGCGTGCACGTCTCGGTGCTTGCTCTCCGCGACGCAGTGCGCGGATACTGGAAGCGTATTGCGGTCGGAGCTTTTTTTGGGTGGCTGATCTCGACCGTGCTCGGGGCATTCGCGCTCGTCGGCTTCGAATCGTTCCACCTGATCGCCGCCGACGACTCCCCACTGCTCGGCGCGGCAATCGTCTGGATGGGCACCGCGGTCGGAGGCGCTGTCGCCTACGTCGCGAAGCCGAATCCGATCGAAGAGCAGGAGCTGCGTCGGTAGCGAAGGCGCCGAGCGGACTCGAACCGCTGTACGAGGCTTTGCAGGCCTCTGCCTAACCACTCGGCCACGGCGCCGCGCGGGTCATCGTAGCCGTCCTCCTTGCGGGCTACGGTGGAGCGGGTGAGTGCCGAGCCGCGCCAGGAGACCTCCGAACCGTGCCTTCGCTGCGGCGTCTCGATGGAGTGGCGGCACGGCACCTGGCAGTGTCCGCGCTGCCGATTCAAGGTCGGATGCTGCGAAGGGGAGACGGGCGACTGCAGACCCGAGCGCGCGTAACCTCGCGTTCGTGACCGACGAGTACACGGAGACCGCGCTCCACTTCGAGGCGGCGGAGCTCCCCCGCCTGCTCGAGCGCCATCTCCCGCCCGGTCCGCTTGCGCTGGCCGACCTCGGTTGCGGTGACGGCCCCCTCTTCCCCGCTCTCGAGCGCGGCGGCTTCATCGGCCCACATCGCCCCGTGTACGCAGTCGATCTCGCCGCGGCGCGACTGGCCCGCGTCTCGGCACGCTTCCCGTGGATCGAGACCATCGTCGGGCCCGCCGACCGCATTCCGGAGATCGCCGACGGAGTACTCGACTTCGTCTGCTCCACGATGGTCATGGAGCACGTCCCGGACGAGGGCGCGTACCTCGATGGAGATCCGGCGGCTGCTTCGCCCGGGAGGACGGGCGTATTTGACGACCGTCTTCAAGAAGCCGTGGGCGTGGTACTTCCGCAAACGCGATGGCGAGTCGGTGCTCGACACATCACATCTCCGCGAGTACACGGACGTCCAGAGCGTGCGCGCTCTGATGCTGGCCAGTGGCCTCGAAGTGCTGGCCTTCGAGCGCCGTCCGCTGTGGTTCCCGCTCCTCGACCCATTCCTCTTCCGGTTCGGACACCGCTACCCGGGGCTCTCGACCAGGCAATCTCTGTTACGCGCGCTCCGTACACCCAAGGTGCCGATCCCCGGGTACTACAGCCTCGAAGCGATCCTCGAGCGCTAGAGATCCGCTGGTAGCGTCCGCTCGTGGCTTCCGGCGGGCAGCTCGTGCGCGAGAAGCTCGACCAGGCGGTCGAGATCCTCCGCGAGCAGGACGCCGACCTCTGGCTCACGCTCGTCCGCGAGACGCTGCTGACTCCCGATCCCAGCCTCGATCTGATCGCCGGCACGTACTGCGCCTGGCAGGGGGCTTTCCTCATCTCGCAGACGGGTGAGCGGGTGGCGATCGTCGGACGCTTCGACGCGCCCAACGTCGAGGAGCTCGGCGTCTACTCCGAGGTCATCGGCTACGACGAGAGCTGCGCCTGCACTCCGCTCCGCAATCGAGCGGTTGGCGCCGCGATCCATCGCGCTCAACTACTCGGAAAGCGACCCGGCTGCCGACGGTCTCACACACGGCCTTTGGCTCGTTCTTCAGAAAACGCTTGCCGGAAGCCCGTACGCGGACCGCCTCGTCTCCTCCGAGGCGATCGTGAACGCCCTGCGCGGAAGAAAGTCGCCGGCCGAGGTGGCGCGGATCCGTAGCGCTACTGAGGCGACCGAGGAGATCTTCGAGAACGTGACCGCAAAGCTCCAGCCTGAGATGACCGAGCTCGAGATCGCAGGGCTGATGCACGCAGACATCGCGAGCCGCGGGCTGGGCTACGCCTGGGGCCGCGAGCACTGCCCGGCGGTCAACGCGGGGCCGGAGAAAGAGGTCGGCCACACGGCGCCGGGCGAGCTCCGCACACGCCGCGGCGAGCTCCTGCACGTCGACTTCGGAGTCGAGCGCGACGACTACTGCAGCGATCTGCAGCGCGTCTGGTACTTCCTCGACGAGGGTGAGAGTGCAGCCCCACCCGACGTGCTGCGGGCGTGGGACGCGCTTTGGGCGTCCGTAGATGCGGGCGCCGCGGTACTTCGGCCTGGCGTCGTCGGCTCGGAAGTCGACGCTGCAGCCCGCGAGAGCCTCATCGCGGCAGGCTTCCCCGAGCCGATGTACGCGCTGGGGCATAACTCGGCCGCACTGCGCACGACGGCGGGACGCCTGCCCGCGCTGGGATCGTTACGGCTCGGCGCCGCTCGGCATCGTCGAAGAGGGCAACGTCTTCACGCTCGAGTTCGGAACGGCAGTGCCGGGCCGCGGCTACATCGGCCTCGAGGAGGATGTCGTCGTCACGGCCGACGGGATCGAATGGTCGAGCACGCCGCAGCGCGAGCTCT